>JAAVHV010000001.1 GCA_014799505.1 Clostridiales bacterium
CGCCTCTGCCTGGCTGGTGTTGTCCAGGATGACCTCCACCTTGCGCGCTTTCCCCTTCTGGTTGGTGAAGCTGATGTTGAAGCAGCAGTTCCCCGGCACGTTGGTCACCTTGGTGATGTCCTCATATCGGATGGGGTCGGAGCAGTCCTTGCAGGAGAAACTGTCCTCCTCAAAGCGGTATCCGCCTCCCGCGATGGGGCCTTGCATGATTTCCGGCATTGATCTCACGTTCCTTTCAATTTTTCAAGCTGTGCATGGGCGCGGGGATCCGCCCGCCCCTTGCCACGAAGTCCTCGGCGCTGCCGGTGTGGCAGGGCATCACCGGCGCGGAGCCCAGCAGCCCGCCAAACTCCACCACGTCCCCCACCCGCTTGCCGGGGGCGGGGATGACGCGCACGGCGGTGGTCTTTTGGTTCACCATGCCGATCGCCGCTTCGTCGGCGATGATAGCGGACAGGGTGGCGGCGGAGGTGTCGCCGGGGACGGCGATCATGTCCAGACCCACCGAGCACACGCAGGTCATGGCCTCCAGCTTGTCCAGGGTGAGGGCCCCCGCCTGGGCGGCGGCGATCATGCCCTCGTCCTCGCTCACCGGGATGAACGCCCCGGACAGCCCGCCCACCGAGGAGGACGCCATGACGCCGCCCTTCTTCACCGCGTCGTTGAGGAGCGCCAGGGCGGCGGTGGTGCCGTGGGTGCCGCACACCTCCAGGCCCATCTCCTCCAGGATCCGAGCCACCGAGTCCCCAACGGCGGGGGTGGGGGCCAGGGACAGATCCACAATACCGAAGGGCACGCCCAGCCGGGCGCTGGCCTCTCTCGCAACTAACTGGCCCATGCGGGTCACTTGGAAGGCGGTCTTTTTGATGGTCTCCGCCACCACGTCAAAGGGCTGGCCCTTGACGCTTTGCAGGGCATGATGCACCACGCCGGGGCCGGACACGCCCACGTTGATGACCCGCTCGGCCTCGCCCACGCCGTGAAAGGCCCCCGCCATAAAGGGATTGTCCTCCACCGCGTTGCAGAACACCACCAGCTTGGCGCAGCCGAAGCCGCCCTGGTCGGCGGTGCGCTCCGCCAGCGCCTTGATGGTCTGGCCCATCAGGGCCACCGCGTCCATATTGATGCCCGCCTTGGTGGAGCCCACGTTGACGGAGGAACACACCACATCCGTAACGGCCAGCGCCTCGGGGATGGCGGCGATGAGCTTCTTGTCCCCCTCAGTCATGCCCTTCTGCACCAGAGCGGAGAAGCCGCCGATGAAGTTGACTCCCACCGCTTTCGCCGCCCGGTCCATGGCGGCGGCAAAGGGCACATAATCGGCGGTGCGGGACGCCCCGGCCACCAGCGCCATGGGGGTGACAGAAATGCGCTTGTTGACGATGGGGATGCCGAATTCCGTCTCGATGTCCTCGCCGGTTTTCACCAGCTTCTCGGCGGAGGTGGTGATCTTGTCGTAGATCTTCCGGCAGGCGGCGGCGGGGTCCGGGTCGCAGCAGTCCAGCAGATTGACCCCCATGGTGATGGTGCGCACGTCCAGATGCTGGTGGTCGATCATCTGGATGGTCTGTAAAATGTCGTTGGTGTTGATCATGGCTCAGCCCTCAGATCCTGTGCATCGCGTTGAAGATGTCCTCGCGCTGGATGCGGATGTCCAGGTTCCGCTCCTTGCCGGCCTCTGCCAGATCCTCCCGCAGGCGGGCGAAGGGTACGGTGGCGTTGGCGGCGTCCACCAGCATGATCATGGTGAAATACTCCTGGAGGACGGTCTGGCTGATGTCCAGCACGTTGACGTTCTTCTCGCTGAGCAGGGCGCACACGGCGGCGATGATGCCCACCTGGTCCTTGCCGATGACGGTGACGATAGCTTTCATAGGGGTTCCTCCTTTGATTCAATGATTTCACTGTACGGGACCCCTGAACGCCAGCGCTCCAGCGCAAAGCGGCGTTGGGGGATCATGTTTTGAGGCAGCTGGTCCAGCGCGAACCACTTCAGATCTGCGCATTTGTCCGGCTCATTGATCTGCGGCTCTCCCGCCCAGACGCAGACCTGAAAATAGAAGTCGTAATAGGTCAGCCTGCCCAGTCTGTGGGTCACATGGAGAAAGCGGGTGTTTTCAGGGCGCACGGCGACGCCAATCTCCTCCGCGCACTCCCGGCACACCGCTTGTGAGGCGGTTTCCCCCGCTTCTACGTGGCCGCTGCCAGCAAAGTCCCACCAGCCGTCCATGTAGCCGGTGCCGGCCCGAAGGTGGAGCAGCACCTGCTCAGTTTCGTCCGCTGTCCGCAGCAAAACGGGAAACACTGCGGATGCGTTTTTGAAGCGTTCGCTCACGCATACTCCTCCTTATTATTGCAATTCGTCCAGCGTCAGACTGAACGCGGGGAGGAACCGCTCCATGAAGTAATCCAGCTCCTCCATTTCCATGCCTTTAAGAGCCGCCAGGGTTTGCTCCGAAGCCTTTTTGAACTCGGCATTGCCCGCCTTCAGCTCCTCCACGCACTTGATATAGGCTGACAACTTGTCCGCTGCCTTCACGTACCGCCGCACCTGGGGGTCGCTTTCCCGCACCAGCGGCGCGTAAGCAGGGACCAGCTCGGAAGGAAGCATGGACAGCAGTTTGTCCTGAGCCACTGCTTCCACCTGCCGGTATGCAGTTTTGATGTCCGGGTTGTAGTATTTGATGGGGGTGGGCATGTCGCCAGTGATGATCTCCGGCGCGTCGTGGAACAGCGCTGCCACTGCTGCCCGGTCCGGGTCCAGCTCCTTGTGGAACACGTCCCGGCCAATGGACGCCAGGGCATGGGCCAGCACCGCCACCTCGTAGGAGTGTTCCTCCACGTTCTCGGTGCGGGTGTTGCGCATCAGCGCCCACCGGGCGATGTAGCGCATTCGGAAGATGTAGGCAAAGAAACTGTAGTTCATACGCGGGGCCGCCTTTCTATATCTGCCCCGGTATTTTATCATGGCGGGAGGAAAATGTACAGCAAAAATCACGAGAACTGAATTGACAAACCCTTTTATAGGCGCTATAATTAAACTCTAAGTTTAATTAAATCATGGAGGCCGAAATGGGACGGAGGAAAAAAGAGCCTAGAAGTGTGCACAGAGAAAAAATTGCCGCAGCCGCATCCACATTGTTTATGGAAAAAGGCATAGCTGCAGCGTCTATGGACGATATTGCGAAAGCAGCCGGATACAGCAAGGCAACCTTATATGTGTACTTTGAAAACAAAGAAGAAATCGTCGGTATTTTGGTGCTGAACAGCATGAAAAAGCTTTACGACTACATCGCTTCTGCGTTGGTACAGTCTGAAACAACAAAAGATCGGTATGACTCTATTTGCCGTGGGTTAATTCAGTATCAAGAGGAGTTCCCTTTTTACTTCAAAATGGTATTGGATAAAATCAATATTGATTTTGAGAGCCACGCCTATCTGCCGGAAGAAAAAGAAACTTATCAAATAGGCGAGGAAATCAACGAGAAGCTGAAAGAGTTCATCCGATCCGGCATAGAGAAAGGCGAACTGCGCAATGACTTGGAAATTATGCCAACTATCTATCACTTTTGGGGTATGCTGTCTGGGATCATTCTGCTTGCTGCAAGTAAAGAGGAATATATCAAAAAGACAACGGGATTATCAAAAATCCAATTTTTAGACCAAGGCTTTCAGATGTTATATCGTTCTATCGCGCACGGAGGGAATGGTTATGAGTGAGAAGCATATACTTGCTATTTTAGGAAGCCCCCATGTAAACGGAATGACCGCAACTATGTTAGATTGCGCAATTTGTGAAGCTGAAAGAAAAGGCTATGCAGTGACCAAAATCAATTTATACGCAAAAAATCTTTCCTACTGTAAGGGCTGCCGGGCTTGTATGAAAACGCAGACCTGTATTCTAAACGATGATATACAGGAAATTGCGGATTTTATCCATAAGTGTCAAATCGTTATTCTTGCTGCCCCTGTCTACTGGGCGAATGTTCCTGCCCCGGTTAAAAACCTATTCGACCGATTATTAGGAACGGCTATGGAAGAAACAAGTACCTTTCCCAAACCACATCTGCAAGGCAAGAAATATTTGCTTTTGACTTCTTGCAATACTCCTGCTCCCTTTTCGTGGATATTTGGGCAAAGCAGAGGCGCCATCCGCAATATGAACGAATTTTTCAAGACAGCAGGTATGAAGTCAATGGGAGCAGTTGTATGCGCGGGCACGGCAAATAAGAAGGAGCTGCCAAAGCGGATCGTCACAAAGATTGAGAGGCGTCTGAAATGAAGGTATCACAAAAAAGAACCATTTTACTTATTGTCATCGTCATTTTTACTCTTGGTTTGATTGCGGGAGCGGTTTACCTAAAAAATGTTGCGGATTATAAAAAGGCTGTAAAAGAAACCACTTTTGACGAAATAAATATTTCTGATATTCCCGACGGAATTTATATCGGGGAATATGATGTGAATTTTATATATGCTAAAGTGGAAGTCACCGTGCAAACTGGAAAAATCACAGACATTCGTATTTTGGAACACAGGCACGAGCGCGGAAAAGCCGCGGAAGCCATCATTGACGAAATCGTTGACGAACAAAGAATTGATGTTGACGCAATATCTGGCGCGACAAACTCCAGCACCGTCCTGAAGAAAGCCGTTGAAAATGCTCTGAAAAGTAGATTGTAAAAAATTGAATCCCGATTCCATTTTGGGGCATCCGAGGCCAAAGGCGGCAAGCGCGGGCCCGGATGGCGGTTGCCTTTCCACTCGTGAAGTGATATAATGTCGGGAACTTACTCATTAAGGAGGGGCCCGCCGTGGACATCGCCATCTACACCCTGGGCTGCAAGGTGAACCAGTACGAGACCCAGGCCATGGAGCGGGAGCTGCTCCGCCGGGGCCACGCCCTGGCGGACTTCGACGGCCCGGCGGACGCCTACATCGTCAACACCTGCACCGTCACCGCCGTCAGCGACAAGAAGTGCCGCAACATCATCCGCCGGGCCCGGAAAAGCGCCCCGGGGGCGGTGGTGGCGGTGTGCGGCTGCTACGCCCAGACCGACCCGGACGCGGTGGCGGCCCTGGGGGTGGATCTGGTGTCCGGCTCGGCGGGGCGGATGGACTTTCTGGACAAGCTGGAGGAGCTGCTTCAAACCAGAGGGGAGCAAGTGATTACCGTTGACAGCGCCCTGGCCCGCCGGGACTTTGAGCGCCTCCCCGCCGGGGGGGCGGCGGGCCGCACCCGGGCCATGCTGAAGGTGGAGGACGGCTGCGTCAACTTCTGCTCCTACTGCATCATCCCCTACGCCCGGGGGCCGGTGCGCTCCCTGCCGCTGGACGAGGGGGTGGAGCAGGCCCGGAAGCTGGCCGCGGAGGGCTACCGGGAGGTGGTGCTCACCGGCATCGAGATATCCTCCTGGGGACATGATTTGAAAACCGGACAGGCCCTCATCGACCTGATCGAGGCGGTGTGCGGGGCCGCCCCCGGGCTGCGGGTGCGCCTGGGCTCTTTAGAGCCCAGGACGGTGACAGAGGAATTCTGCCGCCGTGCCGCCGCCCTGCCCAACCTATGCCCCCACTTCCATCTGTCCCTCCAGTCCGGGTGCGACGCCACCCTGGCCCGGATGAACCGGAAATATGATACCGCTCGGTATTATGAGAGCGTTCGATTACTGAGGGAATACTTCCCCGATCCCGGGATTACCACCGACCTCATCACCGGCTTCCCCGGTGAGACAGAGGGGGAGTTCGCCCAGACGTTGGAATTTATCCGGCGGTGCGCTTTCACCGCCATGCACGTGTTCCCCTATTCCCGCCGCCCCGGCACCCCCGCCGACACCATGTCGGATCAGGTGCCCAAGGAGGAGAAGGAGGCCCGGGCCCGCCGGGCTATCGCTCTGGCAGGCGAGCTGGAGGCCCGGTGGCTGAGCAGCCAGGTGGGCCGCGTCCTCCCGGTGCTGTTCGAGGAGGAAAAGGACGGCCTGTGGCAGGGTCATACCCCCAATTATGCCCTGGTGCGGGCGCAAGGAGGATCCCTTCACAACGCGCTGGCGGACGTGAAAATCACCGGCGTGGAAGGGGACGCGCTGATCGGTGTTCTGGCCGGCGGCAGGGGACGGCCCTTGCGCTCTATGCCGGATTGCGGTAAAATAAGAAATTGAAACGGAGGTGGGCATATGCCCCCTATCACACTCACCGGCGTGCTTCCAGGGGAGGCCGCGGAAGGGCTGTGGGAGAATATCAGCAAGCTCACCGCCAACAAGATATTTGGCGCGGTCATCGCGGCGGTGGTCTGCCTGGTGGTCACCAAAATCCTCACCAAAGTGACGGCCCGGGCTTTGAGCCGCTCCAAGCTGGACACACCCCTCCAGATCCTGCTGCGCAACCTGCTGAAAGGCGTGCTTTGGTTCATCACGGTCATCATCGTGCTGGGCTGCCTGGACATTGAAGTCACCTCTCTGGTGGCGGTGCTGTCCGTGGTGGGTCTTGCCTTCTCCCTGGCGCTGCAAAACTTCCTCTCCAACATGGCGGGCGGGATGCAGCTGCTGGCCTCCCATCCCTTCAAGCTGGGGGATTTCGTGGACGCCGGGGGCTGCTCCGGCACGGTGACGGAAATCGGGATGTTCTACACCAAGCTCACCACCCCGGACAACAAGCTGGTGCAGCTGCCCAACAGCACCATCGTGTCCGCCAACATCACCAACTTCTCCGCCCAGCCCACCCGCCGGGTGGAACTGAAGGTGTCCGCCAGCTACGACGCGCCCCCCGATCAGGTCATTGCCCTGCTGAAGGGGATGGCGGCGGATCACCCCCTGGCGCTGGCCGAACCGGAGCCCGCCGTCCACGTGGACAGCTACGGCGACAACGCCATCGGGTATGTCATGCGGGTGTGGACTGCCAACGCCGACTACTGGACGGTGTACTTTGACCTGATGGACGGCATGAAGTCCGCCTTTGACAAGGCGGGCGTGGAGATGACCTATCCCCATGTCAACGTGCATATGATAAAAGAATAAGGCCGCCCAAGTGGGGGCAGAATGAAATGACGGGCCATAAAAAGGCAGCATTCATCGTGCTGAAACGCATCCTCGGCTCCGGCACATTGGAGCGGACGGCCCAGTGCATCTGTCGGCTATCTCTCCCCATTTTTGATAAAACTGCGCCGCCATTTTTGGTTAATGTGTACAGAATTTTTAAAAGAATTTTGGCAGTACTTGAGATTTTTAAATATTTCTGCCAAAACTCTTTTCAATTTCCAGAAACTGTGTTAACATACTGTTAACAAGGGTTCGATCCTCGGAACCAGCGGGGATCGAACCCTCTATTAACCCCAATCTTCAAGAGGGAGGAATTGAGTTATGTATAAGCATTTGCAAAAGCTCGGCAAGGCCCTGATGCTGCCGGTCGCCGTACTTCCCATCTGTGGTATCCTGATGGGCATCGGCTATCTGCTGTGCCCCGCCTTCATGATGGGCAACGAATGGGCCACGAATCTGGGCTATGCCACTTCCGGCCCGGCCTACTCCGTGGGCTTCTTCCTGATCACGGCCGGCAACGCCATCATCGACAACATGGCTATCCTGTTTGCCATCGGCGTGGGCGTCGGCCTTTCCCAGGACAGCGACGGCACCGGCGGCGTAGCCGCCCTGGTCTCCTGGCTTATGATGACCAGCCTGGTAAGCGCCGCCGGCAGCTACGCCCCCGGGCTTGTCGAGAACAAGACTTGGGAGGTGGCTTACTCCCGGATCGCCAACCCCTTCATCGGCATTCTGGCCGGTGTTATCGGCTCCTGGTGCTACAACAAGTTCAAGAGCACCCAGCTGCCCAACTGGCTGTCCTTCTTCTCCGGCAAGCGCTGCGTGGCCATCGTCACCGGCGTGGTGTCCATCGTCGTCTCCGCGGTGCTCCTGTTCGCGTGGCCTGTGATCTTCAGCGTTCTGGTCACCATCGGCTCCTTCATCGCCAAGCTGGACGTCGTGGGCGTCGGCCTCTACACCTTCCTGAACCGTCTGCTCATCCCCACCGGTCTGCACCACGCGGTGAACAACGTGTTCTGGTTTGACACCATCGGTCTGGGCGATCTGTCCGCCTACTGGAGCGGCCAGAGCGGCACCATCACCAAGGAACTGATGGGCACCGAGATTTCTTGGTCCGTCGGCCAGTATATGTCCGGCTTCTTCCCCTGCATGATGTTCGGCGTGGCGGGCGCCGCCGTCGCCATGGTCCGCGCCGCCAAGAATAAGAAGGTCGCCATCGGCATCGTCAGCTCCGCCGCCATCTGCGCGTTCGTCTGCGGCGTCACCGAGCCCTTCGAGTTCGCGTTCATGTTCCTGGCCTTCCCGCTGTACGTGGCCTACGCCCTGCTGTACGCCATCTTCGCCATGATTACCGTGGCCCTGGGCTTCCGTGCCGGCTTCTGCTTCTCCGCCGGCGCCACCGACCTGCTGTTCTCCGCCACCCTGCCCGCCCACGCCAAAACCTGGCTGATCCTTCCTCTGGGCATCGCGGCGTTCGTGGTCTTCTATCTGGTGTTCTACTTCGCCATCAAGAAGTTCAACCTGAAGACCCCGGGCAACGAGGACGAGGATGCTGAGGCCGAGGAGACCAAGATCACCCTGGCCAACAACGACTTCACCGCCATCGCCAGCGGCGTGCTGGCTGCCGTGGGCGGCAAGGGCAATGTGTCCAGCGTGGACTACTGCACCACCCGTCTGCGCTTTGAGATCAAGGATTACACCGCCATCAACGAGAAGGCCGTCAAGGCCGCCGGCGCGGCTGGTGTCATCCGTCCCAGCAAGAACGCCTGCCAGGTCATCATTGGCCCGAAGGTCCAGTTCGTGTACGACGAGCTGAAGAAGATGCTGTAAGACCTCTGTGGTCGACAGTACAGGAGCTGGTTCCTCTTGTGAGTTAACTCTGCCGTGGGCGGGCTTGTAAGCCCGCCCACGGTACTTTTTTGGAAAGGAAGGATTATCATGGGATTTTTTGACAAGCTGAAAAAGGGTCTGTTAGGCGAGGAGTCCGCCCCCGCGCCCAAGGCCGCCGCTGAGCTGCTGGTAGGCGCGGTGGCCAAGGGAAACGCCATCCCCATGGCGGACATCCCTGACGCCGCCTTCAGCCAGGGCTTCGTGGGCTTCTGCTGCGGCATCGAGCCGGAGGACGGCAAGGTCTACTCCCCGGTGGACGGCGTCGTCAGCCAGGTGCCCGACAGCCTCCACGCCGTGGGCATGGAGTGCGAGGGCATGGAACTGCTGGTCCACTGCGGCGTGGACACCGTGGACATGAAGGGCCAGGGCTTCACCATGCTGGTCAAGGAGGGTCAGCAGGTAAAGAAGGGCGACCCCCTGCTCACCATGGATCTGGAGACCGTCAAGGCGGCGGGCCACCCCACCACCATCATCATCGCCGTCACCAACTCCGACGACTTCGCCGGGGTGGAACCGGTCAAGACCGGCCCCGTCCAGGTAGGGGACGACGTGTTGAAGGTGAACAAATAAAAACCGCGAGCAGCACAAAAAGGAGCGGCCCCATCGGGGCCGCTCCTTTTCTTAAATTCAGTTCACTTCTTGGTCGGGTTGGGCTCCACAGTGTCAAACACGCTTTTAGCGCTGGCGCACAGGCCGGCCAACCCCTGCAGCTCGCTGGGGATGATGATTTTGGTGGCCCGGCCGTCGGCGGCCTTCTGGAAGGCCTCCAGCGCCTTGATCTTCAGCACGCCTTCGCCGGGAGCGGCCTCGTTGATGAGCCGGATGGCGTCGGCGGTGGCCTGCTGCACCTTCAAGATGGCCTCGGACTCGGCCTCGGCGGCCAGGATCTTGGCGGTCTTTTCGGCTTCGGCCTCCATGATCTTGGCCTGCTTGGCGGCGTCGGCCCGCAGGATGGCGGACTGCTTCTCGCCTTCGGCAACCAGGATCTGGGACTGCTTCTGGCCCTCGGCCTGGAGGATGGCTTCGCGGCGCTCACGCTCGGCGCGCATCTGCTTCTCCATGGACTCCTGAATGTCACGGGGCGGCATGATGTTCTTCAGCTCCACGCGGTTGACCTTGATGCCCCAGGGGTCGGTGGCCTCGTCCAGAATGGCCCGCATCTGGGTGTTGATGTGGTCACGGCTGGTCAGGGACTGGTCCAGCTCCAGATCGCCGATGATGTTACGCAGGGTGGTGGCGGTCAGGTTCTCGATGGCGGCCATGGGGTGCTCCACGCCGTAGGTATACAGCTTGGGGTCGGTGATCTGGAAGTACAGCACGGTGTCGATCTGCATGGTGACGTTGTCCTTGGTGATGACGGGCTGGGGGTCGAAGTCCACCACCTGCTCCTTCAGGGACACGGTCTTGGCCACGCGCTCGATGAAGGGCACCTTGATGTGGAGACCCACGCCCCACACGGCGCGGAACGCGCCCAGCCGCTCAATGACCACGGCCTTGGACTGCTGAACCACCTTCACGTTGGACGCCAGGATGCCCAGCAGGATGATGATGACGAGCAGGACGATGATGGGGCCCACAATATCCCCAATGTAGATAGCTCCGGCCAGTGCGAGTGTTTTCATTTGATTACCTCCTAAATATATAAAATAATGCCTTTGGTTACCAACTCTTGGGCTCGCCTGCGGCGACGGAGGCGGCAATGGGCTCCACGAACACCTTGACCCCTTCGATGCGCAGCACCCGCACCCGGGCTCCGGCGGCGATGATGCTGTCATTCTCGCTCCGGGCAGACCAGGTCATGCCCCGGATGATGACGGCCCCCTTGCCGTGGATGTTGTCGATGTCCTCGGTGACCTGGGCCTCCTCTCCAATCACCCGGTCGGCGTTGGTGGGCTCCACCCGGTCATTCAGATGCCGCTTGGCCAGGGGCCGCACAGCGGCCAGGCACAGCAGGCTCACCGCCAAAAACAGGGTGATCTGGATCCACAGCGGCCCGCCCAGCAGCGCGGCGATAAGCGCAACCAGAGCCCCGGCCGCAAACCAGATGGAGGTCAGCCCCACGGTGACGGCCTCGCTGACCGCGAAGAGCAGCAGCAGCGCCAGCCAGACGATCTTCTGAATGGATTCCGCGTCTAAATTGAACGGCATGCTCCACAACTCCTTTCTCAGTGCTCTTCCAGTGTACCACAAATAGGGACTGGGGGGAAGAAGTTTTTCACATATATTTTCATATTATTGTTGCCAGCGCTTCCATTTTACTTTATACTAGGCTTTGTAAAATATTTCCCCTGCCCATGACAGAATCCTACACCTTTCACCGGGTATAAAGTCAAGGGGTTGTGCAAAATTTTTTGAACGGAGCTTTTTATGGGAGAAACCTTACAGTTTGTCATACCCGCCCTGATGGGGGTTGAATCCACGGTGGCCTACGAGCTGAAAAAGCTGGGGCTGTCTCAGGTGAAGGCGGAAAACGGCCGGGTGCTGTGCCAGGGCGTCCCCGCGGACATCCCCCGAATCAATTTAAATCTGCGCACCGGAGCTCGTCTGCTGCTGTGCCTCGGCTCTTTTCAGGCCCGCTCCTTCGAGGAGCTGTTTGAAGGCTGCGCCGCCCTGCCCTGGGAGGACTACATCCCCCGGGAGGGCCGCTTCCCGGTGAAGGGCTACACCATCAGTTCCCAGCTCCACTCGGTGCCCGCCTGCCAGTCCATCCTGAAAAAGGCGCTGTGCAAAAGGTTGGGGTCGGTGTACGGTTTGTCGGAGCTGCCGGAAACCGGGACCTTGTACCAGGTGCAGTTCTCTATTTTGAAGGATCAAGTCACGTTAATGTTGGACACCTCCGGGGACAGCCTGTACAAGCGGGGCTACCGGGCCCAGAACATGGGCGCGCCCCTGCGGGAAACCCTGGCGGCGGCGCTGGTGTCCCTGTCCAGATACAAGGGAAAGGACCCCTTCTGCGACCCCTTCTGCGGCTCAGGTACCATCCCTATCGAGGCGGCGCTCATCGCCAAAAACCGGGCGCCAGGGCTGAACCGCTCCTTCGCCGCCCAGAAATGGCGGTGGCTGCCCTCCAAGCTGTGGATGGACGCGGCCGACGAGGCCATGGATCACGAGTTCCACGGCTCCTACGACATCTGGGGCGGAGACATCGACCCCGCCGCCGTGGAGCTGTCCCGGCACAACGCCGAGCTTGCCGGGGTTGAGGACACGGTGCGGTTCGAAGCTGCGGACGCGGCCAAATTCCACCGGGATGAGCCAAAGGGGAGAGTGGTGACCAACCCGCCCTATGGGGAGCGTCTGCTGGAGAAGCAGGAGGCGGAGGAGCTGTACCGGGCCTTCGGCAAAGCGGCACTGAAGCTGCCAAAGGGCTGGGAGGTGGACGTGCTGTCCTCCCACACTGAATTTGAACGGACCTTTGGCAGGAGCGCGGACAAAAAGCGGAAGCTCTATAACGGCATGATTAAATGCGATTTGTTCATGTATACAAGAAGCGCGGAGAAGCGGACAGCGAGGGAGCTTGGAGCCGTTAGGCCGCAAAGCGGCCCCAGGCCTAAGCCGCGCAATGCGCGGCCCACGGCGGAGTGAGGGCGAGCGCAGGGCGGCACAGCCGCCCGCAGACCAGCCCGAATCGCAGCGAAAGCGACCGAGCGCCCTGGCCGCTTCGCAGCGTGACAACGGTATATGACCCCCGATGGGATACAGAGAGAAGAAGGAGGGATGGGCCATGCGGCACATCTTCATTATCAATCCCAAGGCGGGAAAAAAGAAAAGCACCAAGCTGCTGGAGGAAAACATCCGAAAGCTGGACGCACCCTATGAGATCGTCCTCACAAAAAAGGCTGGCGACGCCCGCCGCATCGCCCGGGAGGCGGCGGAGAGCGGCGACGAGGTGCGCATCTACGCCTGCGGCGGGGACGGCACCCTGAACGAGGTGGTGAACGGCGCGGCGGGGTACGACAACGCCGCCGTCACCAACGTGCCCATTGGCACCGGCAACGACTTTTTGAAGCTCTTCGGCAAGGAAAACAAGGCCCGATTCACCGATCTGAAGGCCCTGTCGGAGGGGCCCCAGGCCGCCATGGATCTGATCGACTGCAACGGCCTTCTGGGCCTCAACACCGTGTGCGCCGGCCTGGACGCCCGCATCGCCGCGGACAAGGACAAGTACAACGGCCTTCCCCTGGTCAGCGGCATTGGGGCATACGCCATCTCCGCCGTGGCCAACGCGCTGTTCAAGAGTATCTCCCAGCCCATGACGGTGGACATGGGGAGCTTCCACTACGAGGGGGAGGGCACCATCATCTGCGTGTGCAGCGGGCGGTACTACGGCGGCGGCTTCATGCCCGTGGGAGACAATATGCCCGACGACGGCCTGCTGGAGACCCTGGTGGTGCGCAAGGTGAGCCGGCTCACCTTCTTCCGCCTGATTGGGGAATACGGCAAGGGCCGGTATGCTAAGTACCCCGAACTGATCCAGTACGACCAAGGGGACGGGGTCACCGTCCGCAGCCCCCAGGAGCTGGTGGCTGCGGTGGACGGCGAAATACTGCGCTCCCACGAGCTGAACATCCGGCTGTCGGACAAGAAAATGAATTTCTTCTATCCGGCGGGATTAAATTACGAGCCGAAGGTATGAAAAAATCCTCCCCCGGCAATACCGGGGGAGGATTTTTTACTCTGTCTTGCCCAGCCGCTCCAAGCGCTCCCGCTCCGCCTGACTCAATCTGTGATAGCTGGGGGCCATGGCGGCGGCGGACACCAGCCTGCCCTCTTGCGCCATGCGCAGAGCGGCCCGCGCCACCCCCCAGGCGGTCTGGTAGATCAGGTGGGGCGGCATGGGGGCGCAGGGCAAACCCGCCTCCTCCAGCGCCTTTTGCACCAGGTGCGCGCCGTCCCCCACCAGGGTCTGAAGCTTTCCAGAGACCCGGATTTCCGACACCAGCTCGTCCAGCCCCATGGCCCGGTCGTCAGTAAGGCGCTTCAGCTCCCCATTCTCCGCCCGGAACCGGGCACAGTACACCTGGTTGCGCCGGGCGTCCATGGCGGCGCAGATCTCGCCCCCCATATGAACGCACTGCCACGCCATGGACTCCAGGGTGGAACAGGGGGCGCAGGGCTTGTCCCCCGGCCAGGCAAGGCCCTTGGCGGCGGCCACGCCGATGCGCACACCGGTAAACGACCCCGGCCCCGCCGCCACCGCCACCACATCCATCTCATCCAGGGTGAGCCCGGTGTTTTTCAGCAGGTCGGACACCATGGGCATGAGGGTGGCGGAGTGGGTCAGCCCGCTGTTCTGAAAGGACTGGGCCAGCAGCCTGTCGTCCTCGGCGACCGCCGCGGAGGCTGTAACAGCGGAACTCTCCAGCGCGATGATTTTCACAACTCCACCCCCTCGATGGTGATGATCCGGTCGTCATCCCCGTCCCCCCGGACGATGGACACCCGGACGGCGTCGCTCTCAATGGCCTCTTCCACGTTTTCGCTCCACTCCACAGCGCACACGCCGCCCCGGGCCAGGTAGTCCTCCCAGCCGATGTGGAACAGCTCGTCGGCGCTGCCCAGGCGGTACATATCAAAGTGGAACAGGGGCAGGCGGCCCCCCTCGTACTCGTTGACGATGGTGAAGGTGGGGCTGGTCACCCGCTCCTCCACCCCCAAAGCCCGGGCCATGCCGGACACAAAGGCTGTCTTGCCCGCCCCCAGGTCGCCGGTGAAGGCCATCACCCGGCCTCCCGTCAGTGCGCCTGCCAGCCGCGCCCCCAGGGCTTCCGTCTCCTCCCGGCTGTGGGTGAGAAATTCCATTGCGGTCACTTCCTTACTTTGGCCCCGCCCGACCGGCGGGGTTTTTCACCGTGATGTTAAGATTTCAAAAACTCTTGCCAAACAGTATAGCATATTCCGCCGCAATGTGCTATACTAATTTGCAGTTTTCGCCGGAAGGGAGGGCCGTGTCTTGCAGCCTACGCGCACACTCAAGGAATTTTTTAAAAAGGGAGACGTGGTCTTGCTCCTGCTGTGCATCCTGGCCAGCCTCATGGGCCTTGTACTCATCTACAGCGCCACCCAGTACTATAAGCTCCTCCACAGCTGCGCGGTAAAGCAGGCCATATTTCTCTGCCTGGGCGTCATCGCGTATGTGTGGGTCACCTTCATCGACATCGAGTTTTTGATGGAAAAATGGTGGTGGGTCTTCCTCCTGCTGGGCCTGGGGGTCATCCTGACCATTGTCCCCTGGGGCGAGGGCGGAGACAGCGGCAACAAGAGCTGGGTCTACCTTCCCGTCATCGGCAATTATTTCGGCTTCCAGCCCGGAGAGATCGCTAAGCTGTCCTATATTGTGGTGCTGGCCTGGCTCATCAACAAGGAGCGTCCGAAGGGTCTGGGACGGTTCTCCGCCATTGTAAAATACGGGATACTGACCTGTGTATTTGCTGGAATGCTGGCAGTGCTGTCCAGCGACTGGGGCATGGTGCTGGTCTACCTGTTTATTTTCTTAGCTATGGCATGGGTGGCCGGGGTGAGCAAATGGTGGTTTATCGGCATCGGCACACCTTTGATCGGTGGCGTGGTCTTTTTGTGGCACTTCATCCTGCCCCGCACCAAATATTGGACGGACTACCGCATCATGCGCTTCCGGGTGGTGGTGGAGCACCTCAAGGGGAACAATCTTGACCCCCGGGGCTCGGGCTGGCAGCAGAGCCGCTCCCTTCTGGCCATTGGTTCGGGCCAGCTCACCGGCATGGGCTTCATGAACGGCAAGCAGACCCACTCGTCCGCTCGGGAAAGCCTGCCTGCCCGGCATACCGACAACATCTTCGCCGTATGCGGGGAGGAGTTCGGCATGATCGGCTGCTGTGTGGTGCTGCTGGTGCTGCTGGCCATCATTTTGCGGTGCATCTGGGTGTCTCGTCGGGCCAAAAGCCATATGTCCGCCTATATCGCCATGGGCATCGCCGCCATGCTCATGGCCCAGACCGTCATCAACGTGGCCATGTGCCTGTATGTGGGCCCTGTCATCGGCGTGACGCTGCCCTTTTTCAGCTACGGTGGCTCGTCCACCCTAACGCTGTTTATCGCTATGGGGCTGGTGTCCGGCATCAAGATGCGGCCCCTGCCCAGCTGGCTGAAGGATCGAAGTCAACTGTAAATTTCTGCAAAAATGAAATGCGGGCGTTCCGTTGATTGGAACGCCCGCATAATTTTTGCTGTTCTGGCGTATGCTAGTCCCACATTCATACAAAGGAGGCTTTCCCTTTGAAAACTCGAATTCAAATACTCTCTCTCTGCCTGGCAGGGGCGCTGTTTATGCCGGCCCTGGCGCTGACTACCTCCACCGCCGATGTGGAGAACGCCGCCCCCATCGCGGAGGATCTCACCCTCACCACCTACAAGGACGTGTCCATCTTCAGCCGCTTTGCCGCCGTGGACCCGGAGGGCGACCTGGTCACCTTCCAGGTGGTGGACAGCCCCGCTCGGGGCCAGGTGACCATGGATGAGAACGATCCCGCCGCCTTCACCTACACCCCCTATGAGGGCAAAAAGGGCAAGGACAGCTTCACCTATGTGGCCATCGACGCCAACGGCAGCACCTCCAAGCCCGCCAAGGTGAAGATCACTATCCAGAAGCAGTCCACCAGCGTCAGCTACTCCGACATGGCGGACGACCCCTCCCATTACGCCGCCCTCCGCCTGGCCGAGGCCGGGGTGTATACCGGACGGAAGGTGGGCACGCTGTACTGCTTCGACCCGGAGGCCACCTTCACCCGCGAGGAGTTCCTGGCCATGGCCATGACCGCCGCAGGGAACGCCCCGCTGGAAAACGTGACCCTCACCGGCTTCTATGACGACAGCGACATCTCCGCTTGGGCCAAGGGCTATGTGTCCGCCGCCCTGATGGGGGGCACCGTCCGGGGCAGCCATAACAGCGAGGGCCAGACGGTGTTCGCCCCCGCCAACGCCATCACCTGCGGCGAGGCCGCCGTCATCATCGACCGCCTGCTGGCCATGGGCGACGTGGCGGGCACGGCCTCCGCCTTCTCTGTGGAGACCGCCCCCGCCTGGGCCTACCAGTCGGCGGTGAATATGGAGGCGGTGTCGGTGCTGAGCAGCAGCAGCGACCTGTCCAAACCCCTTACCCACGCCGAGGCGGCGGTGATGCTGTCCGCCATGCTGGACGTGCTGGATGCTAGAACTTCCAGCGGGTGGTTCTGGTAAGAAGCACGACAATGACAAAACAGCGCCGCCGGATTTTCCGGCGGCGCTGTTTTGCTATTCGTCCATATCAAAGGGCGGGGCATCCTGGGGGAACGCGTCCCCCTCAAAGGGCAGCTCGTCCGGCACAGCGGCCACCATGTCCTGGCGGTACTGCATCTCCGCCCACTGCTCCTTGGTGATGAGCAGCTGCCGGGGCTTGGAGCCCTCAAAGGGCCCCACGACCCCCTTCTCCTCCATCTGATCCACCAGGCGGGCGGCGCGGCCATAGCCCAGCTTCAGCCGCCGCTGGAGCATGGATACCGACGCCTGACCCACCTCCAGCACCACATCGATGGCGGCAGGCAGCAGCTCGTCGTAGTCGTTCCCGCCACCGCCGCCGGGGTCGGATCCGCCCACGCCCTTGGCGGCCTTTTCCTTGTCCTCGGCGTTCTTCTCGATCTCGTGCATCACCGATTCGTCGTACCGGGCGGAGGCGCTCTCCTTGATGAACTCCAGCACGTTGGCCACCTCCTCGTCGGAGATGAAGCAGCCCTGGACGCGCTGCTGCTCCTGCCCCACGGCGGCGAACAGCATATCGCCCGGCCCTCCCAGCTTTTCCGCGCCCATGGTGTCCAGGATGATGCGGGACTCCATGCCGCTGGCCACCTTGAGGGCGATCCGGCTGGGGATGTTGGCCTTCATCAGGCCGGTGATCACATCGGCGCGGGGGCTCTGGGTGGCGATGACCAGGTGCATCCCGGAGGCGCGGCCCTTCTGGGCCACCCGGATGATGGAATCCTCCACCTCTTTGGACACCGTCATCATCAGATCCGCCAACTCGTCGATGACGATGACGATCTGGGGCATGGGCTCCAAATCCTCCCGCTTTTTGGCAATGCTGTTGTAGGTCGCCAGATCCCGGGCGCCCACCTCGGAGAACATATGATACCGCTTTTCCATCTCGCTCACCGACCATTGCAGGGCGCCCGCCGCCTTTTTCGGGTCGGTGACCACCGGGATGAGCAGGTGGGGTATGCCGTTGTAGGCCGTGAATTCTACCACCTTGGGGTCTATGATGATGAGCCGCACCTCCTCCGGCGAAGCCTTATACAGCAGGGAGATGACCAGCGAGTTGGTGCATACGGATTTACCCGAGCCCGTGGTGCCCGCGATGAGCATATGGGGCAGCTTGGCGATGTTCCCCACCACCGGCCTGCCGCTGATGTCCATGCCCACGGCGAAGGACACCTTGGAGCTGCTCTCGGCAAAGGTTTGGGAACCCAGCACATCCCGGATCACCACCGGGCTGACCTGTCCCTTGGGCTTGGGCACCTCAATGCCCACAGTGGAAATTTTATTGGGGATGGGGGCCACGCGCACGCCGGACGCCCCCAGGGCCAAGGCAATGTCATTGGACAGGTTTGTGAGCTTGCTCAGCTTCACCCCCTGATCCAGCTCCAGCTCATACCGAACGATGGAGGGGCCTTGGATCACATTGACGATCCGGGCGCTGACGCCGAAGGACTGCAGCGCGTCCTGAAGCCGCTGCTGGTTGGCCTGCAGGACGTTCTCCGACGCCCCAGCGCTCCCGCCCCGGTTCTCATTGAGCAGGGTGATGGGCGGATAGCGGTAGACCGGGGCGTCCTGCTCCAGCCCCGCCTCCAGCTCCCGGGCCATCTCCTCCGCCGCGCTCTTCTCCTCCGACCCGCTCTCGGGGCGGGGGCTGGGCTTGGGGGCCTCCGGCTCCCGGATCACCGGGGGCGGCACCGGCTCCTCCCTGACGATGGGCGGCGGCACCGGCTCCTCCCGAATGGGAGTGGGGGCAGGGAACGGGATCACATCGTTTACCGCCGCCGGAGGCGGGACCACGGGGCCCGGTTTGGGCGTGCGGGGAGGCTCCTTCATGGGGCGCAGCTCGGGCACGTCCTCGTACTCCGGCGGCTCCTCCTCCACGAGGGGCCTGTCCCCCTTCTGTCCGGGGAGAGACGCGCCCGCCACCTTGTCAAAGAAGGACTTTTTCCGCACAGTGGTCACCGGGGTTGTGGGCTTTTTGGCCAGCAGCGGGCCGTCATCCACCGGGATGTCAATGGCGGCGTTTTTCCGATGGGAGGGCACGGGCTCAGGCTCTCGGCGGGCGGCCCTTTTCGGGCGTTCCTCTGGCTCTGGGTAATCCTCGGGGTCGTACTCGGGGCGGCGCTCCCGCTGCTCCCGGAAGTAGTCCAAAATGTCCGCCGGGGCGAGCCGCAGGGCGCACAGCACCGCCGCCGCGGTGAGCAGCAGCAGGATGACCACCGCCCCCACCGTGGTAAAGGCAAAGCGGAAGGCCATGGCGATGAACCCGCCGACCACGCCGCCGGAGGCGATGGCTTTGCCGTCTGTCCACAGCTGCCCGAACAGGGTCATCCCCCACTCGTAGGGCGTGGCGCACAGCAGCAGATGCATCACCGCGCCGGCCAGCACCGGCAGAGCCAGCGCTCCCGCCACCCGCAGCCGGACAGGGCGGCCCCGGTGGAAGATCAGAATACCCGCCGCAGCCAGCAGCAGGGGTGGGGCGAGGTAAAAGCCGTAGCCGCACAGGCCCTTCAGCAGGTCGCAGAACAGGGCGATGACCGCCCCCTCGTCCGTCTTGAAGTAGCCGATGGCGCCGAACAGGGCCAGCAGCAGGCACACCGCGCCCCCCACCTCCCGGCGGTAGGGCTTTTTTGCCGGCGCGGACTTGCGGGACGAGCGGCCCTTGGACGCGGACGACGACCGGGAAGAACCGGACGAGGTGCGCTTTCCGCCGCTGTTGGAGCTAGTAGATGAGGACGAGCGGCTCCTGGAGCCGCCGCCGGAAGATGAAGTTCTCTTTTGTGTGGAAGCCATTCAGGGATCCTCCTGTTTCTTTATGCGGGGGTGGGAGCGGTGAAGAAGAAGCTGGCGATCAGGGCAATAGCGCCCACAGCCCAGCAGTAGAAGGCGAACTTGCCGAACTTGCCCTTGTCCGCCAGCAGCTTCACCAGCGAGATGGCAAAGTAGCCCACTACCCCGGCGATGACCATGCCGGTGAGATACATGGGCAGCAGCTTCCAGTCCATACCGCCCGCGCTCGCCACCTTGACCACCTTCAGCAGCGTGGCCCCCAGCACGGCGGGCAGGGACAGCAGGAAGGAAAAGCGCACGGCGAAGTTGCGCTCAAAGCCCAGCGCCATGCCGGCGGAGATGGTGGTGCCGGAGCGGGACAGGCCGGGGATGGTGGCCATACCCTGGGCCAGCCCCACCAACAGGACATCCTGAACGGTGGCGGTGCGGGCAGTCTTTTTGCCGCCGCCGTAATAGTCGGACAAAAACAGGATGCACCCGGTGAGCAGCAACATCAGGGATACGAACATGGGGTTGGCCCCCATGCCCTCCACCAGGTCGTCAAAGGGAAGCACCAGAAACAGGGGCAGCGTGCCAAGGATCAGCAGCAGGATCATCCGCCGGGCCTCGGGGGGCTTGCCCGGGGCCTTTTCGCCCTTATGCGCCAGCGACGCGATCCAGCGGAAAAACTCCGTAATCATGTCCATGATGTCCTGTCGGTATACCACGCACACCGCGATCAGCGTGGCAAAGTGGAGCAGGATGTTGTATAGGGCGTCCGGCTCCTCCATGCCAAAGAAATGCTGTAACAGGGACAGATGCCCTGAACTGGATATGGGCAGAAACTCCGCCACGCCCTGTACCAGGCCCAATACGACTGCCATCCAAAATTTCAACGCGCTCACCTCATTCAAGCCGCCGCCCCTGCAAACAGGCGGCGCTATAAAGTCAATATAGTATATTAGCACACATCGTCGGAAAATTCCAGTGGGAAATCGAAAATTTGTTCTTTCGCCGCCCCGCAAAAACATCCGTCCCACTTGACACCTTCCGGGCTGTGTGATAATATACTGGAACGGTATGAAAAACCAAATATCGCGATGAACGCGGGGAGTAGTCCGATTAGGAACCGCCAGAGAGGGGCCGCCATTGGCTGGAAGCGGCACTCGGGAAAACTTCGGACGAAATGCAAGCGGGAGCGAGGGGGATGCAGACGCCCCCCGTCTGACCACGTTACGGCCATAAGTAACAAACGAGAGTGGAACCGCGGATTTATTCGCCTCTCATGCCCCTTGGGGTATGAGGGGCTTTCTATTTGGACAAGGAGGAACTTTTTCTATGACCCGATTGGGCGAGACGCTGCGGGCCTATCAGGCCCGGGATCCGGCGGCCCGGAGCAGGCTGGAGATCTTCCTGCTGTACCCCGGGGTACACGCCACCCTTTACCACAGACTGGCCCACTTCCTGTACCGTCACCACATGAAATTCCTGGCCCGGCTGGTGTCCCAGTGGAGCCGCTTTTGGACGGGCATCGAGATCCATCCAGGCGCGACAATCGGCCGGAGGCTGGTCATCGACCACGGCATGGGCATCGTCATCGGCGAGACCGCCGAAGTGGGGGACGATTGCCTGATCTACCACGGCGTCACCCTGGGCGGCACCGGCAAGGATCAGGGCAAGCGCCACCCCACCATTGGAAACAACGTGCTCATCTCCACAGGGGCCAAGGTGCTGGGCCCCTTCAAGGTGGGGGACAACGCCCGCATCGCCGCCAACGCGGTGGTGCTGAGCGAGGTGCCCGCCGACGCCACCGCCGTGGGCATCCCGGCCCAGATCGTGAAGATCGCCGGGCGCTCCACCCACTACGCCGACGAGGTGGACCAGACCAGCGTGAAGAACCCCACCCTGGAGCGGGTCGCCGCCCTGTCCGACCGGGTGGAGGCGCTGGAAAAGCTGCTGGACACAAAATTCACGGAGAAGAAAACCGCGGGGGCTGTCCCCGCCCAACCATCTGAACAAGAGAAAAGCTGAAACGGAGGAAGCTATCATGTATCTTTACAATTCCGCCACCCATAAGAAGGAAGAATTCGTCACCCACACCCCCAACCACGTGGAGATGTACACCTGCGGCCCCACCGTCTACCACTTCGCCCACATCGGCAACCTGCGCTCCTACATTATGGAGGACGTGCTGGAAAAGGCCCTGCGGTGGCGGGGCTATGACGTGAACCGGGTGATGAACATCACCGACGTGGGCCATCTGGCCTCCGACGCGGACACCGGCGAGGACAAGATGCTCAAGGGCGCCAAACGGGAGAACAAGTCCGTCATGGACATTGCCAAGTTCTACACCGACGCCTTCTTTGACGACTGCGCCAAGCTGAACATCAAGACCCCCGACGTGGTACAGCCCGCCACCGGGCTCATCGGCGAGTTCATCAAAGTGGTGTCCGCCCTCCTCGACAAGGGCTGCGCCTACGCGGCCGGNGGCAACGTCTANTTCGACACCTCCAANCTGGACCNCTANTACGTGTTCAACGACCACGACGAGGAGGATNTGGCCGTGGGCGTNCGNGAGGGCGTGGAGGNNGACGNNAACAAGCGCAACAAAAACGACTTCGTNCTCTGGTTCACCAAGTCCAAGTTCGAGGACCAGGCNCTGAAATGGGACTCCCCCTGGGGCGTGGGCTACCCCGGCTGGCACATCGAGTGCTCCTGCATNTCCATGAAGTTCAACGGCGAGTACCTNGACCTCCACTGCGGCGGNGTGGACAACGCCTTCCCCCACCACACNAANGANATCGCNCAGTCNGAGGCGTACCTGGGCCACCCCTGGTGCAAGCAGTGGTTCCATGTGCACCATCTCAACACCAACTCCGGCAAGATGTCCAAGTCCAANGGGGAGTTNCTNACCGTCTCCNTNCTGGAGGAAAAGGGNTACGACCCGCTGGCCTACCGGTTCTTCTGCNTGCANAGCCACTATCGCAAGGGACTGGTGTTCACTTGGGAGAACTTGGACAACGCCGTGGGGGCTTACAACAAGCTCATCAAGCGGGTCGCCGCCCTGGGCGGGGACGACGGCGCGGTGGATCAGGGCGTACTCAACGCCTATGCGGACAAATTCGGGGATGCGCTGGACAACGACCTGAACACCTCCATGGCGGTGACGTGCGTCTACGACGCGCTGAAGGCGGACGCCAACGCCGCCACCAAGCGGGCCATCATCGCCAGCTACGACCTGGTGCTGGGGCTGGATCTCATCAAGAAGGCGGACGCCCTGCGGGAGAAGGAGGCGGCCCAGGCCAAGACCGCCGGCGCGGACGGCTTCACCATCCAGGGCGAGGGCGACCCGGCCATCGACGCGCTGGTGCTCCAGCGGGCGGAGGCCAAGAAGGCCAAGAACTTCGCCGAGGCCGACCGCATCCGGGACGAGCTGAAGGCCCGGGGCATCGAGGTCACCGACGTGCCCGGCGGGGCGGTTTGGAAACGGGTATAAAAACAAAAAGCAGGGCCTCCCGCCGGGAGGCCCTGCTTTTTTATCCGTTTCAGTCCCAGGGTTCGGCCTTTTGCCCTTTCTGCTGCTCCAGCGCCTGGAGATACTTGGCTTCCGCGATCTTTTTGGCCTGCTTTTGGATCAGCGCCATCAGGGTGAAGCCGACGACGCCCAAGACGAGGCAGACGATGGTGAACGTCATGTCACGGTGCTTCATGAAGGCGACGATCACACCGACGACCCCGATCATGCCGAGACCGGAGAAGAGGTCCCCCAGGAAATGCAGGGCTGTGGGCCCCATCATCGTTTTCCCCGCCGGGTTCTTATATACCGTAATGCTAACTCTGTAGCTTGCCATATCCAACACCTCTCTTCCAAACTGTTGCTCGAAATACCTCCACCGCAGCCGCCCCGCGGGCTGCCGCATTTTTGTTTTTCATGTCGATTATAGCAGAATAACTACCGCAATGCAAGAGCGAAAACGGTATAAAAGCAGGGCCTCCCGCCGGGAGGCCCTGCTTTTTTTATCCGTTTCAATCCCAGGGTTCGGCCTTTTGCCCTTTCTGCTGCTCCAGCGCCTGGAGATACTTGGCTTCCGCGCTCTTTTTGGCCCGCTTGTGAATCAGCGCCATCAGGCCAAACCCCGCGATGCCCACCAAAATGCAGCCCACAATCGGCCCGACGCCATAGTGCTTTACCGCGGACTCAATTGCAAATCCAGCCCCCAACAGCCCTGCCGCGCCGCAGATATCCCCCAGGAAAGCCAGGGCTGTGGGGCCCACCATGGTTTTCCCGGTCGGGTACTTATACACAGTGACGGAGACTCTATATCTTGCCATATCCAACACCTCTCTTCCAAACTGTTGCTCGAAATACCTCCACCGCAGCCGCCCCACAGGCTGCCGCAGTTTTGTTTTTCGCGTCGATTATAGCAGAACGTGCCCGGTAATGCAAGCGCCAAAGAAAAAACCAGCCCTGCCCGGTTTCCGGGCGGGGCTGGTTTTATTCTGCGTATTTTCTCCTCAGCCCCGCTCCTCCAGCGGCACGAAGGGGCGCTTGGGCATAACCGCCTTGTAGGCCGGACGGATGATGCGGCCATAGGGATTGTAGACCTCCTCCACCCGGTGGGCGCACCAGCCCACGATGCGGGCGATGGCGAACAGCGGGGTGTACAGCTCGGGGGGGATGTCCATCATCTTGTACACCAGTCCGGAATACATATCCACGTTGGCGCACATGGCCTTCTCTATGCCGGTGAGGTTGTGGAACAGGTCGGGGGTGAGCCGCTCCACCGTCTCGAACAGCTCAAACTCGTCCTTCATCCCCTTCTTCTCCGCCAGCCCCTTTGCAAACCGCTTCAAAATCACCGCGCGGGGGTCGGACAGGGTGTAGACCGCGTGGCCCATGCCGTAGATCAGGCCGGAGCCGTCCCCGGCCTCCTTCTTGAGAATCTTCGTGAGGTAGGCGGACACCTCCTCGTCGTCCTTCCAGTCCTTTACATTGGCCTCGATGTCCTGGAACATACGCATGACCCGCATATTGGCGCCGCCGTGCTTGGGGCCTTTCAGGGAGCCCACCGCCGCGGCGATGGCGGAGTAGATGTCCGTGCCGGAGGAGGACAGCACCCGGCAGGCAAAGGCGGAGTTGTTGCCGCCGCCATGCTCCATGTGGAGCACCAGGCACAGATCCAGCAGACGGGCCTCCTCCTCGGTGAACTGGTTATCGGGGCGGACAGAGTACAGGAAATTCTCCGCCACGGACAGCTCAGGCTGGGGCCGGTGTAAGTAGAGGGATTCCCGGTCAAAGTAGTGCTTTTTGGCGGCGTAGGCATGGGCCACGATCACCGGGAACCGGGCGACGAGCCGGATAGCCTGAACCATCTCTATGGGCAGGGTGTTGTTGTCCGGGTCTGGGTCGTAAGAGTACAGCGCCAGTACCGAACTGGCCAGCGCGTTCATGATATCATGGCTGGGGGCGGTGAGGATCATGTTCTCAGTAAAGTTGGGGGGCAGATCCCGGAAGAAGGCCAGGGTGTCCCGGAACTGCTGGAGCTCCTCCGTGGTGGGCAGGCCGCCGAACATCAGCAGGTAGGCGGTCTCCTCATAGCCGAACCGGCCCGCGTCGGTAAAGCCCTGGATCAGATCCTCCACGTTGATGCCCCGGTAGAGCAGACGGCCGGGAGTGGGAACCTTCTCGCCGTCCTCCATGACGTAGCCTTTCACGTTGCCGATGAGGGTGACGCCGGCCATAACGCCGGTGCCGTCCTGATTGCGCAGGCCCCGCTTCACGTCGTATTTCTCATAGTACCGGGGAGAGATCTGGGTATATCTTTCAAATTCCCCGCATATCCCTTGAATGAAGCCCACAGATGAGTTGTACTGCTCCACAGCCTTTTTGCGCGCTTCAATCAAGTTGTCAAGAATATTCATGTTCAACATGGCCCGCCTCCTTTGACGTGTACGTATGGTTTTTCTTTCAATAGCTGTAAAGAATATTATAACGCAATTTTCAGATGTCGTCAATGCAAATTTGTACCGGCGATATTTTGAGAAATCAGGGTTTTTTCCGTCGTTCCTCCGATTTTTTGAATAATTGAGGTGTTTGACTTGCGAAATCTGGACACTTGGCGGGCGCTGCGCGCGCCCTTCCTCACGGGGCTTGCCCTGAGCGCCGCCCTGATGCTCCTCCCTCTGACCGCTCTGGGCGAGGTGGGGACGGCGGCTCAGGCCGGCCCCGATGTACTCACCCTTCCAGCCGCCCCCACCCCGGCGGCCCAACCCACCCCCGTCCCCGGGGAATGGGACGGCGCACAGAGCCTGCGGGTGCTGCAAAAGGACGGCACGGTAGAGGAGATGACCATGGCGGATTACCTGTGGGCGGTGGTGGCGGCGGAGATGCCCGCCTCCTTCGAGCCGGAGGCCCTCCGGGCCCAGGCGGTGTGCGCCCGCACCTACGGCCTGTGGAAAATGCAGGCCGGCAGCCATGAAGAGGACGGAGCGGACATCTGCGCCGACTCCTCCTGTTGTCAGGCGTATATCTCCCCCGAGGATGCCGCCCAGCGCTGGGGGGCGAACGCGGCGGGAACCTATACTGTCAAGATCGCCGGGGCGGTGGCGGACACCGATGGGCAGGTACTCACCTATGGCGGCGCGCCCATCCAGGCGGTGTTCTTCTCCTCTGCCTCCGGCGCCACGGAGGACGCGGAGGCGGTGTGGGGGAAGGCGCTGCCCTACCTGGTGTCGGTGGACAGCCCCGAGGGGGACGAGGTGCCCAACTATCGCTCCACCGTCACCCTGACCGCCGATCAGGTGCGGAAGGTAGTGAGCGAGGCCGGGCTGGGCGCGGACCTGTCCGGCCCCGCGTCGGAATGGTTTTCCGGCCTCACCCGCACCGCCTCCGGCCGGGTGGCCAGCATAGACGTGGGCGGCGTATCCCTGTCCGGCGGCGCGGCCCGAAATCTGTTCGCCCTGCGCTCCGCCTGCTTTGACGTGAGCGAGCAGGACGGGGTGTTCACCTTCTCCGTCACCGGCTATGGCCATGGAGTGGGCATGAGCCAGTATGGAGCCAACGCCATGGCAAAAGCAGGCAGCGGCTGGCAGGACATTCTGGCCCACTACTACACCAGCGCCCAGCTCCAGACAGGGATCTGAATGCCCGCGCTGCTCATCTGAGTAGTAAAACGTTAGCACCATCTTGTCAAGATAAATATAAATCTTATCAACAAAAAAGCCATCTTTTTGCTAACAGCGGCTCAAATTTGTGTATCCTGAATTCCTCCGAACCCAGAACAAATCAGAGTTCGCTTTTGTACAAATGAATCACAAATTCCGTTCCCACCCCGACCGTACTGTTCACAGAAATGCTCCACCCGTGGCGCTCTATGATCGTTTTTACGACGGCAAGCCCCAGCCCGGCCCCGCCTGTTTTCCTTGTTCTGGATTTACTCACACGGTAGAACGGCTCAAAAATATGGGGCAGCTTCTCCTGTGGGATGCCGATTCCTGTGTCCCGGATACGGATCATTGCCGTGTTTCCCTCACAGCTTGAGGAAACCTGGATAATACCGCCCTCCCGACCATACTTTACGGCGTTTTCCGCCAAGTTGAAAAAGGCACGATATAATCTGTTGTTCAAACTATACTGAATTTGGGAGGGAATTGATATTGACAAAGGTTGAAAAACACGGTGCCTCTTTTTTACGGTCATGGCCTGACCATGAAATATTGTTTTGGGGACAACTCAACCCTTGACTTTTTTCATTCTGCCATGTAACCTAAAGAGCAAATCATCTGCTGGAGGTGCGACCATGGCGAATTTTACCCGGAGGGCCATCAAGGATACCTTTCTCAGGCTGCTCAATAGCCGTCCCCTGAATCAAATCACTGTGAAGGATATCGTAGAGGGCTGCGGCATCAATCGCAATTCCTTCTACTACCACTTTGAGGATCTGCCCGCCCTGGTGGAGGAGATCGTGGGGGAACAGGTTCAGGCCCTCATCCAGAAGCACCCCACCGTCAGTTCGGTGGAAGAGTGCTTTGATGTGATCATTGAGCTGGTCATGGAAAATAAGCGGGCCATCTATCATATCTATAACTCCATGAGCCGGGACGTGTTTGAGCGGTATCTAATGGATATTTGCCAATACATTGCGGACTCCTACGTAAAGGCGGAGTTTGCGGGAAAGTCTCTCAGCGGGGAGGACTTGCAAACCCTCATCCGTTTTCACAAGTGCGAGTGTTTTGGCGCTGTCATTGACTGGCTCAACGGCGGCATGAAGGATGACATCGCGGACTACTTCCGGCGGGTATGCACCCTGCAAAAAAGCTGGGTGGACGCCCTGGGCCGCTGAATATAGAATCGTTCCACTCAACACGGGACAGGTTCCTGCCTAAAATTTAGGCACGGACCTGTCCCGTGTCTGAATTTCAGGCAGCTTTCCTCCCTGTGCCCAGTTTTTAGGCACAGGGACTTTTTTTGCCCATGGCAACGGTTTTTTCTCCCTGCTATACTCACAACCGTACAAGAGAAAACCACAAACGACAGGAGGTGCAAGCCATGAAAAACCGCTGTACGGTTCCCATGTGGGTAGCCAAGGCCGGATACATTGTCATGTCCCTGGTGTTTTGCGGAGCGGGTGTCCTGTTCATCGCAAAGCCGGAGCTGTCCGCAGTAATCATCAGCCGGGTATTGGGGGCGGCCATGATTGTATTCGGCTTCATCAAGCTGGTGGGCTACTTCTCCAAAGACCTGTTCCGGCTGGCGTTCCAGTATGACCTGGGCTTTGGGCTGCTGCTCATCGCCCTGGGGATCCTGGTGCTGACGCGGCCCGCGGGGGTACTGGACTTCCTCTTTATCACCCTGGGCATCGCTGTCCTGGCCGACGGTTTCTTCAAAATCCAAATTGCCGTGGACTCACGCCGGTTTGGAATCTCCACTTGGTGGCTGACGCTGACTTTGGCCATCTCCGCCGGAGCAATAGGACTGGCGCTGGTCTTCCGGCCCTGGGACAGCGCAAGGATGTTGACGGCTCTGCTGGGCGTGGCGCTGCTGGCGGAGGGCATCCTGAACCTGTGTGTGGCGTTGAGCACAGTGAAGATCGTATCCCACCAGCGGCCCGATGTGATCGAAGTCACCTCCTTCGTGGTGGAGGACTGACAACAAGTAAAGGAAAGGTTGGATGATAAAATGCGTTTCTCCAAAGCGGTTGTCAAGTACCGCGTACCCATTCTCATTCTGACCCTGCTGCTCATGATCCCGTCTGTTCTGGGCATGGCGGGAACCAGGGTCAACTACGATATGCTCAATTACCTCCCCGAGGACATGGACACCGTGATCGGGCAGGAGGAGCTGCTGAACGATTTCAACAAAGGCGCGTTCTCTTTCCTCATCCTGGAGGATATGCCCGCCAAGGACTGCGCCGCGTTGAAGGCCCGGGTGGAGCAGGTGAACCATGTGGACACCGTGCTGTGGTACGATTCCATCCTGGACGTGACCGTCCCTATGGAGCTGCTGCCCAACACGCTCTATGAAGCGTTTAACTCCGAGAACGCCACCATGATGGCGGTGTTCTTCGACACCTCCACCTCCTCCGACCTGACCATGGACGCCATCCGGGAAATCCGGGCTATCGCCGGGGAGCGGTGCTTCGTGTCCGGTATGTCCGCCCTGGTCACCGATTTGAAGGATCTGTGCGAGGTGGAGGAGCCCATCTATGTGGGCATCGCCGTGGCCCTGGCCTGCGCGGCCATGCTGCTCCTGCTGGACAGCTGGCTGGTGCCCTTCGTGTTCCTGGCCAGCATCGGCATGATGATCCTGCTGAACCTGGGCACTAACTACTTCCTGGGTGAGATCTCCTACATCACCAAGGCCCTGTCCGCAGTGCTCCAGCTTGCCGTCACCATGGACTATTCCATCTTCCTGTGGAACAGCTACAACGAACAGCGACGGCTGGGCGGCGACAACAGGGAGGCCATGGCCAACGCCATCCAAGCCACGCTCACCAGCGTGGTGGGCAGCTCCATCACTACCGTGGCTGGGTTCATCGCCCTGTGCTTTATGTCCTTCACCATGGGCCGTGACCTGGGCATCGTCATGGCCAAGGGTGTGCTGCTGGGCGTGCTGGGCTGCGTCACCGTGCTGCCCGCCCTGATCCTGGTGTTTGACAAGCCCCTGCAAAAGACCCGCCACCGCTCCCTGATCCCCAACATGGAAAAGCTGTCTGGCGGCGTGGTGAAGGTGTTCCCCGTGTTCATCGTCATATTCGCCCTGATCGTACCCCCTGCCCTCTACGGCTACAACCGGGCCAACGGCGAGGTCTATTATGATATGGGCCAATGCCTGCCCGAGGACATGGAGTACGTCATCGCCGAGGGCAAGCTCCGGGATGATTTCAATATCGCCTCCACCCATATGCTGCTGGTGGACGCGGACTTGCCCGCCAAGGACGTGCGCTCCATGTCCCGGGAGATGGAGCAGGTAGACGGCGTGAAGTATGTGCTGGGTATGGAGTCCGTTTTGGGTTCCCGCATCCCCGAAGAGGTCTTGCCTGAGTCCGTGTCTTCCATGCTGAAGAGCGGCAACTGGCGCTTACTGCTCATCAACTCCGAGTACAAGGTGGCCAGCGACGCGGTAAACGACCAGATCGGCGAGTTGAACGGTATTTTAAAGCGGTATGACCAAAAGGGCATGCTCATCGGCGAGGCCCCCTGTATGAAGGACATGATCCAAACTACAGACCGCGACTTCAAAATGGTCAACGCCGTGTCCATCATCGCCATCTTCCTCATCATTGCCCTGGTGGAAAAGAGCTTCACCCTGCCCTTCATCCTCATCGCGGTGATTGAGGCGGCCATCTTCGTCAACCTGGGCCTGCCCCACTACCTGGGCCAGAGCCTGCCCTTCATCGCCCCCATCTGCATCAGCACCATCCAGTTGGGCGCCACAGTTGACTACGCCATCCTGATGACGACCCGGTATAAGATGGAACGCATCAACGGAGCAGACAAGAAAAAGGCGGTTCATACCGCCCTGTCCACCTCCATCCCGTCCATCATCGTATCCGGCATGGGGCTGTTCGCCGCCACCTTTGGTGTGGCGCTCTACTCCGAGATCGACATCATCAGCTCTATGTGTATGCTCATGGCCCGTGGCGCTGTGATCAGCATGGTATCCGTCATCTTTGTACTGCCCGCTCTGCTGCTGCTGTGCGACAAGCTCATCTGCGCCACCACCGCGGGCATGAAGCGACCGAAAGATTCCCAGATTTCTAATGTGGAGGTATATGCGAAATGAAAAAGCCTGTTGTGAAAATTTTCTCCATCATTCTGTGCGCCGTACTGGCGCTGGGCGGCATGGGCGGCATCGTGTACGCCCTGGGCGTCTCCGCTGAGGCCGCCCCCGCCGCTGATCCCGCTCCCGCGGACAGCGATGTTCAGACCACCGCACCTAAGACGACTTCTTCCTACGACCCCGACGCTGAGCGCAACGTTAAGGATGAGACGGTGTACGTCCTGGCCTCTGCCGACGGCTCCGTCCAGAAAATCATCGTCAGCGACTGGGTGAAGAACGCGCTGGGCGCCGACACCATCGACGATGTGACCCAGCTCACCGGTATTGAGAACGTGAAGGGAAATGAGACCTATACCCTGGGTGGGAACAATTCCTGCGTGTGGGACGCCAAGGGAAACGACATCTACTACCAGGGGAACATCGACAAGGAGCTGCCCGTGTCCATGGCGGTGTCCTACACCCTGGACGGCCAGCCCATCAACCCGGAGGCGTTGGCGGGCAAGAGCGGCAGAATCACCATCCGCTTTGACTACACCAACAACCAGTACGAGATGGTGAGCATTGACGGCAAGCAGGAGAAGATTTATGTCCCCTTCGCCATGCTCACCGGACTGCTGCTGGACAACGATGTGTTCACCAACGTGTCCGTCACCAACGGCAAGCTCATGAACGACGGCGACCGCACCGTGGTGGCGGGGCTGGCCTTCCCCGGCCTCCAGGACAGCCTGGGGCTGAACCGGGACACCCTGGAGCTGCCCGACTACGTAGAAATCACCGCCGACGTGAAGGACTTTGCGCTTGAGACCACTGTAACTATTGCCGCCAACGAATTGTTTAGCGACGCCGCTTCTGGGGCGGAGGGCCATGATGGCCTGGACGAACTGAACGATTTAGACGGAAAACTGGACGAACTCACCGACGCCATGGCCCAGCTCATTGATGGTTCTTCTCAACTCTACAACGGGCTGTGTACCTTGCTGGACAGCTCAAAGGAATTGGTAACGGGTATCGACCAGCTGGCCGCGGGGGCGGCCCAGCTCAAGCAGGGCGCGGGTGATTTGAGCACCGGCGCGGCCCAGCTCCAGGCCGGCTCCGCCGCCCTCAACCAGGGGTTGAACCAACTGGCTGGGAACAACGACACCTTGAACGGCGGCGCGGCCCAGGTGTTCCAGACCCTGCTCGGCACCGCCAACGCCCAGCTCCAGGCTGCGGGTATACAGGCTCCCGAGTTGACGGTGGAAAACTATACCCAGGTGCTGGACGGCATCATCGCCGCGGCCGGGGAGTCCCCCGCGGCCCAGCAGATCGCGGCGCTGAAGACCTCCCTGGACAGCTACAACGGGTTCTATCAGGGGCTCCAGAACTACACCGCCGGGGTGGCTCAGTCCGCCGCCGGAGCCGGAGAACTGAACCAAGGTATCGGCACGCTGAAAGACGGCGCGGACAGCCTGTCCGCCGGAGCTGGTCAGTTGTATAGCGGCATCCTGACCATGAAAAACAGCGCCCCCGCTCTCATTGACGGCGTGACCCAGCTGCGGGATGGAGCCATGGAGCTCACCAATGGCCTGAAGGAATTCGACGAGAAGGGCGTACAGAAGCTGGTGGACGCCTTTGGCGGTGACCTGGCCGGACTGATGGACCGTGTGGACGCTCTGCGGGATGTGTCGGAGCACTACAATACCTTCTCCGGCATCAGTGCCGACATGGACGGCCAGGTGAAATTCATTTGGCGCACGGACGCTGTAGAAGCGCAGGATTGAGCGCAGCGAATGTGAAAATGCGGCGGCCGTCATACGATCGAGACTGCCGCCGCATTTTCTCTGGTACAGCATTAGCATTCCGCACTCATCTCTGATGGGGCGATTCAAAAAAGACAGAAAAGGAGAATCGCAATGATCACAAAAACACTGAGCAAGCTTGGCCTGAAAACCGCCTACGGCTACATTGAAAAAGATCCGGAGCGCAACCTTCCCAAGCTGATGGAGTGGGTTGACAAGCTGGCCGGAGACGGCCCCAACAACTTCCGGGAGCAGCGTGACGCTTTCCGCGCCATCATCAACGATCCGGATAACAATATGTATCAGTTGATGATGAACATCTTCCGGGAAGTGGACAACGACGTGCTGAAAACCACCTTTGAAAACTTCTTCCTGAACGTAAATTTTATTGGCTGGCCCATCCAGGAGAAAATGCGGGCTAAATACAACTGCAACATCCCCTGGGCGATCCTGCTGGATCCCACCAGCGCCTGTAACCTCCATTGCACCGGCTGCTGGGCCGCTGAGTACGGCAACCGGCTGAACCTGTCCCTGGATGAGATCGACTCCATTATCCGACAGGGTAAGGAGCTGGGGGTTTATATGTACATCTACACCGGAGGCGAACCCATGGTGAGAAGCGCGGACCTCATCACACTGTGTGAGCGTCATTCCGACTGTCAGTTCCTCGCGTTTACCAACGCCACCCTGATTGACGAGAAATTTGCGGACGATATGCTCCGCGTGAAAAACTTTATCCCCGCCATCAGCCTGGAGGGCTTTGAAGCGGCCACCGATGGACGCCGCGGGGATGGTGTGTACCAGAAAGTGCTCCATGCCATGTCCATCCTCCGGCAGAAGCGCCTGCCTTTCGGCATCTCCGCCTGTTATACCAGCCAGAACCTGGACTCCATCAGTTCCGACGAGTTCATCGACCAGCTGGTGAAATGGGGCGCACGGTTCATCTGGTACTTCCACTACATGCCCGTGGGCAACGACGCTGTCCCGGCGCTGATGCCCGATCCCCAGCAGAGGGAGACAATGTACCGCCGCATCCGGGAAATCCGGGCCACCAAGCCCCTTTTCGCTATGGACTTCCAAAACGACGGCGAATATGTGGGCGGCTGCATTGCCGGAGGCCGCCGCTATCTCCACATCAACGCCAACGGCGATGTTGATCCCTGTGTGTTCATCCACTATTCCGACTCCAATATCCGGGAAAAATCCCTGCTGGACTGTCTGCGCTCCCCCATGTTCATGGCATACCATGACGGGCAGCCCTTTAACGACAACCACCTGCTTCCCTGCCCCATGCTGGAAAACCCGGATAAGCTGCGGGAGATGGTTCGCCGCACCGGCGCACACTCCACTGATCTGCAGTCTCCGGAGAGCGTAGATCACCTGTGCGATAAGTGCGTTTCCTATGCAAAGTGCTGGAAACCGACGGCAGACCGACTGTGGGACGACGGCGAGGCAGCCAAAGAAGAAACCGCAGAATAGCGGGAAGATACCCGCACGCGTAAAAATCGCTGTGGATTCCGCCGCGTCCTGGTCACGGGTTTTCAGTGCGTGGGTATAGATGTTCAGTGTGGTGCTGGTATGGGCATGGCCCAGACGGTTGGAGACAGTGCGAATGTCTCCCCCTTCGGCAATCATGATCGTGGCGTTGCTGTGACGGAGGGAGTGGAGCGTTACCCTCGGAAGGTCACACCGCTCCAAGAACTTGGGGAACCAGCCGGAGATGGTATCAGGGTGGATGGGCCGTCCGTCCCACTGGGTGAACAGCCTGTCGGTTTCCTGCCAGCAGTCCCCTGCTTTCTCCTTCTGCTGGTTCTGGTGCTGCTGATACTGCCGGAGCATTTGACAGACGCCGGGGCCAATGGTCATTTTACGGACACCGGCTTTTGTCTTAGGCTCTTTTGTGATATAGTTCCCGCCTCCGAGATATTGGGAAGAACGGCAGATGGAAAGCGTCTGGTGTTCAAAGTCTATATCATCTGATAGAACTGCTCAAAGAAAAGGGCATTGACCTTATCTGTACCGATGAAAACTTAACTCCTGACCTGTCCGTTACTCGCCTTTGAAATAAAAAAGGCGAGTGATCTTACAGCACATCTCAAATGCTATAAGACCACTCGCCATGGTTGCGGGGGCAGGATTTGAATTTGACGTTGAGCGTGCAAGCGGTGCAATCGTGTGCAATCCCATGCGGTTTTCCTGGAAATGCAGAACTTTTCGATTGTAATATGTGCATCCCGTGTAATCTAACTGCATCGTGTTAGGGGTATTTTAAGGGGTAAACTGGGGTATACGCCCCAAAAACAAATGGGGCCAAAAAGTTCTAAAAAATGAACGTCTGATTTCCTGATTGTTCCCCTGGCTTTTAGCCAGCTATCAACGTAAACTACGAATAGCCTGTGCCGTTCGACACAGCGGAAAGGACGATTAAACAATGAATAACAAACTGGGGATAAGTGTGTCAGAGATGGCCCGCCGTCTGGGCATCAGCACTCCAACTGCCTACACTTGGGCCCATCGAGCCGACTTCCCATCGTTCTGCATCGGCAATAGAATTGTCGTGTATGAAAAGGGCTTGGAAGAGTGGGTTAAGAAAATGGTAGAAAGTAAAGCAGCATGAAGGTGTTGCCGATCCGCAAACTCCCGGACCTCCACATTCTCGATAGTTTACCGGGCCGCCGCAAGCCGCTCCGCGGCTTCAATCGGGTTTGCAGGGCTTTTATGATAAACGCAGCTTGAAAAAATTCGCCTAAATGGTTGACAAACCGCTTCTGATGGTGTATCATGCTCATACTTTGTAAAAAGGACATGATACGGCGAAGGCCGTATTGTGCCCTTTTTCTGTTTGCGCCGGAAGAAGGGTAACTCTAAATTCAAGGAGGACACCTATTATGGCAACCAAGCAGAACGCGAAGGAATATCCGATCCAAATCATCCGTGAGGACCTGCGCCAGCGCTCGACCCAGGAGGCGGCCCTGCTGGCACGGTCGGTGAGTCGATTAACCTCGTGCGACGTCCAACCCTGCCTCGAGTATCGTGGCGAGATCGCCAACGAGCACGCCGTCATTGACCGGCTGCTCTACGCCCAGGAATGTCGCAACGCGCTCGAGCGCTGTATCGCATCCGGGGCCGCCCGCCTGCGTTACCGCTGGAGGGACGGCCGGGTGACCGAAACCCGGTTCCGCAGGACCTCCCCCGGGAGAATCAGGGTCAGCGGCCTGGTGGCCGGGCCTGCCCTGCGGGCAGCGGGCTGAACGCAGGGACCGCCGCGGCGGATTCCGCATCCGCTGCGGCGGCCCTTTGAATCCTGCGATTGATCCCGAAAAAAGTACAGCACAAAAAAGGCAGGGAGGTGCGCCCCATGCAATATGCCGTCAGCGACATCCATGGCTGCTATGACAAATACGTTCAGCTCCTGCGCCGCATTGATCTCAAGGAATCCGACACGCTGTACGTCCTGGGCGACATGATCGACCGCGGGCCGGACGGGCTGAAAATACTGCTCGACATTTCCATGCGACCCAACATCATACCGTTCCTGGGCAACCACGAATACGTAGCGTTGACCTGCCTGCCGTGGCTCATGGAGGAACTGACGGAGGCCAACACGGAGCCGGACGTGCTCCTATGGCGGCTGAACAGCATCCAGGGCTGGATGGCCGACGGCGGGGACGTAACGGTCAACGAGTTCCGCAGGCTCTCCCCATCGGCTCGACAGGACGTGCTGGATTTCCTGGAAGATCTGACAGTCTACGAGGAGGCGGAAGCGGGCGGCAGGCAGTTCGTCCTGGTCCATGCCGGGCTGGGTGGCTTCGCGCCCGAGAGAGCCCTTGACGACTACCAGTTGGACGATCTGATCCTGTCGCGCCCCGATCCTGGACAGACCTGGTTCAGGGACAAGTACCTGATCTTCGGTCACACGCCCACGCCGTACTATACCGGGATCTCCGACTGCAGGGACGCGCGGATCTTCCGTAAGGGCAAGCTGATCGCCATTGACTGCGGCTGTTCGGCTGGCGGGCCGTTGGGCTGCATCTGCCTGGATACCCTGGAAGAAATCTATGTCTGACCACGGCGATAACGAATGGCGCCGGTACATAGCCGATGCCAGAAAGGAATTATAATGGATCTCACATTCAGAGCACTACAAGAAGATTTTACCGGCACCTGGCCGGCGAAGCTGTGTATAGAGAACGCGGAATACACTGCCACGCTATTTTACGCGGGCGCGAGCGCAGACCCGTCCGACGACGCCGGGGAGTACGCGGTGGATCTTGCCGCCGGACGGCTGGACAGGAAAAACCTGTCGCTGGTCTGCAAGCCGAAGGGCCGGGTACGCGATGCAAGCCTGGGAATCATCCAAGGCCACGTAGTCCTGTCCCCGCTGCTCATGATGCCAAACCTTACAATAGACGAGGCCCGGCGCCTTGCCGGGGATTTGATGGCGGCTGCCGACAACGCCGCGGCCCTGGAAGAATTCATCGAATCCTGGTTCGGTCCGGCTGACGATTGAATGTAATATGCCCCCCGTGTGGCTGCAAACAGCGACACGGGGGGCAGTCTGTTTTTAGGCGGCTCCTGCGATGGAACAGTTTGCCGGACCGCCGCAAGCCGCTCCGCGGCTTCCATCGGACTTGTAGAGTTTTTTACGATAGGAGGTCATGTCCCATGAACAGCCAGACTGAACAACAGGCTCCGTCGTACCCGTGGTATGATGACCGCGTGGAGGACTTGCACCAAAACCTCGCCGATCCCGAGGAAGACTATGAGGATCAATATGATACGCCTAAAAAGATTCATGGTTATTTATGTGAGCACGTTTGGAAGCAAGACGAAGCGAAGCGCGCTGCATCGATCATCTTGCATAATTGCCTTCACGGTATCAAGTCCAACGGGATATTTGTAGGCCCAACAGGATCTGGAAAATCCTACCTATGGCGTTGTCTCCAAAAAATCTACCCGAACCGTATCGTAATTGCTGATAGCAGCGGAGTCTCGAAGGAAGGCTGGGCGGGCAGTGTTAAGTGGCGGGATTTGCTCCGTTCCCCCATCTTCCGCTCCGAGAATCACAGCATTCTTGTCTGTGACGAATTTGATAAGATGTGCTCCCCGAAGATCACGAGTGGCGGGAATAATGCAAGTTTTGACGTACAAGGCGAGGCCCTCACGCTGGTTGAGGGCACCCACGTGGACGTAAAAATTAATTCCGTCACCCATTCCATAGACACATCCAAAATCAGTTTCGTCCTGCTGGGCGCATTCAGCAATAAGGCCCACGACATAGCGGAGAAAAGCAGCGGCAGCCGCATCGGCTTTGGCGCGGCCCCGGAACCCATACAGCCCTATGCACGCCCCCTTGATATTCAAGATTTGATAGACTTTGGCCTTATGCCAGAATTGGCCGGCAGAATATCTCGAATTGTCAATCTTCAGCCCATGACTGTCGAAGATTTCTACCGCATGACCGACAACTCCCTCGGCTTCCTGTCGCACATCGGGGAGCAGTACAAAGCGGACATTCGCCTTACTCCGGCGAAGCGGCGCGAGCTAGCCGAGCTGGCCGCCCGCACTGGACTTGGCGTTCGTGGCATGGAGTCCCAAATCCGGCATCTGATCGACGATGCAATATTCGACGACTGCAAACGATGCAGATTTGAGTTCTGACTGCGGAAGGAGGATGACATGGATCTGCTATTTGACTTTGATAACCATCAAGGTATCATCAATGTCCGCTTCGATGGCTTGATCGGATTAGAGCGTGTAACATCGGTGAAGGAGGCCCTGGGCCTGTTGAAAATACGCAACCCTGCCATAAACTTTTCCAAGGCGGCGCGCGGCGGGGCATACGACGACATGACGGACGAGGCCTATAAGCGGATGCTCGATACTGTAAAATTTATTTCATCGATGTGGTGCTATATGGACGAACCGGGAGAGGCACCGCAGAGGTCCGAGATGAACGCCCTGATGCTGCTTGCCAACGCTATCGAAGCGCTGAGTCAATTCAATGTACTGTATCAAATGGAAGAGCCCCAGCAGCCGTAAAATACGACAAAATGGAGGTAAAAAGTACGCTAAACAGAATTTTCATTATGGGCCGCCTGGCCCGTGACCCGGAGCTGCGTCACACCCAAAACGGCATCCCCGTCGTCAGCTTTACCTTGGCGGTGGATCGGGATTTCAAGGACAAGACCACCGGTGAGCGCCACGAAGGCCATTTCGCACGGCGGACTATGATGGTCAATGCGCGTTATGGTGCATTACGAAGGATTGTAGTGGCACGCATGGCCCATTCCACGAAAACGGCCCTTGTGGCCGGCTTTTCCCATGTGGGCCGTCAGGCGGAGGGGGCCTGCCGGAAATCTGGCGCGGCGGGGCCGCGCTTTTACAGAACGCCGCCTGCCATACGGTGACACGGAAGCGTGGCACAGATATTGATCTGCGTCAGCATTTTTGCAGCGGTAGAAACCTATCAATCCCTGCCGTATTCTGGCTGCGCCCTGCGCAAACAGGGTGCCATGTACTATAGCGGCATTATGGTCACTTGTCCGCCCTAAAGGGCTGACAAGGACGATTACACGTGATTATTTTGTCAATTATGTCTGTGTAAAAACGGCCTCTTACATTTATAGCCAGAGGGCTAAATGTAAGAGCTGGACACTTTAGCGGCACATTTGCCGGTGAGGATGGTATGGGCGCCAGTAGGCGGAGCCCTTGTGGCGACGGCGGGTGCCCCGCTTTTCCGGGGGAAGCAGTCCCGCCCATCAGACAGCCGGAGACATTGGCGTAGTCCGTAGCCGACGCGCTTGTCGCGGGAGGCCGGACGGAGCTTTCGATGGCTGTTGGTTACAACCTGTGGCGTATGCCTGTTTTGAGACGCTTCTGGTTTGCATATCTTCTCAAAAAACTAACCCACTTGAAGCCCCCGAAAAGGCCAGTTTTGAAAAACCAACCCATTTGGAGCCCCGAAAAGGGCCAGTTTTGAAAAACCAACCCACTTGGAGCCCCGAAAAGGGCCAGTTTTGAAAAACTAACCCACTTCGGGCCCCAGAAAAGGCCAGTTTTAAGAAACTAACCCACCTGCCCATAAGTTAAAACCCCGCCCGCAAATACCGCCGACGGCGTCCCCATGATACACAGGAGAGAGCTATGGAGAAAAAGGGAGGTGTCTGCCCTGATCTTGACTGGAGCAGTTCTGTATCAGACAAGATGCTCCAGGGAAAGCCATGATACGTAAGCGTTTTTCGCCCAAAAAGCAATGTAGCAATCTTTTTTGAGAGCGTAGTCACACTAAATAAATACGCACATATGTTCTATAACATTTATAGAATTGACCTTATAAAAATCTATACAACAGCTACAAAATATACTTGAACTTACATCATCATGGGTTTGAGGTGGAGCATATCTTGCTAAAAAGTTGCTACCTGTAGCAATTTTTTGATCGATTCCAGCCTGGTTCGCTGATTTTTTAATTTTATATCGAACCAGGTGAAAAAAGGGCATAAGAGGGGGTGGCACATTGCAGAGGGAGCTGAAGCCCCCTCTGCAATGTGGTCGGCACAGCCGACACCCCTGGACCGTCCGGAGCTGAAGCTCCTCCCGGCCCACCCCTCGCTGTGCGCTCGGGGCTCTTACGGCGCCAACGCGTGTCACCGGACGCTGAAGCGCCCGGCTGACCCGGTTGTCTTGCCCCTTGCAGCAAGCTGCCGCGGGGTGCCCTAAAACAGGAACGCCCCAGCGCTGAAGCCGCTGGGAGTTCCTGATATTTACGCCCGGCTGGCGCCGGCCGTACTCTCTCCTGACATACGTCCCCCGTCCCGCCATGGCATGGAAATCCGGGACCGTCCGGGGGAGACGTAACGCTTTGCTGGTCGCAAAGCGCAAGAGAAAAAATAGGGCAAAAACAGAGTATTGCGGATGCAAGGGCCGTCGCATCACCGCAAAATTGATGCTCCATTTTGGGGCTTGAGTTCTGTCCCCAATGTAGTATACTCATAAATAGAAGCGAATATTGCCATTTTAGCTCATAAAAGCAAGAAAGGAAGCGCCTATGGAAAAGCATTGTCGCAATGGGCAGATGGAACGGGAATTGCAAGAGAAAATCGACGTCTCGCTGGCGGCGCGCTATGGTTGGGCCGTCCCTGCCGACGTACAAGAGCGCGTCGCGGTGGAAATGCAGCACGTCATCGGCAGCGGACACGGCACCCTGCTGGCTGCTGCTGCCAAGCTGGCGGAGTTCTCGACCGAGCGCGGCTATCCCGTGGGCATCCGTGGCCTGCTCGGCAACCTGTACGTCGCCTATCTGCTGGGCATTGCGGCCGTCGATCCCCTGAAGCTGGGTCTGTCCTGGGAGGGCTGCCTGGGGCGAAACGGGAACCGTATGCCGGTGATCACCCTAAACGTCGCTCCCGAGTTGCTGGAGGACATGACGGCGTACTTGGCGGAGATCCTTCCGGGGTACGACCCCGACGACGAGCAGCCGGCCATCAGGCTGTGCCCCCACCCGCTCATGGGCCTTGCTGGAGAAGCACAGCGGCAGGCCGGCACCCATCCCCGGCATGAGGACATCTTCGACGAGGGCTTGGTTGCCAGGGCGTACCACGGGAACGTGTCCGGCGTTCCCGTCTTGGGCGACCTGGATGGGTTCCAGGATTTCTCCCGCGCGCTGGAACCGAAAACCTTCCGGGACATGGTCAAGATCGTTGGCTTGTGCCTTGCCCCGGAGATCCGTTTCCAGGCGGAGCGTCTCTCCGGCCAGCCGGATGCGTTCGCCAACCTGATCGGAACGCGCGAGGATGTTTACGATTTTTGCGTACAACACGGAATCGGCGAGGGCGACGCGTTTGCCATCATGCAGCAGGTGTGCCGGGGCAGTTCCGGCAGGCTGACACAGGAATACAAGGACATGATCGGCAGGAACTCGGCGTTCTCCGGCCTGTTCCTGGACACGCTCGACAGCATCGGCTATCTGTACCCGCGCGGCCAGTGCGCCGACTATCTGTACTGGGCGCTGACGGTGCTGTGGTATCGGAAGTGAAGGCAAATCCATCGTAAAGCGAATACGGAGCAAGAAGCGAGAGGTTCGCATTGTACCTCTCGCTTCTTTCGCGCCCAAAATCCAATAAAAGGAGTCTTTTACCATGCGCTTCACCCGCTTCACGCTCACACAGTATATCGACGGAACCATCGAGTGGGACCACAGCAGCGACGGGCATTTTGCAGACAAGGAGGAAGATCCCACATGGGCAGGACGGCGGCATGAATAGGGCGTACTACGGAATCCACACCTGAACGAAGGAGGCCAAAGCATGAGCAAAAAATACACGTTCCCCGTTCCCGGGTGCGGGCAATGCCCGCATCACCAACGGGTAGGCAGCGCCTTATGCGAAACCCGGTACTGCGCCGGGTTCAAGCGGAGGAAGCCGAAGCGGTTCGGCAAAGCTGACCCTGCGTCCAAAGCCCCCAAGTGGTGCCCCAGGCGTATCACCCCGCCCGTCTGCCGCGTACATGGCTTCAAGGACGAACAGTCCGCGTACATGGATCTCCTGCGGCGGGCAGAGTACCACGCAGGCCAACTGGAAACCATCTCCCCACTATCTTCTCACTACGCCCCCAGGACGGAGATCCCGCTGGGGATGACCGCAAAGCAGTTCTTCGACGCCTCACAGGAAAAACCTCTGTTCCGCATCATGCCGAAGGAGGTGCATGATGGGGAAATCATCGAGATTGACGACGGGCTGCAGCCCTACTATTTCTACATCCTCGACTATGCCACGGTGATCCCCCTGCCGTACTTCCGCTTTTCACCAGTTTGATTCTCTAATCCGAAGGAGGATTTTCATGCGCAGGCTGACAAAACGCGACATTGAGAACATCATCGGGAGTACTGTCAAGGGATACCGCGTTGAAGCGGCGCGAATCAAGGATGGGCCGTTCACTGACAGTAACCACTACGGGTTCATCCTGGGCAAAAATGCCCAAGGCCACTATGTCACGTGGCATTTCCACCTGCTCGACGACGAATCCGTCTCGGTGTACTGGGGGCACTACCACATGGAAGACCGCGACGCCGCCGTCCGGGACTTCGATACCCGCAATTAGGAGGTAAACACCACATGAAACTGACGCTCACGCTACTGGGCCGTGACAGCTGGTCCCGCCCCGTGTATAGGGGCAATGACGGCAATCTGTACGTTGACGTCGATCCCCGCGCTGACCGTCCGCCGGACATTTGCACCAAGTACCGGAACGCCTTCGAGGGGGAGCCGGATACATCCGTCAAGGCGGAGATCACCTTCGTACCCCGGCGTGATACATGGTAAGCGTTCCCCCCACGGTGCGCCAGCACCAGGCCAGCCCCCCGCCCAGGCGCTTTACGGACGCCGAAATAGAAGCCGCCAAAGACACTGACCTGCCGGAGCTGCTGTCCTCCCTGGGCTACCATGTCAAGCGCGTCGGTCGCTATCACACCACGAAAGAAATGGACAGTCTGCGTATCAAGGACCGGCACACATGGTATCGCTACTCCGAAAGCCAGGGCGGCGACGCCATCGCGTTTCTCCAGCATTTTCTTGATATGCCGTTCCCCGAAGCCGTCCGCTATCTCCTGGCGTTCAACGGCAATTCCGTGGATTCCCCCATCTCCCCGCCCATGCAGCGGACGAGGCCGCCTCCCCTGCGGGAGCGGCCTCCTTTCGTACTTCCGCCCCGGAACAGCGACAACGAGCGCGTATACGCCTACCTGCGAGGGCGGGGCATCGGTCCCGGCGTCATCGACGGCTTCATCCGCGCCGGCCTGCTGTACGAGGATGCGGAGCATCATAACTGCGTATTCGTGGGCCATGACGGCGCCGGGAAAGCAGTATTCGCCGCCAAACGGGGGACGTGGGGGACGTTCCGGGGCGACGTGGCCGGCAGCGACAAGCGGGTCGCGTTCCGCCTGCCCTGCGACCCGGCGCAGGATGATGTCCACGTATTCGAGGCCCCCATCGACCTCATGAGCTGGCTCACGCTCTATGAGCAGCCAATATCCAATGCCATCGCCCTTTGCGGCCTGTACGACGGCCCCCTGGAAACATACCTATATGAGCACTCACACATCAAACGGATCGTCCTCTGCCTGGATGCTGATGGGCCGGGGTACGAGGCCGCAGGGATGCTTGATGAAAAATATCGGGCGCTCGGCTACAAAATGGAAACCCGCGCCCCGCCGTCCGGGAAGGACTGGAACGAATATCTCAAAATCAAGGCATAGCCGTGACCAATGGGGACAGGAGGATCACGATCCGGTAAAGAGTGCAATGGAAAGGAATGGTCATAACTATGAAACAGCCAGAACAAAAGCTCCATATGGTAATGGACGAATCCGACACGCCGTACACACCGGAAGAATACACTCCGACACTGGAAGATAAGATCACTTGCCCCCACTGCAAGCGGAAGTTGACCGTCAAATCCATGGGGAAGATGGGCCGACACTATGACCGCGATACCGTCCAGGTCATCGAGAGGATCAGCGGCGCCGAGGTCGTGGCCCGGATCGTGAAGGTCTATTACAACTATGACCGCGACCACCTGGCCCCCAAGGAGAGCATCTACGAGAACGCCCGCATCTTCGTCCGGCGCGACCCGGACGGAAAAGTAAAAGCCGAACCGTATTATTGGTCCTACGGCAAGGACGCGCTGACCCACTGGGTGCCCGGAGAACGGCCCGTGTATTTCAAGTACAGCTACAACTTCGAGACCGACACCTGCGGCCATGTGTACTGCCGGAACCTGCCGGGGGCCTTGGCGGGGACGCCATGGGAATACTGCCCCGTCGCGGCGTTCTATGAACACTTCCGTGAGCCGATGCAGATGTGGCCGTTCCTCGCCGCCCACCTGGAGCATCCCCGGTTTGAGCACCTGGTCAAGACCGGCTTTTTCCTGCTGGCCTCCGACCTGGCCTATGGCCGCGCCCGGGACGGCTTGCTGGACGAAACCCAGAACCGCACCCACCGCATCCTGCGGATCGCCGCCGAGGACGTCCCCTTCCTCCGGGAACTGGATGTGGGCATGGAGACATTGCAGGCGTTCCAGGGCTATGCCGGGCTGAAAGACCGCCAGCGGCTTTTGCGCTGGCAGCTGGAAAACCGGGTATCACGGGACATCCCACAGATTCTGGCACATATGACGGCGCACAAATTCATGCGGTACATGAACGGGCAGTATGTCTGCCGCGGTCATATGCAGGCCATCGTGTCGGAGTTCCGCGACTACCTCGATATGTGCGTCAAGCTGGATTATGACCTGGGCAACAGCTTTGTACTTTACCCCAAGGATTTGGAGCAGGCCCACGACAGGGCGGTCCGCAGGCTGAAGCTCAAAGCCAGCGCCCAGCTGCGCCGGGACTTTAAGGCGGCCATGCGGGCAATCTCCGGCCACCTGGACTTTGAGATGGACGGCATGAAGCTCCTCCTGCCTGCCACGCCGGAGGAGCTGGCGGCGGAGGGCAACGCCCTGCATCACTGTGTTGGCGGCTACGCTGACCGCGTGGCAAAGCACGAGTGCATCATCCTGTTTCTGCGGCAATGCTCCGATTTGACGAAGTCCTTCTTCACCATTGAAGTGCGGGGCGGGAAGGTCGTGCAGGTCCGGGGAATGCAGAACTGCCCGGCCACGCCCGAGGTGGCGGCGTTCATGGCCCGGTGGGAGCGGCAGGTGCTCCGGGCCCCCGCCGCCGCGTAGGAGGGCCAAATGTACGCTTGCAGCCTTCCCACCAACATCCGGCCCAGACCGCCCCCGGCGTCAATTTTGTCGCAAAAAGGCGCGGTCCGGCCTGCCGAACCGCGCAAATCCCCTTGCAATTTTTTATGTCATAGTGTAGAATGTCGATTGAGATAACAAAGGCAGGACGTGGGAGGTGGCACCCTCCCACGCCCCTATGCAGGAGACACTACCTCCCACACAGCAAGAATAACTGCGCCCAAAATCATTATAGCCGCTTCCTCCTTAATAATCAATGGGGAATTGTCTGCTGATGGTGCTGTGCGTGGCTTCAAGCGGTGTAGGGATTTATTGCCCTGCGCCGCTTTTGTTGTCTCGGCGGGTAAGCCTATGGGGGCCGGGAAGGCCAGTACCACCCCCACAGGCCGATCCGTTGAGAACAACAGCCGCTATCGTCGGCACAATTAGGAGGACAGATATATGAAGTGTAGAAACAGGTTCGTATCATTGCTGCTCGCCCTGGTCATGGTGTTCAGCCTGACCGTCAGCGCCAGCGCCGCAGACACGTCGAAATCCGAACAGGTCACGGCGTACTTCAATTACAACCTCACCGTCCAGTTCAACGGTGAAACGAAACTGCTGGGCAACGTCAACGGCGACCAGGTATATCCGATCACCTATGGCGGCACCACTTACGTGCCGGTCAGGGCAATCAGCAACCTGCTGGGCCTGGACGTGACTTGGTTCCAGGAAGATCGAGTCGTTCGACTGCTTAATTCAGATGATGTCAAACCCATCACGGTGAAGCCCGACACGTCCAAAAAGTCCGGCCTGGAGACCATCCAGCCCACCATCGACCCTGGCATCACGGTCATATACAACGGCAAAGAGCAGGAGATGAAGACCGTCAATGGCGAGACCGTGTACCCGATGCTGATCGGCGGAACGACCTATCTTCCGATCCGTGCAGTCGGCGATATGCTCGGCCTTGAGGTCGGCTGGGTACAGGCCACGCAGACCGTGACACTGGACTTCCCGAAGCACGACCATGACCCCAGTAAAGTCTTTGACGGACTCCACATTGACAATTACAAAGTGACCGTCTATTACAAAGACGGCACGAGGGAATTGTTCGGTCTCAACGAGCTTGATGACGTCTGGGAAACCGCCAAAGGTACGTTCTCCAAAGAAAGCCTCAAGATTATGCTCCAAGCTGCTACAAACGGGGTTGCGAACGATCCGTTCTTCGGAAAACAGACCAGCGAAGACGCCACAGTGTTGGGCGACAAGCACATCGGTTACGACTGGGGCGAAATCGACTGGTCCACCGCCAGCAAAGGTTATATCCGCGTCAAGGCCGATAGCAAATTGGCTTCAAAGGTCATATGCGAAGTGACGTGGTACAACGAGACCAGCGGTGGTGGGAACCGTTTTCTGAATACGAAGAACATCGCCGAAACAGGCGACTGGGTAAACATTCCTTTGTGGCATTCCACCGGCGAACATGAATGCCTCGCCCGTATTTACTACGGTTTTGGTTCGTACACGACTAACTTGCAAGCCAGATTTACGGCCGAGATCGACGATCCCGACAATATGTGGCTGATGTCCAATATCCAAGTCGACTATGAAAACGCGTCCCAGACCCGTACCAAGGCTCTGGAGATCACCAAGAATTGCAAGACCGACGCCGAGAAGATTGCCGCCGTGTACAATTTCGTTTCGAGTACCATCACGTATGACCATGAAATGTACAACAACGACAAGGCCATAGAAGCCACCGGCGCGCAGGCACCCGAGCGCGACCTGGACCCAGACAGCATCCTGGCCAGCAAAAAGGGCGTCTGCGAACACTACGCCGTCCTGATGGCTGCCATGCTGCGGTCTGTCGGGGTACCCTGTAAATACGTTGATGGCTGGATGAAGAACACTGATGGTTGGGAACGTCATGCCTGGGTCGCCGTCAATCCGAAGACCGGTACGCTGAACATCTCCGGTGCGGGCAAGGATTATGCCAAAACTGACCTCAATGACAAACCCATTGACCCCACCGGTTGGATCAGGCTCGACCCCACCGGCGCCAATGCCCCCAGCGTCACGTCCAACGACAACAACTACCGCACCAGCAATTATTACTAATACCGCATCAAACCCGCCAGGGCCACAGGCCCTGGCGGATTTCTTTTGTTGTCATGTGATTTAATATGCAAACAAAGCAACTGGAACAGACGCATTTCGGCAGAAATGCGCGGGCGTTCAATCAGAAGCCAAATCAAAACCCTACACGGGATCAGGTTACTGCTGGTGGTTCTGCTCCAATGTCGGCGGCGCGGGCTAAAACCACCGCCAGCCTTGACATATCCCCCCGGCAACGATGGGCCGGATGCCCCGACGGCGACGAACTCAAGAGCAAGCGGCCTTTGCGCCATCGGGTGGCGACAGTGTATCATTGCCAGTGGGACAGGTCAAGGCCAAGCCCCTGCGGGGTGGCTGGCTCCCCCTCCGGCTCTGAATCTAAAAGCAAGCGGCGACGCTGCTTGGCAGCCCGTCGCAAGAAGGGATGACCAAACAACGCCGCTATTATATTTGTTGTATACAAGCACAACAAGCTATATGTAATTAGGGCCCAATTACAGGAACAAACATATCAGACTTGGGGTAATAATCAAAATGAACTGTATAATTTGCGATGCCGTACCGGTTCTTCAAACATACCAAATCAATGGCGCGCGGCATGGCTGACTTGGCATCCCGGATCGTTTCGCGCTTTTCTTTGATCTTCCCCTCTTTGTTGAAAATTTCCTCGCTCATGACGGCCAGCTGTAATCCCCATACCACGTCAGCCGTGTACTCAATGCCGCCGCTTTCCTTGAAGCTTTCGTAGTCAATGGGCGTCATGTAGTTCTGGCGGTTGAGGCTGGAAATGACAATTACTGTCAGCTCGTCGTCGCTTTGCAGGGCTTTCAGAGTATGCACGATGTAGTCAACGCTTTCCTTGGTGTTCAGCGTTTTATTGCCCTGCGTGGACGGTGCGACAATCTGGAGGTAGTCCACGATAACAACCGGCTTGCACTTTGTATCATGGATAAAATCGTTCACGATTTGGGCGATGTCCTCAACGGTCAGGGAAAAGGCCCCATCAATGATAATCATGCGATCCTCGACAGCTTTGGTGTATTGGTTGACTTGATCTGCCATCTCGGTCGGGTAGGATTCGCCTTCTCCACGCCGGAGATCGATGCTGCTGGGTGTCGGGTAAGAGCTGGGACGGTTCTGGGCCGCTGCGTCTGCCCGGTTAGTCTGGCCGAAACCACGGGCCAGCGACTTACTGTATAATTCAAAGCGATTTTGCTCCAGGCTGAAGTAAAGTACGTGTTCACCGGCAGAGGCCAGCTGGTCGGCCATTTGATGGGCAAACGTAGTCTTGCCCAGTGAGGAAATGGCCCCCAGAACATAAAAGCCGGGATAGAAGGGCTGGATGTGATCCAGGTTGGCATAGCCAGTCGTGCGCTTCCCGTAAGCCTGGTAGGCGGCAACGTCTTTGTCAAACTGACCGGAGCTGAAATATTCATCGGCCCGGGTCTTCTTGTAGCTGGGGGCTGGGGCTGCTGTAGGCTTCTTCTGCTCCCATGGTGGGATGGGTTCTTCCATCTGCGGCGGTGGCGGGAGCAGGCTGGAAGTGGCCTGTGTGGTCGTGTTGTTGTCAGACATAGTTGTTGGTTCTCCTTTCATGTGGTTACTCATCATGCTGTGAAGTATTGTAATAAAGGTTAGCCGCTCGTCCTCGCCCGTCCGCCCTTTAGGGCGAACGTTCTCGTCCTCCCGGCAGATACACATTGTTATTTTGTTAGCTGTGCTCTTTCATTTTCGTGTAAAACCAGTCGGAGCGTCCGCAGCCCGAAGGGCTGCGGGCGTGAACGAATGGACACTGTTGCAATGATATTTGCTGTAGTAGCGCGGGTGGCCGCGCCCTGCGTAAGCAGGGGCGCGGCCGCTGGGTACTATAGCACTAAGGTACTATAGTATTAAGACAAGCGGGAGGTAACCGGGTGTGGTGATAGTCACAACTCCACTCAAAAGCGATTACGACAGATCGGGGCATTTTTACGACACTTTGAGGCATAGACTACGACAGCTTGGGACATACCTGCGACAGCTCGGGGCATTTTTGATTGAGGTGTCGCACCAACTATGCCTTGCCCCTATGGGGAAACTCTAAGGTCTTATTAAGATCCCTCACGGTAGGCACCATGTCCGGGATTTTGAGATCTTTATATCGTTCGCAAAGATCACTGTATTTGCTATCCCTCATCAGCGCCCAGGCTTTGCCAAAAGCTCGTTTCAGAATGGTATTTCTGTCTTTGCTGGAGCAGTTTTCGAGCGCATACTCCAGCTCTGGGCATTCTCGGATGATCGTGCTGACCTTGGCATGAGCGACTCCAACAGTCCCAGCAGTCTCAATCAAACGGTCAACATATGTTAGGATTTCAACCGCCCGTTTATTGCGCTCTGATGCCAGCAGCGTACTTAGCATATAGCTGTGAGATGCTTCCGTCATTGGACGCCCGCTCTTGGTCGTTTTTAGCTTGCCGGCCTTATCGGTCGTAAGATTCTTTCGGAGTATCTGCTTTGCTATGTGGTTCAGGTATGGAGCGGCAAACGTGATTGTATTAGTCTCTTCGTTGTAGCTGTCCCATTGCATCACGGCGTACTGATTGTCATAGGTGCGATTGCCCTTATGGGTTGTATGTATCCCTATCAGATTATTGTAGGATTGCAGTTTTTTGATGGCAGCCATGATATGTGCCTCATCTTGGTTGGGCTTTGCACCTATCATACGGAGGAAATCCGGCAAGTACAGGGTTACAGCGTAACGGCAAGAAGGATTTTCCAGGATTGCAAGGACTTCTGCAGGATTTCCAGTCTTTTCGAGCTCGTTTTCAAGCTTTTTGAGAATAACACTATATAGGGTGCGCAGCGTAATGAAGTCCAAGGCAGCAAGCTGTTCTTTGCTGTAATGGGATAAGCTTAATTTGTATTCGCCCATATTTAATTTTCCGTCCACAAAAGTTAGCGTTTCGGCCATTTCAGGTCCGATGGGCAACAGAAACGCCAATTTATCCTGCTTCGGGGTCAGTGCGTGGCAATAGTCTCTGTCCGTGATCGTTGCTATTTTGCCAACGATCTCCGCAGTTTCACCAGCTTTGTTCCGGGATCGTCGTGCTTGCACTTGTGTCTCGGTCATGGCAGTTTCAATAGCAGTGGGATCAGCGTTCTTGCCGTCATCAGGATGGTCACAGTCACATCCCTGCTGTTGTTGGTTTTGATTATCATTCTTCACTCGTCCACCTGTTTGCTTTCAAGTTGCTCTGCGATCCAGTTATCCAGCCCAGCGCGGCTGACACCGATGCGGTTTGCACTAAGTCGCAGCGACGGAAAATCTGGACGATGGCACAGCTCATAGGTACTGCGGATCGACAGGTTCAGCAGGGCAGCGGTTTGCGGGACGGTTAACACCAGCGGGCTATTATCATGCTCATTCATACGATTCCTCCTTATGCAGACATTAGCATTAGTAAATAATATTCATTCCTATTATTGCTTCTCGTTGCGTTAACTTGCAGCTGCTGTGGTGCAATTATAAGGCACACGCGCACATATGTCAACAGTATTTACCGTATAAAAGTTTGTTGGTAATTACTAATAAGTGAAAAATAGTAACTTTTATGACGTTTTTGTGTCTGGCCGAAATTGACGGAACCGATGATGATGAATGATTTGATAAAATGTGTCCACTGCAAATTATGCACAAAAAAATTTTTTCGACCTCTCAAAAAATGAATATGCAGCTAAACTAGAGATTGCAATAATTATCCAAATGATCTATGCTAAGCTTGCCCGCGCAGCGGGCCAACTGTGTCTGAAAAGAATAGAAAACCGCCGCCGATGCTGCTACATCGACGGCGGCGGACGCACAAAAACACCATTCCGTATCAAGGCACCTTGTGCCCCCATAGCATACCATGCTAGGGGCCATGGTGTCAACTCAGAAAGGAGTGCATCATGGCCGAAAGCAATAGGAAACGCCGGGCCCGTGGCGAGGGCAACATTATCTACCGGGAGAAGAAAAAGCTCTGGGAGGCCCGCTTTGTCACCGGTGTCAACCCCGGTACCGGCAAGGAGATCCGAAAGAGCGTTTATGCAAAAAACCAAAAAGAAGCCCGGCAGAAGATGACCGCCGCAATCGCCGCCCTGGACAGCGACGATTACAGGGAACCCTGCAAAATGACCCTTGCCCAATGGCTTGACATCTGGCAGCGGGACTACCTCGGCGGCGTCAAGCCCTCCACGGCGGCTTTATATGGTAGCCAGATCCGTGTGCATATCAAGCCGGCCATGGGCGCCGTCAAGCTGGAGGCGCTTAACCCGCATACCATACAGGGCTTCTATAACAAGCTGGGAAAGGAACACGACGGCGAACCAGGGCTGAACGCAAAAAGTATCAAGAACATTCACGGCATTCTGCACAAGGCTTTGGAGCAGGCGGTAAAGGTCGGTTATATCCGCTCCAACCCCGCCGATGCCTGCACCCTTCCCCGCGTCATGAAGAAAGAAATCAAGCCGCTGGACGAGGATGCCACGGCACTTTTTATCAAGGCTATAAAGGGCCACCAGTTTGAGACGCTGTATTTGGTCACGCTGTTCACTGGCTTGCGCCAGGGCGAGGTCATGGGCCTGTCCTGGGACTGCGTGGACTTTGCCAAGGGCACGCTGAACATCAACAAGCAGCTCCAAAAGGCCCCCGGAGGAGGAAGCGTCTACAACCTGTCCAGCCCAAAGAGCGGCAAGGGCCGCATTATCACCCCAGCGCCTTTCGTCATGGACCTGTTGAAAGAGCAGCGCCGCAGGCAGGCGGAGTGGCAGATAAAGGCCGGTCCCGCCTGGGAAAACGAGTGGAACCTCGTGTTCACGAACCAGGTGGGCACGCACATGATGACGCGCACCGTCTACAATAACTTCAAGGCGGTGGTGGCCTCCATCGGTATGCCCAGCGTGCGCTTCCACGATTTACGCCATTCATACGCCGTGGCGGCCATCCGCTCCGGGGACGACATCAAGACGGTGCAAGGCAACCTGGGCCATCATACGGCGGCGTTCACCTTGGACCAGTACGGCCATGTGACGGAGCAGATGAAGCGTGAGAGCGCGGAGCGGATGCAGCAGTACATCAACAGCATTAAGACCGGCTGACCGAATTAGGTCGGCGCATTCGGTATGCCCAGCATGCGCTTCCGAAACTTGCCTTTATCCTTGCCACCATGGCCATCTCCAGCGGTGCGGATGTAAAGACCTGTCTAGTATGCTGGATCACTTTTGCGCGGGCTTCACTCTGAATGCCTACACTCATGTCACCAATGACATGCAACGGGGCGTGGTGGAGAAAAATCGGCGGATTTATGAATTCGGTCACGGCAAAGACTGCCCTGGAGCCTCCCTGACCCGCCGGAACGGAAACAAGGCAAGGTGGTACCGTTTGAGATGGTAGGAGAAGAATACGCCGGCAGACCTTAAAAACTCTGCCGGCGCACTTTTATTTTTCAGGGGATTCTGTTTGAGCAATTACGGAATCAATTGCATCAAGCAGTGGGATAAACCTTGAAAAATCAATTTTTTTGTAGTTTTCATAAACATACTGGGAGAAGATTTCTTTGCCAAAATATTTGCTGTTGTCAAATTTATCTTTGCGGCAGAAGGTTTTTCCTTCTAAGGTAAGGTCCTGCAACTCGTCAAAGAACAAATCTTCTATTTCGCATTTATCTTTATCACCTATAAGAGGGGGTGTGACCACAAAAAGTTTGCTTTCTGGAATCACGCGCATCTGCAAATTTGATGTGAGCTCTGCCTTCTGATTTTCAGTGGCGTGAACATCCTCACCCAAAAATTTTTTCAATGGTCTCTCACTATTAAGCTCATTATCATACAGAAGAATGACAGGCTGATGTTGTTCGAGACCGCTTAGTTTCCGAAAATAATTGAGATAAGCCGGAATCCGTTTATTACCAACATGGTAGCGATACAGAATTCGCATGGCATCGGCACCATCCAAGCTGATACCGAAGAAGTATTTCCACCTTTTTGTTCGCCTGAAGAACGAGAACTTATAGACAAAATTGCCTTCCGCGTCTCTTTGTATAAGCCGTGGATACCGAGTATAGAGGCTCTTCAAAGCAGCTTTTATGTACCGAATGTCAGTTTTGCCTTCTGTTACAATGAGGGGGGCATCGTTTGCAAATAGGTATTTATAAAAAATAAACGCCTGATACTGCTGCTCACGGCCATTGAGATTAAATGCATCGTGCCGGATTTCCTGTGGATCAAGGATGTTGTTATAGTGATCCAGTTGGTCAATAAAGGAAAAACGTCCTTCGAGTTGCCTAAGAGTTCCTGGCGCACCGTCGATAAGATATTCGCCAGTAGCGTAGAGCTGATGTGCCATCGCCCTTGTTTTACGCACATAGGTATGATTAACACTAAGCTTCTTATTTACAATCAGGCCAGTGACTTCTTGGCGCGAATCCTTAAACTGAAGTCTGGTTTTCTTTTCGTTGATAGAGAATCCAGCCCTTTTTATTGCAGCATCGGCTTCTGCTAAAAATTTCTCCTGATTTTCAACAAAGTGTCTGTCGTTGGTAGAGAAGGTCAAATCGTCAGCATATCTGGTGTAGTCCAGCTTGTATTTTTTGGCCACTCTCAAAAGGTAAATGTCTAGTGACTGACAGATTAAATTTGTAATAATTGGAGAAGTTGGTGCACCTTGTGGTAAGCGCCCTTGATAGCAGGTCAATTGTGCAAGAATGACAGCAATATCGTGCGGCAATTTAAAGTTGCTATTCTTTTCAAAATAGCCTTGGATACGTCCAAAATGGAAGCTGTCAAAAAAGCTTTCCAAGTCTAAATTCAGGACAAATCGCTTATTGCGATGAATCCTTGCATTAGTAATAATGCTTTTTTCTTTCTCAAATGCGTGAGAAAGATTAGGTTTGATACCTTTTTCTTCCCAAATGCTTTTTTGATAGAGCCATAATTCATTTGAGAGTTTTACCTGTAGAATCTTCAGATCGCCGGAAGGAGCGCAGATAGTACGAGTTTCACCGTTGCGCTTCGGAATCTCGAAAGTAGTGTAATAGCTGGCCGGTTTTTTTACATAAAGAATATGCGTCAACTTACTGTGAGGAATACTCAAATAGTTTGCCAACTCATTTCTCGATTGGATATCACAAATTTTTTCATAGGTACCTCCCCAAAGGGAGAGCGTGTGGCAACTCATTGTGCGAAAGGATATGTCAACATGAGTTCGCACAAGTAACATCATGGCAGAAAAGGCAACACGCTAAAGCGCCACCCAGTTTAGTCAACACTTGCGAAACACAAGTACAAAATCTTGCCACACGCTCTTTGCAGGCATTGAGTCTGCAGACAAATTATAACTTGTTTCGATTGCTTTTTCAATATGGATTCCTGCGAATATATATATTCGAACCTATGTTTGAAGCAAGGCTCTGGTTTTACCCGTTAGGGATGGATTAAGGACAAAAAATGCAACTTTTTCTCTCTTGTGGTAATCTTCGGCATCAAGCATAGCTGGGGGAACGGCAACCAAAACGCTGGAATACACAAAAAAGCAACGGAAAGTGATTTTTCAATTTCCGTACTGAAAAAGTGATCGGCCAGAAGTCAAGGGAAACAGCTAAGGGGTACGCCTCAAAAGCTGTAAAGGCCGTTGCGATAAAGGAGAACAATATTGTGGGGCACATACTTTTTTGTGCATACCTGTTAATTGCCATGGTTTGAGCGTAAAACAAAGTCGCTTTTTCGATAAAATGTTCGAAAAAAGCGACTTGTTCAGTTTCTACAAGGATGGCTGCTATTTATTTTTCAGATTGGTTGTTATCAAATATGTCACTTATCCCAACTCCATAGACATCGGCAAAGGTTTCAACAAAAGCAATCATGGCCTCACGACTGATGCTACAATATTTAAAATCATACAAGATATCTTGTATTCTTTGGTCAGAAGGATAACTAAAATGTTCTCCAGGATACTTTTTCTCATATGCAGATCGAATTACTGAAAGTATTCTGTATAATGAAAACATTTCATTAGGGCAAGAATAAATTCCTAAGTTCTCATTCACAACCATGAATGGCTTGAGGGTAATAATCCAGAAACTTTCAATAGCAACGGTTTTGTATTCACATACGCTTTTAAGATTATGGAACATAGCCATATAAACACGGCGCTTGTCACATCTCCGAATTATCTCAAAAATGTTTTTCTTATGCACATAGTAGTCTTTATCTATTTCGGCAATAACATTGTGGTTTCTTAAGAAGGTATCCCATTCAAGCATCAACTTGGAGTATTTTTCTTGACGCTCATCAAAAGTCAAATCTTCATATGGAGGAGGATTAAACATCAAAACCAACTCCTTTGAATATCCTAAAGTCCTCGTTTTGCATTGTGTCCATTCCTTTTTTAATAACCTCTGTAACATCTTTGTCTTTAAATATTGGACTGTTATATGGCTGTATCGCTATTGACTCTTCCAGATAGCGTTCATCTTCTTCTTTGCTCATCGAAAATGAAAGTGTTTGCTTTTTGGGCCCTTTAAAAAATGCAACGAGAAAAACAACAAGAGCTGCAATTATTATAGGAACGATTGCAACAATGCCCCACCAATTAAAACTCATTTTCAAAACTCCTTTTACATACAGATAATATATCCAACTAAACCATACGTGCTCCACCAATAAGGCTCTGCCCATCACTATTAGTTTCGGTGGGGTAACGCTGCCTATAATCGCATTTTGCGATTATACCAAGTTCCACAATATTTATTATCAACAAAATACCAACAACTAAAAACGTTAAAGATTCAACTGGAGCATATGTAAATACTTGTCCATCTTGATTTTGCGTCAATATCACAGAAATTTTTACAATAGCAATAATACTGGTTACTACTGCACAAAGAAATGACACAATAAGTTCTACCCATAAACGCCGGACAATATTCCTGTTTGTATACAGAACAATATGATCAAATGATAATGTTAGCCCTGTAATAAAATATGATAAATAATACGTTCTATCATTAAAACAAAACTGCAGGCATAACGATGCTATGGGCATTGCGACTATTACCAACATATAAAGCAACCCGAAAAAAAGGTCATCGAAAAAACAAGTCTTCTTCCGCATTGTAGCCACTCAAATCCCTTTTCTGTTTAATGTGATTCAACTGCGCAAACAATGAAGCAAGTATACAAAAAAAGACAAAAGGCAGTTCCCAAAAAAATGTTAGCGCCAAAGCCAGACTACTTATCTGTGAACCGCTTGAACACAACTTCTGATTCTTTCTTTTTCTGTGTCTCCATCGTACTATCTATATACTACTCTTTTCTTGCTTGTAAATACAAGTTCTCAAATTTCTTATTGACATTCAGCTAAAGCGTGGTATAATTAAAATGAATCTTTATATGCTTTATCTACGTGATGGTATCAAAAAAGAAACGGTTAGAGTCGCTGGAACCTAAAAGCAAACTCTAACTTATATTTTACACGCCCTCTTCACACAAGTTATTATATTATAAAGCAACAAAAATTACCATACAAAAAATGGTAATTCCGGAGTCGACAATAATTTTTTTGTGAGCCGGAATAAGCACAAGATTTTGAGTGTATTATCTCCATAAACACAATATATAGCGAATGTAGTTGACATAATATTTTAAATCCGATGAGAAAAATAGAAAAATTCTACGAAATGACGAGGCTAAAAATATAGGGCAATATTGGTATTATGTGGTTTGAGCAACCATATAATACTATTTTTGTTTCACGGTTTAATCTATTTGCATAGGGCAACTTAAATCAATGTAGTAGATAAGACCGTACAATTTGGCAAGAGTGATTTGCAAGAGAATTTGCGCCACAAAGTGGCGCGGTTTCGCAGGACTACATTGTGTATGGTAGGAAAGCACAACGAATTTGTGACAAAAGAGATTTGCAAAGCGCCGAAGGTGCAATTGTGCTATGTTGCCCTTACATAGTTATGAGGCTATAGTCTTGCGATTATATGTAAAAATATTTGCGGGTTGTATTTTTGCGTACAACTATACAAAATCTTTATTGATTTGAATTGCACGCAAAACTGTTTTTCCTACATGACTGTCACTCCTGTCGATCCAGACCCCGTTGTGACACCTACCCCTGTAACGAGCAGCAACAACTCCGCAGGAACTTCTTGGTTTGTTGCCGATAACGGTTACGCACCAAAAAAGTGACAGGCCAGAAACCAAAGAAAACAGCTAAGGGGTACGCCCCAAAAGCTGTAAGGGGTAATTGAAGGGGCAAAGATTTTTGGCACTCCAAAAATAGTCACTTTTCAAGCGAATATCAGCGTAAAAGCAAAAGAAAATCCTCGAAACTGTACCGTTTCGAGGATTCCTTTTGGTTGCGGGGGCAGGATTTGAACCTACGACCTTCGGGTTATGAGCCCGATGAGCTACCAGACTGCTCCACCCCGCGATATAAAATTTTGGTGCCGGAGACCGGGGTCGAACCGGCACGGGATCACTCCCACGGGATTTTAAGTCCCGGGCGTCTGCCAATTCCGCCACTCCGGCTTATCAAGGCTAGATTATGATAGCACGATTTTCTGTCCCTGTCAACCCCTATTTCCCGGTCCGGGCGGTTCTTTTTTTGTCGAATCCCACCCCTTGACGACGGGCCTAAACTGTGCCAAACTATTGGCATACGGCATAAGGAGGCATTTGCCATGCACAACGAACTGACGAAAAAGGACATCGAACTCATGCGCCAGGAGCTGGAATACCGCCGCACCGTCCTGCGCCCCAAGCTCATCGAGGACGTGCAGACCGCCCGCGCTTTCGGCGATTTGAGCGAAAATTTTGAATACAAAGCCGCCAAGCGGGACAAGAACCGCAATGACAGCCGCTGCCGCTATCTGGAGAACATGATCAAGACGGCGGTGGTCATCTCCGACCAGTCCAAAGAGGGCACGGTGGGCCTGTACGACAAGGTCACCTTCTACGTGGAGGAGGACGACGAGACCGTCACCTGCCAGATCGTCACCACCGTGCGGCAGGACGCGCTGAAAAATCTCATCAGCAAGGAATCCCCGGTGGGCAGGGCGGTGCTGGGCCGCCGGGTTGGCGACCGGGTGACCGTACACGTCAATGACAGCTACAGCTATGATGTGGTCATCCGGGCCATCGAGCCGGGTGAGGATACCGGCGCGGCCCCGCTTATGAGCTTCTGAGCGGTCTTCGCGGAGGTGCGCCTCTCCATAAAACAAGCACAAACCCGGGGCCCTGTTGAAAAGGGCCCCGGGTTTGCTTTGATTGATCCACTTTACTGGGGATTCTCTACCAGCACCACTACGCTGTACGAGGGCAGCGTGACCGTGCCGTCCGTCAGGGTCACCTCGCCGCCATCCACCGAGAGGTACCCCGCCACTTCCAGGGGGCCATACTGCTCCGCGGACATTTCCACCTGCTTCTCGTCCGTTTCCGAGATATTATAGAGCATATAGATCGTCTTGCCGTCATAGGTCTTGGAAATCGCGGCGATGTCCAGATCCTCGACCTCCTCCAGCCGGGCCACGGTTCCCCGCGCGATCTCCGGGTTTTGATTGCGCAGCAGGATGGTGTCCTTGTAGAAGCTGTAGATCGAGTCCTCGGCCTTCATCTGCTCCTCGGCGCTGGCGAACCGGTTTTCCTGGGGTTCCATGTCCCGGGGCCCCTTTGTCATGCCCGCCGCGTCAGCGTCGGCAGACCAGAACATGGGCGCGCGCTTATTCTCGTCCCGTCCGCTGCCGGCCATGCCGATCTCTTCCCCGTAATACACAAAGGCGCTGCCGCTCATCAAAATATTCAAAGCCGCCGCCATTTTGACCTTACGGGCGTCATGGGACATATAGCCGGCCGCCCTTGCCAGGTCGTGGTTGACAAAGAAGGGAGCGTCGATGGCGTCCTCCCGGTATTCCCGGATGGCATTCTGCACCCGGACCAGCGCCTTGGCATAGGCTTGGGCGCTGTTCTCCGCGCCGCTGTAGTTGATCGTCTTGGTAATGATCCCTGTGGAATCGGCAAACGCAAAATCAAAGAAGCTGTCCACGCCGCTGGCGTAATACTGGGCGTAGGTAGGCAGCGCGTCCCAGCACTCGCCCACGATATAGGCGTCCGGCTTTACAGACTTCACATGGTCGTTGACCCAGCTGAGCACCTCCACATTTTTGCTGGTCGCGCCGGAGTAAAATTCCTTGACCGCGTCCAGCCGGAAGCCGCCCACGCCCTTTTCCAGCCAGAAATCCATGACGCCCTCGAAGTCTTTCCGCAGCTCCTGGCTGGCGAAGTTCACATCTGGCATCTCAGGGGAGAACTGGCCCTCGTAGTAGTAATCGGTGGTGCCCACCCGATACCAGGCGTTGGAGCTGGGGTCGCCCTTGACAAAGTTATAGTAGCCGTAATACTGGCACTCTTCGGCGGAGGGCTCCTCATCCGGCCCCAGCGACTCCAGGTAATCACGGGCCGCAGCGAACCAGGGATGGTCGGGTGAGGTGTGGTTGAGGACCAGATCAATAATCAGCTTGATCCCCCGCTTGTCGCATTCCGCTACCAGCTCGTCAAAATCATCCATGGTGCCGTATACCGGGTCGATGGCCAGATAGTCCTTCACATCGTACTTATGATAAGAGTTGGAGGGCATGATGGGCATCAGCCAGATCCCGTTGAAGCCCATATCCGCGATGTAATCCAGCTTTGAGATGACCCCCTGGAGATCCCCGATCCCGTCTCCGTCGCTGTCGCAGAAGGAGTACACAAAGATCTCATACCAGGTGCGGTAATTGTCGTCGATTACCGTCACTTCTCTGGCGCGCCAGCCCTCGGGCCCATCGGTTTTTCCGATCATGCCGCACCCGTTCAAAGCGCCCACCATCAGCGCGAGGGCCAGCATCAGCGCGAAACTTCTTCGAAACTTTTGCCATGCTTGTTTCATTTTCCCGACAACCTCCTGTTAAAATGAATTTTCGTAAAGTTTCGATATGCTGTGTTCAGCATATCATTTTTTTCGGACTTCGTCAAGCAAAACGCGAACCGCGCAGGCGGTCGGCAAAAAGTCCCCCAAGGCTTCGTTGAAGCATTGGGGGACTTTTACGCGTACTGGCTCAGCTCACCGCGGCGAAGCCCTTTTCCAGGTCGGCGATGATGTCGTCGATGTGTTCGGTGCCGATAGACAGCCGGATGGTGTTAGGTTTGATGCCCTGGTCGGCCAGTTCCTCGGGGGTGAGCTGGGAGTGGGTGGTGGTGGCCGGGTGGATGACCAAGGATTTCACGTCCGCCACGTTGGCCAGCAGGGAGAAGATCTCCAGGCTGTCGATGAACTTGTGGGCCTCCTCCTGGCCGCCCTTGATTTCAAAGGTAAAGATGGATGCGCCGCCGTTGGGGAAGTACTTCTCATACAGGGCATGGTCGGGGTGGTCGGGCAGGGAGGGGTGGTTCACCTTCTCCACCTGGGGATGGTTAGCCAGGAATTCCACCACCTTCTTGGTGTTCTCGGCGTGGCGGTCCAGACGGAGAGACAGGGTCTCCACCCCCTGGAGCAGCAGGAACGCGTTGAAGGGGGAGATGGCCGCGCCCATATCCCGCAGCAGGATAGCCCGGATGTAGGTGACAAAGGCGGCGGGGCCGGCGGCGTCCACGAAGGACACACCGTGGTAGCTGGGGTTGGCCTCAGCGATGGGGGCGTACTTGCCGGACGCCTTCCAGTCGAACCTGCCGCTGTCCACGATGATGCCGCCCAGGGTGGTGCCGTGGCCGCCGATGAACTTGGTGGCGGAGTGGACCACGATGTCCGCGCCGTGCTCNATNGGCCGGATNAGNTAGGGNGTGCCGAAGGTGTTGTCGATGACCAGGGGCAGGCCGTGNNNGTGGGCGATGTCCGCGATGGCGTCGATGTCNGGGATGTCGGAGTTGGGGTTGCCCAGGGTCTCCAGATAGACGGCCTTGGTGTTGGGNTGNATGGCGGCGGTGACCGCGTTCANATCNTGGGCGTCCACAAAGGTGGTGGANACGCCGAACTGGCTCAGGGTGTGGGCCAGCAGGTTGTAGCTGCCGCCGTAAATGGTCTTTTGGGCCACGATATGATCCCCGGCCTGGGCCAGGGCCTGGATGGTGTAGGTGATGGCCGCCGCGCCGGAGGCGGTGGCCANNGCCGCCACGCCGCCCTCCAGGGCCGCGATGCGCTTTTCCAGCACGTCCTGGGTGGAGTTGGTCAGNCGNCCGTAGATGTTGCCNGCGTCNGNCAGGCCNAACCGGGCGGCGGCGTGGGCGGANTTGCGGAANACNTANGAGGTGGTCTGGTAGATGGGCACCGCCCGGGCNTCGGTGGCNGGATCGGGCTGCTCNTGGCCCACGTGGAGCTGGAGGGTCTCAAATTTATAATTNCTCATCNGTAAATACTCCTTATATATAAANCATTCAGTCCCCGAACAGCGGGGTGGACAGGTAGCGGTCGCCGGTGTCGGGCAGCAGNGCCACGATGGTCTTGCCCTTGTTCTCGGGNCGCTTGGCAAGCTGGACGGCGGCCCACACCGCCGCGCCGGAGGAGATGCCCACCAGCACGCCCTCGGCCCGGCCCANCTGCNTNCCGGCGGCGAAGGCGTCNTCGTTCTCCACNGTNATNANNTCNTCGTAGACGNNNGTGTTCAGCACATCGGGCACGAACCCCGCGCCGATGCCCTGGATNTTATGNGCCCCGGCGGTNCCNTNGCTCAGCACNGGNGAGGCGGCNGGCTCCACCGCCACCACCTTCACNTNNGGGTTCTGCGNNTTTCAGGTACTCGCCCACGCCGGTGACNGTGCCGCCGGTNCCCACGCCGGCNACNAAGATGTCCACCTGACCGTCGGTGTCGTCCCAGATCTCNGGGCCGGTGGTNGCNNNGTGNACNGCNGGGTTGGCNGGGTTGACGAANTGGCCGGGGATGAAGCTGTTGGGGATCTCCTTGGCCAGNTCGTCGGCCTTGGCGATGGCCCCCTTCATNCCCTTGGCCCCCTCGGTGAGCACCAGNTCNGCGCCGTAGGCNNNCATCAGCTGGCGGCGCTCCACGCTCATGGTCTCGGGCATGACGATGATGATGCGGTANCCCCGGGCGGCGGCCACNNNGGCCAGGCCGATGCCGGTGTTGCCGGAGGTGGGCTCGATGATGACCGANCCNGGCTTCAGCAGGCCCTTNTCCTCCGCGTCGTCGATCATGGCCTTGGCGATGCGNTCCTTCACNCTGCCCGCGGGNTTGAAGTACTCCAGCTTGGCCAGGACGCGGGCCTCCAGNCCCTCGGCCTTCTCNATGTGGGTCAGCTCCAGCAGNGGNGTGCGGCCGATCAGNTGGTCGGCGGATGTATAGATGTTNCTCATGGTGATTTCCTCCTGTTTTATGATTCGGATTGGACGGAGCAGNCCGGCGCGTTTGCGGCGTCGGGGTATATGCNCTGCANCTCATATAAACCAACTTATCTTATGGGTTGATATGGATTATACTCCGGCGTTTTCCGGTTGTCAAGGGGGCNNAGCAAAAAAGTTCCGGTTGATTCCCTATTAACCATGGTATATAATGGGTTTATCTGACAGGNGGTGTNGNCAATGCTGATTTCCACCAAGGGCCGCTATGCCNTGCGGGTGCTNATCGACNTGGCGGAGCACCAGTCCGACGGCTATATCCCGCTGAAAGCCATCGCNCAGCGGCAGGAGATNTCGGANAAATACCTGGAGAGCATNATCAAGCTGNTGGTGAAGGCCAAGCTGCTCNCCGGNGTCCGGGGCAAGGGCGGCGGCTANCGGATGACCANNCCGCCGGAGGAGTACACCGTGGGCCAGGTGCTGCGGCTGACGGAGGAATCNCTGGCCCCCGTCTCCTGNCTGGAGGANGGGGCGGACGCCTGCCAGCGGGCGGCGGAGTGCCGCACNCTGGCNCTGTGGCAGGGGCTGGACAAGGCCATTAACGANTACCTGGACAGCGTCACGGTGGNCGACCTGANGCGGCGGGACGGGGACGGGTTCAATTACGTGATCTGACGCCGCTGAAAAACCCATGTGAAGAAATTAGAAAATTTTTTAGAAAACACTTAATTTTCAAATTCTGCGGACGAATATAAAAGTGTAAGCGAGAGAGACATCCGCTTGCACTGATTTCATTCGGTTCCGGGCCGGTTGAAATACCACCCCAGCGCCGGATAAACTGAAACGCCCCGGCCAGGTCGTTTCAGGGACGCCGGAAGTTCTAATGTGCGAAGGCAATGGATGGCCGAAGCACACAAAATAATTTATAAAAAGGAGTTTATATCATGCGTATTCAACACAACATTATGGCCATGAGCGCCTACCGCAACTACACCAACAACGTCTCCGCCATGAAGAAGAACCTGGAGAAGCTCTCCTCTGGCTACAAGATCAACCGCGCCGGTGACGACGCCGCCGGTCTGGCCATTTCCGAGAAGATGCGCGCCCAGATCACCGGTCTGGAGACCGCTCAGAAGAACGCCAAGGACGGCATCAGCCTGGTGCAGACCGCTGAGGGCGCCCTGCAGGAAGTTCATGATATGCTCAACCGTATGGTCGAGCTGGCCACCCAGTCCGCCAACGGCACCTACGAGGGCGACACCGACCGCGCTCAGCTCCAGAAGGAGATCACCCAGCTGAAGAGCGAGATCAACCGCATCGCTGACTCCGCCAACTTCAACGGCATCAAGCTGCTGAACGGCGACATGGACGGCAGCATGAAGCTGGGCACCCTGACGGATATCGCGGATGACATTACCCCCGTGGCCGATGGCGAGCAGGCCGCTGTCACCGAGTCCAAGGCCGGCGTCTACGAGATCGACCTGAGCGATATGAAGCTCACCGGCGACGGTGCCCAGGATATTTCCATCACCAAGTTCAAGATCGGCACTGCGGAGTTCATGAAGAGCGCTTCCACCGCTGTTGACCTCTCTACCCTTGATGATGCCGATGAGATCACCGGTGAGGCTCTCGCCACTGCGCTGAACGGCAGCACCATCACGCTGGACGGCATCAAGTACGATGTGAAGGGCGAGAACGGCAAGCTCACCCTCACCTCCACCGAGGTGCCTGATGACGAGAACGACCTCACCAAGAACTTCAAGGTAGACTTTGCCTATACCAACGCTGTGGACGGCACCAATGGCTGGGATCAGTCCGTCCATATCAAGGAGGCGGCCCAGGTTGCCGGCAGCAGCAAGCTGGCCCAGGGCGAGTTCACTCTGGACAACACCATCGTCAAGGACGGCGGCGTCCTCCAGATCGGCAAAGAGACCTACGTGTTCCAGGTGGGCAAGGACAGCAAGGTCACCGAGGGCACCGGCTATAAGGTCATCGATCTGAGCAAGTACGAGGCTGACGACGCCAACCTGGTACAGGCGGCGGCCACCAAGCTGAGCCAGCAGAACAACCCCGAGTTCCACATCACCACCAAGGGTGAGGGCGCTGCCAGCGTGACCATGCACCTGACCGAGAGGGCCGACGCCATCGACTACAGCAAGTCCGACTACGACCTGACCGGCGACAATGGCGGCTCCCTCAACGGTGACGGTAATGCGGACGCCACCTGGGCCAACGTGGTCAAGACCGGCACCATGAGCTCCGGCAACGGCAAGTCCCTGACCCTCCAGATCGGCGACACCGCCGCTGACTACAACCAGCTGAAGGTCAACATCAGCGACTGCCACGCGGCCGCCATCGGCGTTGGCGATATCGACATCACCACCCAGGAGGGCGCGGCTGAGGCCATCGACAAGATCAAGGCCGCCATCAACTACGTGTCCGACGTCCGCGGCACCCTGGGCGCCACCCAGAACCGTCTGGACCACACCATCAACAACCTGTCCGTCATGACCGAGAACATCCAGGACGCCGAGAGCACCATCCGCGACGTGGATATCGCCGAGGAAATGATGGCCTACACCAAGAACAACATCCTGATCCAGTCCGCCCAGGCGATGCTGGCCCAGGCCAACCAGGTGCCCCAGGGCGTCCTGCAGCTCCTGCAGTAATTTGTTCTTGGCACAAACCGCATAGAGACCTGAATCAAGGGGGCGGGCTTTGGCCCGCCCCCATTCTTTATGAGAGAAAGGCGGCATCCCCATGGCTGATCAGTCCCAGGCACTTCTGGTTCAATCCGATCTGCGTCCCGCGTATTATGACAGCTTCCAATGCCTGGCGGCGGACTGCCGCTACACCTGCTGTAATAAAGGATGGACGGTCTGTTTTGATAAAAAGGACTACATGCGCCTGAAGCAGTTGAAATGCTCCCCGGAGCTGGACGCGACCTTGAAAAGGTGCCTGCGCCGCATCAAAAAAGGGCCGCTGGCGGAGAAATTCTATGGGCGGTTTGACATGACGGAGGGCTGTTTCCAGCGGGAGGACGGGCTTTGCGCCCTCCAGCTGGAGCAGGGCTTTGACGTTCTGCCCCGTGTTTGCAGAAAGTTCCCCCGGGCAGAGACATATCCGGTCTCGGGCTATCTGGAGCGCTCCCTTTCCCCCGCCTGCGAGGGGGTGCTGGAGCTGCTGTGGAATCTGCCGGAGGGGGTGGACTTTGTGTCCGATCCCCTGCCGAGAGAAGGATGGAGACAAGTCCTCGGAAAGGAGCTTACCGGACTGCGCCGCCACTTTCAGGACATCCGCTCCCAGTGCATCGACTTTTTGCAGGACCGGCGGTACACCCTGCCCCAGCGGATCCTGCTGATGGGGCTGGCGCTGAAGGAGCTGGCGGACGGGGAGCGGGATATCCCCGGCTGGCTGCTCCGGGCCCAGGCGCTGGCGGACGATCCGGAAACTGCCGGCCTGCTGTCCGGGGTGGGCGGAGGGGACGGCCTGCCCCTGTTTCTGACCAATAACATCAAAGTCCTGTGCAGGATAGACAACAAAAACAGCGAGTTTGCCAATGTCCCGGATGAGCTGTGCGCCGCCCTTGGGTGCGAGTTCCGCGAGGAAACCGGCCGGGCCGTCATCCCCACCGCCCCCTACCTGGCCGCCCGGGCGCGGTATGAGGAGCAATTCGAGGGCCGGGAATATTTCATGGAAAATCTGATGGTTACCCTGTTTTTCAATATGCTTATGCCGGAGCTGGGCAGCGGGGAGGAGCTGTGGAAAAGCTATGTGCAGTTCTGCAACCTGTACTCCTTCTACCGCCTTATAGCGGTGATGTCCTGCCGGGACGGGGTGGAGGATACCAAGGCGGAGCTATTCCGCCTCATGGTGTGCGCCAGCCGGTCGTTGATTCATAACATGGCTCGGCGAGAACAGCTTCGGGACGAGCTGTTCCAGAACGACAGCACCACCCTGGCCCATATGGCTATCCTGTTGGGCGGATAGCGGAAAGGAGGCGGCCTGATGGACGCCATAGAAATCGCCCGCCGCATGGCGGAGCTGGGAAGCGCTGAGGACGCCTGCCAGGCCTATACCCTTGCCCTCCGCGGCGGGACGCTCGCCCCGGAGGAGGAGATGGAGGCGGCAGTCTATATTTTGCAGTCCGGCGGGGACTACAAGGTGGCGTACACCTGCTTCTGCGGCCTGTATGGGCGGGGTGTTTTCCGGGAGGACTGCCTGTCCATCATGACTGCGGCCTTTTATGAACCCAATATCAAGCTGCTGAAAGCCCGATATGAAAAGAATTGCCGGGCGCTCAGCAAATACCCGTACCTGTTCCGCAAGGACTTTCCCGCGTTTGAGGAGCTTCCCATCCGTTTTTATCCCTTCGACGACGACGGATACCTCCCCTTCTTTCCCCGGGAGGGGCGCTTTGGGGAGTACGTCAACTTCAAAAATCCGGTGATCGGCCGGAATTTCTTTCATGACTTGGAAAATCCCATCCTGGCTAAGGATGTTTACTCCCAGTATGAACTGGAATATTTGAACGACAATGTGCGCAGAAGTGAGGATATTGCCCGGGAGAACCATATTTATCTCCATTACAGCGATTGGGCGGCCTTCTGCGCATATTTGCAGTGTCTGAACGTCCGGCGGCTGCTGAAGGACAAAAAGCTGGTCTTTTTGATCGGGGATGAGATCGAACAGTACCCCATTGATTTCAAGGCCCGCTTCGGCATCGACTACAGCGGCTTTGAGGTGAAGCCCATCGGCATCCGGGACGTGCACCGGTTGATCTGGCACACCCAGCTGGCTACCCATAACGGCGGCGACTTTTTCAACGAAGTGTTTGACAGCCATCCCAATCTGGTGATCCTGCCCTCCGTCATGATGGGCGATGTGGAGACGGCGATCAACACCTACCGCAAGAACCTGGACGTCATCGGGGACGCACGGACTGCGGAGGCCCTTTTGACCAAACTGAAACGGCCGGTGGCACGGGAGCTCTTCCAACTCCAGGACCGCACCGACAAGGACATCGCAGTGGCGATCTTTTTGAGCCTTCGGGACTACGCGGCGCAGCTGGACCACACGTCGCGCATCGCCCCCGCCCTGTTTTTCCAGCCCCACTTCCCCAATATCCTTTACGACCTGACCTTGGACGCCCGGGGGCGGGCGGTGTTGTCCTGCCCGCAGCTGGAGCAGATCCGCAATTCCCCCGTGTTCCGTGCTTTCAAGTATATCAAGACCTTCACCCCCATGCGCCGTATCACCACCAGCTATGGGGCCTCGAACCGCTTTTTGGCGGCCATGGCAACGGTGCAAAGTGAAGAAGAGCGGGAGGGGCACGTCACTTTCGACCATGTGGCCGGCAGGGTTCAGAACCGCAGCTATATGATCGACCCGGAGGATCGGCTGTACAAGGATAGTGTGCTGGTGCGGTTTGAGGACAGCAAATTGAACCCCAAAGCCACCTTTACCGCGTTGGCGGCCTTTTTGGACATCCCCTATACCGAGAGCATGACCTATTGCTCTACCGAGGGGGAGCGGGATAAGACGACTCTTGGCAACGATATCGGATTCTCCACGGGCGCTGTTTACCGCACGTATGACGAGTACGCTACCGACGCGGAACGCTGCTATATTGAATACCTTATGCGGGACGCCTATGCGTATTACGGCTACGATTTCCAGTATTATGACGGCGGCCCCATGGACGAGGAGCGTGTTCGGGAGTTGATCCGCGGCTTCACCGCCATGAACGGCCTTATGTGTGAATCCTGGCAGAAGAACATCCTGCCGAAGGCGCGGCTGCTCCGCGACGGCGAGGAGGTCGCTGACGACGAAATCGTGGCGGGACGTGCGGAGCTGTTGAACAGGATTATTGCACAGGCTGATGAAGACCGCTTGCGGATCGCAAAGCTGCTGTCCAAAGACCTGCATTTTGTGAACAAAAACGGCCAGCCTCTGCGCATGATGCCCAAACTGGAGCTTGACCCGGCACTGCTGGAGCAGCCGCTTTACCACTGAGATGGGTGACATGGAACGGGAATTGGCGGCGCTGGACGAGATGGAATACCTGCTGGAGCGGATGCTGGATTTGGCAAAGTGCTCCGCCAGCGACAGATGCGATGATGCGCGCCGTGAGGATTTACAAAAGGGCTTGGAGGTTTTGCGTGCCCTGCTGGACCATACCGTGGAAGAATACCAAAGAGGGAGAACGACTGAATGATCGAAAAGGGAACGGTTTATTTCTTTACCGGCCTGGCCGGGGCTGGTAAGACTACTCTCGGCGGGCTGTTCTATCGGCGGCTGCGGGAGCGGAAACCCAACGTGTTCCTGGCGGACGGCGACCAGGTGCGCAGCATTTTCGGCCGCTCCGGGTATTCCACTGAGGCCCGCAAGGACGCCGCACGGCGGGGGTTCCGCCTGTGGCGTGAGCTGGCGGAGCAGGGCATTGACGTGGTGGTGTGCAGCATCGCCATGTACGATGAGATCCGGGCCTGGAACCGGGAAAACATTGAGAATTATAAGGAAATCTACATCAAGGTGACCCGTGAGACGCTGTACCGCCGGGATCAGAAGGGTTTGTATTCCTCCGGACGGAAGGAAGTGGTGGGTGTGGATCTGCCTTTTGACGAGCCGCGGAACGCGGATGTGATTGTAGAAAACGACGGCGCGGAAAGTCCTGAACTGATTGTGAGCAGGCTGGAAAAACAGTTTGAATTGGATCGTAACCTTTGAGAGGGTGATCGTGCATGAACATCGCGTTGATTATTGCCGGCGGCGTAGGCAATCGCATGAACCAGGACATCCCCAAGCAGTTTTTGAACGTATTTGATAAGCCGGTCATCATCTATACGCTGGAGGGGTTCCAGCGGCACCCGGAAATCGACGCTATTGAAGTGGTCTGCCTGGACGGCTGGAGCGAGGTTTTGTGGGCATATGCCAGGCAGTTCAGCATCGACAAGCTGAAATGGGTGACGCCCAGCGGGAGCACAGCTCAGGAGTCCATACGAAACGGCGTTTTTGCCTTAAAAGACGTATGTTCTGAGAATGATATCATCGTCGTCCATGATGGGATACGCCCTATGGTGGAGGATTTCGTTTTGTCCGACGTCCTGATCAAGTGCAAAAAATACGGGAACGCCGTAACAGCGCTGCCCTACAATGAACAGATATTTGTGGCGGATGATGCAGAAACGACGACCCGGTATATTCCCAGAGACACCCTGCGCCGGGTTTCGACCCCACAGGCATATACATACGGGAAGCTGCTGTGGGCCTATGAAAAGGCGTTTTCAGAGGGCATTGGAATCCAGGCGTCAACCTACGCGAATACGCTGATGGTAGACTTAGGGGAGCGGCTCCATTTTGCGTCTGGTTCCGAGAAAAACATCAAGCTTACAACAAAGGACGATTTGGAGCTGTTCAAATGCTATATTAAAATGGAGAAGGACAGCTGGCTGAAGTAGGAGCAAACATATGAAGTTGATGGAATGCCCGAAATATCTGGGCAGCTTGAAAAGCCTGCATCAAAGCTTTCCCCATTGGGAGCGGCTGGACGGCAGGACTATCTTCATTTCCGGTATGTCTGGGATGATAGGGAGCTTTCTGGCGGATGCCATCATGCTGCGCAACGAAGGCCTGCCCCCAGAGAGATGGATCCGAATCATTGGTATGGGGCGGGACAAGGCTGCCGCCCAAGTGCGGTTTGGGCGCTGGGTAAATAATGAGGCGTTTGCTTTTATCGCAAATGACATCAGCAATCCGATAAATGATTTGCCGTTTGAGCCGGACTACTGGATCCATGCGGCGAGTACCACCCACCCAGTTGCGTACGCGTCGGAACCAATCAACACGATCCTGGCCAATGTTCTGGGCACACGCAGCTTGCTGGAGATGGCCGCCCGAAAAAGGAACAGCCGTTTTTTGCTGCTGTCCAGCGTTGAAATATATGGGGAAAACCGCGGGGATACAGAGTATTTTACCGAGGATTATTGCGGTTATCTGGACTGTAACACCTTGAGAGCGGGCTACCCGGAGGCAAAGCGTACCAGTGAGGCGCTTTGTCAGGCGTATATTGAGCAGGAGGGTGTGGACGCTGCGATTCTCCGCCTCCCCCGGTGCTACGGCCCCACCATGCGGGGAAGCGATTCGAAAGCCGCCGCGCAGTTTATCAAAAAAGCGGTAAACAGAGAGGATATTGTGCTGAAAAGCGCGGGGACGCAGCTGTACTCTTACGCCCATGTCCATGACGCGGTTTTGGGCATTTTGTGGGTGCTTTGCGCGGGAGAGTGTGGACAAGCCTACAATCTGGGTGACAAGCGGTCAGATATCACGCTGAAAGCGCTTGCCGAAACTGCCGCTCGCTGCGCTGGGACAAGGGTCATATGCCAGCTGCCCGATGATGAGACGGAAAGAAAGGGGTATTCCACCGTGTCGAAGGCTTTGTTGGATGCGGGAAAGCTTAAGAAGCTGGGATGGACAGCCCACTATGATATCGCGGCCGGCATCAAGGAAACGATCGATATCCTTCGTGCGCTGGATCAAGAGGATAAGGTATGAGCATACTGTCTGATCTGCATACCCACAGTACCGCCTCCGATGGGCAGTATACGCCGGCAGAGCTGGTCGGGCTTGCCAAGGAGCGCGGGCTAAATACATTGGCCGTTACAGACCATGATACGGTGGATGGGATTTGCGAGGCGGTTCTGGCTGGAAAAGAGTTGGGTGTGCGTGTGCTGCCGGGAATTGAGTTGAGCGCCCTGGAATACCACACGTTCCACATTTTGGGCTATGGGATCGACCCGGAGAACCCCACGCTGGCCGAGCTGTGCCGCAGGATGAAAGCCCGGCGGAATGAGCGTACAGGCCGCCTGCTAGCTTTTTTACAGGAAAAGGGTGTGGCGCTCACTGCCGCTGAGGTGGAAGCGGCTGCCGGCGGCGAGATCATCGGGCGGCCCCACTTTGCCCAGGCGATGGTACGGCGGGGCTGCGTGGCAACTAACCGGGAGGCATTTGACCGCTATCTGGATACGGAGGAATACTACCAACGGGTGGAGCGGGGAAAGCCGCCTGTAAAAGAGTGCATCGCGGCCATCCGGGCTGCGGGCGGCATGGCGTCGCTGGCCCATCCGTATCAGATTGGGATCGGCGATGATGCCCTGGAAAAGTTGGCAGCTGAGCTTGCCGGGCATGGGCTGGAGGCCATTGAATGCTATTATCCCAAGCATACGCCGGAACAGGAGGCATTTTACCTGTATTTGGCGGAGAAATACAAGCTGTATATCACCGGTGGGAGTGATTTCCACGGGGAAAAGGTGAAGCCGGATGTTAAACTGGCGGCGCTGGAGCTGGATTTGGGCTGGATGACAAAAACAGCATGGTCAGGGGGTTGTTAAATGGATTTGGAACGGGAAATTGATGTCAGCATCATCGTTTTAACCTATTTCCATGAAGCCTATATCTCCAAAGCATTGGACAGCATCCTGATGCAGGAAACGGACCTTCGGTATGAGGTGTTGGTTGGGGATGACGCATCCCAGGATCGGACGCCTCAAATTTTGCAAAGTTACGCAAATCGTCATCCTGAGCAAATCTTCCTCACCTTGCGGGAGAAAAACGTGGGGGCGAGCAGGAACGCGTTTGATTTGTGCTCTCATGCGCGGGGGAAGTATATCGCGGCGTTGGAGGGAGACGATTTTTGGCTGGATCCCTGTAAACTGCAAAAGCAATGGGACTTTTTGGAGGAGCATCCGGAGTACATCGGCTGCTGCAGCAAATGCCTGGTAGTGGATCGCGACAACAGGCCGGATTACACAAAATCGCCCCATTTTGTATGGAATAAAAAGGAATTCCATTTGGAAGACCTGATCGAGCGGTGGGACTTGCCCGGACAAGCTGGGACGTGGATGTATCGCAATATCTATCTGAGTATGCGGCCCGGTGAGTTCGAAACCATGTGCCGGATGCACCCCAATGTTGCGGACAAAACGATTGCGCTGCTCCTGCTCAGCAAGGGCCCGATTTATTGCAGCAACGAGGTTCTGTCTTGCTATCGGAAGGTTGACCAAACGGGGGAGCGCAACTGGTTTTCCATTCACCACGCAAACCCATATCGCAATTATGATATGTTTATGTATCCGTGCAGGCTGGAGAGCTGGGCCAGAAGGGATCTGAACCTGGGGAAGCGGCTGGGGCGGCAGCATCTCGGAAAACGGGGTGAATACCGCTTCTGCCGGTTTGTGGAGGAGCTGGTGCGGGAGCCGTCCCTGAAACGGCTGCGGTACCTGGCGGATATGGTGGCGTACAGTCATCAGCCTGTGAAATACAGCTGGACGATCTTGAAAGCGCTGATCGAAATGGAATGACAGCAGTAAACACACCTAAGCATTGAGGAGTGAGCCTAATGAAGTTTTGTAAAATGCCGTTTACCTTTGCCTTTTTGACCGAGAAAGGCGAGGTATGGCCCTGTGCTTGGATGCATTACACCATTGGAAATCTCTATGAGCAGGATCTGGACGAGATCTGGCACAGCGAAGCGGCAGAGGCGGCACGCCAGACGATTTTGGATGGGTCGTTCAAGATGTGCAGGAAGCAGTCCTGCCCATACTTGGAGCGGGATGAATTGCCTGACCTGACCGAGGAAGAAATTCTGGAAAGGGCTGTGCCAACCCCGCTCCCAACCACTCTTAATGTGTGTAATGACCACACGTGCAATATCGCCTGCACCAACTGCCGCACCGGCCGCTACTGTGCGGAAGGGGATGAGCGGGAAAAAATCGACGACGCGTTGGCCCGCCTGCTCCCCTTTGCCAATCAGGCAGAACAGATCAGAATGAATGGCGGCGGAGAATTTCTGGCAATCCCAAGCTATATCAAGCTTCTGGAGAGGCTGCGCCCGGAGCGTGAGGATTTTAAAATTGTGCTTGAGTCAAACGGGGTGCTTTTTGACGAAAAGCACTGGGAACGTTTTTCCCGTCTGGCGAAATATGATATGTCAGTTACGATAACGGTCAACAGCCTGAAGCGGGAGGTATACCGCTATCTCACCGGCGGCTTTGACCATTTGGAGCGGGTGCTGGACAATCTGCGTTTCCTCAGCAAGCTGCGTAGAGAGGGTGCGGTAAATAAGCTGTCCCTGTCCTTTGTGGTTCAGGAGACCAATTTCTGGGAGATTCCGGACTATATCCGAACCTTTACCCAGTCAGAGGACTTTGAGATTGACGAGTTCAGCATGAAACCCCTTTACCGGTGGTGGCATATGGATGAGGAAACCTATTGGCGCAAAAATATCCTCAACCCGCTCCATCCATACCATCAGGCACACCTCAAAATATTGGCGGATGACTGCTGGAACAACCCCAAGGTATTCGACTGGGGATGCCACAACATCCGGGAGGCCGTACCGTCTCCGTTTGAGCAGGAGAAGATTTATAACCGCCTGCTGCTGGACATTTTCCAGAACGACAAGGGCCTTTCTCCGTCGGAATTTCTCCGGGACTGCGCCAAGCGCGCAGGGGCTGGGCGCGTCGGGTATTACGGCAAGAATGAGTTTTCCAAGAAGTTTGTCCGGATGCTGCGGGATGCCGGGGTGGACGTGGTGTTCCAGTTGACTTGGGCGGTAGAATGCAGTGATGGGGGGCTCCCGAAGGTGGCGAAGCAAGAGCTGCGTCCCGATATGGCGGATATGATCCTGGTGATCGACTTCTTCAAGGGCGGTTATTGGTTTACGGACCTGCCCGCCATAGGTTTTCAAGGGCCGGTCCTCTCCCTTGAGCAGTTTATTGAGGGCACGGAGCAGTGAGGCGGCGGATACTGGTTCCCGCGGTCCTTTTGGGCGCGGTTGGCGGCGGTATGTTGGTTAAAAGGCTGTGGCTGGAAAAATACCGTCAACAAAAAGAGGAACTGAACCGCGCCGAGCAGGAACGGGATCTGCTCCATACCTGGCTGCTGGTGGAGCAGCGGGGCGCACAGGTATCCGAGTATTTCACAGCGCATAATTATCACAGTGTGGCCATTTTCGGGATGGGGCCCATGGGTCGGCGCACAGCAGACGCGCTGGGCGAGCTGGCTGCCTACGGTGTGGAACTGGACAACCTGGGCGCGGTGCATGAGCGGCTGACGGTCTACCGGCTGGGGGATGATCCCTTGCCCCCGGCGGACTGCATGGTGATTTGTGATGCCGCGCAGGCGGAGGAAAAGGAGGGGGCTGCCCGCCAGGAGTTCCCGGGCCAAATGATATCCCTGGGCAAGGTCATGGATTGGCTGTTGGAGCAGCATGGCGTTGGCTTGAACGAAACCGTTTGGAAGGCGGGAAGGCGATGAAGCTGGGGATCATGCAGCCGTACTTTTTCCCGTATATCGGTTACTGGCAGCTCATCAGCGCGGTGGACGAATATGTCGTTTTCAATGATGTCAATTACATCAACCGTGGATGGATCAACCGCAACCGCATTTTGTGCCAGGGCAGGCCAATGTATATCAATATTCTTTTAAGTAAAGCGAGCCAAAACAAGAAAATCAACGAAATCGATGTACTCCAGGATGAACGGCACACTGCAAAGCTGTTGCGTACCCTGCATGACTGCTACCATAAAGCGCCGCACTTTGGGGAAACATTTGAACTCGTATCGGACATTCTCGCCTCAAGTGCTGAAAGGCGGCTGGATCTGTACCTGCTCGACATTGTGCAGAGAGTTTGCGGTTGCTTGGGTATTACAACGCCTCTGGTCCTTTCGTCAGAAATTCCGCAAAAACCCGATCTGAGGGGGGAAGCGCGCATCATAGATCTATGCAAAACGTTGGGCGCGGACGAGTACTATAATGCGGTCGGAGGGCAGTCTCTGTACAACCGGGAGCATTTCCAGCAGGAAGGAATTAGCCTCCGCTTTCTGAAAACAAATCCCATTGTCTACCGGCAATTTCAAAACGATTTTATAGCAAATTTATCGATTTTGGATGTAATGATGTTCTGCTCTCCGGAAGAAATCCGGGGACTGTTGGGATCATATACGCTGCTATGACCCATGCCCAGCGGTGTGAAACGGCGTTTAAAGGGCAATAAAGAGCGTAATGGGGAGGGAACCATGGACGGACAAAATGCGTTAAATGGCGTAACGGTCTATACAGAGCAGAATATATACGATTTTGATAATCAAATTATGCTCCACTACTATCCACGGAGAATTTTGGAATTTGTTGACAACCCAAAGGAATTATCCCTGCTGGATCTGGGCTTGGGGCATGGATATTCTGCAATCGAATTTTCCGGAAAATTTAAAGAACACACCATTTTAGAGGGGAACCCCGAAATTATTCAGCAGTTTAAGGAGAGATATAACAGCAGCGGAATGCATATTATACAAACTTGGTTTGAAGAGTATGAACCGGACGATAAATTTGATATTATCGTTATCGGCTTTGTGCTGGAGCACGTAGATGATCCGTTACAGTTATTAAAAAAATACCGCGCCTTTTTAAAAGAAGGCGGTTCCCTTTTTCTCGCATCTCCCAATGCGGAGACTTTAAATCGAAGGATCGGGCACGCCGCGGGACTCTTGCCCGATATGCTGCAGTTATCAGAACACGATTTCCTGTGTGGCCACAAAAGGTATTTTACCCACCACAGCTTAAATGAGCTGTGCAGAAACGCTGGTCTGAACGTTGTAAAAGAGGAAGGCTTGTATCTCAAGCCGCTTACCACGAGGCAAATGATTTCGCTGAATCTGGATCAATCCATTCTGGACGCATTGTGCATTGTTGGCCAGAATTATCCAGAGCTGTCCTTAGGGATTCTGATGGAATGCAAATTGAAATGATGAACCAATTGATAAGTGATATGGGGGTTAACCACTATGCCAAGCGCCGTGAGTGCCCGTGTTTATTTGCGTGCAATGGAGTATTCCGATTTGGATTTCTTGAATCGAATGCATAACGATGAAGATATCAACCGGAACACCGCAGGAAATAAATTCTTTGTATCCTCCGAATATGATCGAAAATGGCTGGAAAACAAGATGATGGACAATCAGAAGCAGATTTACCTGATGGTCTGCTTAAAAGAAACCAACCAGGCAATTGGTTACACTTCTCTGTCCGATATTGATCATTGGAATAAAAAAATTTTTCTGAGCGGCTACACCATCTCTTCCGAGTTTACAGGAAAAGGGTATGCTACCGAAGGCGCAAAGCTTACTATCCAATATGCCTTTGAGGAGTTAGGCATGAATCGCATTGAGGGGCGCTTTTTGGATGATAACATTGCCTCCCAGCGTGTGGGAGACAAGCTGGGATATGTTCGGGATGGAGTTCTCCGGGATTATGTGTTTAAGAATGGCCGGTATCACGATGTCATATTCAGCAGCATTTTGCGCAGCGACTATGAGAAGCTGAAGGAGCAGGGTATTTATCCCATAAAATGAGATTAAAAGGATTGCCTATATTTTTGTCGTCATTACATTGTACCGCAGTACCGTAGATTGCCCTGTGGGGGGAGCGTATATGCATCCAAAAACAGTCGTTGTCATCCCCGGGAATTACTGGCAAATACCCTTGGTTCAAAAAAGTAAGTCCATGGGGTTCCGTACCCTTGTTATAAACCCTTATCCGGATTCGGCGGCCTTTCCATATGCAGATGGTTACCTCCAAAGCGATATTTTTGACACTGAAAATGTAATTAAATATTGCCGCGAACAGAAGGTAAACGCTATTGTTTCAGATGTAAGTGATATTGCCATACCGGTGATGGCAGAGCTTGGATATAAATTGTCTTTGAAGACACTAAATGCGGAAAGTGCGCAGCTATTTACGAATAAACATGCCATGCGCTGCTTTTGCAAAATCCACGAAATACCGATTCCGGAATATCAACTATGCGAAACTGTGGAACAGGCAGAGTCTTTTTTTGATGCCACGCATGATCAGATAGTAATCAAACCGCTGGACTGTAACGGCAGCCGTGGTGTATATACAATTAGTCAGCGAGATATGGTGTGTGCTTTATTTAATAAGGCACTTGAGTTTAGCAGAACACAAAAAGCAGTATTGGCGGAACGCTATATTGATGGAACGGAGTTTACTGTTGACGGAATCAAGACGCCAGAAAGACATTTTACACTTGCAATTTCCGAGAAGAAACATTTCGCTCACAATCCGAATATTGCATGTGAGCTTTATTTTTCAGGATACAACAGCCGCTATAATTATGAGGCGCTTGCGCTTCAAAACGATAGGCTCATAGAGCAGTCACCGCTGGAATTTGGTCTGACACACGCCGAATATAAGTATGAAAATGGAACATTTTATCTTATTGAAGTTGCGGCAAGAGGCGGTGGCAGTCTGATTTCATCGCATATCGTTCCATTTTTATCAGGAGTAGACAACTATCAATATTTGATAGAATATTCACTTGGCATGGTTAAATGTTCCGACTTCACAGTACCAAAACGATATGAAAATCGCTGCGCTGTACTTCACTTCTTTGATGTGCCAAGGGATGGGGGCGTAGTAAGCGGCATTGAAGGCCTGGATTTGCTTGCCCATAACACAAATATTGTTAAGTATCAGTTTAACATCAAAGCTGGCGATACGGTTGCAGATGCTACCAGTGATGCAGATCGGGCGGGGTTCTACATCGCATGCTGTGAAAATCAAAATGAACTGGATGCACTAATGCTGGAAATACAAAACAACGTTCGGATTATCTGCAAACCAAGCGCAGCAGAGAATGAAATTTCATTGGCATAGAGAAGGTTATCTGCAATGATTTATGATGCGCATCTTCATAGGAAAAATCTTGAAACAGGGGGATTCCTCATCGGGTTGGAGGGATTGCCTCTTTTCAAAGAGAAAGTTTTGAGTAATACAGAAGCATTATCGCTTCATGATCCGAATAAGCACTATGTTGCATTCTATTACGTATCAAAGCACGAGTGTGAAACAGTGACTATTTCTCATAAGTATTTAAAATATCATCCCAAAAGAGAACAGTATACCCCGCTCCAAGTTATTGCTTCAATAAGAAGAAATAGCCCTAAAGCAGTTATCATTGATACGCTGAATGAACCATATTGGCGGCCATATGATTATTGGGAAGTGGCTCAGGAATTTCCAGAACTGCCCTTTGTCTTCGCGCATTCTGGAGGATATTCCATAAATGATTTTGTTAAGATATGTCACCTGCAAAAAAATGTTTGGATTGACTTCTCCCTGACCCATGCGACTTTGGGCAATTATGGAAGCCCAGAAAAGGGGTTGCCCTATGTGGAACAGGCAATCAAATATTCATTGAATTCACCATTTAAAAGCCGCGTACTCCTCGCTTCAGATTTCCCCTTTTTCTCTCAAGCCGAGGTGTTTCAATACTACGCTGAATATATTGATCAGCTGAACAACAATTTCCTGGAGCTTTTTCATCAAATAGTATGAAAGCAGGTCTGTGCTGCGGAAGTCGGAAAGGTATTATGCTGAAATGGAGATAAAGGAAAAAATTATAAATTACATTAAGAGAAACCGCGTCTCCACAACAGAGGTCGCGGACTGCCTGGGAAAATCAGGTGTCCTGGAAGGGCTTTTGCCGCTGAATCCCAGACATTTTGCGGTGGGGGAGATCCGATACCTCTATGCAATTCAGGAATCAAATTGGCCCGTCCACGAAGCGCTGGACAGGGACCCCGTAACCGATCAAGTGGTCTTCATCGATGGCATTGACGTCAATAACCGGGCCATTATCGGCGATATCGTTTCAAAGTATATCCTGCTGTATTTGGGCAACCGGGCTATCATATGCTCCGGGAAAATGCGGGATGCGCACATTCTGCTGAAAGAAAATTATCCAATCTGGTGCGGCGGCGTGTCCCCGGTCGGGTGTTTTAACACGCCGGTGGACGAGACGGAATTTGCGCGGACGATAGCGGAACGCAGGGACGAATTACAGGGTTCCGTGGCCGTCTGCGATGACTCCGGGGTCGTTGTGATTCCGAAACAGATGCTGACAGAAGAATTTTATCAGAAACTGGTCGCAATCGAGGAGCAGGAGGATATCTGGTATGACTGTGTGGATCGAAGAAAATGGAGCACCTACAAAACGATCTGTTTGAAGGACTATTTGAAAGAGAAAGCAGGCCATGAATAACATTAACGTCACCCGTTCCTCTATGCCCCCGTTTGAGGAATACTGCGAGGAGATCAAAGACCTGTGGGACAGCCGCTGGCTTACGCATGAGGGGGCAAAAAACAAACAGCTGCAAGCTGAGCTGGAGCACTACTTAGGGGCAGAACATATTGAACTGCTGGTCAACGGCCACATGGCCATCGAGCTTTCCCTGCAGGCGTTTGGGCTTGAGGGAGAGGTGATCACCACACCATTCACGTTTGCCTCTACTACCCAGGCGATTATCCGCAGCGGCCTGACGCCGGTCTTCTGCGACATTGATCCGGTCACCTTTGATCTCGACCCAGCGGAAATTGAGACCTTGATCACCCCGCGCACCTGCGCCATCGTACCGGTTCACGTCTATGGAACCGTCTGTGATGTAGAGGCAATCGATCGGATCGCAAAAAAGCATGGCCTGAAAGTGATCTATGACGCCGCCCACGCTTTTGGCGTGACCTACAAGGGCTGCGGAATCGGCTCTTTCGGTGACGCGGCCTGTTTCAGTTTTCATGCCACAAAGGTATTCCATTCGATTGAGGGCGGCGGGGCCTGCTTCCATGACAAGGAATTTGGCGAAAAACTATACCGGCTCAAGTTCTATGGCCAGAGCGGCCCGGAGGCTGTGGTGGACGTGGGAACTAACGCGAAAATGCACGAGTTTTCCGCCGCAATGGGCCTGTGCAATCTGCGCCATGTGGACGAGGAGATCGAAAAGCGGAGGCTGGTGGCACAGCGCTATGACGAACATTTGAAAAGCGTACCAGGCATCCAGCTTAAGGCCGCCCAGGAAGCCGTGCGATCCAATTATGCCTATTACCCTGTCGTGTTTGATGGGGAAATTTTCGGCGCTGACAGGGACGCGGTTCAAGCCGCGCTGAAGGGACATAACATCATGGCCCGTAAATATTTTTATCCGCTGACCAGTGCCTTTGCGTGCTATCATAACAGGTTTGACCCGGCACAGACGCCCATCGCCCAGCGGATCAGCCAGCAGGTATTGACCTTACCGCTGTACCCTGACCTGCCGCTGGAAATGGTGGATCGTATTTGCGAAATCGTGGTGAATTGCAAAGTATGAACACAACGCTGCTATCGATTGCCAAAAGCTGGCATACGGCTGACAGCACGGTAAATGCCACGGCCGAACTGATTTCCTGGGTTAGGCAGCGCAATTGTGAAGTTGAGGTCAATGTGCGAAAAGCCCGACTGGAGGACGACAAGTTTTGGTTTTACGATGGGCAGGAAGGCTGCATTCGCAACCAAAGCCGAAGCTTCTTCACGATCACGGGTTTCCGGCAGACAGGGCCGGATGGCAGCATACAAACCCAACCCATCATTGTCCAACCCGAGATCGGTTACTTAGGGATCGTCTGTCAGGAAATAGACGGTATCATGCATTTTCTCATGCAGGCAAAAATCGAACCCGGCAATGTGAACAAAATTCAAATCTCACCCACGCTCCAAGCAACCAAGAGTAATTTTACCTTGGCGCATGGCGGCGCCACGCCCCCCTATCTGGATTACTTTTTGAATGCGGGCAAATATGAGATTGTTGTGGATCAGCTCCAATCGGAACAAGCCTCCAGATTCTACAAAAAGCGGAACCGGAACATTTTGATCCGGGTAGACGAGGATATCCCCGTACTGCCAACCCACCGCTGGATGACGCTGGGGCAGCTCAAGGCGCTGATGCGCATGGACAATTTGGTGAACATGGATACCCGCACCATCCTCTCCTGTATCCCCTATGCCCAATTGCATTTACCTCTCCCTCAAATGCAGGAGCTGTCAAATGGGTTTCGCGATGCCGCGCTGTTCCGCTCTGTTTTTGCTGACTCCGGTCACGATGCAATCCCAGGCATTTATCAATACTTGAATCATTGGAAAATGTTTTCTGAGACGCACAGCCAATTTGTGCCGCTGCATCAGTTAGAGGATTGGGAAATGCGGGACGGCGAATTTGTATGCAAACGCCCGTATCCATTCAAAGTAGCCTTCTACGATATCACCATCGCCGGCAGGGAGGTCACCCACTGGACACAGCCGCTGTTTGAGGCGATTGGGCCGGCCACCTTCGGATTGATTTGCTGTGAAATAGATGGCGTCCTGAAGTTTTTGGTGAAAGCCATGCCGGAAATTGGCAGCTTCGATGGGCTTGAGCTCGGCCCAACCATCCAGCGCGAGGCGGCGGCCTTCAGCGAAGATGATGCCATCACCAGCTTTTTCATGAAACGGCTGGAGGGAGATAAGAATGTGATGTTCGACCATCTCCTGTCGGAGGAGGGAGGCCGGTTCTATCACGAACAAAACCGAAATGTTTTGCTGAAGGTTTCCCCGGAGGAACTGCCCCCGCTGCCAAGCGGATATTTTCTGCTGGACTATCGGACGCTGAATCGGCTTGTGCAGACTAACAATACGCTGAATATTCAGCTGAGGAACCTTTTATCACTGCTGGAGGCGTGAAGATGAGACTTGGCATTTTAGGTGCGGCGGACATTGCCTTCCGGCGTTTTCTTCCGGCGCTGCGCAAGTGCCCCAATATCACATATGCCGGTGTTGCCTCAAGAACGCCTGAAAAGGCGGCCCGTTTTTTAGAGACCTATGGCGGGCAGTTCTACCCGTCATATGATGCGCTTTTGGCCGATCGGAGCATCGACGCGGTATATGTTCCGCTTCCGCCCGCGCTGCACTATGCTTGGGGAAAAAAGGCGCTGGACGCTGGTAAGCATTTGTTTCTGGAAAAACCCTTTACAATCAGCGCGGAACAGACAAAGGCCCTGATTGCTGCCGCTCAGGAGCGAGACCTGATGGTGTACGAAAATTATGCGTTCGTCCATCACGCGCAGCTGGCGAAGATCAAGGGAATGATAGCGGACGGTACCTTGGGTGAGCTGCGGCTTCTGCGCGCGGGTTTTGGCTTCCCCAAGCGGAGCGAAGGCGATTTCCGCTTTTGCAAAGCCCTTGGCGGCGGGGCCTTGCTTGATTGCGGCGGATATCCGCTCAGGCTTGCGCTGGAATTGCTGGGGGACACGGCGCAAGTGGTGCATTCCACACTGGCTCAGCCCGAAAATTATGAGGTGGATCTGTATGGATCCGCTGTACTGGCAAACGAAGACGGGCTTTGTATGCAGGCCGCATTCGGAATGGACAATGCATATCAATGCCAGCTCGAGGTGTGGGGCAGCAAGATGCTTTTGATCGCGCCCAGAATATTTACAGCTGGAGCAGAGTTCCGCCCCAGCTTGATTCTGCGCTCCTCCGTGGATGAGCAGCGTATGGAACTGGAGGCCGACGACCAATTTTTACACGCAATCAAGTTTTTTGCGTCAGGAACATTGGACAAAGGTATACGCGGGCAGACGATGCGCAACATTGCCCGGCAGGCGGAATTGACATCGGGTATCCGTCATAATTGAAACGCGAAAGGTATGATGATACGGTGAGAGGCATCATTCTGGCAGGGGGATCTGGCTCAAGGCTGTATCCGCTCACAAGGGTTATTTCAAAGCAGCTTCTGCCTATCTATGACAAACCCATGATCTACTACCCCCTTTCCACGCTGATGCTGGCGGGTATCCGGGATATTCTGCTGATTTCAACCCCTGATGACGCGCCCCAGTTTGTCAAGCTGCTGGGGGACGGCAGCCAATTCGGCATCCAGCTGTCCTACGCTGTACAGGAAAAACCCGCAGGGCTGGCCCAGGCTTTTCTGATTGGAGAGGACTTCCTTGCCGGGGAGTCCTGTGCTATGATTTTGGGGGACAACCTCTTTTATGGCGGCTGGTTCCGCAGGAACCTGCAGGAGGCAATTATCAATGCGTCAGAGGGCTGCGCGACGGTTTTTGGCTATTACGTAAAGGATCCGGAGCGCTTTGGCATTATGGAACTGGATCACGATAAGAACGTGCTGTCGGTGGAGGAAAAGCCGGCGCATCCAAAATCAAACTACTGCATTACCGGACTGTATGTTTACGATGGCAGGGTCTCGGAGTTTGCGAAGCAGTTGAAGCCGTCCAGCCGGAATGAACTGGAAATTACCGACTTGAACCGGCTGTATCTGGAGGACGGAACACTGAGGGCGCAGGTTTTGGGCCGGGGGTTTGCCTGGATGGATATGGGTACGGTGGACAGCTTAATGGAGGCAGCGGTCTTTGTGGAGACAGTGCAGAACCGGCAGGGCGTTGTGATCTCCGCCCCGGAGGAGATTGCCTACCACGAAAAGTGGATTGGCCGCGAGGAGCTTTTGGTGGCGGCGGCTCGGTATGGAAATTCTCCCTATGGTGAACACCTGCGGAGGGTGTCGGAAGACAGATTTTTGGTTTGAGGGGGTCAGCCATATGACGCTGATCATAACTGGCGGAGCCGGGTTTATCGGCTCAAACTTCATCTTTTACATGGTGGAGCATCACCCGGAGGATCGGATCGTCTGCTTGGACAAGCTAACCTACGCAGGCCGCATAGACACCCTCAAATCGGTGATGGATCTGCCAAATTTTCGCTTTGTACAGGCAGATATCTGCGACCGGGAAGCGGTAGGCGGGTTGTTTGATGAGGAACGCCCTGATGCTGTGGTGAACTTCGCGGCGGAGAGCCATGTAGATCGCTCCATTGACGCCCCGGAGGTATTTCTAAAGACAAATATCCTGGGAACGGCAGTGTTGATGGATGCCTGTCGGGAGCACGGTCTGACCCGCTTTCATCAGGTCTCTACTGACGAGGTCTATGGGGATCTGCCCCTGGACAGGCCCGACCTGTTTTTTACGGAGGAAAGCCCAATCTGTGCCAGCTCGCCGTACAGCGCTTCCAAGGCGTCTGCGGATCTGCTGGCGCTGGCCTATCACCGCACTTATGGCCTGCCGGTGACGATTTCCCGGTGTTCCAATAACTATGGGCCGTATCAATTTACAGAGAAGCTGATTCCGCTGATGATATCCCATGCGCAGGAGGACAAACCTTTGCCGGTATATGGGCAGGGGCTGAATGTGCGGGATTGGCTGTATGTGGAAGACCACTGCCGTGCCGTCGATCTGATTCTGCGCTGTGGACAGCCTGGGCAAGTCTACAATATAGGCGGGCATAATGAATTGCGCAACATCGACATCGTGAAGCTGATCTGCCGGGAGCTTGGGAAACCAGAAAGCCTGATTACCTATGTGGAGGATCGGAAGGGCCACGATTTGCGGTACGCCATCGACCCATCCAAAATCCGGAGGGAGCTGGGCTGGGCGCCGGAGACGGATTTTGCCCAAGGAATTAAGAAAACGATCCACTGGTATTTGGAGCATCAAAATTGGTGGAAGGAGAAAACTCCATAACTACCCCCATCCCTGGCCACCCGTACCAGACGGGGCTTTCGGACGAAGAGCTGGACTGGCTGTTGAATGGGTGAGGCGCCTGCTCTTTTGCGCCTTGACAGGGCGCCTTCATGCTGGTACAATATGCTCATAATGGCCGGCAGGAAGCCGGCCCCGGCGTGCCGAAGCACCCCCTTGCCGCCCGTATATCCCATTGCGCTGAATTGTGTGCCATGAAGGCGCGCGCTTTCTCCCAGAGAAAGGGCGTGCCTTTTTCCGCGCTTTGGCGGGCAGATTTCGATCAACAAGGAGGAATCCCCATGTCGTCTGTCAAAAAGCTCACCCTTTGTGCTGTCTGTATCGCCCTGTGCGTTGTGCTGCCCCCCGTGTTCCATATGCTGGCCCTGGGCAGCATCCTCTCACCCATGCACATCCCCGTGCTGCTGTGCGGCCTGGCCTGCGGCTGGCCCTACGGCGCGTTCTGCGGCCTGGCCGGGCCCCTGGCCGCCCACCTGATCAACGGAGCGCCTGGCGCCGCCATGCTGGTCTCCATGATTCCGGAGCTGATCGTGTACGGCCTTGTCTGCGGCCTGTTGATGAAGCTGATTCATACCGGGAAGCTGTATGCCGACCTATACAGTGCCCTGATCCCTGCCATGCTGCTGGGGCGGATCGTGGGCGGTATCGCCCAGGCCATTTTCCTGACCTCCAACGGCCAGTCCTATTCCCTGGCCCTGTGGGCGGGAGCGTATCTGGTGAAGGCTGTCCCCGGCATCATCCTGCATCTGGTGCTGATCCCGACACTGGTGGTGGTGCTGGCCCAAGCGAGGCTGATCCCCGCCCGTTATCCCAAGTCCCCGGCAGAGGAGAGCGCGGCGGCGTAAACGTCAAAACGATCCACAATCAGGAGGGATTTCTATGTGTCGGGAACCGCAGCAGATACCCGCCATCCATATGCGGGGACTTGCTTCGCTGACAGAGGCGGTGGAGGCGCTGAGCACCAGGCAGGGCCGGGTCATCGTGGCTCTGGACGGCCGGTGCGCCTCGGGCAAGACCACCTTGGCCGCTGGGCTGGGGGAGCGGTACGGCTGGAGCGTAGTCCACATGGATCACTTCTTTCCCCGCCCTGAGCAGCGTACCCTGGAGCGGTATGCGCGGCCTGGGGGCAACGTGGATCATGAGCGCTTCCTGGAGGAGGTGCTGCTCCCCCTGCGCCGGGGGGAGAGGCCGGTGTACCGGCCCTTTGACTGCCGCACCCAGACGCTGCTGGAGCCCATCCCCTTTGAGCCGGGCCCGGTGGTGCTGGTGGAGGGATCCTACTCCTGTCACCCCGCCCTGTGGGAGTACTACGACCTGCGGGCCTTCCTCACCATCAACCCAGAACGGCAGATGGAACGCGTTGCCGCCCGGGAGGGGGAGGAGCGGGCCCGGGCGTTCCGGGAGAGGTGGATCCCCCTGGAGGAGAAATACTTTTCCGCCTACGAGGTGGAGCGCCGGTGTGAATTCCGGCTGGAAGGATGAAAAAAGCCCGTCTGCCAAGCAGACGGGCTTTTTTATATTACAGTGTCCGAAGCACGTCCACCACCCGCTCACAGTGGTTGGGGAAGCGTTCCCTCAATGCGGGGGCGGCGTCCGCCATGATCCAGGGCTGGCCCGCGATAGACAGCATGGACTCGTCGTTGAAGTTGTCGCCAAAGGCCATCACCTCGTCTAGGCCGATGCCCAGGGCGGCGCACAGCTGGGTCAGGCCCACCCCCTTGTCCGCCAGGGTGAAGTCCAGCCACTCTGCCCCCGCGATAGCGGCGTGGAAAATCCCGCCCCATTGGGGGAGCAGGAGCCGCTCCGCCGTCTCTGGCCCACGGGGGTCGAAGGCGGCGATCTTCACGATGTCCTCGGGCACGTCCTCCGGGCGGGGCAGGAGGACGATGTTGTTGCCCTTGCTCTGCATCAGCGGGAGGATCTCGTCCCCCTTGGGGCACAGGTAGCTGGTGTCCTCGCCAGAGATGAGCACGTCCAGCCCCGGCGCGTCCACGATGTCCCGGCACAGGGCCACGGCCCGTTCCTGCCCCATCACCGTCTTGCCCAGCACCGGACCGGGGGAGCCGGGGCCGAACACCACCGCCCCGTTTTCGCACAGGAAGGGGATCTTGTCCGCCACCGGGGCAAACAGACTGCGCATACTGGTGTACTGCCGCCCACTGGCGGGGCAGAACAGGATGCCTTTGCGCTCCAGGCGGTGGATTTCCTCGAACACCTCGCCTGGGATGGTATGCTCCCCATAAGGGAGCAAGGTGCCGTCGATGTCGCTGGCGATAAGACGGATCATGGCAATCTCTCCTTTACCTGCTGCTTTTCTGCGCACTATTTTAACAGGACGGCGGCCCTGTTGTAAAGTCCTGAGCGCGAAAAACAGCAGAGGGTACAAGGCCCGCCCCACATAAGGGCGACAACAAAAGGAGAGATCCCGTAAGCCGCGGGGTCTCTCCTTACTGCTTTTGCGCCGGATATATCTCCTCCAGCCGCGCCTGAACCACCCAGCGGGTCTCATGGCCGCTCTCCGTGCAGGTGGAGAGGGTCAGCAGCTTGTCCTCCGGGCCGGGGATCACCCCCGTGTCAATCACGGAGCCGCGCAGGCACTGGTCTATCATCTCCCGCCGCGCCTCCTCGCTGTCCAGGTTTTGCGCGTAGACCGCGCTGGTGACACTGGGCTCCCAGGCGGCGAAGATCTGATAGCGGCGCACGCACTTGCCGTCCGTGATATAGACATAGGGGTGCTCCGTCCAGAAGTCCTGCTCCGCGTACCGGTGCAGGGGGCCGAACATGGTGTCGTTGCGCATCCGATGGCCGTAGATGATGGTATGGAATCCCTCGAAGTCCGGGCTGCTGCGCCAGTCCAGGAAGATGGCCCCGCCGCCGTTCCACTTCTTCTCCCAGGTATGATGCAGATAGTAGTCGTTGTCCGGGCCCTGGAGGATCGGGTGGGAGATGTCCGCGCCGGGGACGGTGAGCCAGGCCACCACGTCCGGGTTGACCGCCCGCAGGGCGGCCAGATCCAGGCACGACAGCTCATTCACCACAGGGTCCGTGGATACGGGCTCCGTGGCCGGGTCCTGACCCGGCGCGGCGGGGGTGTCCCCCTGTTCCGCCGGCGGCGCGGCGTTGGCGTGGGCGATCTCCACCGCCCGTTCCGTGGCCTTGGCGCTGTCCCGCCACTGGAGCCGCTGCCGCAACAGGACCCCGGCGCAGACCAGCGCCGCTAGGATCAGCACCGTATTCAACATCACGCGAAGCCGCCTGCTCATGGCGCACCTCCTCGAAACAGGGGGCCCGGAAGATCCGGGCCCCCTTTGTCGTTACGCGTTTTCCTTGCGCTTGCCGGTGTTCACATACACCAGACCCATGCCGCAGGCCAGCAATACCGCCAGCCACATCGCGGTGGACGCCTCGCCGGTCTGGGGCACATCGCCCAGGGGAACGGCGGGGGCGTCGATCTCCACAGTCCCGTCAGGCACCCCGGGCAGTTCGGCCAGGGGCACGTCAGGCTCGTCGATCTCTACAGCCTCGTCGGGTACCTCGGGCAGGTCGCTCAGGGGTACGTCGGGCACGTCGATCTCCACGGTGGGATCGGTGGGATCAATGGGATCGGTGGGATCAGTTGGATTGGTCGGGTTGGTGGGGTCAGTGGGATCGGTGGGGTCGGTGGGATCAATCGGGTTGGTCGGATTAGTCGGGTTGGTCGGATCAGTCGGGTCAGTGGGGTTGGTCGGGTTGGTCGGCTCCACGGGCAGGGCGGGGATGGGCTTGGTCTCGATGTGGCTGTCGTCCCGCGCACAGACGCGGGTCTCCTCGCCTTCCACGCCGGGGCCCGCCTCCTTGGTCACTTCCCACTCGCCCCAGTCGTGGCCCAGGGCGGGGATCTCCTCTGTGACTTCCTGCCCGCAAATGCACCCGCTGGATACCTTCTCGCCCGGTTCCATGCAGGTGGGTTCCTTCGTGGTTGTGAACGTGTGCTCGTGGTGTCTTAAGTCGTAGTTATTTCTGTTGGAGCTCAGTTCCTCCCCTGAATACACGCGATTGGTATCGCCCCCATGGCACCACACATCGTCATTCTCCCACAGCGAATCCTTGGGGAGGTCGAGCGAGGTTTGATACGTACAACTAATCTCATTGCCTATATTCCCAGCCTCGTTGCCGCTGATCGTACCGCCGGTCATGGTCAAGCTGCCAGTACTGGTGTCACCGAGCATGACTTTCACGCCGCCGCCGGTATAGCTGGCCGTATTGCCCTCAATCGTACCGCCATTCATGATGAACTCACTGCTTGTAACCACGCCGCCGCCGTTCCCGGCCGAATTGTTCGCGATCGTACCGCCCTCCATGGTGAACTTGCTGCCCAGACCACCGCTCGCCACGCCGCCGCCGTTAGTGGCGGTCGCATTGCCCACAATGGAGCCGTCCGTCATGGTAAACGTACCGTGGTTATTCACGCCGCCGCCATTATAAGCCGAATTGCCCGCAATCGTACCGCCGTGCATCTCGAACGTGCCATCGTTGCGCACACCGCCGCCGTAACCGGCGGACCAGTTCTTCTCAATCGCGCCGCCATTCATGATGAACGTACCTTCGTTTTGGACACCGCCGGCGCCGGTACTGTTGAGCGTGTTGCCCTTAATTGCGCCGCCCTCCATGGTGAACGTGCCCGTGTTATACACTCCGCCGGCGCCCCTGTTGGAATAGTTATCCGCGATTGCGCCGTCCTCCATGGTGAACGTGCCGGCGTTATACACGCCGCCGCCGTAGCCGATGTCCGTATTATTACCACCGGTGATCGCGCCGGACACATGGATCTCGTTCCCGTCCTCATCTGTCTCCGTGTGGGCGGCGCCGTCCGTCAGGGTCAACTCGCCGCCCGCTTTGATCTCCACCACGAACCCGGAGGACTTGCCATTGCCGTCAATGTCGTTGCCGTTCAGGTCGATGGTAACGTTGTTACCACTATTGATGGTGAGGGTTCGGTCTCCGTTCTCATACTCGACGTCCTCGTGGAGCTTGACGCTGACCACGCCGGTCTCCTCGTCCTTGGACGCCTCGATCTTATAGGTGATTCCATCCTCGTGATATACGGAGTCGCCGGTATCAATGGCATTCTGCAAATCGGCGAAGCTCGCCGCGAACGCGGGGGCCACCATGCTGGCGCACATGACCAGGGACAGGCCTACAGACAAAATCTTGCTCAATTTCTTCATGTTTTTTCTTCCTTTCTTTGCAGTTTCGGACGCAAAGGTATCCGGTAACCGAACGAGCTTAGGGCGTCGCTTCAGCTTCTCCTGCTATGGGAGCCAGAAGGCCAGCGCGCCCCTTAGCCTCTGGTTTTGCGTCTTACGGTTTCCCGTAATTTGCCGTGCAACCGGTCGAGCATAAGGCTTAATGCCTTTTAGCACCTGGCTTTGCGTCCCATTGTTTCCAATGGTTTGCCCGCGCCCAGTCTGTTCCACCCGCCGCCCCGGCGCATCTGGCGGCGGATAATTGTGTGGAGTCCCTCCCTTCGCCGGTGAATCTGCCGCTTCGGGCGCGATCCCTACGGTCTTGCCATGGATCGCCCGTTTTGCTCGTCAAATTCACGCAGAAATTTGTCGTGGAGGTCCTCCTCTCCCCGTTTTCGGGCCTTGACGGCGTCCTCGAAGCGGGCGTAGCTGCCCAGGTAGTGGCGCTTCCCTTTGAAGCAAATGCTGGCGCGCCAGCGCTGGGTGGACTTCCGCCACTCCACGCCGGGCACGCCGCTGGTGTTGTTGCTGCGCACCGTCTTGGCCCGCAGCATCTCCACGCAGGTCCCGTCGATATAGGTCAGGCTGGCCCGGCCGATTTCGGCGGGGGATTGCCCGTGGAGGGGGCTGTGGTTCTCCTGTTCTTCCGTGGTATCCACCGCCTTTCGAGATTCGTCCCTCTACTACATTTAGCGTTGGGGACCTAGCGATTTTGGACACCTGGTTTGAAAATTTTTAAAAATTTTTTGGGTCACTCTTCCGCCCGCACGCTCTCCGCCACGCGGATCAAGTCCTCCTCCTCAAAGGGCGCGGACAGCCAGAAAGACACCCCGGCCGTTTCGTCGCGCCAGAACAGCTCGTTGAGCTCCTCCTTGTTCTCTCCCAGCAGGAGCCTCCCGGTCCCATCCCCCACAGCGACCTCCTTGCCCTCGGCCCCCATATCCGCGCCGGTGAGGTCGTAGAGGAACACGGCCTCCGTGCCGTCTGTGGCGCGGTAGACGATCATGCCCTCGTTCTCATATAGCGCCTCCCGGTCCCACTCGCAGCCCTCCGGCAGCCAGGTGGGGCGGTAAACGATGGCCCGCGCCGTAGATTCCGGCCCCTGGGATTCCGCCGGCGGGGATGACGGCTCCGCGGAGGCGGTGGAAGCCGGCCTTTCCGTGCGCGGGGGCGGCTCTTTTACATAGACCTGTTTCGCCGGCAGCATGGCGGCGGCCAATCCCACGGCCAGCAGCGCCAGCAGGAGCCCAAGCAGCCAGGGCAGCCAGTACCGGACCGGATGGTCCGTTCGGAGGATCAGCTTTTTCATTTTGCGCTCAAAGTCCGGCGAGAAGGCGGCCTCGCAGTCCTCCGGCTCCGGCAGGGCGCGCAGCAGGGCTTTTTCGTACCGCCGCGCCGCCTCCCGCAATTCCTTGTCCGAAATCACAGAAGCCCCTCCTTTTCGCACAGTTCTTTCAGTCTGGCCTTCGCCCGCTGGTCCAGCTTGCTGGCCGCGTTGAAGGATATTCCCAAGATAGAGGCGATCTCCCTGGTGGTGTATCCGTGGCTGTATTTCAGCAGGATGACCTCCTGATACCGGGGCGGCAGCCGGGAGATGCACCAGGCCAGGTCCTGCTCCTCATCGATAACCGGGGCGTAGAGAGGCTGGCCCTCGTCCAGCGGCTCCTCCGGCTCCCGCCGCTTCCGCTCCCGGAGAATATCAATTGCCTTGTTCTCGGTCACGATATAGAGGAACCCCCGCAGCTTGAGAGAATCCAGTTCGGGAACAAGCTTCATATTTTTCGCCAGGCTCATAAAGGCATTATGTACGGCGTCCTCCGCGTCCTGATCTCCCCGCAGGATACGGGAGGCAGCCTTGAGCATAAAGCCCCGGTACTTATCATAAAGCTCCTCAAATTTGATTTTTTCCTCTGGGCTCTCTATGGTGCTGAGATAAATCATTACCACCGGCATCACCTCCAAAACGCGCTTTCGAGCGGGCAAATCCCCACAAAGGCACAGAAACTCCTCGGAAAATCAAGGGGGACGGCAAGCGATCCTCTCCTCGCTCCGCCGAACTAGATGTCGCTACAAGTTTAGCAGTTCTCCGCCATTTCGTCAACCGCGCAGACATCTCTCCATTTTTTCCTTTCCGCACAAGGAAAGCCCCGGCAGGAACTCTCAGCGTAATTCCTGCCGGGGCGCTTCCCCGAATTGTAGATACCTCTGTGAGGGGCAGGCCAAGCCCCCACGGTTTTGTATTCATTTTCCGCCCATCAGCTCCTGCCACCACTCGATGAGCCGGAATTTCAGCACATAACCGCCGTCCTGCTCGGTGATGAGGGCTACCTGATCCTCGCTCAGCACGCCCTCCGCCGCCGACTCCACGCTCCGCTCCGACACCGAGGCCAGACATAGGGGCGGGAACACCACGCACCACCAGTTTTGGCCCTTGCCCTCGCCGATGGTCACCTTCAGCTCCCGGTACTGTCCGGCGGGCAGGGAAAAGCCGTCGTACTCCTTGGTGGGGAACCACTGGTCGGCCAGGGTGACGCGCACCGGGTCAGACCGTCCCGTCCGGGCCAGGGCCTCCTCCCCCGCCTGGGCCAGCTCTTCCAGATGGGGGGCCAGGGCGGCCTCCGCGTCCCTGCGGTCAGAGACACCCTCCAGGATCTGGGCCGCCTCGGCCAGCACCGCGTCCCGCACCAGCAGTTTCCTGGCCTGGTCGGAGTCAGAATCGGAGTTGGCGATGACGTGGAGCCGCAGCACCCGGTCGGCCAGGGCGCCCTCGCTGGCGGAAGCCCACACGCCCACGGTGAGGGTCAGGCTGAAGGCCAGCAGCAGCGCGGCCTCCCACAGGCGGAGCCTGGAAGAAGAAAGAGCGGAAAATTTCATAAAAACACCGTCCTATGTAGCTTTTTGACATCCCCGTTTTGCGGGTGTGGCTACAGTATGGACGGCGTTTTTGGCTTTTATACCGCTGATGAAAATTTATAGTCAAAGCGGTTCAAAAGAAGCATTTGCTTCTTTTGAACTCTGCGGCGATTCTCACCGCAGGAGGCCGCATAAGCGGCCTCGCTTTGAACTTCATAGGCAGCGCTTGCGCACAATGTGCGCCCCAGTGGGCCATCGGCCCACTGGATGAAAAAACGCAATTTGCGTTTTTTCAACTGCGCTGACTATATTGCGCGCCCGCCGGCCCGCACAGAAACACGTCCCGATAGCTCTCCCGCAGGCGCTCACAGGCGGCCTGGGCGCTGTCCAAATCGTCGAACAGCCCGAACACCGACGGCCCGCTGCCCGACATGGACGCCCCCAGCGCCCCGCAGTCGATGAGCGCGGCCTTGATGGCGGCGATCTGGTCAAAGCGGCGGCGCTCCAGCACGTCCTCGAATACGTTGTACATCCGCCTTGCCACCCCGGCCAGGTCGCCCGCGTCCAGGGCGGCCATCACCCCGGCGGTGTCCGGGCGGCGGACGATCTTGCGCACGTTCACCCGGGAGAAGAGCTGGGGGGTGGAGATGGAGAAGGGAGGTTTGCAGATGACGATGTGGCAGGGGGGGAGCGGAGAGAGCGGTGTGAGCATTTCCCCCCGGCCCTCGGCCAGGGCGGTGCCGCCCAGCACGCAGAAGGGCACGTCGGAGCCAACTGTTTCCCCGATCTTCGCCAGCTGGTTGGGGGACAGCCCCGCCCCGGTGAGCTCATTCATGGCCCGCAGCACGGCAGCAGCGTCGGCGCTGCCCCCGGCCAGCCCCGCGCACACGGGGACGCGCTTTTGGATGGTCACGTCCACCTCGTCCCCCAGGCCGGTGGTCTGACGGAAGGCGGCGGCGGCCATCTGGGCCAGATTTTTGCCGCCGGTGGGCAGGAAGTGGAGGTCGGACGACGCCTGCCCCTCCGCCCCCCGGGCGGGGGCGACGGTGAGCGTGTCCGCCAGGGTGACGGCCTGCATGACCATCTGGAGGTCGTGGTAGCCATCCTCCCGGCGGCGGAGAATATCCAGGGTGAGGTTGATTTTCGCGTTGGCGGAAAGCTCCATAGCCGTCTCCTTATCTGTTCAGAAAGTCCTTGATCTCTGCGGCGATGCGCTCATATTCGAAGTCGTGGACATAATGGCCGCAGTCCAGCTCGATGAGCTGGGCGTCCGCGCACTCCGCGGCGAATTCAGACTGAATGGCCCGCCAGTCCTCCTTGGAGAACCCGGTGCCGCCGCTCCCGTCGGAGCAGAACAGCAGGAAGGGAACGTTGGGCATCTGGCCCTGAGCCACCATTTTTGCACTATCCTTGATGCATTGAGTCTCATTTACCATGTCCTGGGTCATGGTTCGGCGGTAGAATATGGCGCGATAGATGTCCTTTTCGTCCTCTGACAGTGTGCCATGCTGGATGGCATCGCTCTCCGAAATGCCGGGGATCAGCCGCGTGATGCCCGCGGAGGCGGCAAACTGGAGCAGCCGCAGAAGGGGCCCGCTGATTTTCAGCTCCTCATAGGCGGCTGGGGTAGACATATCCAGTCCCACGATGGCGGACACCTCGTCCGGGTATTTCTGCGCCCAGTACAGCGCCTCGATCCCGGACATGGAGTGGGGACACAGGATGTAGGGTGGCTCCAGCCCCACCGCCGTCAGCGCGGCCCGGGTCTGTTCCAGCATAGCGTCAATGTCCCGGCTTTTGCCTGTAATATCGCTGAATCCATAGCCGAATTTTTCCACCACCGCGATTTGGCAGGTGTCGGTGAGCAGGGAGTACAGGGACTTGAAGTCCAAAATGGGAGAGCAGGTGCCGCCGCCGGACAGGAACACGAGGGTGTCCTCACCTTCACCCTCCATATAGACGCTCATGCGTCCGCCGTCCACCTCCACCATCTCCCCCAGGGGAGAGATGAGCGGCTCCTCCCGCTTAAGCTGGATCTGGTGGTTGACTGCGGATACCGCCAGCAGCAGTACAAAGGCCAAGCCGATAGCCGCAATGATGATTAGGACTCTTTTTGTCATGGGTTTCCCTCCTCAGTGCTCCGCTATGGCCGCGGTCGCCGCCCCGGCCATTTCCCCCCGGTCCAGCGGCCGGTTCAAAAAGTGTTCCAGGGCCAGCACCGCCTGCCACACCAGCATGGGCAGGCCGTTCAGCGTTTTCAGCCCCCGGCGGCGGGCCTGGGAGAGCAGCTCCGTCTCGGCGGGGTGGTAGATGAGGTCGAACACCCCGGCGTCCGGGGGCAGGGCGTCCAGGAAGGAGAAGTCATCAAACTGGTGGGGGCAGCCCTCCATGCCTAAGTTGGTGCAGTTGACCAGCAGCCGGGACTGCCCCGCCATCCGGCACAGGGTGTCCGGGTCAAACCCGGCGGGGGCCAGCCGCCCCAGGGGATCGTGGGCGCACAGCTCCTGGGCCCGGGCGAGGGTGCGGTTGCATACAAAAACCCGCTCCGCCCCCGCCTGGGACAGCGCCAGGGCCACCGCCTTGGCCGCGCCTCCCGCCCCCAGCAGGGTGACGGTCAGACCGGCGGGGTCAACGCTCAGGCCGTCTTTCAGCGCCGCCACCGCGCCGGCCCCATCGGTGTTGAAGCCCACCCACTTCCCGTCCCGGAGGCAGACGGTGTTCACCGCGCCCACAATCTCGGCGGCGGGGTCGATTTTGTCCAGCAGGGGGAGCAGATCCTCCTTGTGGGGCATGGTGGCGTTGAAGCCGATGACGCCGTTTTCCCTGGCCCAGGCCAAGTACTGGGGCAGCTCCCCACGGCGCACCACATGGGCGGTGTAGTCGATGTCCAGCCCCAGCAGCCCCAGCATGGCCCCGTGGATGACGGGGGACTTGGAGTGGAGCACCGGGTCGCCGATCACCTGCAAGCTCATTTGCCGCCCTCCAGAAAGTAGTCCATGGCCATGAGGTAGCCGTCAAACCCGTGGCCGTAGAGCTGGCCCACGCAGGCGGGGGCGGTGACGGACACGGCCCGGAAGGGCTCCCGCTGGTCGATGTGGCTGATGTGCACCTCGTAGGCGGGCACGTCCACCGCCTTCAGCGCGTCCAAAATGGCGTAGCTGTAGTGGGTGTACGCCCCGGGGTTGATGACGATGGCGTCGTACACCCCGTCGGCGGCGTGGATCTCATCGATGATGGCCCCCTCGTGGTTGGACTGGAAGCAGTCGGCGGTGGAGCCGTGGGCGGCGGCGTGATCCCGGATGAGGGCGCACAGGGCCTCATAGCTCTGATCGCCGTAGATGCCCGGTTCCCGTTTGCCCAGCAGGTTCAGGTTGGGGCCGTTGATGATGAGGAATTTCATGATTGGGTCGCCTCCGTATAAATGGTGGAAATGCGGGCCTCGGCAGCTTGAGGGCTTTCCGGCCTTATGATGAAAAAGTCCGCCCAGCGGTGGTAAATGGGGGAACGGGCGGCGTAGCGCGCCAAAAAGTCATCCCTGCCCGCCTGGGCCAAGGGGCGGCCCGATAGATCCAGACCGTAGTAGGTTTCTCCCGGGTCGCGGTCCAGCCAGAACACCAGGCCGTTTTCTTTCAGCGCGGCAATGGCCCCGTCCTGGGTGGGCAGTCCGCCGCCGCAGGCGATGACCAGGCCCTCCCGCCCGGACAGCTCCCGGCACAGCGCCAGCTCCAGGGCGCGGAAATGGGCTTCGCCCTCCTGGGCAAAAATGTCCGGGATGGAGCGGCCCTCGCGTTCCTCGATGAGGGCGTCGGTGTCCACCAGCTCCCGGCCCAGGCGGCGGGCCAGCAGCCTGCCCACAGTGCTTTTCCCGCAGCCCATCATGCCGATGAGTACAATGTTTTTCAAACTTGGTTCCCTCCTTAGGGCAGACATATGCGGGCCGTCCGCTATCCCTCAGTCCAAATTTGAGCGGAACCACCCCAGCACCCGGAACTCCCCGGTGGTCTGGGCCAGCTCGTGGAGGGCGTCGCCCACCGCCGGGTCGTCCGGAGCGCCGGTGAACTCCAGGAAGAACATATACTGCCAGCTCCGCTCGGGCAGGGGCCGGGACTCCAGCTTCACCATATTCAGCCCGTGGACGGCAAACACGGTCAAGACCTCGTGCAGCGACCCCGCCTCGTGGGGCAGGACGAACAGGGTGCTGATCTTGTCCGCGCCGGGGCGCAGCTCCAGCCGGGGGGACACCACCACAAACCGGGTGGTGTTCTGTGTATTGTGGTTGATGCCGCGGGCCAGGATGGTCAGCCCGTACAGCTCCGCCGCCCGGGCGGAGCAGATGGCGGCTTTGGTCATGTCGCCGCTGTCCGCCACCATCTGGGCCGACCCGGCGGTGTCCGCCTGGGGCACCTGCTTCCACTCCGGGTGGGCATTCAGGTAGCGTTCGCACTGGAACAGCCCCTGTTCATGGGAGTAGACGTGGGTGATGGTGTCCAGCGTGGCACCGGGGAGGGCCATCAGGCAGTGCTCCACCCGCACCGTGGTTTCCCCCACCATGTAGCACTCGTACTGGGTGAGCAGATCATAGATCTGTCTAATGGCCCCGGTAGAGCTGTTTTCAATGGGCAGCACGGCGTAGTCCGCCCGTCCCTCCCGCAGGGCAAGAAAACAGTCCTCGAACTGCTCCAGGCCGGAGGTATTTGCGCCCTCTCCGAAGAAGTTCAGCGCGGCCTGCTCGCTGTAGGCCCCCGGCACGCCCTGATATACCACCCGGGGGGCGGATACGGGCTGGCGCTGGGCGGCTTTGGCGTCCAGCCAATGCTGGATGCCCGGATTATCCTGCCCCTGGCCCATGAGATCCCGCTGCTGCCGCCGGGACAGGGCCATGACGGTCTGGAACAGGGTGATGACGGCGGGGCGCAGCTCCTCACCGGCCAGCTCGCCCTTGTTTTGCAGTACCTGGCGCTCCCGCTCCTGATCCAGCACGGGGATGCCGCTGGCCTTTTTATACTCGCCCACCCGGCGGGTCACGTCCATGCGCTGCTTGAACAGTTCCACCAGCTGGCGGTCAATGGCGTCGATGTCCTGGCGCAGGGATTGCAGATCGTCCATCAGCGGTACGCCTCCTTCAGTTCGATATAGTGCTCTGCGTTTTCCCGCAGACCGGTGATTTCTTTGTCAGTGAGGGGGCGGATGACGCGGGCGGGATTTCCCACCAGCAGGGAGCCGTCGGGGGCGTCCGTTTTGCCGGTGACCAGAGCCCCGGCCCCTACCATGCAGTTTTGGCCGATTTTCGCGCCATTGAGAACAATAGCACCCATGCCCACCACGGTGTTGTCCCCCACGGCGCAGCCGTGGACGATGGCCCCGTGGCCCACGGTGACGCGGTCCCCCAGCACGGTGGGGGATACGTCGGAGTGGAGGACGGCGCAGTCCTGGACATTGCAGCCCCGGCCCAGGGAGATGGGCTTGCCATCCCCCCGAATCACGGCGTTGAACCACACCGAGCAGTCCGGCCCGAAGGTGACATCCCCCGTCACGGCAGCGCCGGGGAGGATGACCACGTCTCCATCTGTTTGACGCAGAGTTTTTAAATCCATAGATAATTCCTCGTTGTTTTCAAATCCCTATCAGTTCGCAGGCGGCAAGTGCCGCCGCCGCCTCGATGACGGGCACCGCCCGGTGCACCACGCAGGGGTCGTGGCGGCCTTGCAGCTCCAACTCGGCGTTTACCCCCTTCGCCATGTCCACGGTGAACTGCCGGCGGGCGATGGAGGGGGTGGGCCGCATAGTCACCTCAAACACCAGCGGCATCCCGTTGGTGATGCCGCCGTTGATGCCGCCGGCGCAGTTCTGCTCTGCCTTGACGGAGCCGTCGCCGTCCACATACAGCGGGTCGTTGGCCTCGGAGCCCCGCATCAGGGCGAAAGCCGTCCCCGCCCCAAAGCCCACCGCCTTCACCGCCGGGACGGCGAACAGATACTGGGAGAAAATGCCCTCGGCGTTTTGACCGAAATCGGGAGCCCCCAGTCCGGCGGGCAGGCCGAACACCCCGCACTCAATGGAGCCGCCCACGGAGTCCTGCTCGTTTTTGGCCTCTAAAATGGCGGCCCGCATCTCCTCCCCGGCGGCATCGTTGAGCACCGGGAAGTCCTTGGCGGCGCAGGCCCGCAGGGACTCCCAGTCCTCCAAAGCGTCGTCGTTGATGCCGTAGATGGTGGCGATGTGCGCCCCCACCCGCGCACCCTTTTGTGCCAGGAGCTGCTTGGCTACCCCGCCGGCAAACACCAGCGGCGCGGTGAGCCGCCCGGAGAAGTGCCCGCCGCCCCGGTAATCGTTGAACCCGCCGTAGCGCACATGGGCGGCGTAGTCGGCGTGACCGGGGCGGGCCAGGTCTTTCGTGCGGGAATAGTCCTTCGAGCGGGTGTCCGTGTTCTCAATGACGGCGCACAGCGGCGCGCCGGTGGTGCGGCCCTCAAACACGCCGGACAGGATACGGGGCTCGTCGGCCTCCCTCCGGGCGGTGGACAGGGCGTTTTTGCCGGGGGCGCGGCGGCTGAGGTCAAAGCGGATGGCCTCTAAGTCCAGCTCCAGCCCGGCGGGGACGCCCTCCAGCACCACGCCGATGGCAGGGCCGTGGGACTCACCGAAAATGGAATATTTCATAGTGTTTTGCCTCCCTGTTATCAGCCAAATCTTCGGATCACAGCACCCAGCCGCTCATACTCCTCCCAGAAATTGGGGTAGGACTTGGCCACGCACTGGGCCCCAGCGACGGTCACCGGCCTCTCGCACCGGGCGGCGGCGATGGCGGTCATCATGGCGATGCGGTGGTCGTTGAAGGCGTCCACCTTTACACCGCCTGCCAGCATTTCCTTTCCCCGGATGGTCAGGGAGTCGGGACCTTCGGTGACATCCGCGCCCAAAGCGTTGAGCGCCTGGGTCACGGCGGCAAGCCGGTCGCTCTCCTTGATGCGCAGGCGGGCGGCGTTGACCAAGTAGGTGGTCTGCCCCGCCCGCAGCGCCGCCATGGCGGCCAGGGGCGGCACCAGGTCGGGGCAGTCGGACACGTCGATGTCCACGTCCCCGGGCTGGGACAGCTCCCGGATCTGGGTTTGGACGGCCGCGTCCCCCTGGGCGGAGCTGGGGTCCATGCCGCCCACCTCCACCGGACTGCCCAGCCATTTTGCGGCGTACCAGAACGCCGCCTGGGACCAGTCGGCCTCAACGATGAAGTCCTGGGGCTCATAAACCCGGTTTCCGGGGATGAAGAAGCCGCTTTCCCGCGCCTCCGGGTAGATGCCGAACAGCCCCAGGGCGTCCAGCGTCATATCCACATAGCCCCGGCTCTCCAGCGGGGAGGTGAGGACGATCTCGCTGTCCCCGTCCCGCAGGGACAGGGCGTACAGCAGGCCGGTGACGAACTGGGAGGACACGTTCCCCGGCAGGCGGTACTCCCCGGGGGGCAGCGTTCCCGTGACGGTGAGCACACCGTCCTTTTGCTCATAAAAGATGCCCTTCTCGTCAAACAGGTCGAAGTAGGGTTTCTGGGGCCGCTCCATCAGCCGCCCCCGGCCGGTGAAAATGCCGCCCCCCCGCACCGCCAGGGCGATGGGGATCAGGAAGCGCAGGGTGGAGCCGCTTTCCCCGCAGTCCAGGCGGGGGTAGGCCAGCCGCCGCAGGGGGGACATGGCGCTGGCCGCCATGCCCCGGACGATCAGCTCCGGCCCCTCCCAGGAAAATTCCGCGCCCAGCCCGGAAAGGCAGTCGATGGTGGCCTGGATGTCCTGGGAGAGGGCAAGGTTATCAAGGCGGCTCACCCCGTCCGCCAGGGCGGCGGCGATGAGCAGGCGGTGGGCCTGACTTTTGGACGGCGGCGGGAAGACGGTCCCGGCCAATCTGGCCGGCGTAATGGTAATATCCATGAAAATACCTCCCGAAGAATACGGGTCAGGGAACCTTATTGAAAGAGTTCAGCAGCCGCACCAGCTGCGCCTTGGGCATTTTGTGCGGGACGGCGTGGCCAATTTTGTCCAGCAGGATGACGGTGACGTCCGCGCCTGTCCCCTTTTTGTCCCGGCCTACGGCGGCGGCGTAGGTGGCCGCGTCGCAGGAAATCGAGGTGGGCAGGCCCAGGCTTGCCAGCGCGTCCTCCAGCTTTGCGGGAAGTTCCTCAGGGGTGATGCCCAGTGCCACCCCCAGTTTGGCCGCGGCGCACATACCCGCTGCCACCGCCTCGCCGTGGCTCCACTCCACGTAGTGCCCCGCCAGCTCGTACGCGTGGCCCAGGGTGTGACCGAAGTTCAGAATCATCCGCAGGCCGGTGTCCAGCTCATCGTCCATAACCACCTGCCGTTTAATATCGCAACAAGTATACAAAATGTGTTCAATATCCACCATCAGTTCTCCCCGGGAGGGGCGGGCGGCCAGGAAGTCAAAGAAGTCCGCATCCCAGATGCAGCCGTACTTGACCACCTCTGCCATCCCCGCCATGAACACGGGCAGGGGGAGGGTGTCCAGCACGTCCGGATCCATAAGCACCAGCTTAGGCTGGTAGAAAGCCCCGGCGAGATTCTTTCCCGCCTTCAGATCTACAGCCACCTTGCCGCCCACAGAGGAGTCCACCTGGGCCAGCAGGGTGGTGGGGATCTGTACGAGGGCCACCCCCCGCAGGATGGTGGCGGCGGCAAAGCCCGCCAGGTCGCCCACCACGCCGCCGCCCAGGGCGACTACGCCATCGGTGCGGGTGAGGCCGAACTCCATGAAGCCCTCCCAGAGCTGGGCAAGCTGGGCGGCGTTTTTGCTCTCCTCCCCGGCGGGGATGACCGCGCCCCAGCACTCGAACCCGGCGGCGGTCAGGCTGGCTTTCAGCTGATCGTAATAGAGGGGGTGCACGTTGGTGTCGGTGACCACGGCCAGCTTGGAGGCCCGGGGCAGGACCGCCCGGATGCGCTCCCCGGCCTGGTCCAGCAGGCCCCGCTCGATGAGGATGTCGTATTCCCGGCCCGGCAGGGCCACGGTGAGGGTCTTCATTTGGCCGCCTCCTTACAATTTGTCCACAATGCCCCGGAGCGTATCCAGAAATGCTTCCTCGCCCCAGGTGTTGATTTTGAAGAACATGGCCTGGCTGCCCCCGGCGGTCATGGCGGTGAGGCGGAGGTTTTCCCCCTCCCCTACCAGGGTGAGGCACAGGGCCACCCGGTTGCTGCCGGTCCAGCTGTACCGTTCGTACATCCGCACGGCCACCCGGGTGTCCCTCATGGTGAAGGAGGCGGTGTCCTCCAGGGAGGCGGACATACTGCCATTGAGCACGCCCTGATCCAAACGGGCCAGCACCAAGTCAAAATCGCCGGTGAACGTGCGCTCTAATTTAGCCATGAACCTCAATCCTTTCTATTCAACGTTTATACCAAAGTCTTGCCCATCTCGTCGGGGCAAAGTCCATTCCACGGCAAACGTCCTTCGGGTATTTGCCGGTTCATTTCCTTGCCCCTCCTCTCCCCATAAAGCCAGAAGGCGGCTTTATGGGGGCCCCGATTTACACTAAAGTTTTGCCCATCAGTTCAATCAGAGGATTCAGCCTGCCCATCAGGTGCCGGAACTTCTCCGGGGTGAGGGACTGGGCCCCGTCGCACTTAGCGTGGGGCGGATCATTGTGCACCTCCACCATCAGGCCGTCCGCGCCCACCGCCACGGCGGCCATGGCCAGCGGCTCCACCATCCAGTACATCCCGGCGGCGTGGGAGGGATCCACCACGATGGGCAGATGGCTCATCTGCCGGATGGCGGGGATAGCGGACAGATCCAGGGTGTTGCGGGTGTAGGTCTCAAAGGTGCGTACCCCCCGCTCACACAAGATCACATTTTCATTGCCCGCGGCCATGATGTACTCCGCCGACATGATCCACTCCTCGTAGGTGTTGGAGAGACCCCGCTTGAGCAGGACGGGCTTGGACAGCTTGCCCACCTCCTTCAAGAGGTCGAAGTTCTGCATATTCCGGGCGCCCACCTGTACCAAATCCACCTTTTCCTCGAACAGCTCGCAGTAGCGGGGGGCCATGATCTCGGATACGATGGGCAGGCCGGTGGCGGCCTTGGCCTCCAGCAGCAGCTCCAATCCGTCGGTGCCCAGCCCCTGGAAGGAGTAGGGGGAGGTGCGGGGCTTGAACGCACCGCCCCGGAGCAGGGCGGCCCCGGCCCCCTTCACGTCCCGGGCCACGCCGATGATCTGCTCCTCGCTCTCCACGGAGCAGGGCCCGGCGATGACGGTAAATTTGTTCCCGCCGCCGATGGGCACGCCGGACACGTCCACCACGCTGTCCTCCGGGTGGAACTTGCGGTTGGCCTTCTTATAGGGCTCCTGCACCCGCATGACCCGCTCCACGTCGTCGTTCCAGGACAGCTTGTCCATGTCGATGTGGGCGGTGTCGCCCACCAGCCCCAGGATGGAGCAGCCAATGCCGTTGGTGATGCTGGCGGTGACGCCGTGGTCGCGCTCCAGCTGGTGTACAAGGGCCTGGATCTTTTCCTGGCTGACGCCGGGCTTCATGACAATAACCATAATAAAAACCTCTCTTTTTGAAAATATAAAGAAGCCCACAGACCGCACGCGATCCATGAGCTTCCCGATGATACACAAATTCAGGCGGGGCCTGCCGCCCCTCACTCACGCGCCGCGTTTCTCCATGCCAAAATAGCCGAACCCGCTAAATCGAGTCCAGCCATAGGTAAAGGTGAAGCTGTGGGCGGTGGAGAGGGTCATGAAAGGATACCTCGCAGATTTGATTGGGGACATTATATACTTTACTGAGATAAAAAGCAAGAGCTTTTTTCCCCGTCTTGACAGGTCAGGTGCTGTGGGAATAAAATAAGGAAAGAAATTTCAAGGAGGCCGCAATCATGAGCCACACGGTGGAAATCTTATCGGTGGGCACCGAGCTGCTGCTGGGCAGCATCGTCAACTCGGATGCCCAGGCCCTCAGCCGGGAGCTGACCTCCCTGGGGCTGAACGTGCTGTACCACTCTGTTGTGGGGGACAATCCGGGGCGGCTGCGCGCGGCGGTGGAGCTGGCGAAGAGCCGGGCGGACGTGATCGTCACCACCGGCGGGCTGGGCCCCACCTGCGACGACCTGACCAAGCAGACCCTGGCGGAGTGCTTTGGCAAACAGCTGGTGTTCCACCCCGAGTGCGCCGAAGGGATTAAATGCTTCTTTCACCGGCAGGGCCGCGAGATGACGGACAACAACCTCCAGCAGGCGTATCTTCCCGAGGGCTGCGACGTGTTGGACAACGCCTGGGGCACCGCCCCCGGCTGTGCCTTTGAGGGGTCGGGGACCTACGTGGTCATGCTTCCCGGCCCGCCCAGCGAATGCCTGCCCATGTTCCGGGAGCGCGCCCTGCCCTGGCTTGCCCGCTTAAGCGAGGGAATCATCCGCTCCCGCACCCTGCGGGTGTTCGGCCTGGGGGAGTCGGCGGTGGAGGCCATGCTCAGGGACCGAATGAACGAGCTGACCAACCCCACCCTGGCCCCCTACGCCAAGGAAGGCGAGGTGGAGCTGCGCATCACCGCCAAGGCGGACACGGCTAGCGAGGCGGACGCCCTCATCGCCCCGGTGGAGGTGGAGGTGCGGGCCCTGCTGGGCGGCCTGGTGTATGGCGCGGACGTGTCTGGGCTGGAGCAGGTGGTGCTGGACGGCCTGCGGGAGCGGGGCCTTACCCTGGGCACCGCGGAGAGCTGCACCGGGGGCCTCATTGCCAAGCGCATCACCGATGTGCCGGGGTCGGCGTCGGTGTTCAAGGGCGGCGTGGTGAGCTATCACTGCGAGGTAAAAGCGGGTGTGCTGGGGGTGTCCCAGACCCTGCTGGACGAGAAGGGCGCGGTGTGCGCCGAAGTGGCGGAGCAGATGGCCCAGGGGGCCAGAAAGGTGCTGGGCTGCGACGTGGCGGTGTCCGCCACCGGCGTGGCGGGACCCGACCCGGATGACCGGGGCAACCCAGTGGGGCTGGTGTTCACCGCGCTGGCCACAACCGACGGCGTCTGGGTGAAGGAGCTGAACCTGGCCAGCCAGAGCGCCCGACGGGATCGCACCCGCAATTTGGCCGCCAACCACGCCCTGGATATGGTTAGACGATGGATAGCGGGATTGGATCCCGCCGGAATGGCGTGACAACATAACGAGAAAGGGAGTGACAGCATGAGACGCTGGAAGAAGGGCCTGCTGGCGGCAGTGCTGCTGGCAGCGCTGGTGCTGGGTATGACCGGCCCCGCGTTCGGTTCCGGCTCCAACGCCGAAGTGAACCTGATGGCGGTGAACGAGACGGTGCTGGTGGAGCTCACCACCGAGAATATGCCCCGCACGGTGGGCGGGGTGCTGTACGTGCCCTATACCATGCTGTCCAACCTGTCCACCGGCATAGATTTGGGAATAAGCTCCCTGTACAGTACCACCCGGCGCATGGTCGTGGTGACGAACCGGGGGCGGAAGGGAATTGTTTTTGACCTCCAGACCAACACTGCCGAGGATTTGGACGGCAATCCGGTGTCCGCCAGGGCTATGGTGCGCAACAACACTGTTTTCGTGCCTATCGACTGGCTGTGCCAGTATTTCGGCACGATCAGCTGCTCCCGGACGCCAACCCCGTACGGCACCCTGATCCGGGTGACCAACGCCAACGTGATCCTCAGTGACCAGAGTTTTGTGGACGCGGCGGACAGTCTTTTGGCAAGCAGTCTGAGCCACTATCTGGAGTCTGCTGGCAGCGCCAATGCCCAGCCCTCCTCCTCCGGCGGAGTGCAGACCTCCGAGCCCCCCAGCGGGGCGGAGCTGTACCTGGCGTTCCGCTGCGGGGCCGAGGGGGAGGAGTGCGCCCGGCTGGTGGAAGGCCGGGCGCTGCGCTCGCTGTTCCTCTTCACACCAGAGCAGCTGGAAGAGTATGACGACCTGGTCCGCCGCCTGGTGGGGGCGGGCCATACGGTGGGGCTGCTCCTGACGGATGAGAACACGGAGGACTGCCTGGGCCAGGGGGCGGAAGGGGCGGCGCTGCTGGCCGCCATTGCCCGGTACCCCGCACTGGTGGTCAGCGCTCCCAATCTGGACGAACCGGGCCGGGAGGAGCTGGCGGAAGTGGGCTACGCGCTGTGGGACGCCGACGTGTTTGAGGAGGACTATCCCTCCGGCTCCGCCCTGGTGCGGGGGCTGTCCCCCCAGCGGATGAGCTATGTGGAGCTGGACTGCGGCTCCGGGGGCGCGGCCTTCCTGCGGGATGTGCTGAGCGCCATGGAGGAGGAAGCGTGTCAGGCGTACCAGCCCACCGCGCCGGCGCTGGCATAAAAAGAAAGTGTCCGCCCTGGAAAGGGGCGGGCACTTTTTCACCCTCTGCGAGAGGGGACGGCCTTCGGCGGGGCCCTGCCGGGGGCGTTACTTTTCCCACGTGGGAAAAGTAACCAAAAGGACGCTTAGGGGGTATGGGCCGGTTCGGCTTCGGGAGCCAAGGGCGCTCCCTCGCTCACAGGCCCCGTCCCCCCTAAGAACCCCCCCTTTTTAAGGGCACGCCGCTTTTTCATGGGTGGTTTCCTTCCGGCTTGCGCGTCTGACGCATGGAACCCACTTCGCTTTCCGGCCCACAGGGGCCTGAATGTCCTTGAAATGCCCTGCCGGAAGCTCTCCTGGGAACGCCTCCATGCTGCGCCGCCCACCGCCAGCGCCTGGAGAGAGGGGCGACGGATCACACGCCGTCCCCTTCATCCGCCTCCTCCGTGCGGCCCAGCAGATAATCCGTTGTTACCTCAAGATAGTCGGCGATTGCAACCAAAGTCTCATAGTCAGGACGGCGGCGGCCACCTTCATAATACTGATATGCACGTGGCGTCATTTTTAAATATTCCGCAACTTCTTTTTGCATGAGCCCTTTTTTTGAGCGCGCTTCTCTCAATCGATCCGCAAATGGCACCATAATTTTCAATCCCTCTTGACACAGTCAGTTTGTTCTTGTATAATTGAAGCGAACAAAATGACTGTCTACGTTGTTTTAAAGGAGTGTTCTCAATGACCGCCCTGATGGAAATTCTCTATTGCTACGCGCAGGACCATGAGGCAGAAGCCCTCTTGGCCCTGGACGATGAGTACAAGGAGTGTGCCCGCTGTACGCGGAAGCAGGAGGTACGCCTTCGGGCCTCGCTGGATAAGGCGTCTGAAGATATTCTGAATGAGTTTTTGGATGAGCAGAAGCTGCTTCAGTATAAGGAAGAGGGAGCCTATTTCCGCGCCGGCTTTCGGATGGCGCTGGAACTGACGCGGTGAGGGGGCCGACCCATCCAGGCGCAGGCCGTGGGCCGCGTCATATTCAGTGAGTGGACATCGGCGGCAGTGCAAATAGGGGGAAATCCGTGCGAAAGCCCTACGCGCCGGAAGGGTCACCGTCCTTTGGCAAGCGGAGGCTGGGGATACCTAAGGGGCGGGAGCCCCTTAGGCGCGCTCTTTGGTCACTTTCTCTCGCGTGAGAGAAAGTGACCCGCCGGAGGCACACCCCCTTGGGGGCAGGGGGTTACAGGTCGAGCATGACCCGTTCGATATTGTTGACCGCCTCGTCCACCAGGCCGTCAACATCAAGGGCCTTCTCGGCCTCCTCCAGCTCCTCCAGCTTCGGTTTGGTGCGGGGGTGCTTGGGGGTGAACACGGTGCAGCAGTCCTCATAGGGCAGGATGGAGGTCTCAAAGGTGCCGATCTTCCGGGACACCCGGACGATCTCCTCCTTGTCCATGCCCACCAGCGGGCGCAGGACGGGGACGGTACACACCGCGTCGGTGCATACCATGGCCTCCAGGGTCTGGCTGGCCACCTGGCCCACCGATTCGCCGGTGACCAGGGCATGGATGTCATTCTTTTCCGCCACCCGGCAGGCAATGCGCATCATGAACCGCCGCATGAGGATGGTGAACAGTTCCTCCGGGCAGGAGCGGCGCAGTTCCTCCTGGATCTTGGTAAAGGGCACCACATGGACGCACTGCTTGCCGGTGTAGGGCACCAGCAGGCGGGCCAGCTCCAGCACCTTCTCCTTGGCCTCCGGGGAGGTGTAGGGGTAGGAGTAGTAGTGGATCATGTCCACGATGACGCCCCGCTTGGCGACCATATAAGAGGACACCGGGGAGTCGATGCCGCCGGACAGCAGGGACAGCGCGCGGCCCCCCATGCCCACGGGCAGGCCGCCCGCCCCCGGCTCCGGATCGGCGTGGATGTAGGCGTCGAAGTCCCGAACCTCCACGTGGACGGTCAACTCCGGGTGGTGCATATCCGCCGTCAGGTGGGGATATTTGTCGTGGAGCTCGCCTCCCACATACTGGGAGAGCTGGATGGAGGTCATGGGGAAGGTCTTGTCCGCCCGCTTGGACTCCACCTTGAAGGAGCGGGCCGCTTGCAGCTTGTCCCCCAGGTAGTCCACGGCGCAGGCCACAATGGCGTCCTTGTCCTTGGGGCAGGCCCGGGCGCGGCAGATGCCCACCGCGCCGAACAGCTTGCCCATGGCCTCCCAGGCGCCCTCGAAGTCGCAGGAGTCGTCCAGGGGCTCCACGTAGGTGGTGGACTGGCGGGTGTAGACCTTGAACGAACCGTATTTTTTCAGCCGCCGCTTGGCGTTGCCCATCATTTTTTCCTCAAAGCCCCGGCGGTTCAGGCCCTTGAGCACCATCTCTCCCTGCTTGAGCAGGATGATCTCTTGCATAACATTCCCTTGCTTTCCGTTTTTTGTCCTCCTATTTTACAGGGACAACAGGCGGCTGTCAAGGGCGGGAGCGCGGCGGCAGGTGCGCAGGAGATTTTTCTTGCCCCCTTGCCCAAGCCGTCGAATTGTGTTAAAATCTGGGGAGTGTACGCAAAGAGAGAGGGGGAGGGGCCGTGTCGGGAGCGCGGCCTCAAAATCATATGCCAAACAGGATCGGATTTGACAATCAGCGTTATCTGGACACCCAGTCCGCCCACATCCGGGAGCGCATCGCCCAGTTCGGCGGCAAGCTGTACCTGGAATTCGGCGGAAAGCTGTTCGACGACTACCACGCCGCCCGGGTGCTGCCCGGCTTCGCCCCGGACAGCAAGATCAGGATGCTCCTGGAGCTGCGGGACAGCGTGGAGATCGTCATGGCCATCAACGCCGCCGACATCGAGCAGAACAAGGTCCGGGGCGATCTGGGCATCACCTACGGCGAGGATGTGCTGCGGCTCATCGACACCTTCCGGGGGGAGGGGCTGTACGTGGGCAGCGTGGCCATCACCCGGTACGCCGCCCAGCCCGCGGCGGACGCCTTCAAGCGCCGCCTGGAGAACCTGGGGGTGAAGGTATACCTCCACTACCCCATCCCCGGCTACCCCCACGACGTGGCGCGCATCGTGTCCGAGGAGGGCTTTGGCCGCAGCGACTACATCGAGACCACCCGGCCCCTGGTGGTGGTCACCGCCCCCGGCCCCGGCTCGGGGAAGATGGCCACCTGCCTGTCCCAGCTCTACCACCATCACGTCCGGGGCGAGCGGGCGGGATACGCCAAGTTTGAGACCTTCCCCATTTGGAATCTGCCCCTAAAACACCCGGTGAATCTGGCCTATGAGGCGGCCACGGCGGATCTCAACGACGTGAACATGATCGACCCCTTCCACCTCCAGGCCTATGGGGAGACCACGGTGAACTACAACCGGGACGTGGAGGTGTTCCCGGTGCTCCAGGCCATCTTCGAGCAGATCATGGGGGAGAGCCCCTATAAGTCGCCCACCGACATGGGGGTGAACATGGCGGGCAACTGTGTCGTGGACGACGAGGCGGTGTGCGCCGCCGCCCGGCAGGAGATCATCCGGCGGTACTACACAGCCCTATGCGACCGCCGCCGGGGTCAGGGCAGCGATGAGATCGTGTACAAGCTGGAGCTGCTGATGAAGCAGGCCCAGGCCAGCCCCGAGCTGTGTCCCGTCATTGCCGCCGCCGAGGGGCGGGAGGGGGAGACAGGGGAGCCCGCCGCCGCCATCCGGCTGTCCGACGGCAGGGTGATCACAGGGGGCACCTCCGAGCTGATGGGGGCTGCCGCCGCGGCTCTGCTCAACGCCCTGAAGGCCCTGGCGGGCATCGACCAGAAAGAACACCTCATCGCCCGGGAGGCCATCGAGCCCATCCAGGCGCTGAAGGTGGATCATTTGGGCAGCCGCAACCCCCGCCTGCACAGCGACGAGGTCCTCATTGCCCTGGCCATCTCCACCGCCACGGTGCCCCTGGCGGCCCAGGCGCTGGAAAGCCTGGACAAGCTGCGGGACTGCGAGGCCCACTCGTCCGTCATCCTCACCGCCGCCGACAGCGGGACATACTCCAAGCTGGGCCTGCGCCTGACCTGCACCCCCCGCTACCAGGGCAGCCAGCTCTACCACAAGTAAAACCGGGCCGCAAAAAAAGAGCTTGCAATCCGGGACGGCCTGTGGTATCATACTTGTTACCTGTGCGGGCCAAGCCCGCTGAATCGAAGCCATTACCGAAAGGATTTGAGTCAAAATGACCACCGTTCAGATCGTCGTATCCATCATTTATTTTATCGTGGCGCTGGCCCTCATCGCCGTGGTGATGCTCCAGTCCGGCAAGAGCGCCGGCCTGTCCGGCGCCATCGCCGGCGGCGCGGACACCTTCCTGTCCAAGAACAAGGCCAAGTCCGCCGACGCCCGTCTGGCCAAGATGACCAAGTGGGTGGCCATTGTGTTCATGGTCCTCACCCTGGTGCTGTGCCTGCTGCCCGGTGCGTCCACCGCGGCCTGAGACAAGCGAGAAAAATCCCCTGTCCATTGGACAGGGGATTTTTTTATGCGCGCAAATGCTCGGGCGGGCGGTATTGNAAAGCCTCTCGGCGAGATGATGNACNGCGATATCCTCCGCNCCGTCCAGGTCGGCGATGGTGCGGGCCACCCGNNAAATGCGGTCNTAGCCCCGGGCGGTGAGGCCCAGCCGGTCNTAGGCNCCCCGGATGAGCTGCTGGCAGCTCTCGTCNANNTTGCAGTAAGTACGNAGCTCCTTTGGCCCCATCTGGGCGTTGCAGGCGGGGCCGTCCGGGCCNNACCNGGCGGNNTGCACCGCNCNGGCGGCGTTCACNCGCTGCCCGGATGGNCTCCGAGCTNTCCGCCGGGGCGGANGCCCCGGACAGCTCGTCGTAGTCCAGGGAGGGCACGTCCACNCAGATGTCGATGCGGTCCAGCATGGGCCCCGACAGNCGGGACAGNTACCGNCGNACCGCCTGCTCCGTGCAGGTNCACCGNCCGGAGGGGTGGCCGTACCAGCCGCANTTGCAGGGGTTCATGGCGCACACCAGCATGAACCGGCTGGGGTAGGTCACNGAGCCGGACACCCGGGAGATCTGGGTCTGCCCGTCCTCCAGAGGCTGGCGNAGNACCTCCAGCACNTCGGAGTGGAACTCGGGCAGCTCGTCCAGGAACAGCACCCCGTTGTGGGCCAGGGAGATCTCCCCGGGCCGGGGGTTGGGGCCGCCCCCGGTCATGCCGGCGGCGGAGATGGTGTGATGGGGNGCGCGGAAGGGGCGGCGGCGCACCATGGGGTGCTCCCGGGTGGTGAGGCCCATGACGGANTANATNTCCGTGCAGGCCAGGGCCTCCGCCCNNGTCANNTCGGGGAGGATGGAGGGCAGGCGCTTGGCCATCATGGACTTGCCCGAGCCGGGACTGCCCGACATAAGNACGTGGTGNCCCCCGGCGGCGGCCACCTCCAGCGCCCGCTTGGTGTGNTCCTGNCCCTTNACNTCGNNNAAATCCGGGCCNTGGACGGGGGCCAGCTCCTGCTGCCACACNGGGGCGGGGGNGATGGGCGCNTCCCCNGANAGATGNNCCGCCAGCTCCCGCACNGTGGGGACGGGGATGACTTCCAGCCCNNCNGCCAGGGTGGCNTCGGGGGCGTTGTCGGCGGGGANGAACAGCCGGNNGANCCCCGCCCGCTTNGCCGCCAGCGCCATGGGCAGCACCCCGGGCACCGGGCGNAGCCGCCCGTCCAGNGANANNTCGCCGATGAAAGCGGAATCCNNNTCTNNNTTNAGGGANAGCTGCCCNCCGGCNGCNAGGATGCCCACNANNATGGGCAGNTCGTACACNGTGCCCGCCTTGCGCTGNCCGGCGGGGGCCAGGTTCACCGTNATGCGGGAGACGGGGAAGTCGAAGCCGNNNGACTTGATGGCGGAGCGNACCCGCTCCCNNGCCTCCTTNACGGCGGCGTCGGGCAGGCCCACCACGTCGAAGGCGGGCAGGCCGCCGGACAGGGCGCACTCGGCGGTGACGGGNTAGCCCGCTACCCCGCTCAGGCCCAGGGAGGTCACATTGCACACCACGGGAAGCCACCTCTTTTCTGCTGTTTTNCAATACTTTACCACGATTTGGCGNTGTTCGCAAGGCCCGCGGCCTTTCGGCGGCGGAAAAAAGCGCTCAGGTGCGCCGGGGTGAGGCGGCGGAGGGAGAAANCCATATTGTCCAGAANCTTTACCGAAAAAATGAGCTTTTCCAATTGCAAATTCGGCGAGAATGTGATAGACTATTCANCGCGAAACGGAACGAAACCGTATGAGGGACGTTCTCATATGAAAAGGAGGAAAACGCCTATGGCACGCAAGTTCAAGACNATGGACGGCAACACCGCCGCCGCCCATGTGTCCTACGCATTCACCGAAGTGGCGGGCATNTATCCCATCACGCCGTCCAGCCCCATGGCNGACAACGTCGACCAGTGGGCCGCCGCCGGCCGGAAGAACATTTTCGGCCAGACCGTCAAGGTCATNGAGATGCAGTCCGAGGCCGGCGCNGCNGGCACCGTCCACGGCTCCCTGGCCGCCGGCGCCCTGACCACCACCTACACCGCCTCNCAGGGCCTGCTGCTGATGATCCCCAANATGTACAAGATCGCCGGCGAGCTGCTCCCCTGNGTGTTCCACGTGTCTGCCCGTACCGTGGCCAGCCACGCGCTGAACATCTTCGGCGACCACTCCGACGTCATGGCCTGCCGCCAGACCGGCTTCGCCATGCTGGCCGAGGGCAACGTNCAGGAGGTCATGGANCTGNCCGCCGTNGCCCANCTGGCCGCCATCGAGGGCCGNGTGCCCTTCCTGAACTTCTTCGACGGCTTCCGCACCTCNCACGAGATCCAGAAGGTCGCCATCTGGGATTACGACGATCTGGCCGAGATGGTGNACTGGNANNCCATCNANGACTTCCGCGCCCGNGCCCTGAACCCCGAGCACCCCATCATGCGCGGNTCCCACGAGAACGGCGANATCTTCTTCCAGCANCGCGAGGCCTGCAACAAGTACTACGACGCCGTNCCCGAGATCGTCGAGAAGTACATGGGCAAGGTCAACGAGAAGCTGGGCACCAACTACCAGCTGTTCAACTACTACGGCGCTGAGGACGCNGACCGCGTCATCATCGCCATGGGCTCCATCTGCGACGTGGCCGAGGAAGTCATCGACTACCTGAACGCCCACGGCGAGAAGGTGGGCCTNATCAAGGTCCGTCTGTACCGCCCGTTCCGCGCCGACAAGCTGCTGGCCGCCATCCCCGCCACCTGCAAGCANATNGCCGTGCTGGACCGCACCAAGGAGCCCGGCGCCCAGGGCGANCCNCTNTACCTGGACGTGGTCACCGCNCTGGCCAACGCGGGCCGCACCGACATCTCCGTCATCGGCGGCCGNTACGGCCTGGGCTCCAAGGACACTCCCCCCGCCAGCGTGTTCGCTGTGTACGAGGAGNTGACNAAGGCNNAGCCCAAGCGCCAGTTCACCATCGGCATCGTGGACGANGTCACCAATATGTCCCTGGAGGAGAAGCCCTCCCCCAACACCGCGGCCGAGGGNACCATCGAGGTCAAGTTCTGGGGTCTGGGCGGCGACGGCACCGTGGGCGCCAACAAGAACTCCATCAAGATCATCGGCGACCACACCGACAAGTACGTCCAGGCGTACTTCCAGTACGACTCCAAGAAGACCGGCGGCGTGACCATCAGCCANCTGCGCTTCGGCGACCAGNCCATCCGCGCCCCCTACTATATCAANAAGGCNGACTTNGTGGCCTGCCACGTNCCCGCCTANATCGTCAAGGGCTTCCCCATGGTNCGCGACGTGAAGGACGGCGGCACCTTCCTCATCAACTGCCAGTGGTCCGACGAGGAGCTGGATAAGCATATGCCCGCCGTGGCCAAGCGCTATATCGCCGAGCACAACATCCAGGTCTACACCATCAACGCCATCGACCTGGCCATNGAGATCGGCATGGGCAAGCGCACCAACACCATCCTCCAGTCCGCNTTCTTCAAGCTGGCCAAGGTCATGCCCGAGGAAGAGGCCATCGGCTANATGAAGGACGCCGCCACCCACTCCTACCTGAAGAAGGGCCAGGACGTGGTGGATATGAACCACAAGGCCATCGACATCGGCGCTTCCGCCTTCAAGAAGTTCGAGGTTCCCGCCTCNTGGGCCACCGCNCAGGACGAGGACAAGGGCGAGCACCTGGAGGGCCGNCCCGAGACCGTGNAGATGGTGGAGAACGTCATGGAGCCCGTGGGCCGCATGGACGGCGACAGCCTGCCCGTGTCCGCGTTCACCAACTACGTGGACGGCACTTTCCAGCAGGGCGCTGCCGCTTACGAGAAGCGCGGCGTGGCCGTGTCCGTGCCCGCCTGGAACTCCGAGACCTGCGTGCAGTGCAACCAGTGCGCCTATGTCTGCCCCCACGCCACCATCCGTCCCTTCGCG
>JAAVHV010000002.1 GCA_014799505.1 Clostridiales bacterium
CACGCGGACACGCACAGGCGGGTCAGCGCCACGTATTCCACGTTGCTCTCGATGCTGGGGGTCTGCCCCGGCTGGACGTTCATGCCCACCTCCACCAGCAGATGGGCGTATTCGTTGAGCTTTGCGTCAAAATTTTCGACCATTTGGGTTGTCTCCTTTTAGGGAAATCGGCAGTTTGCCGGAAATTTCCGAAACTGCCAAAAGTGATATATGAAAATTATACCATATCGAAACCGGAAACACAATTCCATTTGCGTTTTTTTCTGATTGGTTGTATAATGGCTTATCTTTTGTAGAGTAAAGGGGTAAAGCATATGCTCACCACCGTCATCCCCCAGGGGTACGCCCCCCTGCTGAACCTGTATGATACCCAGAAGGCCATCGGCCTGCTCAAGCGCCTCTTTGAGGACGATCTGGGCGGTTCCCTCAACCTGCGCCGGGTGTCCGCCCCCCTGTTCGTGGAGGCCTCCACCGGCCTCAACGACGACCTCAACGGCGTGGAGCGCGCCGTGTCCTTCGACGTGCCCGACGCCGGCCGGGACGCCCAGGTAGTGCACTCCCTGGCCAAGTGGAAGCGTATGGCCCTGCACCGCTATCAGTTTTCCGTGGGTGAGGGACTTTATACCGACATGAACGCCATCCGCCGGGACGAGGAGCTGGACAACCTCCACTCTGTCTACGTGGACCAGTGGGACTGGGAGAAGGTCATCGCCCCCCGTGACCGCAATGTGGACTACTTAAAGGGCGTGGTAAAAACCATTGTCAGCGCCCTGGCCGCCACCCAGCAGACCCTGCGCTCGGTGTACCCCCAGCTCACCACCCTGCCCCTCATCGACCGGGAGGTGTCCTTTGTCACCGCCCAGGAGCTGGAGGATCTGTGGCCCGAGCTGTCCCCCAAGGAGCGGGAGGATCGGTGGGTGAAGGATCACCCCACCACCTTCCTCATGGGCATCGGCGGGGCGCTGAAGTCGGGCAAACCCCACGACGGCCGCGCCCCGGACTACGACGACTGGGCGCTGAACGGGGATATCCTGCTGTGGAACTCCCTGCTGGGCCACGCCTTTGAGATCTCGTCCATGGGCATCCGGGTGTCCCCGGAGTCGCTGGACAGCCAGCTCACCATCTCCGGCCACGATGAGCGCCGGGAGCTGCCCTTCCACCGCGCCCTGCTGGCGGGCGAGCTGCCCCTGACCATCGGCGGCGGCATCGGCCAGAGCCGGGTATCCATGTACCTGCTGGGCAAGGCCCATATCGGCGAGGTGCAGGCGTCCATCTGGGATCCCCGCACGCTGGAGGCGTGTAAAGAGGCGGGGGTCATCCTGCTGTAAGAGAGAAAAAACAGCGGCGGCAAAGGGTTTCGTCCTCTGCCGCCGCTGGTCATTTCACTGTTGATCGGGTTCTTCCAAAACACAAATCAAGTATGGTTCTTTTCCACTGGCCGCCTCGTCCCACTCTTCCCACTGAAAATAGGCAGCTTCACAATTTTCTGCGTCGATATAGAGATAACCATCCGCATTTCCATCAAAATCCGCATTTGAGCCTACAGCCCTAAAATCACCGGCAACATTATTTATTTGCCCCACAAATTTGCACTCGGTCGGCAAGGAATACACAACTTTTCCATGATAACAATAAAAATTTCCATGATAGTAAAACTGCAGTGGAGCGGCCCAAGGCCCTGGCTCTAAACTGACAGAGGCGTCAAATTCATACTGATTGGAGGCGCCAGGCTCTGAATTATGTTCAGAATTACCATTTGCCGGCATATTGCCGCAGGAAGATAAAATTACGAGACAAAGCGCAGTCAATGTGACACACCGGATAAGCCGACCGCATATGTTTCGCCGCTTCTTTACCATGTCCATTTCGCCGCATGATCCCCTTTCCAAATCTCCTCCGCGCCCCATGGGCAGACCTCATCAAAATTTGCTATACTTTCATTATACAGGGCGGGGGACAACGCCGTCAAGGAAACTTTGGTTTACATCGCGCAATCTTTGGTTTCCATTGACGTAACTTTCGATTTACATCCGATGATCTTCCACTTTACGGCCCCTCATTACAGGCGTACGCCCGCCTGCGTTTGGAGTAGAAAGCGCTTCCAAAACCGATACTAGCGCAGGCCCCGGATTTGTGATATAATATCAGCAATCGCCGTGCGGGGCACGGCGGCCCGCTTTGCGGACTGGCATTTTACAAGTAAAATGCCAGTTGCTGATGTTACACGATAGCCAAAACCGGCTTTGCTGGTTTTGCGCCGCCTCAGCGGCGCGCAAGCCGTGAAACGGCTTGCAGCTATGGTATCATAAATCAGACCCATACATCATAAGGAGAATGCCGCGTTATGAACAAACGAATCAGAAGCCTTCTATTGATGATGACGTTTGCCCTGTCCCTGCTGGGGTCTGGGTTCCAGACAGCCTGGGCGGCAGACCGCGTCGCTGGCAATGGGCGCCCATACTATATTACGGTGAACCGAACCATGAACACGGTTACCGTGTACGAGCTGGACACGGATGGATATTATACGGTTCCCGTCAAGGCCATGGTCTGTTCCGTGGGCCGCAGCGGAAGCATCACGCCGAGGGGTACATTTTCTGTGGGAAGCAAGCGGGCGTGGTTACACATGGTGGACGGCTCCTATGGCCAATATGCCACCCAGTTCTACGGAAACTACCTGTTCCACTCCGTCTGCTATTCCGCCGCCGACCCCTCCACCCTTCTGACTGATGAATACAATATGCTGGGCGGTCCGGCCTCCCTGGGCTGTGTCCGGCTTCAAACCGCCGACGCCAAATGGATCTACGATAATTGCTCTGCCGGAACCAAGGTCACGGTCTATGACGACGCCTCCTCTCCCGGCCCGCTCGGAAAACCGGACAAGCTGATCCCTGAAATTACGTCCGCCATGGACAACGGCTGGGATCCCACCGATCCCAGGGAAAACAACCCCTGGCGCGGCGTGCTTGTCTCGGAAGTCTCTCTCAGCGCGGCGGAGGTCTCCCTGACCGCCGGAGAACGCCTCTCGCTCACCGCGGCCCTAACGCCGTCAACGGCCGCACTTCCGCAGGCCGTGTGGTCGAGCAGCGACCCGTCTGTGGCTTCCGTGGACGCCGCGGGGCGGGTGACCGGCTTAAAGTCCGGCACCGCTGTCATCACCGTTTCCTGCGGGAGCGTTTCGGACAGCTGCACCGTGAAGGTTGATAAGACGTTGCTGCCGTTTACCGATGTGATCCCGGGTATGTGGTATTACAGCGACATCCGATACGTATATGAGACCGGCGCGATGAGCGGGACAAGCCGCACCGCGTTTTCCCCGGAAATGCCGGTGACATACGCTATGGCGGAGCGGGAATTATACCATCTGGCCGATGTGGAGGGCGTCGCGCACCCCGTCACCGACAATGCGGCGGGGGCTGAGGCCGACCCCGAGCGGCCGCTCACCCGGCAGGAATTCGCGGTGATGCTTTATCAGTACGAAACGCTATTGCGCGGCCGTTCCGCCGACGGCTTTGCCCCGCTTTCCCAGTTTGCCGATGGGGAAGACGTTGACGACGACGCTGTTGAAGCCCTCAGCTGGGCGGTCGGCAACCATTTGATCCAAGGAACCGCGCAGCGTCTTAATCCCACAGCGCCTGTCAGCCGTGCCCAAGAGGCGGCGATCCTGCACCGCTACCTCCTGTATCGCCAGCCCACCTTGGTGGACTGATAAAACTTCCCGTTGCCATTGACGGAAATTTGTGGTATCATATCAGAGTAAGCATTGGCAAACCCACGTGATCTGGAGGAGCGCAATGAATATCCACGAATCCGCTGAAAACTATCTGGAGGCCATTCTGGCCCTGGGAGAGAAGGGCCCGGTGCGATCCATCGACGTGGCCCAGCACCTGAACTTTTCCAAGCCCAGCGTCAGCCGTGCCATGAGCCTGCTGCGGGAGGGGGGCTTTGTGGTCATGGACGAGGGCGGCTTCCTCACCCTCACCAACGATGGATTGGAGATCGCCCAGCGCATTTACGAGCGTCATCTGCTGCTCACCAAGTGGCTCATCCACCTGGGGGTGGACGAAAAGGTGGCCGCCGAGGACGCCTGCCGCATCGAACATGACCTGAGCATCGAGTCCTTTGACGCCCTGCGGGAGCATATCAATAAGGACATGGGAATCGCGTGAAAACGGACAAAGCCGCCGCTGAACAGCGGCGGCTTTGGTTTGCGGCTATCTTATCGCACCTGCGGGCGCGGCGTTACACGCTCCTCTCCCCGCACAGGCTCTGGGAAAAAAGCGCCCGCACCTCGTCCAGATCCTCAGTCTGGCCCAGCGCCCACATCAGCTTGGTAACGGCCCCCTCGGTGGTCATGTCGTATCCCTGGATGACCCCCTCCGCCAGGGCTTTCTGCCCCGCCTGGTAGAGGGCGAAGTTGCTGCTCTCATACAGGCACTGGCTGCACACCACCACGGCCATCCCGGCCTGGGCGGCGTTGTGGAGCTTCTCGATGAGGTTGCGGCGGATGAAGTGCAGCCCGCCCGCGCCAAACGCCTCGATGACCACCCCCCGGTAGTGCATCCGCAGGAGCATATCGAAGATCTCCGGGTCCAGCCCCGGGGTGAGCTTGATGAGGAACACCGCCTGACACAGCTCGTCTTTCAAGACGCAGGGGCCGGGTACGCTGGGGATGGCCTCCTCCCGGATGGTGAGCCCCGCGCCGTTGACCACCGCCACCGGCGGCCAGTTCACGCTGTCAAAGGCGGAAAAGTCGGTGGTGTGGGTCTTGACCGCCCGGCAGCCCAGCATCACCTTTCGGCCAAAGGCCAGGAACACCCCCGGATGGCCGGAGGCCGCCATGGCGAAGGCGGTGCGCAGATTGTCCAGCCCGTCGGTGAGGGGGTGCTCGATGGGCAGCTGCGCCCCGGTAAGCACCACGGGGATGCCGATACCCCGCACCATATAGGACAGCACAGAGGCGGTGTACGCCATGGTGTCGGTACCGTGGGACACCACGATGCCGTCGAAATCCTCCCGGGCCTCATAGACGTTTTGGGCGATGAGCCGCCACTCCTCCGGCTGGATGTTGGACGAGTCCAGGTGCAGGATGTCCCGGACGGTCAGGTCATAGCTGTCCGCCAGCCCGCCCAGATAATGGGACATGGCCGCGCCGTCCAGGCCGGGGGCCAGCCCCTCCTCGGTGAGCCGGGAGGCGATGGTGCCCCCGGTGGTGAGCAATAAGATGCGTTTCATAGGACGCCTCCATATCTTAGTCAAAGTAAATTCAGTATACTTTATGGCAGATCGCTTTGCAAGTATATTGTCAGCTTTCGGGGATACTGTTATACTATAAAGAAAAGAATGAGGAGGATGATCCTGATGAAATACGACCTGCTTGTCGTCGGCGGCGGCCCCGCCGGTCTCACCGCCGCCATCCACGCCCGCGCCCGGGACAAATCCGTGCTGGTCATCTCCAACGACCCCCTGGCCTCCCCGCTGTGCAGGGCCCCGGAAATGGCCAACTACCCCGGCCTGCCGGGGATTACCGGGAAAGAACTGGTGGAGCGGCTGCTGACTCAGGCCAAGGATCTGGGGGCGGAATTCAAGCAGGGCCGGGCACTGTCCGTCATGCCCATGGGCAGCTCGGTGATGGTCTCCGTGGAGAACGACATGGCGGAGGGCGGCGCCGTCATCCTGGCCCTGGGGGTGTCGAGGGCCGCGCCGCTGAAAGGGGAGACCGAGCTGCTGGGCCGGGGCGTCAGCTACTGCGCCACCTGCGACGGGATGTTTTACCGCAATAGATCCGTGGTCTGCGCGGGAGACGCCCCCAACTTCGACGAGGAGGTGGAGTTCCTTCGCTCCATCGGCTGCCAGGTGATGGTGAAGCGGCTGGCGGGGCTGGAGATCCTGGGGGAGGGCCGGGTGTCCGGCGTGCGGGACGCCCAGGGGGAGGAGACCCCCTGCGACGGCGTGTTCCTGCTGCGCTCGTCCATCGCCCCCGCCCACTTGGCTCCGGGGCTGGAGCTGGCGGACGGCTATATCAAGGTGGACGGCCATATGGCCACCAGCCTGCGGGGCGTGTACGCCGCCGGGGACTGCACCGGCCAGCCCCTCCAGCTGGCCAAGGCGGTGGGCCAGGGGCAGACCGCCGCCCACTTTGCCCTGGAGGCTCTCGGCTGATTTTTGCGGATTTTTCCGAATTTTCCATGAACTTTGCTTTCCTGTATTGAAATTTTTTCAGAAAGATGGTAACATAGGGGTATCCTAGGGGACTGCCCCCAATACCAAGTAAGGAGTGATCAAAATGGTCAAGGTCATTATGGGCCTGAAGGGCACCGGCAAGACCAAGCAGATGATCGACCTCATCAACACAGCGGTGGATACGGAGCATGGCAACGTGGTGGCCATCGCCCACAATTCCAAGCTGAACTATAAAATCAACTATAAAATCCGTCTGGTGGATACGTCCGACTACAGCATCCCCAACTACGACACCCTCCGGGGCTTCCTGTACGGCCTGTACGCCAGCAATTATGATATTACCCATGTGTTCATCGAGAGTCTGAACAAGCTGGTTCCCACCGTGGGCAACGAGGACGTGGAGCCCTTCCTGGCCTGGCTGGACGACTTCTCCCAGAAGTGCGGCATCAAGTACACCATCTCCATCAGCGAGGACGCGGACAAGGCCAGCGACATCGTGAAGAAGTACTTCTAAAATTGCAGACATATTGAAACCGGGCGGGCTGCGGCCCGCCCGGCTTTTATTTGAGGAGGAGATCACAATGGATGCTGCTCAGACCATCCGCTCACGGCGGAGCATCCGCAAATTCAAACCCGGCGTATCCATCCCCAGGGATGACGTGGAGAAAATGCTGGAGGCGGCCATGATGGCGCCCAGTGCCTGCAATACCCGGCCCTGGGAATTCTTCGTGGTGGAGAACCCCGACACAAAGGCCAAGCTCCATGCCGTTCACCCCTATGCCTCCATGCTGGAGACGGCTTCCTTGGCCATTGTAGTGTGCGCCCAGCCGGAGGCCCAGGAGGGCCGGTGTTCGGGCTTCTGGCCACTGGACTGCGGTGCGGCGGTGGAAAACCTGCTGCTCCAGGCGGCGGCGCTGGGCTATGGCGCCTGCTGGTGCGGCTGCTGGCCCCTGGAAGACCGGGCGGCGGCCGTCCGGGACGTGCTGGGGGCGAAGTCCGTCCCCGTGGCCCTCATCGCCGTGGGCGAACCCGACGAGGATCCCCCTGCCCGGGGCTTTTACCAGGCTGATAAAGTAACTTGGCTCCATTGAGCCGGATCAGGAAGGAAGATCGTATTATGAACGGCAAACGCACCCCAACTCCCCAGCCGGAGCCAGGCGTGGTTCTGCCCCGGGCCATCCATCTGGTGCCCATCGACAACATCAACGGCTTCGATGTCCGCCCCGGCCTGTATGAGACCAACGGAGCCACCGCCATCCCGGGCGGCGTCAACTTTACCGTCTATTCCCACGGCGCCACCGGCATTGAGCTGCTGCTGTTCCGCCGGGGGGAGTCAGAGCCCTATGCGGTGCTTCCCTTCCCGGAGCACTACCGCATCGGCAACGTGTACTCCATGATCGTGTTCAAGCTCAACATCGAGGAGTTTGAGTACGCCTACCGGGTGGACGGCCCCTATGAGCCGGACAAGGGCCTGATCTTTGACAAGACCCGGTATCTGCTGGACCCCTACGCCAAGGCGGTCACCGGCCAGAGCGGCTGGGGCAAAACGCCCCCCCACGGCCAGCACTACCGGGCCCGGGTGGTGAAGGACGACTTCGATTGGGGCAAGATGCCTCAGCCCCTGATCCCCGCGGAGGACCTTATCATCTATGAGCTTCACGTCCGGGGGTTCACCAAGGACGGCTCCTCCGGGGTAAAATACCCCGGCACCTTCGCGGGGCTGATGGAAAAGCTGGACTACCTCCAGGAGCTGGGGGTGAACGCCATCGAGCTGATGCCCATCTTCGAGTTCGACGAGATGCTGGACTACCGGGAGGTAAACGGGGAGAAGCTGTACAACTACTGGGGATACAACACGGTGAGCTTCTTCTCCCCCAACACCAGCTACAGCGCCAGCACCGAGTACAACCGGGAGGGCAACGAGCTGAAGCGGCTCATCCGCGGCTGCAAGGAGCGGGGCATCGAGGTATATCTGGACGTGGTGTTCAACCACACCGCCGAGGGCAACGAGATGGGCCCCTTCTTCTCCTTCAAGGGCTTTGACAACAACATCTATTACCTGCTCACCCCGGAGGGGCACTACTACAACTTCTCCGGCTGTGGCAACACGCTGAACTGCAACCACCCCATCGTCCACCAGATGATTCTGGACTGCCTGCGCTACTGGGTGACCACCTACCGGGTGGACGGCTTCCGGTTCGACCTGGCCTCCATCCTGGGCCGGGACGAGAAGGGCGCGCCCATGGTGTCCCCTCCCCTGCTCCAGGCCATGGCCTTCGACCCCATCCTGGGCGACGTGAAGCTCATCGCCGAGGCGTGGGACGCGGGCGGGCTGTACCAGGTGGGCACCTTCCCCGCCTGGAACCGCTGGGCGGAGTGGAACGGCCGCTACCGGGACGATATGCGCCGCTACCTCAAGGGGGACGAGGGCATGGCCCACGCCGCCGCCCTGCGCCTGTCCGGTTCCAAGGATATCTACGACACCGCCGCGCGGCAGAATGCCTCGGTGAATTTCCTCACCTGCCATGACGGGTTCACCCTCCACGACCTGTACACCTATAACCACAAGCACAATGAGAAAAACGGCTGGAACAACACCGACGGCGCCAACGACAACAACAGCTGGAACTGCGGCGTGGAGGGAGAGACGGATGCCTTCGAGGTCAATGCCCTGCGCCAGCGGATGGTGCGCAACGCCTTTGCCCTGCTGATGTGCAGCCGGGGCATCCCCATGTTCCTGGCGGGCGATGAGTTCGGCAACACTCAGTTCGGCAACAACAACGCCTACTGCCAGGACAACATCACCTCCTGGCTGGACTGGTCGTTGCTGGAGAAGAATCAGGGCCTGTTCCGGTTCTTCCAATATATGATCCGCTTCCGCAAGGAGCACCGGGTCCTCCGCCGGGATATGAGCGGCGGGGCCTGCGGCTTCCCCGATGTCAGCTTCCACGGCGTGGCCCCCTGGAAGGATCAGTTTGACCGCCATGACCGCTATGTGGGCGTCATGTTCGCCGGCGCGGAGCGAAACGTAGGCCCCCAGATCGTGTATGTGGCGTCCAACGCCTACTGGGGCGAGCTGAACGCGGCCCTGCCCCAGCTGCCAGCGTCCATGCGCTGGGAGTGCGTGGTCAATACCTGGGACGAGGAACAGCATTCCTGGACGGTGGACAACAACTGTTTCACCATCGGCCCGCGCAGCGTGATGGCATTTGTCGCAAAATAAAAGAATTCCCCGCCGGCCAGGCCGGCGGGGAATTCTTTTGCTTAAAACAGCCCAGAGATTACACCGTTTTCATCCACGTCGATCTTCTCCGCGGCGGGCACCTTCGGCAACCCCGGCATGGTCATGATGTCCCCGGTCTGCACCACCACGAAGCCCGCCCCGGCGGACACCTTCACCTTGGACACGGTGACGGTGAAGCCCTCCGGGCGGCCCAGCTTGGTCTGGTCGTCGGACAGGGAGTACTGGGTCTTGGCCATGCACACGGGCAGGGAGCCGAACCCCATCCCCTCCAACCGATCCAGTTCCTTGGAGGCGGCGGCGGAATAGCTGACCCCCGCGCCGCCGTAGACCCGCTTGACGATGGCCTCGATCTTGTCCCGCAGGGGCAGATCCAGCTCGTAGGCGAAGCGGAACTCGTGGGGCTGATCGCACAGCCGCAGCACCTCCTGGGCCAGCTCGATGCCGCCGTCGCCGCCGCGGCCCCACACCTCGGACAGGGCTACGTTCACGCCCAGCTCCCGGCACTTATCCCGGATGAGGGCCAGTTCCCCGTCGGTGTCGTTGACAAAGCGGTTGATAGCCACCACGCAGGGCAGGCCGTACACCTGGGTGATGTTCTCCACGTGCTTCAAGAGATTGGGCAGGCCGCGCTCCAGGGCCTCCAGATTTTCCGCGCCCAGATCGACCTTAGCCACGCCGCCGTTATACTTCAGCGCCTTCACTGTCGCCACAACCACCACCGCGCTGGGATCCAGCCCCGCCGCCCGGCACTTGATGTCCAGGAACTTTTCCGCGCCCAGGTCGGCCCCGAAGCCCGCCTCAGTGACCACGTAATCCGCCAGCTTGAGGGCGGTGTCGGTGGCGGACACGGAGTTGCAGCCGTGGGCGATGTTGGCGAAGGGCCCGCCGTGGACCAGGGCAGGGGTATTCTCCAGGGTCTGCACCAGATTGGGCTTGATGGCGTCCTTCAGCAGCGCCGCCATGGCCCCCTGGGCCTTCAGGTCGGCGGCGGTGACGGGCTTGTCGTCGTAAGTGTAGCCCACGATGATGCGGCTTAGCCGCTCCTTCAAATCCTTCAGATCGTCGGCCAGGCACAGCACCGCCATGATCTCGCTGGCCACCGTGATGTCGAAGCCGTCCTCCCGGGGCACGCCCTGCATCCGGCCGCCCAGGCCGTCCACGATGCTGCGCAGCTGCCGGTCGTTCATGTCCACGCACCGCCGCCAGGTGATCTTCTTCACGTCGATGCCCAGGGCGTTGCCCTGCTGAATGTGGTTGTCCAGCATGGCCGCCAGCAGGTTGTTGGCCGCGCCGATGGCGTGGAAGTCGCCGGTGAAGTGCAGGTTGATGTCCTCCATGGGCACCACCTGGGCGTAGCCGCCGCCCGCCGCGCCGCCCTTGACGCCGAACACCGGGCCGAGAGAGGGCTCCCGCAGGCACAGCAGCACGTTCTTGCCCAGCTTACTCAGCGCGTCCGCCAGACCCACGCTGGTGGTGGTCTTGCCCTCCCCGGCGGGGGTGGGGTTGATGGCGGTGACCAGGATCAGCTTGCCCTTCCGGGGCTTGGAGCGCAGGGGGCCGATGTCGATCTTGGCCTTCACCCTGCCATAGTGCTCCAGCAGGGCCTCGTCGATGCCGGCCTTTGCCGCCACCTGGCTGATGGGGAGCATTTGGGCGCTCTGGGCGATCTCGATGTCGGTTTTCACGGCGATTCCTCCTTATTTGGTTTCCATAACAGCAATCATAACTCCTGATACGGAGAGTTATCCACAGCTTCAACAGAGTTTTCAACAGCTTGAACACTTGCTATTTCAACGGGTCAGCAGAAACTTACATATTTATGCACAGCCCGAAACACTATTTTTTCACAAGCTAAAGCGCCAATTCAGTTGACATAACGCAAAATATTACCCTCTGGAAATATCCAGGCCGGCTTTGGCGTTCAGCTCCCACCCGGCGGTGCGTCCCGCCAGGTACTCGTAATAGCCTTGGCTGCCAATCATGGCGGCGTTGTCGCCGCACAGCGACAGCGGCGGCAGCCACAGCTTGGCGCCTGCCTTTTTGCAGGCGGCCTCCAGGTCGGCCCGGATGCGGCTGTTTGCCGCCACGCCCCCCGCCACGGCGATCTTGTGATAGCCCGTCATGCGGTCGGCCTCCATTACCCGGGGAATGAGGGAGTCGGACACGGCGGCGGCGAAGGACGCCGCCAGATCGTGGAGATTCAGCGTCTCACCTTTTTGTTCCGCGTTGTGGATGGTGTTGAGCACCGCCGTCTTGAGCCCGGAGAAGGACATATCCAGCGGGTGGTCGGCCACATGGGCCCGAGGGAACACGAACGCCTTGTCGTTGCCGCCCTGGACCATTTTGTCCATAGGCCCGCCGCCTGGGTAGCCCAGCCCCAGCACCCGGGCGGTCTTGTCAAAGCACTCCCCCGCCGCGTCGTCCCGAGTGCCGCCCAGCACCTTGAAGTGGGTATAGTCCTGTACGTCCACCAGGGCGGTGGTACCGCCGGACACGCACAGGCACAGGAAGGGGGGCTCCAGGTCAGGGTGGGCGATGTAGTTGGCGGCGATGTGCCCCCGGACGTGGTGGACGGGGAGCAGCGGCACCCCCAGCCCGAAGGCCACAGACTTGGCAAAGGACACCCCCACCAGCAGCGCCCCGATGAGCCCCGGGGCGTAGGTCACCGCCACGGCGTCAATGTCAGCCTTGGTAATGTTTGCTTGACGCAGCGCCTCGTCCGCCAGCCCGGAGATGGCCTCCACGTGCTTGCGGGAGGCGATCTCGGGCACCACACCACCGTAGATGGCGTGCATATCCGCCGAGGATGCGATCACCGAGGACAGCACCGTGCGTCCGTCCTTCACCACGGCGGCGGCAGTCTCATCACAGGAGGATTCAAAGGCCAGAATATTCATCTAAATCACGCCCTTTCCTCTGCTATTTCTTATTGAAAACCCGGGGAATCATGGCCACCACCACACCCAGCCCTGTGGAACCCAAAAACTTGAGAAAGGCCATGTGGCGCAGGCTGGCGCCGAAAAAGTCCCCGTCAGCGGGATCCATCTTGATACGCAGGGACGGCACGCCAAAGCTCAGCAGACACCATGTTCCCACAAAAGCGAACAGGAACAGCAGCATGGTCAGCGCCCTGTCTGCCCACTCGTTTTTCTTGTTCATGTCCAATCCTCCTCATCAAATTCCTCCACCCACGACCGTGCGGGATGGATCTCCTCGCCGGGACGCAGGGGAAGCTGGATATACTGCTCCATATGCGCCGGGGAAAAATACCCGGCGTACACCCCCCGGTGCATGGCCTCCACCCTGCGGTCATCCGTCTCCGGGCCCCGGTACAGGCAGTTGAAATGCACGCCAAACAGGGCGCACTCATAGTCCAGCACCCGGAAGCCGTTGCGCTCATAAAAGGCGATGCGCCTGCGGCGCAGGTCGTTCTCAGCGGGGTCGTCCGAGCAGGGAGCCGCGGGCTCAGGAGCCTCCGCCTCGCCGAAGAGCTGGCCGTAGCGCTCCACCAGCAGGGCCAGGATTTTCGTGCCCAGCCCGGCGTTTCGCAGCCCCCGGAGCACGCCGAAGTATTCCAACAGCGCCCCCTCCCGATGCTCGGAAAGCCATACAATGGCGTAACCCACCGGCTCCCCGTTTTCCGTCACCAGCAAGGGTTCGTAACAACCCATGTCCATCAGCCGGAGCATGGCCGCCAGCGGCTTCAGCTCCGATTTGGGGAAGTCTACGGTCATCTCGTTTTGGTAGAGGGCGGTCAATTCGTCTTTATTCAGCAGCTGTAATTCCATTGGGTATCTCCTTGGTTCTCCGCCCCCTCCGGGGGCGGAGAACGTCTAAAAAGTCAAGGTCATCAGGATCGCGTCCTCTTTCGGCGCGTCATAGTAGTTTTTCCGCCGCCCCACCGCCGCGAAGCTGTGCTTTTCATACAGGGCGATGGCGGGGGTGTTGGAGGCGCGCACCTCCAGCATAAGGGCGGACAGGTGCTCCCGGCCAAAGCCGGTGAGCGCCCCCAGCAGGGCGTCCGCCACCCCCCGGCGGCGGGCCTCCGGGGCCACGGCAATGTTGTCCAGGTTGCCCTCGTCCAGCACCACGGACAGCACAGCGTAGCCCAAAATCGCCCCGTCCTCCCCCTCCGCCAGCAGGATGGCGGTGTGGGGGTTGTCCAGCGCATCCCGGAACAGCTCCTCGCTCCAGGGGTCGGCGGGGAAGCAGTGCGTTTCCAGCGCGGCCACCTGGGGCAGATGGGCGGCGGTCATGGGTACGATGTGGAAGTTCATAGACGTGAGGCCACTTCCAGCGCCACCCGCAGGTACTTCTCATAGTCGGAAGCGGGCACCGCCCCCAGAGTGCGGGGGTCCCAGGCGTCCCCGTCCAGGCTGTCCTCGGCGTAGAAAAATTCGTACACTTCCGCACCCCGGAACTGCCCCACCGCCATGGCGGAGGCGCACTCCATATCCACGGCGATACAGCCGTCGGCGCGGCGCTTTTCCATGTTGTTCCGGGTCTCCCGGTAGAGGGCGTCGGTGGTCCACACCCGGCCCTTCACATAGGGGAGCTTCAGCTCGTCAAAGACCTCCCCCAGCCGCGCCGCCGTGGGGATGTCCACATACTCGCCCACGGGCAGATAATGGTAGCTGACGCCCTCGTCCCGGTAGGCGGCGGTGGGCAGGATGAAGCGTCCGGCGGCAAGGGCGGCGTCCAGCACCCCGCAGGCGCCATACAGCAGCACCTTTTTCGCGCCCAGGGCAAGCGCCTCCTCCAGCAGCCCCGCCGTGCCCGCCCCGCCGATGAGGGTTTGGAACACGCCGATGTCCCTGTCATGCCAGCAAAGCCGGTAGACCGGGATGGGCCATCCGCCCCGGAGCGTGGCGGCGACCTCCGTCTCGCAGATGTCCCGCAGGGTCTGGAGGGACTTCTCCTCAAAGGTCATGATGACAATTTCCGGGAAGCCGTCCATAGGGCGGTACATGGCGGAAGGGGTTACAATTTCTTCGGAATTTGGGTCAAAGGTATCAAATAAGCTCATGCTGAGCGCTCCTTTCTAATGCGTCTCCGCCCAGGTGCGGCCCGACTTGGCATCGGCCACCAGCGGCACGGACAGCGCCGCCACCCCCTCCATCTCCTCCTGGAGCAGGGCCTTGACCTGCTCCGCCTCGCCCTCGGGGCACTCCACGATCAGCTCGTCGTGAACCTGAAGGACTAAGCGGGCCTCCAGCCCCTCCGAGCGCAGGCGGCTGTCCACCTTTATCATGGCCAGCTTGATGATGTCGGCGGCGGTGCCCTGGATGGGCATATTCAGCGCCACCCGCTCCCCGAACGAGCGGGTGTTGAAGTTGGAGCTTTTCAGCTCCGGCAGCCAGCGCCGCCGCCCGTACATGGTGGACACAAAGCCGTCCTCCCTGCCCCGCTCCACCACCCGGTCCATATAGGCGCGCACGCCGGAGTAGTGCTCAAAATACTTCTCCATATACTCCTTGGCCTGGGGGACGGACACGTGAATATCCTCGGACAGAGAGTAGGCGGAGATGCCGTACACGATACCGAAATTCACGGCCTTCGCCGCCCGGCGCAGCTCGGGGGGCACCTCATCCTGGGGAAGCCCGAACACCTGGGAGGCGGTGACGGTGTGGATGTCCACGCCGGAGTTGAAGCCGTCGATCATGGCGCTGTCACCGGACATATGGGCAAGCAGGCGCAGCTCGATCTGGGAGTAGTCCGCGTCCACCAGCACCCTGCCCGCCGGAGCCACGAACATCTTCCGCATTTCCGCCCCCAGGGCGGTGCGCACGGGGATATTCTGCAAATTCGGCTCGGTGGAGCTGAGCCGCCCGGTGGCGGTGACGGTGTTCTGGAAGCTGGTGTGGATGCGCCCGTCGGCGGCAATGACCTTGCCCAGTCCTTCCACATAGGTGGAGTTCAGCTTGGTGAGCTGGCGGTAGTCCAGCACCTTGCCCACAATGGCGTGCTTGGGGCGGAGCTTCTCCATCACGTCCACGTTGGTGGAGTAGCCCGTCTTGGTTTTCTTCACCGGGGGCAGGCCCAGCTTCTCAAACAGGATACGCCCCAGCTGCTTTGGGGAAAGGATGTTGAACTGCTCCCCGGCCAGCTCGTAGATCTCCGCCGTCAGCGTGTCGATACCCGTTTGGAGCTGCTTGCCGAAGTCGGCCAGCGCCTGCCCGTCCACCAGCACGCCGATGCGCTCCATCCGGGCCAGCACCGGACACAGGGGCAGTTCAATGTCGGTGAGGACGGACATCAGGCCGAATTCCTCCAGCTTGGGCTTGAACAGGTCGTAAAACGCCTCGATCCAGGCGGTGTCCTCGTACCAGGCGGTCTGGGCCTTGAGGCCGTCGTCCAGCAGGGAGAAGGCCGTCTCGTCTTTATAGGCGGCATTCAGCTCCACATCCTTTTTGAAGTAGGACATGGCCAATTTGCGCAGCTCGTAGCTGCCCGCGGTAGGGTCTAAGAGGTAGGCGGCCAGCTCGGTGTCGAAGATGAAACCCTCCGCGCTGATCCCCTCGTCCAGCAGGGCGCGGCACAGCTCCTTGACGCCGTGGGTAACTTTCTTTACCGTGGGGCCGAACAGCGCTGCCAACAGGGCGTGGTAGTCCCCCTCGTAGCGGCTGGCGCGGATGTCGTAAAGATACTCCTGTTTCCCATCGTCCTCGGACAGGGACACCGCCACCCCCGCCAGCTCGGGCAGAGGCAGGACGGCCACGCAGTCTGCCACTTCCCACTTGGTGAGGGCCTGTTCAAAGTCCTGTGCCGTGAGGACGTCCATGGCTGTTACCCGGACCTCCACCGGCTTCGCCTCGGGGGCGGAAACTGAGGGACCGGGGGTGAGCTTCAGCTTGTCGATGAACTTGTTGAACTCCAGCTGGAGCAGCTTCTGATACAAAACAGGGCCGTTGAAGGGTTGGCGGGCCGTATCCTCCGGGTGGAAATCCATGGGCGCGTCACAGCGGATGACAGCCAAATCATAGCTCATCCGGGCATCGGCCTCTCCCTCGGCCAGCTTCTTCACCACCCCAGGCTTGGCGGGGACACCGGGGGCCATGCAGATATCCGGCATATGGTCGTAGAGGTGGTCGATGGTGTGGTAGAGTTGGATGAGGGCCATGGCGGTCTTCTCCCCTACGCCCTTCACGCCGGGGTAGTTGTCGGAGGAATCCCCCATCAGCGCCTTGAGATCGATCAGGTGGATGGGGTCGAAGCCGTATTCCTCCCGGAAGCCGTCGGGTGTGACGTTCCGGGTGGTGGTCTGGCCCATGCGGGTGGTGACCAGCTTGACGGTGGTGCGCTCGTCGATGAGCTGGAGGGAGTCCTTATCCCCGGTGACAATGACGGTGTTCCCGCCCTGGGCAGCGTTCACCCTTGACATGGTGCCCAGCAGGTCGTCCGCCTCCCAGCCCTCCAGCTCGTAGCGGCGGATGTTCATGGCGTCCAGCACCTCTTTCAGCACCGGCATCTGGACGGCCAGCTCCTCCGGCATCCCCTTGCGCTGGGCCTTGTACTCCGCGAACGCCTTGTGCCGGAAGGTGGGGGCCCTCATGTCAAAGGTCACGGCCAGCCCCTCGGGCTGCTCCTCGTCCAGCAGCTTGAACAGGATGTTCAGAAAGCCGAAAATGGCGTTGGTGGGCAGGCCCTCCCGGGTGGTCAGGTTCTGGCTGACGCCGTAAAAGGCCCGGTTGACGATGGAATTGCCGTCGATGACCATGAGCTTCATAGGGGACACCTCGCTGATTTGATTGAGAATAGCTTAGTATACCACTTTTGGGAGATTTAAGCAAGACGGGCCGCCGTCCATCGTGGACAGCGGCCCAATAAATCAGGAGTTTAGCAAGCTCCAGTCTTCAGTCTTGCTAAAGACTACCATTTTTTCTTTGTGAACACACCTAAAAAATTGAAATACCCAAAGTCTTCATTTTCAATTTCTTTTACAACGCCTTTGTATTTCACATTGCCTACAACATAGACAGCATTATATGCTTTATCCAATCCGCTGGGATATTGTCTTTTTAGCTCATCTAAATCAAATATTTCAGCGTCATCAAAAAGCCCATCAATTTGCTTGAGGGGCAATTCCCTGAATTTTATTACAGCAAAATCTTCATCATAACAAAATCCAAAATCATATGCTAAAACTTCATCGTCCCAGTATGCTTCAAACAACTCCTCGGATTTACACATGCCAACAAAAACAGAAACACTGTTTTCATCTTCCACATAATTCTCAACAATGTCGCCATCTCCCCGCCACAGCAAAACTCCATCGTCTGTATATTCTAAACCAGCCATAACTATCCTCCTCTTGACTTTTTATTTGCAAACTTTAGTGTTTCCTGTTACTACTCTTATCACAATCAATTGCGCAGTACAAGGCCTAAAAGGGCGGGGCATCTCTGCCCCACCCTTCTGAATTATGCGTTGTCAGCGCAGCACCGCGCCGCAGTCCTTTTCCAGCGTCTCCAGGATGCTCTTCACGTCCGCGTCCGCCTCCTCGCCGGTGAGGGAGCGGTCGTCCGCCCGCAGGGTCAGGTTGAAGGCCACGGACTTCTTGCCCTCGGCCACGCCCTTGCCCCGGTAGATGTCGAACAGGGCCGCGTCTTTGAGCAGGCCCTTGGCCCCCTTGCGGATAGCCGCTTCCAACGCGCCCACAGTGACGGCCTCATCGCACACCACGGCGATGTCCCGGGTGACGGCGGGGAACTTGGGCAGGGGGGCGTACTCCGGATCGGCGCCATGGGTGACCAGCAGCACGTCAAAGCTCAGCTCCGCGCAGTACAGCTCCACGTCCACGCCGTAGTTCTGAGCCGCCTGGGGGTGAACCTGGCCGAATACGCCGATACAGTTGTCGCCGCTCCACACCTCGGCGCAGCGGCCGGGGTGATAGGAGTGATCCTCAGCGCAGGGCTCAAAGCGGATGTCCTTCGCCCGGGTGTCCCTCAAGATGGCCTCAATGGTCCCCTTCATGGTGAAGAAGTCCATGCCGTTCCCGTAAGCGCCCAAGGTCAGGATCTTAGTCTCGTTGGCAAGGCCCTCCTCGCCGCCGGGCTGGTAGATGCGGCCCAGCTCATACAGCCACGCGGACTTGTTGCGGTAATTGCAGTTGCGGGTCAGGATCTCCAGCATGGAGGGCAGGGTGGTGGTGCGCATGATGGAGGTGTCCTCCCCCAAGGGGTTCAAAATTTTGAAGGAGTTCCGGCGGAAGTCGTCCTCCGGCCACAAAATCTTGTCGTAGTAGGAAGGGGAGATGAAGGAATAGGTGATGATCTCGCTGTACCCGCAGGCGCGGCACAGCTCGCCCAGCCGGTTCTCCAGCTTCTGCACCACGGAGTAGCCCCCCTGGGTGGTCTGGCCCCGCATGAGGGTGTTGGGGATGTTGTTGTAGCCGTGGAAGCGGGCCACTTCCTCCGCCAGGTCGGCCATGCGGCGCACGTCGCCCCGCCAGGAGGGGACGGTGACCACGTCGGGATTTTCCTCCACCAGGAAGTCCAGCTTTTTCAGGATGGAGAGCATCTCCTCCCGGGACACATCGGTGCCCAGCAGGGCATTGATCTTGTCCGGCTCCACGGGCAGCTCCACAGGGTGGAGGACAAAGTTGAGGATGTCGATGCACCCGTCCACCACCTCGCCGGCACCCAGCAGCTCCACCAGCTCGCAGGCCCGGTTGACGGCGGGCAGGGTGTTCATGGGATCCAGCCCCTTCTCGAACTTGGCGGACGCCTCGGTGCGCATACCCAGGGCCAGCGCTCCCTTGCGGATACAGGTTCCGTCAAAGCAGGCGGACTCAAACACCACATCGGTGGTGTCGTCCACGATCTCGGAGTTCAATCCGCCCATGATGCCCGCCAGGCCCACCGCCCGGCCCTCGTCGGCGATGACCAGGTGGTTGGCGGTGAGTCGGTGTTCCTTGCCGTCCAGGGTGGTGAGGGCCTCACCCTCCTCCGCCCTGCGGACGATGATCTTGCCGCCGTTCACGTAGCGGTAGTCAAAGGCGTGCATAGGCTGGCCGTACTCCAGCATAACGTAGTTGGTGATGTCCACGATGTTGTTGATGGGCCGCACCCCCATGGCGCGCAGCCGCTCCCGCATCCACTTGGGAGAGGGGGCGATCTTCACGTTGCGCACCATCCGGGCGGTGTAGCGGGGCACCAGATCGGCGGCGGGGGTCTCCACGTCCAGCAGATCGGTGAGTACGCCGTCCGCCCCGCCCTTGACCTCGGGGGTGTGGAGCGCCAACGGCTTGTCGAAGGTGGCGGCGGCTTCCCGGGCCAAACCGATGACGGACAGGCAGTCCGGGCGGTTGGGAGTGATCTCGAACTCCACCACGTGGTCGTCCAGCCCCACGGCCTCCCGGATGTCCTGGCCCAGGGTGAGCCCCGTGAGCTCCGGATCGTCGGACAGGATCCAGATGCCGTCGGCATAGGCGGTGGGGAAGTCCCGCTGATCCAGGCCCAGCTCGGCGAAGGAGCACAGCATCCCGTTGGAGACCTCGCCCCGCAGCTTGCCCTTTTCGATCTTCTTGCCGCCGGGGAGGGTGGACTTGTGCAGGGCCACGGGCACCAGGTCGTTCTCCTTCACGTTCTGCGCCCCGGTGACGATCTGGAGGGGTTCCGCCTGCCCCACGTCCACCTGGCAGATCCACATATGGTCGGAGTTGGGGTGGCGCACCAGGGATCTGACCTGGCCCACCACCACGTTGCTGATCTCGCCGCCCTCGATGGAGGTGCCCTCCACCTTGGAGCCGGACAGGGTCATGGCCTCGGCAAACTCCCGGTCAGGGGTGTCTATCTTCACAAACTCATTGAGCCACTTTCTCGATAAATTCATAATTGCTCCCTCCTCTTAGAATTGCTCCAGGAATCGGATGTCGTTCTCGAAGATCAGGCGCAGGTCGTCGATCTTGAACCGGCGCAGGGCGGTGCGCTCCAGGCCCATGCCGAAGGCCCAGCCCGACCACTCGTCGGGGTCGATGCCCGCCATCTCCAGCACACGGGGGTGGATCATCCCCGCGCCCAGCAGCTCGATCCAGCCCTCGCCCTTGCAGGTGGGGCAGCCAGCCCCCCCGCACTTGTGGCACTGCACGTCCATCTCGCAGGACGGCTCGGTGAAGGGGAAGTGGTGGGGACGGAAGCGGGTGACGGTGCCCTGGCCGAAGAGCTGCTCCGCCAGGGTGTTCAGCGTGCCCTTCAGGTCGGCCATGGTGATGTTTTTGTCAATGACCATGCCCTCCACCTGGTGGAACATGGGGGAATGGGTGGCGTCCACCTCGTCCTTGCGGTACACCCGGCCGGGGGCGATGATGCGGATGGGCAGCTCCATGGAGTCCATGGCCCGCACCTGCATGGGGCTGGTCTGGGAGCGGAGCATGACCCGGCTGTCCTCGTCAAAGTAGAAGGTGTCCGACCAGTCTCGGGAGGGGTGGCCCTCCTCGGCGTTGAGCCGGTCGAAGTTCAGCTCGGCCAGCTCGATCTCCGGGCCGTCCAGCACGGTGAAGCCCATGCCGATGAAAATGTCCTTGATCTCCTCCAGGGCGGTGTTCATGGGGTGGCGGCGGCCCACCTGGACGGACTTTCCGGGGATGGTCACGTCCACCGTCTCCGCCTTCAGCTTCAGCTCCATGGCGGCCTCCTCCAGCTTGTGGGAGGCGGCGTCCAGGGCGCTCTCCAGGGCGGCGCGCACCTCGTTGGCCAGCTGGCCCATGGCGGGGCGCTCCTCGGCGGACAGCTTGCCCATCTGCTTCAAGACCGCCGTCAGCTCGCCCTTCTTGCCCAGGTACTTCACCCGCAGCTCGTCCAGGGCGGCGGAGTCGCGGACGCTCTCGAAGGCGGAGAGCGCCTCGGTGCGGATCTTTGCTAACTGTTCTTTCATATGCTTTACTCCTCTTCTAAAAACTCTACCGCAACAGCGGTGCCGCTGGCAGTAACCATCATCATCTGGCCTAGGGCTTCATAGTCGATGTCAACCCCTACCACGGCGTTGGCGCCCATGGCGGCGGCCCGTTTTTTCATCTCCTTGATGGCCTCCTGACGCGCGTCGGTCAGCGCCTCCTCATACTCAGAGGAACGGCCGCCGAAGAGATTGGTGAAACCGGCGGCAAAATCCCGGCCAATGTCTGTACCGATGATGACTTCCCCAAATACGATGTTGAGATAAGCGGTGATCTTCATTCCTTCCAACGTGGGGGTCGTGGTAACGATCATAAAACCACACCTTTCCTAGTGAAATAAACAAAAGCCCTTCCTCCCCTGTCCTGGGGACGAAAGGCAACCCTTCCGCGGTACCACCCGCATTCGCACGTTTCGTGCGCACTCAAAGCCCTGTAACGGCGGCCAGCCGTCCCGCTCTCGCGGGCCGCTCCCGGGCGAACCAAGGGACACGCACCAAGGCGGCTCTCAGCCGGTGACCGCCTCTCTCTGCCATACGCAAACACCCTATTTTCCCGTTCCACGCATTTCACTTTTCCCTTTATATCACAATAAAGGTTGAAATGCAAGAGGAAAAACGCTGTTTTATCGGATTCTCCCCGCCACCGGCGGGGAGAATTCCTATCTCGGCATATAAACATGGTTGAAATGCAAGGGGGAAACGCTGATTTATCGGATTCTCCCCGCCACCGGCGGGGAGAATTCCTATCTCGGCATATAAATATGGTTGAAATGCAAGGGGGAAAACATTATAATGTTGAGAAAATGAAAGGAGCCAACCGTATGGAGCTGTACACCGCCGCGCAGATGAAGGAGATCGACCGCATCGCCATTGAGGAACGGGGCATCCCGTCCACGGTGCTGATGGAGAACGCCGCCCGTGCGCTGGTGCGGGAGGTTCGCTCCCTGCCCATCCCCGGGCCGGGGCTCCGGCAGGACGGCCCCACCGCTTATATCGCAAAGGACGGGCATCTCCTGACCCAGGAGGAGCAGGCGGAGTTCTGGGCCATGCGGCGCAGATCCGCCATCGTGTGGTGCGGCCCCGGCAACAACGGCGGGGACGGCGTGGCCGCCGCCCGGTTCCTTTTGGAGGCAGGCTGGCGGGTGAAGTGTGTCCTGGTGGGCGACCGGGCCAAGATGACCGACGACTGCCGGTCAATGGAGCGCCGCCTGACAGAGGCCGGGGGGATGTTGGAGGACTTCGACCCAAAGTGGGAGGAGCACCAGCAGCAGTATATCGGCTACGACGTGGCCATCGACGCGCTGTTCGGCGTGGGCCTGCACCGCGACCTGGAGGGGGACGCGGCCCTGGCCGCCCGTATGACCCGGTGGATGACGGGCTGGGTGGTGTCGGCAGACGTGCCCTCCGGCATCCACGCCGACACCGGGGACGTGATGGGTACGGCGGTGAAAGCCGATGTGACCGTCACCTTTTCCCGGGGAAAGCCGGGGCTGTTCGTGGGCAAGGGAGCGGCGCACAGCGGACGGGTGGTCATCGCCGACATCGGCATCCCGGACGATTTGTACCCAAAACAGCCTCAGACGATGCTGGCGGAACGGGAAATGCTGTCCTTCCCCCACCGCCCGGTGGACGGCCACAAGGGGGACTTCGGCAAACTGTTCATCCTGGCCGGAAGCCGGGGGTACACCGGCGCGGCGGCGCTGTGCGCCCGCGCGGCAGTGCGGGGCGGCGCGGGGCTGACCACGCTGGCCGTGCCTGAGGACGTGTACCCCATCCTGGCCGCCAAATGCTGCGACGAGGTGATGGTCTGGCCCTGGCCCGAGGATGACGAAGCCGTGCTGGAGAAGGCCCGTGGCTGCACCGCCGCCGTCATCGGCCCCGGCCTGGGCCAGGGCGAGCGGACGGAAAGGCTGGTTCTCAAATTGATGAAAGAGCTGAAATGCCCCGTGATCCTGGACGCGGACGGTCTAAATCTCATTTCCAAGCATATCAATATATTGGACGAGCGGGAGGGGGAAACCATCCTCACCCCCCACGACGGTGAGTTCGCCCGGCTGGACCGCTGTGAACTGCCCATCCGGGATCGGCTGGGCACGGCCCGGGCATTTGCGGAGCAGCACCGCTGCACGCTGGTGCTCAAGGGGTACCGCACCATTGCCACAGCGGGGGGTGCGTGCCTCATCAACTCCACTGGCAACCCCGGCATGGCCAAGGGGGGCAGCGGGGACGCGCTGGCTGGGCTGATGGGGGCGCTGACGGCGCAGAAGATAACGGACGCAGCGGCGCTGGCAGTGTGGCTCCACGGCAGGGCGGGAGATCTGGCGGCGGAGGACAAGGGAGAGTACGGCATGACCCCCTCCGACCTGATCGAGCAGATACCCTACGCAATCAAAGAGCTGATTTAAACGAGGAGGAATCACAATCGTGCGCAAGTTGACGGCTTGTGTACTGATGATGACCCTGCTGCTGTCCGGCTGCAAAACCGGGACAGCGGCGGAGACCCCGGAGGACGCGGCGCTGGCCCTCCGGGAGGAGTACCAGGCGCTGTCCGGCTGGTCGGCCACGGTGGACATATCCGTGTGCTACAGCGAGGCGGTGTACGACTTCACCCTGGACGCAAGCTGGCAGCGAGAGGGGGAAACGGTGCTCACCGTCACCGCCCCGGAGCTGCTCTCGGGCATCACCGCCCGCATCGCCCAGGGGGAGACGGTGCTGGAGTACGACGGGGCGGGGCTGTCCCTGGGCCTGCTGGATGGGGCGGGGCTGACGCCGGTGTCCGCCGTCCCCGCCCTCATGGCTCAGATCGAGAAGGGCTATATGGCCAAATGCGCGTGGTCAGGAGAGAACGGCGAATACCTTCAAATTTCCTTCCAGGATCCGGAGCTGGAGGCCAACACCGGCACCCAGTTTCTGCTCACCTTTGACCGGGCCAGCCATGCCCTGCGCAGTGCCGAGGTGAGCGTGGCCGGAGAGACGGTGCTTACTGCAAAGCTAAGTAACTTTACAACGGAGTTGACACAAGATGACACGGGAGACGGCACGAACCTGGGCTGAGATCAGCCTGGGCAATCTGGAACACAACTACCGGGATCTGCGCGCCTGCGCCCCGGACAGCAAATTTTTGGGCACGGTGAAGGCCAACGGCTACGGCCATGGCGCCATCCCGGTGGCGCGGCGGCTGGTGGAGCTGGGGACGGACTACCTGGCGGTGGCCTGTCTGGACGAGGCACACCAGCTTCGGCAGGCGGGCATCACCGCCCCCATCCTCGTTTTGGGGTACACCCACCCGGCGCTGGCCGCAGAGGTGGTGGAGCTGGGCGTGACCCAGGCGGTGTTTACCCCCGAACTGGCAAAGGCCCTGTCCGAAGCCGCCGGGGCGGCGGGAAAACGAGCCAAAGTACATCTCAAGGTCGACACCGGCATGAGCCGCCTGGGGGTGCTGGATCACGACCCCGAGGATGCGGCGGCGGAGCTGGCCGCCCTGTGCGCCCTGCCCCACCTGGAGCCGGAGGGCATCTTCACCCACTTCGCCAACGCCGACGGGGACGAGGAGTATACCATGCTCCAGTTCACCCGGTTTTTGGACGTGCTGGAAGAGTTGAAGGAAAAATACGGCCGCACCTTTGAAATTCGCCATTGCGCGGCCAGCGCCGCTGTGTTAAACTATCCTTGTACGCACATGGATATGGTGCGCCCCGGCATCGCCCTGTACGGCTGCTATCCGGATCCCTCCTGTGAAGGGCTGGACGGCCCGGGGCTGAAGCCGGTGATGTCGCTGTACAGCCGGGTGGCGGCGGTGCGGGACTTCCCGGAGAACACCCCGGTGAGCTACGGCTGCACGGCCAGCTTCGGCCCGGGCGGCGGACGGACGGCGGTGCTGCCCATCGGCTACGCCGACGGCCTGCATCGGGTACTGTCCAATGAGGGCTCTGTTTGGCTGGACGGCCGGCCCCGCCCCATCATGGGCCGGGTGTGCATGGATATGTGCATGATCGGGCTGAGTCCGTCGGCCAATGTGCGCCCCGGCGACGTGGCGGAAGTGTTCGGCCCCCATCTGCCGGTGGAGCGCCACGCCGAGCTGGCGGGCACCATCTCGTACGAGCTGCTGTGCGCGGTTGCGCCCAGAGTGCCAAGAATCTACACCGACGCATAGGATAGTCAGGGAACCCGTTGGGCGTAAAACCCCGACGGCGAGCCGCGGCGGTTTTTCCCTGCCATGACGGTATAAAAGCCGCCGCCCCGTGGGAGAATGATAGTACCCAGTCTACATAAGCGTAGACGGGCACTATATCCGGCGGAGTGTGAGATCCTGTGGACAATAGCGTCAAGCGCGGCGACATTTTTTACGCGGACTTAAGCCCGGTGGTGGGCAGTGAGCAGGGCGGCGTCCGCCCGGTGCTCATCGTCCAGAACGACACCGGCAATAAACACAGCCCTACGGTGATCGCGGCGGCGATCACCTCTCAAACGGGCAAGGCCCGTCTGCCCACCCATATCACCCTGGCCTCCCATAGCTGCGGCCTGCCCAAGGACTCGGTGGTCCTGCTGGAGCAGATCCGCACCCTGGACAAAAAGCGGCTGCGGGAGCACATGGGCCGGGTGGACGACCAAGTGATGCGGCGGGTGGACAGCGCCATTGCCGTCAGCTTCGGCCTCAGCCCGGAACGTCTTGTCTAACCGCGTTTCCCACCCCGTCCCAGCCAATGGGGCGGGGTGGGTAAATAGCATCCTCGGAGGTATCTACATATGAAAAAGTTAAAAATCGCCGCGGCGGCGGCCTGCGTCTGCTTCCTGCTCACCGTGGCCTACGCCGCCAACACGGGCGCCGGCGGGCAAAACGATCCCTTGGTCACGCTGAGCTACCTCAACGGCACCTTTACCAACCAGGTAAAGACCATGGTGGACCAGACCGTCAACGAGCGCAAGGCAGAGATGGAGCAGTCGCTGAACAATATCCTGGCCGGACAGGGTGGAACCAGCGCCCTCGCCAGCACGGGCAGCGTATTTACTGTGGTCACCCTGACCCAGGGGCAGTCCCTGGTGGGGGACGTGGGATGCGAGGTCATGCTGCGCGTCGGCACCGCCGTGTGCGGCTCCTCCGACAGCGTGGGCCTCATCGACACCACCTCCGGCTCCGTGCTGGGCAATGGACAGGCCCTGGTCACCAATCACCTGTACATGGTCACCATCAGCACCCGGCGGGTCACCGCCACATCGGGCACGGTGCGGGTGCTGGCCCGGGGGCCCTATTCCATCCAGTAATCTCCAGCAGTTTTGATGATTGCGAATTCATAGATATTTAACAAAATTTTCGCAAATTATCCCTGGTTTCTTTGTGGGCTTTGTGGTACACTGTTCTTGTCAGGAAGGAAAGCCAGACAATGCGCCGCGATTTCTCTTCCATTTAACCGGGGCTGCTCCGGCGAATGCCGGAGCCCCCCGGACCAAGCGTCCCGAAGCCCTCACCCGGCTCCGTTCAGCCGCCCGCAAGGGCGGCGTTTGTTTTGCCTCTTGAAAAATATTTCCTTACCTTTTATAATGGTGCCAACTGAGTTTACGGAGGTTTTTCCCATGACTATAGACAAGAGCTGGTTTGACGAAATGGAATCCCGCATCCCCCACGGGGAGGTTCGCACCCGGTTCGCCCCCTCCCCCACGGGCTATATGCACGTAGGCAACCTGCGCACCGCGCTGTACACCTACCTGATCGCCCGCCACGCGGGGGGTAAGTTCATCCTGCGCATCGAGGACACCGACCAGGGCCGGCTGGTGGCGGACGCGGTGGACGTGATCTACGCCACCATGCGCCGGTGCGGCCTGACCTGGGACGAGGGGCCGGACGTGGGCGGCCCGGTGGGCCCCTATATCCAGACCGAGCGCCGGGAGCTGTACGGCAAGTACGCCGAGCTGCTCATTGAGAAGGGCCTGGCCTACCGCTGCTTCTGCTCGGAGGAGCGGCTGGAGGAGCTGGACCGTGACGACCCCAACGCCAAGTACGACCGGCACTGCCTGGCCCTCGCCCCCGAGGAGATCCAGGCCAAGCTGGACGCCGGGGAGTCCTATGTCATCCGCCAGCGCATCCCGGAGGGCAGCACCACCTTCCATGACGCGGTGTACGGCGACATCACCGTGGACAACGCCGAGCTGGATGACCAGATCCTCATCAAGTCCGACGGCCTGCCCACCTACAACTTCGCCAACGTCATCGACGACCACCTGATGGGCATCACCCACGTGGTTCGGGGCGCGGAGTACCTGTCCTCCGCCCCGAAATACAATCTGCTGTACGAGGCCTTCGGCTGGGAGATCCCCACCTATGTCCACTGCTCGTCGGTGATGTTCAACGACCCCGTTACCGGCGTGGTGCGCAAGATGTCCAAGCGCCACGGCGACCCCTCCTACGAGGATCTGGTGGCCCAGGGCTATCTGTCCCAGGCGGTGGTGAACTATGTCTCCCTGCTGGGCTGGGCTCCCCACGGCGACATCGCCGAGCAGGAGTTCTTTACCATGGACGAGCTCATCGCGGCCTTTGATATCGCGGGCATCTCCAAGTCCCCCTCCGCCTTCGATATGGAAAAGCTGAACTATTTCAACGCCACCTATCTGCGCTCCCTGTCCCCGGAGGAGTTCGCCAAGGAGGCGGAGCCGTGGATTCGTCAGGCGGTGAAGAACGAAGCTTATGATGCCGCCGCCATCGCCGCCCTGCTCCAGGCCCGGTGCGAGAAGCTGTCCGACATCCCGGAGAAGGTGGACTTCTTCGATACCCTGCCCGAGTACGGCGTGGAGCTGTACACCAACAAGAAGTCCAAGACCACCGGGGAGGTCTCCCTGGAAATGCTGAAGCAGACCGCCCCCGTGCTGGCCGGGCTGGCAGACTGGAGCCAGGACGCCATCCACGGCGCTCTGGTGGGGCTGGCGGAAAAGCTGGGCGTCAAGAACGCCACCCTCATGTGGCCCCTGCGCATCGCGGCGGCGGGCAAGGCGGTCACCCCCGGCGGCGCAGTGGAGATCTGCCGCATCCTGGGCAAAGACGAGACCCTGCGGCGGATGGAAATCGGGATGGAAAAGCTGAGCTGAGATAGTATGGATGAAAGAGCGCCCGGCCACCGGCCGGGCGCTCCTTTTAGATTTCCTGTACGCCCGCCTGCCGCAGCCAGTCTTGCAGCTTCTTGGCCGGGAATCCGGTAAGTACGTGGTTTTCGCCTGTCTGGCTATGGATCGTCACCGCAGTGAACAGGGCCTTCTTTCCCACAGAAAAGCCTTTGATTCCGGAAAGCGGCAAATCAATTTCCGGCTTTCCCATCATGCTGATATAGAAACAAACCCGCTGGTTGGTCACATAGATATTGCCGCTGAAGGGCTTTGTGTTGAGAAACTGCTTTTGATGGAGCGCCATCTGCCCTTTGCCAATCATTGCTTCGCCGGGGGCCAACTGAAATTTTGCCATAAGTAACTACCTCCAATGTCAATGATATGGACGGCAGAGTGCTATTTCATGCTGATATTGCCGTCCTCCGCTTTTTAACGTTACATATTGTAACATTAAAATTGTAACAATATGTTACTGTGTTGTCAAGGGGGGATTTCATGGTCGGGCTGCGCAAAATCAGAAAAAAGAAGAAGCTGAACCAGCAGCGCGTGGCGCTTGACCTCAACATTACGCGGGAAGCATTATCCCATTATGAAAACGGCAGGCGTGACCCCTCCCTTGCCATGCTGGTTCAGCTATCGGAATACTTCAATGTTTCCATTGACTATTTGATTACCGGACACGAATTTGAAAAGCGTTGACCAGCGGCCAGTGCGTGCAGGCATTGGCCGCTGCTTTTGTGCAATGGCCCAAACCCGTTGGTACAGGCCGACTTTCCTGACAGTCGAGTTGGATTTTTGGGCAAAAGCCTTGACTTTTTACCTGGGAACGGGTAGGGTGAGGGCATATCCACCGAGAAGGAGTGACCGTATATGAGCGGAACCGATGAAAAGAAATCCTTTGGAGAATACATCCGCAGAAAGCGGCTGGAGGCGGGGCTGACCCAGAAAGATCTGGCGGCACAGCTGTTCGTCACCGAGTCCACCATCAGCAAGTGGGAGCGGGCGCTGTCCTACCCGGACGTATCCATGGTCACCGCCATCTGCGCCGCCCTGCACATCACGGAGCACGAGTTTTTCACCGCCTGTGACGACGACCAGGCCCACGCTCAGGAGCTGGCCGCCAACCGCTGGCGGCGGATGGTTTCCGGGACGCGGCGGTTTTTCGCCGTGAGCTACATCATCGCTTTGGTCACCTGCTTGATCTGCGACCTGGCGGTGTTCCACACGCTGGACTGGTTCTGGATCGTGCTCACCTCCATCGCCCTGTCCTTCTGCTTCACCAATCTGCCCTTCCTGGTGGGGCGGAACAAGCTGCCGATCTGCCTGGGGGCGGCCAGCGGGTGCCTGATCCTCCTGCTTTTGTCCTGCTGGATCTATGTGGGCGGCTGGTGGATCATCGGCGGATTGGCCATCACGGCGGTATCTCTGGCCCTGCCCTGGGGCTGGTGGGCCATCTGGCGGTTTTATGGAAAGCACGTCCCGCCGCTGTGCGTCGCGGTACTCACCGCGTGGCTGTTCTTTCTGCTGACGGTGATCTGGGCCTTTGCCGGGGGCGGCTGGCTGTTCTCCCTGGCGTTTCCCCTGGCGGCGGCGGGGATTGCATTTTTGTGGGCGGGCTTTGCCGCCATCTATTGGCTGCCCGCGGGGCCATGGCTGAAGGCCGGGGTGATCGCCCTGCTGACCAGCTTCGCCACACCGGTGTTCAACTCCCTGTGCGACCTGCTTATTGAGGATCAGCAGGGGCCTCGATTCTGGGATTATTTCTCTGTGAGCGATATGCTGGAGCGGCGGAGCGCCGGAGAGGTCTCATGGGTCAATCCCCTGATTTTCCAGCTCATGCTGGTGTGCTCCATCGCTCTGATCGCGGTGGGTGCGGCGGTGGAAATGAGACGGAGGAAACAGGCGTAAAAAGGGCGCCCGGCCACGGCCGGGCGCTTTCGCGCCGGGGCGCCGCGCCCAAACTTCGTACACAGGGCCGGTTCTCCCGCATCCACTGCGGCCCATGGCTTTTTACACATATGGCAGGGCGGGGACAAACTTACCCATTGACAAACCCATTCCGGTGTGGTATGATAGCAAACGACCCTGGACAGTCGGTAGACTGTCAAATCGGTCGTTCGCCCGCAGGGCGAATGACGATTTCCCTGGACGGTCGGCAGACCGTCAAATCGGTCGTTCGGCGGGCTGCCGGAAGGTTGGCCTTTCGGCGAATGACGATTTCCCTAGACGGCGACGGCCACCGATTCGGAGAGATGTCCGAGTGGTTTAAGGAGCCGGTCTTGAAAACCGGTGACCCGAAAGGGCCGTGGGTTCGAATCCCACTCTCTCCGCCAAGGCGGTCGGCAGACCGCCGGGATCGGTCGTTCGCCCACAGGGCGAATGACGATCCACTCTTATATACGTTCGACACGCGGAAGTACCCAAGTGGCCGAAGGGGCTCCCCTGCTAAGGGAGTAGGCGGGTAAAACCGTGCGAGGGTTCAAATCCCTCCTTCCGCGCCAAAAATAAAAGGACTGCCTATGGCAGTCCTTTTATTTTTGGGTACCAGGGCAGTCCGTAGGACTGCCGGGACCGGTCGTTCGCCGGAGGGCAGTCATTCGGCTTCGCCGAACGACTGCCCAGCGAATGACGGTCCCTTTTTTTGTTTTCCAAGACCTAAAAAGCATTTTCACCACATTGAGCCAACGAATCCGACCAAATCGGTCAACCCCCAAATCCTGTACGCTAGCGCGGCCGGTTGACAGACCGCCCCTTCCCGGGATAAAATGGACGCATTCTGATTCAAGGGGGCGGAAATGTGGACAGGGATCTGACAAAGGGGCCGGTGATGGCCTCCATGCTGCGCTTTGCCGTCCCCATGATCCTGGGCGACCTGCTCCAGCAGTGCTATAACGTGGCGGACACCCTGATCGTGGGCAATTACTTGGGCAAAAACGCCCTGGCGGCGGTGGGGTCGTCCTTCACGCTGATGACCTTCCTGACCTCCATCCTGCTGGGGCTGTGCATGGGCAGCGGGGCGGTGTTCTCCATGCGGTTCGGTCAGCGGGACGAGGCCGGCCTGCGGGAGGGGGCGCTGGCCTCCTTCGCCCTGATCGCCGCCCTCACTCTGGTGCTGAACATCGCCGCCTTCGCCTGCCTGGACTGGGTTCGGGTATTCCTCCGGGTTCCGGGGGAAGTGTGGGGGATGATGCGGGAGTATCTGGCGGTGATCTTCTGCGGCATCGCCGCCACGTTTCTGTATAACTATTTCGCCTCGTTCCTGCGTTCGGTGGGCAATTCCGTGGTACCGCTGGTCTTTCTGGCGGCGTCCGCCGCGCTGAACATCGGTCTGGATCTGTGGTTTGTGCTGGGCCTGGAGTGGGGCGCTGCGGGGGCCGCGTGGGCCACCGTGGCCGCCCAGTACGTCTCCGGCCTGGGTATCATGGTCTACGCCCTGGCCCGGTGCCCCCAGCTGCGCCCGTCCAGGGGTGTCCCTCTGCGCTGGGCCCGGGTGCGGGAGATCGCCGGGTTTTCCATCCTCACCTGTGTCCAGCAGTCGGTGATGAACCTGGGCATCCTGATGGTTCAGGGACTGGTGAACAGCTTCGGCCCCACGGTGATGGCAGCCTTTGCCGCGGCGGTGAAGATCGACGCCTTCGCCTATATGCCCGTCCAGGACTTCGGCAACGCCTTCTCCACCTTCATCGCCCAGAACTACGGCGCAAAAAAGGCGGAGCGTATCCGCGCCGGGCTGAAGGGCGCGGTATGCTCCGCCATGGTGTTTTGTCTGGTGATTTCCGCTCTGGTGTGGGTGTTCGCCCGGCCGCTGATGGGGCTGTTTGTGGAGGGCGGCGACGTGGACACCATCCTGGCGGGTGTGCGCTATCTGCGCATTGAAGGCGCGTTCTACTGCGGCATCGGCTGCCTGTTCCTGCTGTACGGCCTGTACCGTGCGCTGGGCAGGCCGGGGATGTCGGTGGTGCTGACGGTGATCTCCCTGGGCACCCGGGTGGCGCTGGCCCACATCCTGTCCGCTGTCCCCGCCATCGGCGTGGCGGGCATCTGGTGGTCAGTGCCCATCGGCTGGTTTTTGGCGGACGCCGCCGGCCTGGGATATTATCTGCTGCGGCGAAATCAACTGCTTAACTGGGACAGCGGGGCTCAGGCCCTGTGATGGGACAGAATGGCCGCCGCGATCCCCTCTACCGAGGTGTCCTGGGCGACAATCGGGGTTCCGCCCCAGCTCCGGGCCAGGGCGGCGGCGGTCACCCCGCCGATGCAGACACACTGGGCACGCGGGGGGACGCCACCCTGCTGTTCCAGGAACATCTTGACCCCGCCGGCACTGGTAAAGACCAGGTAGTCCGCCCGCTCCAGCCATTCCCCCGCCTCCTCTGTCAGGGGGGCCGGGACGGCATCATAGAGGTGGATGTCCCGCACGACGCGGGACGCCGAGAGGGTCTGGAACAGCTCGTCCGAGCCCAGCCGGGAGCGCAGCAGGACGATCTCCTCCTGAGGCGGGACGGTGTCCAGCAGAGCCTGGGCCAGGGCGGCGGTGGTGTAGCTCTCCGGGCACAGGTCGGCCCGGAAGCCCTGGGCGGACAGCGCTTTGCCGGTGGCCGCGCCGATGACGGCGAAGCGGCAGGAATGGAGACGCCGCAGATCCACCCGCTCCGATTTCAGCCGCCGGAAAAATTCCTTGACCCCATTGGCGCTGGTGAACACCAACCAGCGGGGTGCGCCGTCACACAGGCTGTCCAGCTTGATGGGCAGGGGCAGCTCCCGGATCACAGACTGCTGGGCGATGAACGTCCTGGCCCCCAAGGGCTCCAGGGCCGCGCTCAGCTTTTTTGTCATGGGTTCCGACCCGGACAGGCCCACCGTCACCCCCTCCAGCGGGGCGGCCATGGGGGAGGACAGGTCCAGACCGGCCACCTCCCCCACCACAATGACCGCCGGGGGCCGCACATTGGCCGCGCGGGTCTTTTCCCCGATGTCCGCCAGCGTCCCCCGGACAGCGGCGGGATGGGGGGAATTGCCCCCGGACAGGACGGCGGCGGGGGTACTCCCCGGCTTTCCCGCGGCCATCAGCCGCTGGGCGATCTGTTCCAGCCGGGACAGGCCCATGAGGAACACCAGCGTCCCGGGCAGTCGGGCCAGGTCGTCCAGATATTCCGGCAGACCGTCCCCGGTGTCCGCCGTATGGGCGGTGACGATGTGGACGCTTCGGCTCAGCCCCCGGTGGGTGGCGGGGATGCCCGCCATGGCCGGGATCGCCAGGGCGGAGGTGATGCCGGGCACCACCTGACAGGGAATACCCGCCTTCTCCAGGGCCATCAGCTCCTCCCCGCCCCGGCCAAAGACAAAGGGGTCGCCCCCCTTGAGGCGCACCACCGTTTTGCCCTCCTGGGCGCACTGGATGAGCTTGGCGCAGATGTCCTCCTGGCTGGCGGAGTGCTTGTCCCCCTGGCGTTTGCCCATGTAAATGACCTGGGCGTGGCCGGGAACCTCCCGCAGCAGCGCCTTGTCAATGAGGTCGTCGTAGACGACCACGTCGCAGCTTCGCAGCAGCCGCAGCCCCCGCAGGGTGATGAGGTCGGCTGTGCCGCAGCCCGCCCCCACCAGATAGACTTTACCCGCTTTTTCCATGGCCATCCGCTCCTTCCTGATGCAGCTTCAAAATGTCCTCCGTCTCCTCCCCGCTCAGCGGCCCGCCGCGCTCCAGGCTGGCGGCGAACAGGGCGGCAAAAAATCTGCTCCGAACCGCCTCGTCGGGGAGCGCCTCTTTGGCCAGATCCCGTGTGCCGTCCAAATAGGCCAGGATCTCCCCAAACCGCTCCGGGATCATGGCGTCGATCTGCTTTTTCCAATAGATCGCGCCGGTGGGGCTGGCCCCGCCGGTGGAGATGCCCACGCTGAGCCCGCCCCGCTTGACCAGGGCGGGAAACAGGAAGGAGCAGTAGTCCCGGTCGTCCACCACGTTCACCGGGATCCGCTGTTCCCGGCACAGCCCGGAGATGCGGTGGTTCAGCGAACGGTCGTCCGTGGCGGCGATGACAAAGGCTTTGTCCTTCAAAAGCTCCGGGGTAAAGGCTCGCTCCAGCAGCGACAGGCCGGGGATCGCCCGGATGGCCGGGGAAATATCCGGGGCGCACACCGTCAGCCGAGGGCCGTAGGGCAGCAGCTTTTCGATTTTACGTTGCGCCACGGTGGAGCCGCCCACAATGAGGCCCTCCTGCCGGTCAAGCTCCACAAAAAACGGGAAATACGCCATATACGCTCCCCTCCGTCACTGATAATAGTATTGCCAGCCGCCCTCCGTCATGACCCGGGCCAGCCGGACGCCAAAGGCCCGATCCAAAATCCCCGACTCAAATGCCTCTTCCGGTGTGCCCCGGAAGGGCAGGCCCCCTTCGGCGGCTACCGCGATCTCATCTGCCCAGCGCAGGGCGAGGCACAGGTCGTGGAGCACCATGAGCACCGCCCTGCCCTCCCCCGCCAGGCGGCGGGCGGTGGCCATGACCTCCAGCTGGTTGGCCACGTCCAGGAAGGTGGTGGGCTCGTCCATCAGGATGGTCTCGGTGTCCTGGGCCAGGGCCATGGCCAGATAGACCTTCTGCCGCTGACCCCCGCTGAGCTCCTCCATGGAGCGGTCGGCAAAGGCGGCGGCGTCCGCCCATCGGAGGGCCTTTTCCACCATCTCGTAGTCCTCTTTTCGGTAGCGGCGGGGGTAGGAGAGATAGGGAAAGCGGCCGTGGAGCACCATCCGCTGGGCCGTGATATTGGGGGTGTTCCGGGACTGGGCCAGATAGGTGACCTTCTGGGCCAGCTGCCGGGGGGTGATCTGGTCAGAAGGCGTCCCATCCACCAGGATCTCCCCGCCCAGCTTGGGCTGAAGGCCCAAAATCGTTTTCAGCAGGGTGCTCTTCCCGCATCCGTTGGGGCCCAGCAGGGCAAGCACTTTTCCGGGCGTCAGTTCCATGGACACTCCGCTCAGTACCACCTGCCTGCCGTAGCCTGCCGACAGGCCCTTCAGCTCAATCATGGATGCGCCCCCCTCTCTGCTTCAGCAGCAGGAAGATGAAAAAGGGCCCGCCCACAAAGGACAGCACAATACCCACCGGCAGCTCGTAGGGGGCGAACAGCACCCGGCCCAGCAGGTCGCAGGCGGTGAGCATGGCCGCGCCCCCCAGAGCGGAGCCCAGGATGAGGGTGCGGCTCTCCTCCCCCAGCAGGCGGCGCATGATGTGGGGCACGATAAGCCCCACAAAGCCCAGCAGGCCGCAGAAGCTGACGGCTGCCCCCGCCAGGGCGGCGGCCAGCGCCAGCAGGAGCAGCCGCATGGGCTTCACCCGCAGACCCAGGCTCTGGGACACGTCCCGGCCCAGCATGAGCACGTCCAGCTCCCCGGCCAGGGACAGCACCAGCACAAAGGCGGGCAGGATAACCCAGAAGGCGGGGGCCAGCTTTGCCATGGTCAGGTTGGCCAGACTGCCGATGCGGAAATCCGAGTAGCCCAGCAGCGCGTCGGGCACGAAGGTGACCACCGCGTCGATGCCGGCGGAGAAGATGGCGGACACCGCCATGCCCGCCAGGATGAGGGTGAGCTTGGAGGCCCCGGTGCGCTCGGCGATGAACAGCACCAGCATCACCCCCACCAGCGCCCCCAAAAACGCGGCCAGCGGGATGAACCCCGCGGCGGTAGGGGCGACAGCCCCCAGCAGGGCCACCATCAGCCCTGCCCCGGCGTTGACGCCGATGATGTTGGGGGCGGCCATGGGGTTGCTCAGCACCGCCTGGATCACCGTCCCGGACACAGCCAGGGACATTCCCGCCAGCAGGCAGCCGCAGGTCCGGGGCAGGCGGGCGTAGAGGATGATCTGGGCCTGGGGCCCTTCCCCCCGCCCCAGCAGGGCGCGCAGGGTGTGGCCCAGGCTGACGGGCACCGCCCCCAAGCAGAGGCTCAGCACGGCGGCCAGCGCGGTCAGCCCGCACAGGACCGCCCAGACCAGCGCTTTATTGACTTTGTGGGTAGAGGATGTCCGCGAGCTTTTCATAGGCTTCTCCCCAGCGTGCGTTCGGTTTCAGGTTGTAAAGGGCCTGCTCCATGGTATAGAAGCGGCCCTCCCTGACGGCGGTCAGGTTTTCCCAGGCGGGGTTGGATAGCAGGGTGGCCTCCAGCGTGGCCATGGCCTTGGTGGGATCCGAGCCCTGGAGGGCCACGAAAATATAGTCCGGATCGGCGGCGATGATGGCCTCCAGGCTCAGCTCCTCCAGCAGGGAAGCGTCGCTGTCGGCGATGTTGACGCAGCCCAGCGCGGCCAGCATCTCGCCCAGCACGGTGCCCTCGCTGCCCTTGACCTTGCAGGACGAGCCGGTGGCCCGCATACACAGCACCCGGGGGGCGGAGCCGTCCTGACGGGCGACGGCGGCCTCCACCCGCGCGGCGACGTTTTCGCCGTAAAGGGTGTAGTTCTCCGGACGCCCGGTGAGGCGGGTGCAGATCTCCAGCATCCGCAGGTAATCGTCAAAGCCGTCCACGTCGAAATAGGCCACCGGGATGCCCGCCTGGGCCAGCGTTGGCTCCAGCTCCAGGTCGGCGGCGGTGGACACGCTGCCGATGACCAGGTCGGGCCGCGCGGCCAGCAGCACCTCCAGGTTGGGCTCCTTGACCGCCCCCAGGTCGACCACATCGCCGCCCAGGTCCAGGTCGAAGGAGGTCCAGGCGTCATTGGCGGCGGCCACCAGCGTGTCCCGTCCCCCGGCCAGACACCAGATGTCCGCGAAGCTGCCGATGAGGGCGGCTGTCCGGGTGGGCGGGGCCACCGTCACCTCCCGGCCCAGGTCGTCGGTAAAGACAATGGTCTCCGATACCGGAGGGGTTGGGGCGGCAGTCTGCCCCACCCTCTGCCCGCCGCAGCCGGTGAGCAGGATGAGCAGCGCCGCCAGAATAAAAGCGAATCGGTTCCGTTTCATCATCGTTCTCCAAACTTGAAAAAGGACGTCCCGGCTTTCACCGGGACGTCCTTTCCAGTGACAGGAAATTACAATCAGGCCTGGGGCCCGGCGGTGTGATGCTGCTCGATGGGCTTGACGTTGAAGTTGGAGCGGTACTCAGTCTCGTGCCAGAACATATCCTCGGCCACCAGGCACTCGGGATTGAGCTCCACGCCCTCCAGGATGAGTTCCTTGAATTTCTTGTACCCGGCCCGGTCAATGAGGTGTCCGCCGTGGAGGTACTCGGGCTTGTAGTCCATGACCCAGGCGGAGAACTTCTGCCAGTTCTTCAGCACGCCGATGATCACGTCCTCGCTGGCCCAGTTCAGGAACATTTTGCCCGTGCGGGGGGTCTGCCGGCCGGTACGGCCGCCCAGGATCACCCGGTACAGGGGCTTCTCGCTCCGAGTCCACGCGCTGGTGGGGCAAGCCCTGACGCACTCGCCGCAGCCCACGCAGCAGCAGGGATCCTTGTCGACCTTGGCGATGCCCTCGTTGAGGGACAGCACCCGGGTGGCGCCGTGCTCACAGGCCCGGACGCAGGCGCCGCAGCCGATGCAGCGCTCGGCGTGGTAGGTCATCTTGGACACGCCGATGATGCCGAAGTCGCACATATGGGCCTTGTTGCAGTCGTTGGGGCAGCCGGAGATATTGATCTTGATGTGGTAGTGGCTGGGGAAGATGATGGGTTCGATCTTCCGGGCCAGCTCAAAGGTGTTGATGTTGCCGCAGATGCAGTGGTAGTTGCCGATGCAGGCGGTGATGTTCCGGGCGCCGATGGTGGGATAGCCGGACTTGGGATCCCAGGGCTGGGGCTCGTGGGCCACGGTGTCCATGTTCACGTCGCACAGCTCGGAATCCACCTCTTTGATGTACTGCTCCAGGTACTCGTTGACGGCGGGGATGTTCTCGTACTTGATGCCGGCGATGTCGAAGGTCTGACGGGTGCCGAAGTGGAAGTTCCCATCGCCCCAGGTCTTGGCGATGTACTTGACATTTTCCAGGTACTTGGCGTCTACCATGCCGCCGGGAACACGCATCTGGAGCATGAACTCGCCGGGAACCTTGGACTGGCGGAAGCAGTTCAGACGTGTCTTTTTGACGTTGATGTCATGATTCATCGTTCATTGCTCCTTTCTCAGTCCACCAGGTCGCGGGCCACGGTGTAGGGGAACACAGGCCCGTCCAGGCAGACATAGGTCTCGTCGATACGGCAGTGGCCGCACTTGCCCACGGCACAGGACATCTTCCGCTCGAAGCTCATCCAGATCTTCTCCGCATCCACGCCGTTCTTCAGCAGCTCCAGGCCGGTGAACTTCATCATGGGGGGCGGGCCCACCACGACCACGGCGTACTCGCCCGCGAAGGAATCCCAGGGGATCTCCTTGACGAAAGCGGTGACCATGCCGGTGCGCCAGCCGTCCTTGGTGTCGTTGTCCAGGGCGTAGATGGTGGAGAATTTCTCCTTCCAGGACTCCAGCTCCTTGTGGAACACGATGCCCTCCTCGTTCTTAAAGCCGGAGATCAGGTGAACGCTCTTGGCCGTGTCGGGCTCAGCCGCGAACAGGTTNAGCATGGAGCGGACGGGNGCCAGGCCGGTGCCGCCGGTGATGACCACCACGTGCTTGCCCTGGAACTGNTCCACGGGCCAGCCCTTGCCGTAGGGGCCGCGGAGGAACAGGGTGTCGCCGGCGGTCTTTTCAAAGATGACGTTGGTCACCTTGCCCACGTTGCGGATGGTNAACTCCAGCCANCCGTCCCCCTGGGCGGAGACGGAGATGGGGCACTCGCCGATCTTGGGGATGGAGAGCTGCATGAACTGNCCGTGGCTGACCTTGGCGTCGGTCTCCACCCGGAAGGTCCACTCGTGGGCGCTCTCCTTATGTACATCTAAAATCGTGCAGGGCTTGGGCTGAACAGGATTCATCATATTCACGCGCCTCCTTACTGCTTGGCCTGGCCGGCCTTGATCTCGTCTACGGCGGCACTGACCTTGTTGAGTGTGGCGGAAATGGAGATCAGCTCCGGGCAGCGGTGGGTGCAGCGGCCGCAGCCGACGCACATATGGCTGTCCTCAAAGCGNGCCTTGTANTCGTGGAACTTGTGGAGCACCTTGTAGCGCATCCGNTCCCCGGCGGTGGAGCGGAACTCCCGCTGGCCGGCCATCTGGTCGAAGCCGGCGATCTGGCAGGAGGAGGTGACCCGGCGGCGCTCGCCCACCTCGGGGTTGTCGCCGTAGATGATGTCNCGGGTGGTGAAGCAGGTGCAGGTGGAGCAGGCCACGGTGCAGGAGCCGCAGGAGATGCAGCGGGCGTCATACTCCTTCCACATGGGATGGTTCTTCAGGGCCTTGCGCACTTCCTTGTCCTCCAGGTCGGGCAGGGTCACCTTCAGCTCGTTCTCCTCCACAAAAGCGGGGGTGTAGTCGGCNTCGGGCNNNNCCNCNAANTAGGNGGCGAAGGCNTCGTCGGTGACCTGAACCTGAACCCCGTCCTCGGAGAACTTCANGGCCAGGGAGTAGTCGTCGGTCTTGTTGGTGCCCATGGANACNCAGAAGCAGGTGTCGTCCCCNCCGCCGCACTCCATCATGGCGAACTTNACCANCTCCCGCATNCGCTCATAGTACAGGTCGGTGTAGCCGCCGTTGCCGGCGTAGATCTTGGCCTGGACGTGCTGGGCGTTGATGTCGCAGGGACGGGCCAGGANCAGGATGGGCTTCTTGGGGCCCTTGCTCTCCCGGTACTCATCCTCNGTGAAGTAGAAAATGGCCTGCTGAATGGGGGTCAGGACCTCNTTGGCAGGGTANTCGGACTTGACATCCCAGACGATGTCCTCCCAGCGCTCCACCTCGTCATANCGGATGANNTCCGTGNCGGAGTAGCGCCCCTGGTTNCGGAACCGCTTCGGCGCGTAAACCGTGTAATCCTTGCGCAGNGCGGCAAGGACNTGGTTGGCCTGGGCGGNATTCAGGGTGTATCCCATGTTCGAACCTCCTTNTTTCTCTTANTTTGTTTTTCTTCACAAAAAACAGCNNAGCTACCACCTTGATTTTGCCACANTATTCTGATAAAATCAAGTCATCATTTATAATAAAGNGATAAGCTTTGNTTATNNGNGNGTGNCGGATATGCAGGATCACCGNATGGAGACCTTCTTGACCTTGTGCGAGACCATGAATTACCGNCAGGCNGCCGAGCGGCTGCACATCACCCAGCCCGCCGTNACCCAGCANATCCAGTATCTGGAGGCCTACTACGGCTGCAAGCTGTTNTCCTACGANGGGAGAAAGCTGNCNAAAACGGANCAGGCGGAGCTNTTGGAGCGGGGCGNCCACGCCATGAANTANCAGGAGGNGCGNCTTCGGGNGGANCTGCNCCTNCGGCGGGCGCCNAGCCTCTCCATCGGGGCCACCAAAACCATCGGGGANTTTGTCNTNGCCGAGCACGTTTCCCGNTACCTGGAGGNGCCGGGAAACCGNNTGTCGGTGGATGTGGACAACACCGCCCGGATCCTGGAGCGGCTCAACCGGGGCAAGCTGGATTTCGCCATCATCGAGGGCTATTACAGCCGGTCGGANTANGAGGACTGTCTCTATCAGAAAGAGCCNTTTGTGGGGCTGTGCGCCAAGGATCACCCTCTGGCGGGGCGGACTGTCCCCCTGGANGAGCTGTNGGGGGAGGATCTGCTGCTGCGGGAGAAGGGNTCGGGCACCCGGGAGATTTTAGAAAATTTCCTCAACGAGCGCAACCACACCGTCACCGACTTCGCGCGGGTCACNNGTATCGGNAATCTGGGCCTCCTGGANCAGCTTTTGGNAAGAANAAAAGGGATCACCTTNGCCTACGCNGTGGCGGCGGCAGGAAGCGACCANCTGGCTCCGTTCTTTGTGGAGGGCNTGGAGCTNCAGCGNGANTTCAACTATGTATTCCTCCGGGACACCGGNGCCAAGGCNCTGGTNNAGCTCTTTGACAGCTACCGGCCTNAGANANANCAGGANAATGNNNACCGGGCGCGTCAGCAGACGCGCCCGGTNGATTTTTATTCGATGACTTCCAGCTCTTTGGACACATGGTTCAGGCTCACCGCTCCGTCCGGGGTCATGAGCATCAGNTCCTCGATGCGCACNCCCAGCTCGCCGGGGAGGTAGATGCCCGGTTCNCAGGAGAAGATCATGCCCTCNTTCACGATNTCCTGGTTGGTNGCGGACACGTCCCCGGCGTCNTGNACCTCNATGCCGATGCAGTGGCCCAGCCGNTGGGTGAANTAGGGGCCGTAGCCNGCGTCGGAGATGATGTCCCGGGCGATCTTGTCCACCTCGCAGAACTTCATNCCNGGCTTCATGGCGGCCTGGGCGGCCAGGTTNGCNNNGAGNACNGTCTCGTAGACCTCCCGGCCCTTGTCGCTGACGCTCTTGTAGAAGAAGGTGCGGGTCATNTCGGAGCAGTANTCGTCCTTNTTGCAGCCNACGTCGAAGAGGACGCAGTCCCCCGGCTTGAGCACCGTGTGGTCGGGCTTGTGGTGGCCGATGGCGGCNTTGGCGCCNAAGCTGACCANGGGGCCGAAGGAGGGGCCCTGGGTGCCCAGCTCNGCNTAGATGGCCTTCATGCCGTCGGANACCTCCAGCTCGGANACNCCNTCNNNNATCAGGCCGCGGAAGCGCTCCATNGCCTGGTCNTTGAGCTGGGAGGCCACGATCATCTTCNGNTTNTCCTCCTCGTCCTTTACCCGGCGGGCGGCNTCCACGCACTCGGANCCGTTGCGGTAGGCGCTGCCGGCCCCCAGNTCCATCAGCTCCAGCAGGAAGCGGGCCGCCATTTTCTTGTCGATGCCCAGGGGCTTGGAGTGGTCGGTGTACCCGGCGATGATCTGGCAGCCGGGGTCGGTGTCGGAGAACCACACCTTCTCGATGCCGATATCCCCGTCNACGGTGAAGAGCTTGTTGACAAACAGCTTNTGNCCGCCGTTCTTGTTCAGGTANAGNGCCAGCAGCCGCTCATTGGGCAGGATCCACCGGCCGGTGAGGTAGAAGATGGANGGGGGNTCGCTGATGAGNAGCTGCTCCAGCCCNCGCTCCTCCATCTGGGCCAGCACAGCGGCCACTCTCTGGTCATACATAATTGGTTCCTCCTTTTATTTTCGTGGGATAAAGGGCAAAAGCCGCCGCAGACAGGGGCCGCGGCGGCTTTTGTGTAAAGGTTAGCCCATGACGTAGGTNATGGGGGCGCCGGGGCCGAGAGGCAGCCCGATGAGCATCCACACGGCCAGCAGGATNCACCAGCCCACCACAAAGGCGATGGAGAAGGGCAGCATGGAGGACACCAGAGTACCCCAGCCGGAATCCTTGTCGTACTTCTTCATGATGGTGAGGATGTAGGGGATCCAGGCNATGACGGGGGCGATGATGTTGGTGGAGCTGTCGCCGATGCGGTAGGCCACCTGGGTCANCTCGGGGGACAGGCCCAGNCCCATGAACATGGGGACNAACACGGGGGCNAAGATGGCGTACTTGGCGGAGGCGGAGGCCATGAACAGGTTNACGAAGCCGGACACCAGCACGAAGCAGATCATCAGCACCACCGGGTTGGCGTTCATGCCCTGGAGNAGCTCAGCGCCCTTGAAGGACAGGATGCGGCCGATGTTGGTNCTGCCNAAATAGCTGGTNAACTGGGNGGCGACGAANGCCATGGCGANNAAGCCGGNCACNGAGGCGATNGCCTTNTTGAACGCGCCCACCACGTCCTTATCGGTCTTGAAGGTGCCGCACAGCTTGCCGTANACNAANGAGGGGATGAAGAACAGCAGGGTGAACAGCGGGATGATGGAGTTNATNAGGGTGGAGNCCTCGATCAGGCTGCCGGTCTCGTTGTTGCGCATNAANGAGTTCTGGGGAATGCAGCAGATCACATAGACGACGATGATGCCCAGGAACACCAGNTTGGCGATCTTCAGCGCCTTCTCCTCCTGCGCGGTCATCTCACCGCTGGGCTCGACCAGGGTGCCGTCGCCGTTCTCCTTGTACTCGCCCAGGCGGGGCAGGATGACCTTCTCGGTGATGAGGGTNCCGATGATGGTGATCAGGAAGGTGGAGACGATCATGAAGTACCAGTTGGACAGGGCGCTTACGCTGTAGCTGGGATCCAGGGTCTGGGCGGCGGAGGTGGAGAAGCCGGAGAGGATGGCGTCGGTGGAGCCGATGACCAGGTTGGCGGAGAAGCCGCCGGACACGCCGGCAAAGCCCGCCGCNATACCGGCCAGGGGATGCTTTCCGTACGCTTTAAAGATCATGGCCGCCAGGGGGATGAACACCACNTAGCCCGCGTTCTCAGCCACGTTGGTGAGCACGCCGATCAGAACCACCATGGGNGTGACCAGCCAGACGGGGGTGACCTTGACCACCTTGCGGATCAGGCCGTTGAGGTAGCCGGAGCTNTCCGCCACGCCGATGCCCAGCATGATGACGATGGTGACNCCCAGNGGGGCGTAGCTGGTGAAGTTNCTCACNGCGTTGGTGAGCATATACTGNAGGCCGGACTTGCTGAACAGGCTGACNACNTTGACGGTNGTCTCCTCCACCATGCCGGTGGCGGAATTGTACATCTGGCCGGTGGCGCTCCAGCCCANGGCCGCGCCGATGCCGGAGATGATGACCACGGCCACNGCCAGGTAGAAGAANATGGTCANCGGCGCGGGCAGCTTGTTGCCCACCGCNTCGATCNTGTCCANNAAGCGGAGATACCANGAACGCTTCTGGGCNGCNGCCTTCTGNGACGTNGNTTTTTTNCTCATNNTTTTTCCTCCTTGCNTNNGCTCTCTTTTGCNTNCGTTNTATCGCCAGCGCCANGNNNCNGCGCNTGACTTCATTTGACCGCNCCTCCNTTATTTCGCGCTGTTGGAGGCGATGAGGGCGGCGTCCCACACCCCGGAGAAGGGGGGAGAATANCACAGATCCATGAAGCCCATCTCGTCCACCGTCAGCCCGGAATAGATGGCGATGGCGTAGTAGTTGGCCCGGGGCACCACGATGCCCTGNCCCCAGGTGGAGGCCCCCAGGATGACCCGGGTCTTGGCGTCGTAAATGAGCTTGATGTTCAGCTTCTCNTTCCCGTAGTAGGAGGCGTAGCTGTTGCCGGTGATGGTGTGGGCCTTGTAGTCCAGCCCGTTNGCCTTGGCGTCCCGCTCGGACAGGCCCACNTTGGCNGCGTCCAGGCCGAACAGGCGCAGGGCGGAGCTGCCGATGAGCTTGAAGGGGTTGGGGGTGGCCCCGCCCAGGATGTCGCCGATGATGCGCCCCTGCTTGTTGGCGTTGGTGCCCAGGGGNGCNTAGCTGTACTCCCCCGTNATGGCGGACTTCATGATGCTGCAGTCGCCGGCGGCGTACACGTCGGGGANGCTGGTCTCCATGCGCTCGTTGACNTAGATNGCGCCGTTGCGGGCCTTCTCCACGTTGGNNATNAANGCGGTNGCGGGGGCGATGCCGGCGCTGTTGATGACCATGTCNGCGGGGATCTCNGTCTCCTNGTCCCCCTGCTTNAGCACCGCCTTGACGATCTTNCCGTCCTCGGCGANNAGGCGGCTCACCGCNGTGTCCGTCAGGACGGTGACGCCGTTGCGCTCCAGCTCNTCCCGGAGGGCCTGGCTGGCCTCCGGCTCAAAGGCGGCCAGGATCTGGGGNGCCAGCTCCACCACNGTGACCTCCTTGCCGTAGTGGCGGCAGGCCTCGGANACCTCCAGGCCGATGAAGCCCGCGCCCACGATGACCACGTGCTTGACGNNNTCGTCCAGCAGGGCCTGCTTGACCCGGGTGCCGTCGGCCACGTCCCGCACCTCGAAGAGGTTGTCGTAGGGCTGGTCGAAGGGCGGGAANTGNCGCACGGAGGCNCCGCTGCCGATGACCAGCTTGTCATAGGTGTCGGTNAACTCCTCGCCGGTGCGCAGGTTCTTCACCGTCACGGTCTTGCTGTCCGTATCCACGGCGGTGACCTCGTGGTAGGTCTTGATGGGGATTCCGTTTTGCGCAAACTCCTCCGCCGTGCGGGCGATCAGCTCCTGGCCCTGCTTGATGTGGTCGGAGATGTAGAACGGAATGCCGCACGCGCCGTAGGACACGTCGCCCCCCTTTTCATACACCATGATCTCCGCCTGGCCGCCCAGACGGCGCTTCAGCTTGGAGGCAGCCGACATACCGGCCGCCACGCCGCCAATGATGATGACTTTCATTCCTTTACCCTTCTTTCCACAATGATTGCGTTTGTCATGCAGCCGGTCACATTGATGAGCGTGCGGAACACATCCGCGATGGGGTCAATGGCGATCATAGCGCCCAGACCGGGCAGGGCCTCGGACGCGCCGATTCCCATGACCAGGCCGAACTCCGACATGGTGGCGGTGCCGGGAAGCTCCGTGATCCCGTAGGAGACGATAACCACCAGAATGAGGTGGGCGGCGATGAGCCCAGGGGTCATGGGGATGCCGAAGAGCCCCATGGCGAAGAGGACGGAGAGGGTGGGGAACAGGGCCGCGCAGCCCTGGGCGCCGGAGGCGATGGCGTAGGCGGCCACCGGATCGGTGATCTCACGGCGCAGCCCCAGCTCCTCCGCCAGAATCTGCTGGGCGTCGGGCAGGCAGCCGGATCCCGAGCGGGTCTTGAGGGCCTTGACCATCACCGGCTTCCCCTTGCCCCAAAAGGCGGCGGGGCTCACCCCGGACAGGGCGCACAGCAGCGTTTGCAGGATCAGCATCACCGCCATGCCCAGAATCAGCACCAGCAGCATTTTGGCAATCATCAGCAGGATCACCGGCCCGCAGGACGTCACCAGCCAGGCCATGATGGCCCCTGCCCCCATGGGCTTGTAGGCGATGACGGTCTTACACACGCTGACGCCCACGGAGAAGGCCCCGTCCAGGATGCCGATGAGGGACTTCACCGAGTCCGACTTGGCCTGCATCCGCCGGGCGGCGATGCCCACGTAGATGCCGAACACGAAGATGCCCGCCACATTGGCCAGCACCAGGTCCCGGCCCAGGCCGGAGGGGATCATGGAGGACAGGTGGCTGACAAGCTCATTCCCATCGGCGGTGAAGGCCGGAGCGCCCTGGTCGGGGACGACCCCAACCTGGAAGAGCAGTCCCAGGGCCAAGGCCACCCCGGCGCTGAGCAGCAGCATCAGGGTGTTGACCCACTTTTTCCACCGGGTCAGCTTGGAGACCGTCTTTTCCGCCGGGGTTTTGACCACCAGCCGGATGGAGGCCAGAAAGACCATGGGGAGGATCAGGCAGGACAGCAGGGCCACATAGCCCTTGGCCACCAGGGAGAACCAGGGGATCAGGTCGCTGGCGTAGGGCTCAGGTGCCGACGCCGGCTGGAAGAGCTCCAGCCCGGAGGAAACGCCCCCGGACAGGGCCCAGACCAGCAGGCCCAGCAGGGTGCCCGCGCCGCTCCCGATCAGGACGCGGGCGGCGAAGCTGAGTTTCTTCTTGGGCAGGTGGCCGAGAATATAGAGCAAGACAAAGAACAGAACCACACCCACCAGGCTGGCCCAATGGGAAAGGCTCAAAAATTGCAGTATGTCCCAATCCAATGCGTTCAAAGTGTACCGCTCCTTTCCGCCGCCGCTCAGCGGCAGTCGGTCATAATGCGGATGATCTCTTTGTCGGTCTCCCGCATTCCGTCCCGGCTGAGGCGGCCCACGTTGAGAATGGTGTTCTCCACACCCTTGGAGATGATCCCATCGCCGCCCCAGAACTGCTGGCCGTTGGTATACATATAGTAGCCCAAAATACCCCCGTCCACGGCGGCGGCGATCTTGCCGGCGCAGGAGGGCTTGGCCCCGTCGCAGATGATGCCCGAGACGATGGCCAGGGAGTTGACCAGCGTGTGGGCGATGCAGTTGTAGTCCCCACCCAGCAGGAAAGCAATGCCGCAGCCCGCGCCGCAGCCCGCGCTCACCGCGCCACAGTAGGCGGACAGGCGGCCGATGCCGGTCTTCTGATGAATGGTGACCAGGTTGGACAGCAGCAGGGCCCGGTGGAGCTCATCCCGGCTGGAGCCCAGCTCCTTGGCGTACTCGATGACAGGCAGCGAAGCGGTCATGCCCTGGTTGCCGCTGCCCGAGTTGATGATGACGGGCAGCTCACAGCCGCTCATGCGGGCGTCGGAGCCCGCTGCGGCGGCGGCCCGGGCACGGGTGCGCACATCGTTTCCATAGCTCGCCAGGAGCACGCTGCCGATGTTGGCGCCCCAGTTGTTTTTCAGCCCCTCGGCGGAGATGGCGCTGTTGTAGGCGATCTGCCGCTCGATGATCTCCCTGGTGTCGTCCAGGTCGGCGGTCTGGGCAAATTCCACGATGTCCTTTACGTTGAGCAGGCTGCGGTCAGCCATCTCGGCGGCCTTCTCCGCCTTCACGCCGATCTGATAGAGAACCTCCCCGTCCTTTTCAATGAGGACGATGTTGGTGTGGTAGTTGGCGATGCGCACCCGGGACCAGGAGTCTCCCTTGTACAGGGTGACGATCATGTCCAGGATCTCGTCGGTTTCCAGGGGCTTGATCTGGATCTCGGTGTGCTCCAGGTAGTCCTTGATCTGGAGCTTCTGCTCCTCGGTGACGCCGGAAATGACCTCCAGCACCCGGCCGGCGTCTCCGGCGACCACACCTGCGGCCACGGCGGCGGCAATGCCCTTCAGCCCGCCGGTATTGGGGACGATGACGCTTTTCACGTTCTTCACAATGTTCCCGCTGGCCTCCACCTCACACCGGTCGGGGAGCGCGCCCAGCACCTCCCGCGCTTTGGCGGCGCAGTAGGCCAGGGCGATGGGCTCCGTACAGCCCATGGCGGGGACCAGCTCTTCCTTTAGGATCTGCACATAGGTTTGATAGCGCACATCTGACCGTTCCATCGCAATGTCCTCCTATCCCGAATCGCCGGGCTCCGGGCTTGGAATCTGTATCAGCCGCCCCCATTGTTTGGTGATTTTGCATGATTACGCCCAGCTTTTTATTGCATTATACTATCACAATGTTGAGAGGAAAGCAAACAAAATCACATAAAATCACATTATGGATTATAATCAGGAGATAAAGGATCGTTATGGGTCAGTTAAGGGAAGGGATCATACATTGTGCCCTCCTATGGAAACGGGAGAACCCGTCACGAGCAGATCCAACTGCTATTTCAATTATATTTTAAATGCCCCTTGACACTGTCCCCGCGCCATGGTAGAATCTATTTAAAGAAAAATTGAAATAGATTGGAGGCCCGTCCATGCCTGTCCCCGAGATTTTGGCCGCGCTGGCCGACGAGAACCGCCGCAAAATTCTGACCATACTGAAAAAGGGCCGCATCACCTCCGGGGCGCTGGCGGAGGCGGTGGGTATGACGCCCCAGGCCCTGTCCTATCACTTGAAGAAGCTGAAAGAGACGGAGCTGATCTACGAGACCCGGCAGAAAAACTTCATCTATTATGAGCTTGACCTGACGGTGCTGGACGAGGCCGTCTTGTGGCTGGACGAGCTGAGAGGAGGCGCGAGTCATGAAGTCCAGAGTGAAAGCCCTGTACACGATCTCCACTCTGCTGACAGTTCTGTCCCTAATCGTGCCCCTGGCGGCGCTTCTTTTCCTTCCTGATTCCATCCCCGCCCACTACAATGCCGCCGGGGTGGTGGACCGCTGGGGCAGCAAATACGAAATTCTGATCTTTCCCGCCTTCATCGTCCCCTGTGGCGTTATCTGGACAGCCTGCGGCCGTTTGCACTGGCGCGGCCAGGAGGAACAGGCGTCCGAATTGGTCTGGCTTATCGGCGGCGTGGTACAGCTCATTGTCTTTGCCGCCTTACAGCTGTACTTCCTGTATGCCGATTTCCGGCAGGTGGAACACTTGGGGTTCCTTCCGGTAGACATCCACAGGCTTCTCTGCGCCGTGTGCGGTTTGGGCCTCATCGCCCTGGGCAACTGGATGCCAAAGCTGAAGCAGCCCGGCCCCATGGGCCTGCGCACCCCCTGGAGCATGAAAAACAAGACGGTCTGGCGCAAGTGCCAGCGGTTTGGCGGCTGGTCTTTCGCGGCGGCGGGAGCGGCGTCCATCGCCGCGGCCCTGCTTGTGGGCGGAATGTGGTGCTGGCTGTGGATGACGCTGGCCCTGATTGCGGCCGGGGCCGCCGGGGTGGTATACTCATACCGCATTGCCAAGGCGGAGCCCTGACCTGGCCCCGCCGCAAAGCAAAGCACCCTCCCCCGCATGGGGGAGGGTGCTTTCTGTTTTACTCGATCCCGCTCAGGTCGAAGCTGTCCAGCCATGCGCTGGCGGCCTCGCACACGCCCCGCAGGCACTTCTCCTCGAAGGGGCTGTCCAGGCCGGCGTTCTTCAGCAGGTCGGTGAAGGTGCGGCTGCCGCCCTGGCAGGTGTAGGCCATATACTTTTCCCAGGCCGCCTTGCTGTCCTTCTGGAGCAGCGCCCAGAACTGGAGGGATACCGTCTGGGCCAGGCAGTAGTCGATATAGTAGAAGGGACTGGAGTAGATGTGGTGCTGGCGCTGCCAGCCCTCGCCCTCGGCGTAGAAGGGGATGTCCCCGTCCAGCTTCATCCAGGGCATATACACCCCCAGCAGCTTCTTCCACACCCCGTGGCGCTGGGCGGGGGTCATGTCCGGGTTGGCGTACACCTCGTGCTGGAAGTGGTCCACCATGGTGCCGTAGGGGATGAAGGTGAGGGCGCCGGACAGGTGGCTGTACAGGAATTTCTGTGTGTCCTTGCCGAAGAAGCCCTCCTCCCAGGGCCAGGCCATGAACTCCATGGACATGGAGTGGACCTCGCAGGCCTCCATGCCGGGCCAGACGTACTCCATGGGCACCCGGTCCCGGTTGAGCCAGGCGGCGAAGGCGTGGCCCGCCTCGTGGGTGACCACCTCCACGTCGTGCTGGGTGCCGTTGAAGTTGGCGAAGATGAAGGGCACCTCGTAGTCCGGGATGGAGGTGCAGTAGCCGCCGCCGGCCTTGCCCTCGGTGGACAGCACGTCCAGCAGCTCACCGTCCAGCATGGTGTTGAAAAACTCGCTGGTCTCGGGGGAGAGCTCGTCATAGAACTTCTTGCCCTGGGCCAGGATGTCGTCGGGAGTGCCCTGGGGGCGGGGGTTGCCGGAGCGGAACTGAAGGGCGTTGTCCGCGAAGCTCATGGGATACTGCTTGCCCAGGCGCTTGGCCTGCTCCCGGTAGACCCGGTCGGCCACGGGCACCAGGTACTTCACCACGGCGGCGCGGAACTTCTCCACGTCCTCCTTGGTATAGCAGTTGCGGCCCATGCGGTAGTAGCCCAGGGTGGTGTAGCCCTCGTAGCCCAGCTTTTTGCCCATCTCGTCCCGCAGATGGGTGAGCTGGTCGTAGATGCCGTCCAGCTTGTCCTGGTGATCCTTGTACCACTGGCCCTCCGCCTTCCAGGCGGCCAGACGGCGCTCGTCGTCCGGGTCCAACTTGAAGGGGGTGAGCTGGGACAGGGTGTAGGTCTTGCCCTCGAAGGGGATCTGGGCGGAGGCCAGCAGCTTTTCGTACTCGGTGCTCAGCTCGTTCTCCCTCTGGAGCTGGGGGATGATCTCGGGGGAGAAGGTTTTCAGATCGATCTCCGCGTTGATGAACATCAGATCGCCGTACTCACGCTCGAAATCCTTGCGGAAGGGGGAGGCCAGCATGGCGGCGGTCCACGCCTGTCCGTACTCCTGGAGCTGGGGCCCCGCGGCGTTCCAGAACTTCACCTCGTTGTCGTAGAACTCGTCCCGGGTGTCGATGGTGTGGCGGATGTGGGCCAGGCTGCGCTGGGTCATCCGGTGCTTCTGCTCCTGTTCCTTCTCGAGGAAAACGGCCTTGGCCTCCTCATAGCTGGCCGCGTCCTTCAGGCGCTGGATCAGGCCGGCCATGGTCTGCTTCATCCCCTCCAGGTCGGGGCGCTGGTAGGGCATCTCGGAAAATTTCATGACAGTTCCTCCTTGACAGAATTAGAACATACGTTTCACGTGAAACAATTTAGCGGATCATTCTCCCGTTCAGCACGGCCCGCACCAGCTTATCGCCCTCGCTTCTGTAGTCCAGGGTGAGCAGGAAAGGCGGGGCATCCTCCGCCAGCAGCTTGAGGAAGATCTCGTCCCCCTCCCAGATGGGCAGGTCCGGCACCTTTTCGCGGGGCACCCAGGCCAGGTCGCCCTCGCTGCAGTCCGGGTTCAGCTCCCCCGTCCAGCCGGTGGCGGTGAACAGGTACATGAACTGATCCGCCTTGCTGTCGCTGCACAGGAAGGTGACCACCCCCCGGAATTGGAAGTCGGTCAGGGTCAGGCCCGTCTCCTCCCAGACCTCCCGGCGCAGGCATTCGTCGGGGCTCTCCCCCTCCTCGAAGCCGCCGCCCACGCCGATCCACTTGCCCTTGTTGATGTCCTCCCGCTTCTTCACCCGGTGGAGCATCAGATACTCCCCCCGGTCGTTTTCCAGGTAGCACAGGGTGGTGTTGTACATACGCGCCGCCTCAGAACGGCAGGTTCAACCCGCCGGTGAGCTTGGACATCTGGCTGGAAGCGTCGTCGGATGCCTTGCGCAGCGCCTCGTTGACGGCGGCCACGATCAGATCCTGGAGCATCTCCACGTCGTCCGGATCCACCGCCTCGGGGTCGATGGTGATGCTGACCAGCTCCTTTTTGCCGGACACGGTGGCGGACACCACGCCGCCCCCCGCCCCGGCCTCATAGGTCTTGGCCTCCAGCTCCTCCTGGGCCTTGAGCATATCCTGCTGCATCTTCTGAGCCTGACGGATCATGTTGTTCATGTTGCCGCCGCCCATGCCGCGGCTGTTGAATCCCTTTGCCATGTTGGTTTCCTCCTATGTCACATATGTTTATTCCACGATAATATTCGACCCACCCTGGGCCAGGAACGCGTCCAGCGCGTCCATTGCGGGGGCCTCCGGGGCGTCCTCCGGCGGGGCCTTGCCCATCTTTACCTCCACCTGGTGCGCCGCCCCGGTGAGCCTCTGGCAAAGCTGGGCCATTGGCCGGGTGATGGCGGGGCGATCCAGCATATCCCGCAAAAAGTCGTTGGCCGTCCACAGGGTGAGCCGGCTTCCGTCAAAGCGCCCCTCCGCCATGGCGGGGTTGCTGAGGAAGCTGTAATCGCTCACCGCCAGCAGGCCTTTCAACTGCTCCCGGAAAGCGGGCCAGCCCGGCCAACCGCCAGCGGATGCCTGAGGGATGGGGTTTTCCTCCGTTTTGGGCTGTGGGGCGGGGGTTGGCGCTGGTTCCGCCTTCTGGGTGGGACGGGGCCTTGGTTTCGCTTCCGGCTCCACATCCCAGGGGGGCGCGTCCTCGTCCCGGGCCGGAGGCTCATCCGGCAGAGGCGGCTCCTCCCAGGGGATCTCATCCGGAACCGGGGGTTCCTCCCGAGGGGCGCTCCGCGCCGGAGGCGGCGCTTCCCGCTTCGGGGCGGGGGCCGCTTTCGGCGCCGTTCCAGCGGCGGGGGGCGGGGCGGTGACAGCCCCCTGCTCCAGCCGGGCGATCCGGGCGGACAGCCCCGCCGTGGAGCCGTCCAGCGTGGGGTCGCATAGGGTGACCAGGCACAGCTCCATATCCGTGCGGCGGTTGGCCGACCGGGCCAGATCCGCCGCCGTTTTCTGTAACAGAGTGAGCATCTGCACCAGCCGGGGCACGTCAAACCGGGCGGACAGCCTTTTCAGCGTCTCGCCGTCAAATCCGCCGGTCATCAGCGCCGCCCCGGCCTTGGGGGCGGTTTTACGCACCAGCAGGTCCCGCGCCAGGGCGGACAGCTCCCCCGCCAGGGCGTTCATCTCCTTGCCCCCGGCGTACAGCCTGTCCAGCCGCTCCAGGGCGGCGGCCGCGTCCCCGTCGGCGGCGTTTTGCAGCAGGGCGGCGGCCTCCAGGTTGCCCGCCAGGCCCAGGGCGGACAGCACCCGCTCCTCGTCCACGGTTCCGGCCCCGCCCGCGCCGGAGCACTGGTCCAGCAGGGACAGAGCGTCCCGCATACCGCCGTCGGCCAGCCGGGCCACGAGGGCGGCGGCGCTGTCGGTGAGGTCGATGCCCTCCCGCTCGGACACGCGGAGCAGATGGGCGGCGATGTCCTCGGCGCGGATGCGCTTGAAGGCGAACTGCTGGCACCGGCTCTTGATGGTGGCGGGCACCTTGTTCACCTCAGTGGTGGCCAGGATAAACATCAGGTGGGCCGGCGGCTCCTCCAAAATCTGCAAAAGGGCGTTGAACGCCTGGGTGGACAGCATATGGACCTCGTCCACGATGTACACGCGCTTTTTCACCGTAGCTGGGGTGTACACCGCCTCGTCCAGAATGGCGCGCACGTCGTCCACCCGGTTGTTGGAGGCGGCGTCCAGCTCCAGCACGTCCAGGATGGAGCCGTTCTCAATGCCCAGGCAGGCGGGGCACGCGTTGCAGGGATTGCCGTCCTGGGGGTTTTCGCAGTTCACCGCCCGGGCCAGCAGCTTGGCGCAGGAGGTCTTGCCCGTCCCCCGGGTACCGGTGAAGAGGTAGGCGTGGGACAGCCGCCCGGACTGCACCTGCCGCTTCAGGGTCTGGGTGACGTGATCCTGGCCCACCACCTCGTCAAAGGTGCGGGAGCGCCACTTGCGGTATAGGGCCTGGTACATCCAAATCACCTCGAAAAAATAAAAAACTCGGCGCGAAACAAGACCGCGCACCGGCCTTTGAAGCACAGGATATGCCCGTTACCCATACAGCCGGCTCAGGATCGGCGGGCCCGCGGCACACGCCCAGGTCCGCTTAGTGCTGCTCGGTTCCCCGCCTGACACGGTTCACGGGTGAGCGTTGCGCGGGACCGATCCATCATCGCTGCTTATATGGGGCAGACGGCACAGTCTGCCTCCGGGGGCCGGGATTCATCCCTGCTGTAGCGGGTTGCAGGTACAGGGCACCGCTAACTCCCCAACTAGCGCGGCCTTGTTCCGCGCCGAGGCGCTGACAAGCCGCAGTTATTTTATCACGCCCGGGAAAATTTATCAACTGTAATTTCAAAAAATCCTGCGGAGCGGCCTCAGCGCAGGATGTGCCACACGTCGTCCCCCTGGAACCCGCAGGCGCGGTAGACCGTCTCCGGCTGGGTGGGGTTATCGCATTCACCGGATACCGTGGCAAAGTCCGCAAAGGGGGCCATGGCGTTCAGCGTACGGAGCACCAGGGCGGCGGCGATCCCACGGCGCCGGTATTCCGGCAGCACCTGGAGCCACTCAATGACCGCCTCCCCCGCCTCCGGGTCAAACTCTCCGATGGCAGAGCCGACCAGCGTTTCCTCCGCGAAAGCGCCGATCCACAGCTCGGGGCGGTATACCTGAGCGTTTGTCCAGCCGCGTACTTCCTCCTCTGTGACCTGGATGCCGGAATGCCTGTAGCTGCGGTTAATCATGTCCGCCAGTTCCCCGGCCCGATCTGCGGAAATGGGAGCAAATGTGATGCCGGAAGGGGCGGGCCCGGGCCGGGGGACAGAGCGCAGATGGTGGATCAGCCGGAAATAGCGGCTGTGCTGGCGGCCCGCCGCCATTTCTTCGCGGAACCGGCTGTGGTGGACGATGTCCATATCGGACGGTATGGACATCCCCTTTGCTTTCCAATATGGGATGGATAGGGTTTCGCAGGGGTTCGCGCAGTATTCCTGGAGGGTTATCATGCCGTTTCAGCTCCATTTTGTTTCATTTATCCCGACGTTATGATATAATATCCAGAAACAGGCTGTCAAGGAGAACCCCTCCCTTTTCAGATTAAGGTTGCTGATGCTCTATTTCCTATAATTCTTCGTCAAAGTACCGGGACGGGGAGCTATCCATAATGGATAACTCCCCGATAAACAAGAATTTATCGTTTTTTCGGTCTCATCAGAACAATGCTATATATGCCTAATAGAGTATATATCATAACAAGTCCAATTAGGCTCATTGTTTTATATCCGCTGAATGTAGTGAAGCAGTATGGCAGGGCACATATATCAATAAAGCCATGCAAAATAATCGGCATCCACAGATTATTAGTCCTTTTGTATATTGCCCCAAAGTACAAACCCATTCCGATAGTCGAAATTACTTTAAATAGAATTACAAGTGGCTCCATGCCAATCATACCGGGAATATGTCCCAATCCGAAAACGACTGATGATACCCATATGGCAATGGCCGCATGACGCTCATTTTTGTAAGCAATTTTGTCAACAATGTTAAGGAACAAACCCCTAACATATAACTCCTCAATAAACGCTACACCGAAATAATACAAAACGCCTTCAATCAGGATTTTCCATACACTCGGCTTATAATCAAAAGGCGCAAGCCCTATGATAAATGCAATGCAAGATAAAATACCCGCCACCACGCCTGCAAAAGCATACTTTTTTAATCCATCAATCAATCCAGAAGTGTGAAGTCCGAGCTCCCAATCTTTTCCAAATAGTTTCAGGGCAAACCACGCGAAAAACCCTATGATTAGAAAATTTACCAGCAGACTAATGATATATGGCGTCACATCAGATAAACAGCAATCTACAAACAATATCGCAGGCAAGCCAGATATATCCATAAAAGCTAAAACCAATGTTAAGATTGTCATAGCAGTTATTTGCTTTTTATTCATAATCTAATCCCTCAAATACCGATTTGCTACTTTTCATATTATCATACGCCTCCAGAAAATTCAATATGAGTTGGTGAAATTGCTGGAGTTTTATCCTAGCAACCATTATCTGAAAAGAGACGAGAACCCTCCGCCCTTGCAATCCGCCGCCCGCTTTGTTATAATATTTGCCAATGAATTTGAATGAGGAGGCTCGGCCATGGCCACCGCTGTCGTCACAGATGGGAAATACCGCACCTCCATCGCCGCCGTGCGGGCGCTGGGTCGGGCGGGCTACCGGGTGGTCGTCACCCAGGCCAGGGGCGACTCGGCCCTGGAGCCGCCGGTGTTTGCCTCCCGCTATGTGAGCGAAAGCCGCTGGCTGGACGGCTCCGCCGCCGGCCCCGACTACCCGGACAAGCTGTACGCCCTCCTGGCCGAATATGACCACCCCATCCTCTTCTGCGCCGGGGCGGCCACCCTCAACGCCGTGGCAAAACAGCGGGAGCGGTTCGAGAAGATTTGCGACTTCCTCATCGCCTCCCCGGAGGCGCTGGACGCCCTCAACGACAAGGAGGCTGTCCACCGCCGCTGTGAGGAGCTGGGCATCCCTGTACCCAGGCAGTACGACGGGGAGCCGGAGGGCTGGCCCGTCATCATCAAGCCCCACTGCGGGGAGAAGTTCGGGCTCAAGGCCAAGGATCGCTACGCCATTGCAAATAATTCTGAAGAGTACGCCGCCAAGCGGGCGGCCATGGCGAAATACGATCCCAATCCCATCGTCCAGCAGAAGGTGGACGGGCAGGGGGCCGGGGCCAGCCTGCTGCTGGACCGGGAGGGGCGGCTCATCTCCGCCATCTGCCACCGGCGGGTTCGGGAATACCCCGCCGCCGGCGGGCCGTCCACCTGCTGTGAGAGCTTCTATGACGAGCATATGATCGACAGCGCGTACCGCCTGCTGTCCTCCTTCGGCTTTGTGGGCATGGCCATGGTGGAGTTCAAGGGCGAGTACGTGCTGGAGGTAAATCCCCGGGTGTGGGGCAGCTTCCCCATGACCGAGCGGGCAAACAGCCCCTTTGTGACCCGCTATGCCCGGGCGGCGGCAGGGGAGCGGCTGGATTACCGGCCCCGGGACTATCGGGCCGGCGTGCGGATGCGCTTCACCCTCAACGACGGGGCGGCTATGCTGGACTACCTGCACCACGGCAGACCGGGGCCCTTTTTCCAGGGGATGGCGGACTGGTTCCGGGCCAGGGACGCCCTGTCCGCCAAGGACGACCCCAAACCCCTGCGCCGCTATGTGCGCGGGATGCTGCTGAGGCGGTGACTATGGAGCTGAAGCTTGATCTGCACGTCCACTCCGAGCGCTCCTTTGACGGGGTGATGGGGCTGGACGAGATCGCGTCCCTGGCCCGTGCCAAGGGGCTGGACGGAGTGGCCATATGCGACCACGGCGTGGCCCTCACCGACACGCCGGACTACCCGGACTTCCTGTTCATCCCCGGAATAGAATTGGCCACCCGGTTCGGCCACCTGCTGGGGCTGTTCGTCACCGAGCCGGTGGAGACGGCGGATTTTTACCAGGCGGCGGAGCGCATCCGCGCCCAGGGGGGGCTGACGGTGCTGGCCCACCCCTTCGAGCACAACCGGGACGATACCCGCCTGCTCCCCGCCGTGCCCTGCCTGGACGGGGTGGAGGTGTGGAACAGCCGGGCGGACCGGAACATCCGGGAGGCCAACGCCCTGGCGGCTCAGTTCGCCGCCGCTCACAATCTGCTCCCCTTCGGTGGCAGCGACGCCCACGTGCCCCAGGAGATCGGCAACGCCGTGGTGACGGTTCAAGTGAAGGAGCGGACATTGGAGGCGGTGAAAGCCGCCCTGCTGGAGGGCGGGGCGGAGATCCGCGGCCGGCGGGGACGGGCATGGTACGTGGCCCAGAGCCAGCTCACCCGGCGGAGAAAAACCGGGGCGGGTCCGGCAGATTACGCGCAGTGGGCGGCGTTCGCCGCCAAGTGCCGCTTGCAGGATATGTTTAGAAGGGATTGAATGGTATGTCGATGCTGGTAAAGCTGGGCAAAAAGGGGAAGAAAATTGTAAAAAAGTTTATCACTCCGGCGGAGAAACACCACCTGAGCTACACCCGCCGCATTGAGCGGATCAAGACGGACAAGCGCGTCTGCGCCATGACCTTTGACGACGGGCCCATGGATATGCCCGCCGCCCCGGACCGGTTCGAGGGGCGCTCCCTCACCGACGTGATCCTGGACGTCATGGCGGAATTCGGGGCCAAGGGCTCCTTCGACGTGGTGGGGGACACCAGCGAGAACTACCCGGACAAGGCGGGCAAGGTGGGCAGCGCCGCCTGGGGCGGCACCAAATTCGACCACTACCCTGACCTGGGCCACGACGACAAGGGGGGCGCGGTTCACAACGACCGGCTCATCCGCCGGATGCTGGACGAGGGCCACCAGATCACCAACCACAGCTACCGCCACGTCATCTTCGGCAAAAAACCTTTTGTGTATGGGGCCCGGGAGTACCTGGGCAGCGTGGACAAGGCAGTGGACGACCAGCTGCGGCTGGACGCTCTGATGAAGGAAAACTACGGCTANCAGNTGACACCNTGNNCCGCCCGCCCCACTANGTGGACANGATGCAGGACGGCTTCACCAGNTACGACGTGTACGACAAGGTGGGCTACCAGTACATGGCCGCGTCCTTTGACGGGGCGGGCTGGCTGCCCTCCACNCTGNCCGAACCCGGANGCCGCNNTGGAGGCGGAGGTCAACGCCATGGTGGAGCCCATGAAGAAGGCGNTGGANAAGGANCCGGACTTCTTCNGCGGCCAGATNATCTTCCANAAGGACGGCTACAACATGGCCAAGCGCACCCCGGTGGCCTNNGGNCTGCGNAAGCANNTGGAGCTGCTGCGCGAGTACGGCTACCAGGTGNTGACGGTGGGGCAGCTCATGGAGGAGAGNCCCTTTGCCGACCTGGGCCGGGACGACCCGCTGTTTGATAAGCTGTGCCGTCTGCAAAAGGATCGGGCGGTGGCCTANTCGGACAACCGCCTGCGGCTGGACGACCCCATGACCTTCGGGGAGCTGGCCATGCTGCTGTGCCCCAAGGAGGAGGCCATGGCCCGCCGCTGGGCGAAGATCCGCCGNANCGGCANGCACGAGGACGCCTACTGNGGCGCGCTGGAGTGGTGTGAAGAGCAGGGATTGCTGCTAAACGTGGTCAAGCCGGACGATCCCATTCACGCCCTGCCCCTGCCNGGGCGGTTGTTTGGCCCGGCGGAGGGCTTCACCCGGCGGCAGGTGTANGCCGCCTATCTGGAATAAACGGCNAAAAGCCCCGGNGTCCTTGNNGGACNCCGGGGCTTTTGTTTGCTTTCGCTGTACTTNACGACAGTCTGCTTTAGTCGCACTCGATNACGGCCCGCTTNACGGCGGGGATGGANGCGGCGGAGACGGACAGCTCGTCGATGCCCACCGACATATAGAAGGCGGTGAGGGCGGTGTTGGCGGCGGACTCGCCGCAGATGCCCACCCAGATGCCCGCGTCATGGGCGGCCTTGGCNGTGCGCTCGATGAGGCGCAGGATGGCGGGGTGGCCGGAGTCNAACAGGTTGCTGATGTTGGCGTTCATCCGGTCGGCGGCCAGGGTGTACTGGGTCAGGTCGTTGGTGCCGATGGAGAAGAAGTCCACTTCCTTGGCCAGCACGTCGGCCATGACNGCGGCGGCGGGGGTCTCGATCATGATGCCGTACTCCACGTCCTGGCTGTAGGNGATGCCCTCCTTGTCCAGCTCCTGCCGNACCTGGTTGACGATGGTCTTGATCTCCAGCACCTGCTCCAGGTGGGTAATCATGGGGAACATGATGTTCAGCTTGCCGTACACCGANGCNCGCAGCAGCGCCCGCAGCTGGGTGCGGAAGATCTCNGGCTGCTTNAGGCAGATGCGGATGGCCCGNTAGCCCATGGCGGGGTTCTCCTCNCCCTCGATGCCGAAGTAGGGGGCCTGCTTGTCGCTGCCCAGNTCCAGGGTGCGCACCACCACGGGGCGGGGNGCCAGCCGGGAGAGCACCTCTTTNTAGATCTCGAACTGGGCCTGCTCGGTGGGGAAGTCCGGGCTGTCCAGGTAGATGAACTCGCTGCGGAACAGGCCCACGCCGGCGCCGCCCCGGGCGATGACCGCGTCAATNTCCTTCAGGCCGCCGATGTTGGCGCACACCAGCACCTTATGGCCGCTCTTGGTGACGGCCTTGCGNTCNTTATACGCCTCCAGCGCCNCCTGGTCGGCCAGGAACGCGTCACGGCGGCGGGTGAACTCCGCCCGGGTGGCCTCGTCGGGCTGGGGGGCTACCTCGCCGGTGGANCCGTCGATGGCCACCAGGCCGGACNTGGGCAGCTTGTCGTANTCGTCNCCCATGCCCACGATGCAGGGGATGCCCAGGGTGCGGGCCAGGATGACNGAATGGGAGGTGGANGAGCCCAGCTTGGTGACAAAGCCCGCCACGTGATCCTTGTCCAGCCGGACGGTCTGGCTGGGCAGCAGATCCACCGCCGCCACGATCACCGGCTCNTCGGGGAAGTCGGCGGCGTCGGGGATGCCCTTNAGCACCCGGATCAGNCGGTTGCCCACGTCCATCACNTCNGCGGCGCGGGCCTGCATATACTCGTCGTCCATGGACTTGAACATGGCGGCCAGGGAGTCGGCGGTCTCCCGCACGGCGTACTCGGCGTTATANCCCTCGTCCAGCAGGCCGTCGATGCCGTCGATGAGGTCNGGNTCCTCCAGCATCATGCGGTGGATGTCAAACACCTGGGCCACGTTCTCGTCGGTGGCNCGGGCCTTCTCGTACAGGCCGTCCANNTCNCGGATGGCCTGGGACGCGGCCTGGTCATAGCGCTGNTGCTGCTGGGCGGGATCCAGNCCGGTCTCNNNGGTGACGGACAGGTCGGGCTCNTCCAGNTAAAACAGCTGGGCGACGGCCGCCCCGGCCGAGGCGGCNATTCCTTTTAACATGACANTTCCTCCGTTCATTTGGCAGTTTCGGACAGGNGCGNCNGANNNGCGCNGTTCTTCTTTGTGTATANCATATAATTNGCGTTCCTGCAATGGGTTNNNCAAAATTTNTTCAAAAATTTTTTATCCGGCGGCCTNTNATGATTCTTCTTGAAAAGGNCGGCGGGCCGTGCTATAATACGATAAAACGTTTGTTTGGATTGGNNGGNNGGTCATGCCCGAGGANATTGCCGAGATGACGGGNCGGAACCAGGTGGAGGGCACGGTGTCCGCCGTGCTGTTCCGCAATGAGGAGAACGGCTACACNGTGCTGAAGCTGGACTGCGGCGAGCGGGGGGANATCACGGCGGTGGGCTGTATGCCCGGCGTGGCCCCCGGCGAGAGCCTGGAGCTGGAGGGNGCCTGGGGCCGCCACCCCAGCTACGGCGANCAGTTCAAGGCGGAGGTGGTCACCCGCCGNATGCCCGTGGGGGAAAAGGCGGTGTTCGAGTACCTGGCCTCCGGGGTGGTAAAGGGCATCCGCATGGGNCTGGCNNGGCAGATCGTGGANCGCTTNGGGGAGGACGCGCTGGCCGTNATTGAGAACGANCCGGAAAAGCTGTGNGAGATCCGGGGGGTGTCCCCCAANCGGGCNNGNGCCATCAGNGAGGACTTCCGCCAGAAGATGGGGATGCGCCGTCTGGCGGAGTTTTTGTCCGAGCACCGGCTGCCCCTGNCCGCCGCCATGCCGCTGTACNAGCGGTTNGGCGACNTGGCGGNNGACGTGATCCNCGACAACCCCTANCTGCTGGCNGACCGTTCGCTGGANATCCCCTTCGCCCAGGTGGACGCNCTGGCCATCGAGCTGGGNGTGGCNGGGGACGACCCCCAGCGGGTGGAGTCCGCCCTGCTGTTNGAGCTGGATCACAACGCNGACAACGGNCATGTNTTCCTGCCGGAGAACAANCTGCTGGCCGCCACNGCCGCCCTCATCGGGGTGGAGGGGGAGTGTCTCACCGAAGGTTTGAANGCCCTCATGGAGCGGGGCGAGGTGGTGCGGGAGGACATCGCCGGGGTNACCGCCTGCTACCCNGCGGGGCTGTACGGCGCGGAGTGCTANGTGGCCATGCGNCTGGGNGAGATGTGCCGCAATGAGATCGCCCCGCCGGAGGGNCTGGGGCGGCTNATCGACGCCATCCAGCGGGANCAGGGNATCACCTACGCCGCCCAGCAGCGCACGGCNGTGGAGCTGGCCGCCAGCCGNCAGGTGATGCTGCTCACCGGCGGNCCGGGCACCGGCAAGACCACCTCCCTGCGGGGGGTGCTGGCCCTGTTCGAGACNCTGGGGCTGGAGACGGCCCTNGCCGCCCCCACNGGCCGCGCCGCCAAGCGGATGGGCGAGACCTGCGGCGCGGAGGCGCTNACCATCCACCGNCTGCTGGAGACCAAGCTTGACCCNTTTACCGGCCANCTNGCCTTNACCAAGAACCAGGACGACCCGCTGGAGGTGGACGCGGTCATCGTGGACGAGACNTCCATGGTGGACGTGTCCCTCATGGCGGCNCTNNTGGCNGCNCTGCGNNNGGACTGCCGNCTGGTGCTGGTGGGNGACCCNGACCAGCTNCCGTCNGTNGGGCCGGGGAANGTGCTGGATCACCTNATCCGCTCCGGGGTGGTGCCCGCNGTNTCNCTNACNGAGATTTTCCGTCAGGCCCGGGAGAGCGCCATCGTCATGAACGCCCACGGNGTGAACCGGGGGACGGCGCCCGAGCTGAAAAACAAGAGCCGCGACTTCTTTTACATGGGCCGGAGGGACGCCGCTCGCACGGTGGACACCATCGTGGAGCTGTGCCAGACCCGCCTGCCAAAGAACATGGGCATCCCGCCGGAGCAGATCCAGGTGCTGACCCCCACCCGGAAGCGGGGGGCGGGCACCGCCGCGCTGAACCGGGCCTTGCAGGAGGCGCTCAATCCCGCCGCCGACGGCAAGGGGGAGCGGGCCTTCGGCCCCTTCATCTTCCGGGAGGGCGACCGGGTGATGCAGGTCAAGAACAACTACGACCTGTTCTGGGAGGATCCTGACACGGGGGCCAAGGACATGGGGGTGTTCAACGGCGACATCGGCACCATTCTGGAGGTGAACGCCGGGGGGATCACCGTGTCCTTCGACGGACGGCTGGTGGCCTACCCGCCGGAACTGCTGGGGGAGCTGGAGCCTGCCTACGCCGTCACCGTCCACAAGGCCCAGGGCAGCGAGTACCGGGCGGTGATCCTGGCCCTCAGCGACGTCCCCCCTTCCCTGCTGGCCCGGGGGGTGCTGTACACCGCCATCACCCGCGCCCGGGAGCTGTTCATCCTGGTGGGCAGCGGCGAGCTGATGGCCCAGATGGTGGCCAATGACCGGCAGACCCGGCGGTATTCCGCTTTGCGCACCCGTCTGCTGATGGAAACCGGGCGGGAGGCGTAAAACCCCGGATTCGCGGTCTGTGGGGAACAGTTCTCAGGGCCGGTATGGTACACTGAGCCCAAAGGAGGGATTACCATGGATCAAGCGAAGGTGGGTAAATTCATCGCGGCGGGCGTCGCCGTGTCTGTGAAGCTCTCTTTTGGCGAGCTGTGGGTGCTGATCTCGCCCTTCTGGCTGATCGTGTTTTGCTGGCTGCGCAACCGCATGATGGCCTATGTGGAGGGCAGGGTGTATGGCGACCCCAAACCGCCAACGGACGGTTGACAACTGGCGAAAAATCTTATATGATAGCCTCTGTGAATTTACCGCAAGGAGACACAGAGAGATGAAGAAGCCCTTCCTCACCCTGGCCCAGGCCCGGGAGATCATAAAGACCTATCCCACCCCCTTCCACATCTACGACGAGCGGGGCATCCGGGAAAACGCCCGGGCGCTGAAGGCCGCTTTCGCCTGGAACCCGGGGTTCAAGGAATATTTCGCCGTCAAAGCCACCCCCACCCCCGGCATCCTCAAGCTGCTGCGGGAAGAGGGCTGCGGCGTGGACTGCTCCTCCCTCACCGAGCTGATGATGTCGGAGAAGTGCGGGTTTTCGGGCAGCGAGATCATGTTCTCCTCCAACGAGACCCCGGCGGAGGAGTTTGAGCTGGCCGCCAAGCTGGGAGCCAACATCAATTTGGACGACCTGACCCACGTTGATTTTCTGTACAATACCCTGGGCCGTGTGCCCGAGACGGTGTGCTGCCGCTTCAATCCCGGCGGGGTATTCACCCTGGGGGAGAGCAAGGAGGGCTTCCAGGTCATGGACAACCCGGGCCAGGCCAAGTACGGCATGACCCGGCCCCAGCTGGCCCAGGCATTCAGCCGCCTGAAGGAGCTGGGGGCAAAGCGCTTCGGCATCCACGCCTTCCTGGCCTCCAACACCATCTCCAACGAGTATTATCCCGCCCTGGCTCGGCTGCTGTTCCAGACCGCCGCCGATGTGGCCCGGGAGACGGGGTGTCATGTGGCATTTATCAACCTGTCCGGCGGCGTGGGCGTCCCCTACCGCCCGGGGCAGAGCGCCAACGACATCGCGGTCATCGGTGAGGGCGTGCGGAAGGCCTACGAGGAGATTTTGGTCCCCGCCGGGATGGGGGATGTGGCCATTTATACCGAGCTGGGCCGGTTCATGCTGGCCCCCTTCGGCCACCTGGTCACCACCGCCGTCCACGAGAAACACATTTATAAGGAGTATATCGGCGTGGACGCCTGCGCCGCCAACCTGATGCGGCCCGCCATGTACGGGGCCTATCACCATATCACCGTGCTGGGCAAGGAGGGGGCGCCCTGCGACCACGTATACGACGTGGTGGGCTCCCTGTGCGAGAACAGCGACAAGTTCGCCATTGACCGGGATCTGCCCAGGATCGAGATTGGCGATGTACTGGTCATCCACGACACCGGGGCCCACGGCTTCTCCATGGGCTACAACTACAACGGCAAGCTGCGCTCGGCGGAGCTTCTGCTGCGCCAGGACGGCTCGGTGGAGCTGATGCGGCGGGCGGAGACGCCGGACGATTATTTTGCCACCCTGGTATGGTAAACAAAACAGCAAATGACGGCGGGGCTTCCCCCGCCGCCCATACGCGGGTATGGCGGAATTGGCAGACGCGCAGGATTTAGGTTCCTGTGGAGCGATCCGTGTGGGTTCGACCCCCACTACCCGCACCAAATCCCGGAACCTTTAATTGCAAGGGTTCCGGGATTTTCTCTTACGGCCGCAACGGGTTTACGCCTTTTTCACCCGTTGTTTCACTTAATGCACTAGGTCTTAAAATGTGTCCAGTCAGCAACTTTTTGCACACGGATTACACATGACTTTTGCGCATGGGTAAAATCGAAGATGATGGAGCTGGACAAAGAAAAAGAGGCTGGGGAGTGATTCCCAGCCTCTTTTCTCAAAATCCCATGCGCCTGGGATTTTGCTCACTCCTCGCTCTGCTGCCCCCGCAGCACCATGATGGCCATCTCCTGGCGGGTGCCAATAGCCTGGGGCCGCTTGCCGTCGGTGATCCCCCTGGCCACCGCTGTGGCCAGCGCCTCCTCGGCCCAGGGAGCCACAGGCAGCGCCGCCCGCTCCGCCTCGATCTTGGCGAACTCATCCCGCACAATCTTGCGAATCTGCTCTTCGGTCATATCGTTCTCCTCCTCATTGACTTCCTTCGCTGTGGTATAGTCCACCCACGGCAGTTTTCCGTGCTTTGTCCACGTCCGGCTGCCCACCGTCCCAGGGAGCTTTTGCGACCCCGCCGTGTTGGCCAGCGTGGAGCACTGCACCCCGTTTTGCCATTTTGGCGTGGACTCCACCACCACGCCACCGCCCACGTAGATGCCGATGTGGCCGTCCATCCACACGGCCTCGCCGGGGACGATCCGGGAAAAGTCGGTGGACACCTCCCGGCAGCTGTCGATCATCTTTTTGGCGTCGCAGTCGGGCACACCGTTGCAGGCGTAACCCGCGCCGCCATAGGTGCGGGACAGGTCGCCGCTCCAGCCCCAGAGAATGCCTTTGATGAGGCCCACGCAGTCAAACAGGAAGCCCTTCCCCTTGATGGCGTTGGCGTAGGACAACCAGCTCTTGTTGGTCTGCGCGTTGGAGCCGTTGGTGGTCGCCCTGGTGATCATCTTATCGTTGGCGGGCCACCCCCAGGGCCCCAGCATATAGCTGGTTTTGTAATTCCTCGCGATGTTCAGCGCCTGGGCGCAGAACGCCGCGGCGGTCATGATGAAATTCATGCTTGCCCCTCCCGTAAATTTGTCGTAGAATTCCTGGGCAATTGCCGCCCTGTGGGCGCAGTTTTCCGCGCTCTGGTTGGCGGGCCGCTCGAACTGGAGCAGCACACAGTCGGACGCCTCCCGGACGTTGGCCGTAGATTTGAGCGTGGCCAGCACTGCCGGGAACAAGCTGGCCAACTCCTGAAGCAGATACCCCACCTGCATATCCAGGTCGCCGATGGAGCGGCCCTGGCCCTTTGCGTAGGCTAGCAGAGCCGCCTTGCGGGTGCTGTATGTCCACTGGGCGATGCCGTACCCGGCGCAATCTTTGGCGAAGTTGGTATAGGTGCCGTTGTCCACAGCCGCCGTGTAGGTGGCGTCGGTAAAGCCCAGCTTTGCCTCGTAGGTGTTCTGGAGGTTCTGGGGATTCAGCCCGCTCTCGGCGTACAGGTTGCCCAGGAGCCCTGCCGCCCCCGCCGGGGTGAAGCCGGCGGCGATGAGCTTGTCCCAGATAATCTTACCATTGCTCATCGCCGTCACCGCTGAGCTTGTCCCCCGCACTGTCCACGGCATTCTTGCTCATGGCCAGCAGCTTTACCAGCCACTGGGGTACCGGCGCGCCCATGGTTGCGGCGTTCTCCGCCATGCTCCCCAGCTCCGTCACAATGTACCAGACCAGCACCACCGGGCACACCAGGCCGGGGTACTGGATGGGTAGCGCCAGCACAGGCAGGTTGGTGAGCACCAGGTAGATCAGCATATCCGCCCCAGCGGCCACCAGCACCACCACGATCATCCCGGCTTTGTGCCGGATGCCGTCCCGAGCCTTGGCGCTGGACCAGCCCCCCGCCCAGGTTCCGGCCAGCGACCCGGTGAGGTAGTCCAGCACCATGCAGGCCACCCAGCCCACCACCAGCCAGCCCAGCCAGCCCCACAGGCCGGTGAGCAGGCCGAAGAGCGCGAGTGCCGCCGCCTTGAAGTTGTCGATCGTCTTATCCATTTTGTAAAACCTCCGTTTCCTGTTTTGTCTCACTTTCCAGTGAAAAACTCGATGTAGATCGTCCTCAGCGTGTACAGCTTGTACTCAGGCGGACGGTAAATATGCGGCGCGGCGGTGTTGGCCTGGTAGAACCAAATCAGCCAGTTGCCCGTGTCCTCCGCCCAGATGGCCAGCGGCATGAGGAAGAACCACAGCAGCCCGAATGCTGGGCACACCTGGCCCAGAATGTTCCCGGGCTGACCCGAGTAGTCCCACACGTCCAGTCCCAGCCAGAGGTTAAGCACGCAGCCGCTGACAAACTCCACCAGCAGCACGATCAACGCCCCGATAGCAGATTGGAGCCACACCGGCGCATGGTAGAACCGGGGCCGCTGATTGATGGAGCCAACCAGTATCCCGCACAATCCGCCCACCACCAACATGGACGGGTGGGAGTAGCTCCTGAACACGGTTTCCATGGCCACGTAGACTACGCCCAGCGCAGCCCACAGCGTCAGGACGCGTTTCATTCCGCGCCACCTCCCGCTACGGTCAAAATCTCCGCCATGTTTGCCGCCAAATCCTCGGGCAGCGGTGCGCCATATGTAACCGCCGCTACCTCCTCCACAGTCTCGCACCGCCGCACCCAGGCGGCCAGGTGGTTATAGTAGGTGGTGTGGTAGAGCTTGTGGGCTGTGGCGGCTTGGGCCATGGCCACAATATCCGCCGCCGGATACAGCGTGCACAGTTGGCCGTCCAGGTGGTAGGGGTAGCCTGCCGCCCCCTGCCCTACCGCCTGCGTGGCCGTGGAGAGGTTGATCTGATCCTCCGCCGTCAGGGAGATGTGCCCGGTGGAGCCGTCCGTCAGGGTCACGTCGCACCCAGCGGTGATGGCGGCATTGCAGGCGGCGGAGATCTCCTGAAGCTTGGCCGCCCGCACCTGCTCTACGTCACCCCAGTCCCTGGGCGGCGTGATGCCGCTGTTTGCCAGCGCACGGTCGCGTACGCTGTCCGTCCGAATGATGTTCAAGCCCATTACTGAAATCCTCCTTGAACAGATGTGATGTAGCCGCCGATCCCGCTCTCGCCGCGCTCGACGTTCAGCCGGAAGTTGAACGCGAAGCCGTTGGCGGCGGTCTGGTTCTCAAAGACGTGGTTCGCCCCTGCCCTCACGGCGGCGGTGCAGTCCTCCCACACCGGCTCCCCGTCCAGGGCGTTGTTGGTGACCTCCACCCTGTAGTCCGCATCCGCCGGGATGAAGCCGGACACCGACAGCACGCACACGCTGATGGGGCCGTCGGCCTCCATGGGCCGCTCCAGCGTGACAGATGCGGCGGTTACCAGCTTCTCAAAGCTCAGGCTGTGGACGGCGCTGGACGCGCTGTCGGCGGCGGTGATGGACAGGGTATGCCGCCCGTTCAGCAGCTTCATGAACGCCTCGCCGTCCAGGGTGAAGCGGTTGGCCTCCCCCAGCTCCACGGCAAATGTCCGCAGGGCCGCGCCGTCCACCGCCTCGGTGACGATGACCGCGTCGCCCTCCTCATCCTCCACGGAGTAGTCCACCCCGAAGCCCTCAGATTTCACCCCCAGGGGGGTATTTGCGGGGTACTCGCAGGTGATGGCGGGGGGCGTGTTGTTGTTGACCTCCCTGGCCTCGGAGACGGCAAAGCCGCTGTAGGCGTTGGCCGTATCGTAGGCACGAATACGGTACGCAACCGTCTGCCAACCCTTGGTGATCTGGTCGGTGAAGGACAGCTCCGGCCCGGAGTAGACCGCTTCCCAGTCCCCTCCGTCCACCTGGCGCTCCAGGCAGTAGCCGGCCAGATTATTCTCCCCGTCGGAGGAAGCGCCCCAGGAGATGGCCAGCGGCTGGCCACCCTGGACCGCCTCCGGCACGGTGAGGTTCCCGGGGACAGTGGGCGCGGTGTTGTTGATTACGGTGACCTGGGCACTGGTTTTCCAGCCGGACTCCAGCCCCTCGGCGTCATAGGCTTTCACCCGGTACATGACGCTCTCGGAGCCGAAGGGCACGATGTTGGTGGTGCTGGTCAGCCCGCCCTGGTAGATCTGCGTCCAGGTTGTGCCGCCGTCCAGGCTGCGCTCCACCTTGTAGCCCTCCAGGTTGTCCTCGGCATCGGCGGCGGCGCCCCAGGAGAGGGTGATGGTGCTGCCGCCGTTGATCTGCGCGGGGATGGTGAGGCTGGAGGGCATAGTGGGGGCGGTGTTCAGGACTTCAAGGACGGGGCGAAAGCCGACGGTTGCAACCCGAGTTTCCACCAAAAAACGGTTCCAACAACGGGCTGAATCGCGCCCGCGGGCCGGCCGGTATGCCGCGTTCCCGTTGAACGTATCCGGGCACCATGAATAGATATGGAGCCAGTTCCAAAATTGATTGTGAGCGGAGGTCGCGTCGGTCTCACCTCGGTTGGCGTCCAGGTCGGAGAAAATAGGGACCGGAAGCCCAGGGACGGCCTCTTCGTTGGTGATGAACCTGTCCCATTCGTTATTTGTGGGGCTTCCACCCGAGTATGAGTCGTTGCCGCTGCGGTATTCACTGCCGCCTGCGAGGAGGCGGCACTTGTACTGCGTCCCATCGATGACGACGGTCTTCCCTGCGACGTAACCTTGTGCGTTGAGATCGTCCCACGAGACATAGGCGAGGATGACCCGGTCGCAAATGAGGAGGGTCTTGTCGCCGTCCTTGATTTTGTGCCATTGAAGTTTATTCGCGGCGACGCTGGGCGTATTTCCGATGGTATAATTCGCCATGCCGCCGGACATCTGCGGGATGTCGCCCACGCCCGAGCCATAGAAAGCCTCCTGATCATACCGCCACGGCTTTGTGGGCCGCGGGAGGATCGCCCCGTTGTTATAGAATCCGCCGAGCTGCACAGTTCCAAGAAATTCTGCCATAATCTCTCACTCCCCTCTCAGAATTCCAGCCGCGCCAGCGCGGTGTTCCACACGCCGGTGCAAACCAGGCCCGTCAGGCTCTCAAACGTCACCGTGAACGGGTTGCCGGATACGTCCGTGTTGTACATCAGCTCCAGCAGGGCGATGCGAGATCCCAGAATCACGTTTTCAGCAATTACGCTGTCAACCTTCTCCTGGATTGGCCCATGCGCATCCACATTCGCGTCGTGCTCTGCCATGACTTTTTCCAGAGTTTCTCGCAGGGGTTCCGCGCCACTTTCATCCGCCGGTTCCCAGATGTATCCTTTCTCCGTCACCTCGACGCAAACGAATTCCTCCCCGGATATGGGATCAACACAGTGCTGCCCCTCTGTGCCCTCCGTTTTGTCTGTGGGCCCGCCCGCCTGGATGATGGTAACGCTGCCATTCAGCGCCATTTCCAACACCCGCAAACGAGCCGTCAGCCCTGGGTGGGCGTCCAGATCCCCGCCATGCTGCTCAAGAGCGGCATAAATGGCTCCGATGGTGGCGATCCCCGCGCTGGACACACTGACCTCCAGCCGCTCTTGATTGGTAACGGTCAGGACAGCATACAGTTTGAACGTGTACAGCTGGTCGATCTCCGCCGGGACGGTGACACCCTTGCCGCCGCGTCCGTCCTCTACATCCTCAATGACCATCATCAGCCTTTCGCGGCCCGTTGGCCCCTCCAACTCGTCTCCGCCGGCAGCAGCAAAAATGCCGATCTGCTCCAGCTTGTACGGCTCCGGGTTGCCCAGGCTCGTCACCTGTAGGCACAGCGTGATGACGTTGCCGTTCCTGACCACGCTCTCGATGGTCAGCGGGTGCTTTCTGCCGTCGGGCAGCTCCTCCAGGCCCACCAAGTCGCCGCCTGGGCCGCTTGCCGAGCCGAACGCGCTGGTGATATGTAGGCTCCGTCCCGCCGCGAACTCGGTCAGCAGTTCTGTCCCGGCGTCTGTCACCACCGTTTTCGACCAGCGCGCGGTCTTATTCTGTCCTGCCATAGTCGAACCTCCTCATAGATTGATCTGTGTGCTCATGGTTTCCTGCGTTGCTACCGCCCCGCCCCCGGCGCGGACCTGGGCCGTTGGCCGGAGGATGGGAACGGGCAGTGTCACCGCCACATAGGCCGTCTCTTCCAGCCCCGGCACACCGCACATCGCCTTGGCCTCGGCAGGCGCTGCTTCCACGAAATAGGTGATGCCGTCATTGTGGGATCTCAGGCTCTTGTAGAAATTGACCCGCTCCAGAACCCGGCGCTGCTTATCGGAATCCATGCTGTCATCAGTGATGTTGATGTCCAGCCGGAAGTGGTACGGCTCCCCGCCATACTCAAACCACTCCAGCACCTTTGTGTTTGGGTAGATGGCGGAGATGGCCGTCTCCACAGCGGCCTTAGTGCCGAGCAGTTTGTGGACGCGCCAACTGTCCTTCAGCGTCCGCCGCTTTTCCTCCAGGGTGTATTCCGGGTCCCACCAGTCCACCTTGAAGTCATAGGCCAGGATGTCCAGCAGCTCTTCCGGTAACTCATCGATATTGGAAATAATGCGTACCCGGTCGATTTCCGCCAGCCGCGCCGCCAGCGCCTCGGCGTCCGCCGCCGCCCGCGCCATCATGGCCGGGTCGTGTGTCAGCGCAGGCGGTACGATCAGCAGAAGGTTTTCACGGGTGATGCCCAGCCTGGAATCATTCATCCTCACAGCCTCCATTGGTGATTGAAACTGTTCCCAGCCGGGCCAACTGGGGAACTGTCTTATCACTTCCATCCTGCAATGAGGTAAAGGCCGGTTCTTCGATGGCCACCCGCTTAATACCCGTCTCCATCAGCATAGCGATCATCCGCGACGGGTTGATGTCCCGCCCCAGCTTTGCGCATTGCCAGGCCGTGTATTGCTCCACCTTGTCGCGCACCGCCGCTTCCAGTTCCTTGCCGCCAATCTCCGCGCCCTCCTGCGTGTAGAAGGTGAAGCGCACGTTGTAGTCTACGATCTCCGGGTCCTCCACGGAAACAAAGTCCGTCAGCGGACGCACATCGTCGGCGCTGCACGCCGCCAAAACCCGCCCCTTCATTTCCTCTGTGGCCGGCGTGCCGTCGTCCATCAGAACATACAGCTTCACTACACCTGGCGTCGGGGACGCCGCGATCACATCCGCTATCTCGGTGCTGACCTGCTTGGCCCAGTAGATGTACCCGCCCCTCGCCCCGGCGCAGGAATAGCCATCCTGGGAGAGGCGCAGCAGCTCGTAAAATTCCTCGTCCGTCGCCGCGTCCGCACCTCCGTCCGATTCGGTCAAGTTTTCGCAGGAGAGGAAATAGGCAAACGGGTCAATGATGGAATTGATCTGCCCTTCCACATATCCGTTTCCCTGCTTCCCCGGCTTTTGGCACTGAACCTTTGTATCTGCGTAGTCCTTCCCGATTTCCACATACACGTCCGCCAGCGTTTCCCATACCAGCGTCCTTCGGGCGTCCGTGACACGGGTCCCCTTCGGCACCAGCACGGCGAACGCCTGCGGCTCGGAAATGGCAAAGCGCATGGTGCAGGTCGCGGCCTTGGCCTGCGGGCGCTCTTTCGTGTAGAATAGCTCTGCCAGCGCGTCCAGGTTTTCCCCCACCGCCCGGCTCGGTATATTTTGATTTGCTGTGTAGTTGGTCAGCACTCGTTCCAGCACGATTGCCTCCGCCATCCACTGGATAAACTGCCGCTCCGGGCTGGCGGGCTGTACGGTGACGCCCATGATTTCCTCGTAAATGGCCGTCAGCCATATGATGATGTCCTCCGGGTCCGTGGGAATAAACTTGTATTCCGCCCCTCGGCTCATGCTGAATCACCTGCCTTGATTTCGATTTGCACAGTAAAGGCCAGCTTCCCCGGATTGGATGGGTCGAAGAACAGGGTTATATCCTTGAATACCGCGCGCGGCTCCCATTCCTCGATCGCCTCCCGCACTGGGATAACGGCCATATTTTTTGCGACGTTCATCGGCTTGTCCAGAAAGCTCATGTCCAGACCAAAATTTCGGTACATGGGGACGCTGCCCTTCGGCGTCGCCAGAATGACGGCCACGTTGCGCAGGATTTCCTTCACCCGGTCCCCTTCGTTCAGTTGGATGTTCGCAAGATCCGTGGCCGAAACGGTATACTCCATGTCGCGCCCCCTGTTATGGTATTGTGAAGGTCTGCCCCGGATAGATGAGATTCGGATTGCCCCCTATCACGCCATTGTTGGCCTCATAGATTTTTTTCCAGTCCGAACCACTCCCGTAAAACTTTTTGGCAATGGTCCAGAGACAGTCACCCTTCTTGACGGTGTAGGTCGTTCCGCTGGACCCACCGCTTGTTTCCGTGGCTGTCACCACCGGGGCTGGTGCCGCGCTGCTGGTGTTCTGGTCTGCCCCTTTTAGGTATTCCAGCAGATCCACCGATACTTCCACGGCGTACAGGGCTCCCACCTTGTCGGTGTATTCCATTTTTGTCTCATGCTTTTTGATGCTCCAGCGGTGTTTTCCGTACCCATGTCCGCCTATGGACAGGCCCAGCGCTTCACCATCCCGCTCGTATGTCCATAACTTGACCAGTTCTGCCATAGGGTCTACGCCCAACTCCGCCGTCAGCAGTATATCGAACGCAAAATAATCCGGGTCCAGCCCGGCAAATTCAGTCAATGCATGAGTGGCGTGCCTCTCGTGGATGGCGTACCGCGCGCTTCCGCCCCATGTCATGTTGGCTGGCGTGCGGAACACCTCTCTTGAAACGATAAACTGAATCCCGTCGTCCGGGTCTTTTCCCAGGAATCCAATCATCGCCACGGCTTCACACCCCCCAAAATCACCCCGTCCCCGTTAAACACGGGGAAGTACAGCACCAGCACCATGTCGTTGACCTTCGGCATATAGGGCTTGATAACCAGCTTATGCTTGTGATCCACATAGTCCGGGTCCCCGGCCCTCGCCCCCTTGTCCTCGGTTTCAAACTCTGTCCACTGTGTTTCGCTCCACTCCACTACGCCAATCCCGATTCGATCCCGGTTGATAAGCACTGGCATCCAGTCTGATTCAAACTTGTAGGTGTCGAACCATACTTTCGCAATTCGTTTGCTCTCGTTTACTGCGGTCACTTTTCCTTCCCGCACGATGTCCTCAATGTTCATCAGTAGTCCAGCACCTTCCGTATCGTGATTTGCGTGGTGTAGCCGCCGCCTCCTACCGTGTGTACAGCCCGCGTGACGATGTACTTCCCATTCCAGCCGCCCCAGCCTTTGAGCTGGACCGTGACACCGGCCACAAGCCCCACATCTCCCGGCAGGGTAAACGTAGCTGTTTTCGCCAGTTTGTTGTGCAGGCGCAGGTGCTTCTTTGCCAGCGTTTGCGCTTCTCCCACGCTCCCGACCTTGGTCTTGATCTCCAGGCATTGGTCCCCGGAAACGCTGCTGTCCTCTGCTGTCCCTTCGATGCACTTTCCGGTTGCCGGGTCCATGTAGCGGACGCGGCACTTTGCGTACTGCGTATCCGCCGAGCCGGAGTGAAGCTTGTACTTGATGTACCCGCCCTTGGCTCCCCGCTTGATGGTGAGGACCGGCGCTTTCGCTTCGTATTCCGCTTGGTCGTACAACACCAGTTTCCCGTCCGTGACCTTGATGGAGATACCGGCATCCTGGCACAGCTTCCGCAAAAATTCAATGTCGCTCTGCCTGGTCTGCTCCACCCGGTCGTAGGACGGGTTTGTGCTGGCTTCATACACACAGCTCATGCCGCCGTTGCCCGCAATTTCCGACGCAATGCCGGACAGATTGTAGTTTTTCCACGCTTTGGATTTCTTGGTCTGGCGCAGGTCAGAGGAAAACGCAAGGCTGGATGAGCTGATTGTCACCGTAGCCGGTGGGCCGGAGGCGTCCACGCTGTCCAGCTCAAACGCCCCCGTTTTCAGCTTTTCGGTTTTCTTCCAGTTCTCCGGCTTAATAACCGCGCTGATAGATAGCTTCCCTCCGGCGGCGGCCTCCACCGCGTCCGTCAGCCATTTTTGCAGCCACACACTATCCCGGTCCTGGACTTCGATTTTCAGGTCGTCGGCCAGGTCGTCCGTGTCGTCCGTGTAAATAAGATTCAGGAAGTAGGGCTTGATGTCCTTTGTAATATCCGTCCCGCCGAACGTAATATCAACCGATGTCCGCCGGGCCAGCACCCTATCTGCCATGCCGTCACCTCTTCCACGGGGGGAGGTTCGTGTTGGGTTTCTCGGCAATTTCCGGCAGGCGCAGCGTGACCCCCGCTGGGAACAGGAGCTTCCCGACGTGTTCCAGATTCGCGCTGATAAGCTGGTCGGTATAGTCGGTGCTTCCCAGCTTTCGGTATGCGATAGCATCCCATGTGTCGCCCTGGACCGTCTTGTACTCGCTCACGCCATCACCCGCCTTCTCATATCCGCATCAGCTTCCTCCATTACTTCCAGCACGACGGCTTTCAGCTCTCCCCGGTTGGCATAGTCCTGCCAAGCGTTCACCGTCTCCGGCGAGGCTCCGGCTTCGATGTGGAAGTGCATTTCCATCTTGGTTCCGTTGGATGTCTGGCCCCCTGCGATAACTTCCAGCGCCGGGCGCGCGCTGCGCTGGATTCCCTGGATGGCCCCTGCCGCCGCGTATTCCCCGCTGTATTCGCTGTAGGCCCGGTATGCCTGCGCCGCTTCCTGCGAAACATGGCTGGGCAGTATCTGCTCCCCGCCGTGCATCCGCATAAGCTCCGGCCCTTCTTCGCCTACCCAGGCCCAACCCGGCGGCGCACTGCTTGTGCCGCTTGCGTATCCGCCATACCTGTTTCGATACGTCGGATCATAGATCATTGCAATAGGATTTTTAAATCCCATCGCGGAGTATGCCGCCTGTGCTACTCTTGCATAGGCGCTTTTTACAAACGGCAGCATATCGTCCGCAGCGTCGATGTAGCGCTGGATGGTTGCCCTCCCGTTTTCTGCTGCTTCCTCCGACATATCCAGTGCGGCAATATCTTCCTCCATATCCTGGATAAGCAGGTCCATCTGCTCGTTCAGGCCCGCTGTCCACTCCGCCACGTTCCCAGCGGCTTCGTCTTCGCTCGCCTTGACTGCCCCCAGCGTATTTGCGAGGTTGGTCAGCACCTGTGTGTTCCCGCCGTTCACGGCCTTTACCATGTCGGCAGCAAGTCCCGCCGCCTCCGGCGTCCCGCTCCTGACGTATTCCATCAGTGCGTTGTAGTTCTCCTGGGTCACGCCCAGGTCCTCGGCGGATATTTCTTTCAGGGTCACGATATTCGCGGCGTACTCCTGCCAATAGGCAAGCTGTGTGTCCAGCGCCTTTTGCGCTGCTGCAACGGTGGCCTCTGCGTCCGCCTTTGCTTCGTCGAACAACCCGAACTGGCCGGAAAAGCTCTCCTTCGCTTCCTCATAGGCTTCCGTGTATGCCTCGCCTAATCTCTTTACCCGCTCAGCGGCTTTATCTACGGCGGCAGAAAGCTCGTCTGCGTTATCACTGCTATCGCCGTCGAACAGATTTTCCATGGACTCCATGAAGGAGGTATAGCCATCCAGCTTTTTCTCTGCTTCCTCCACCGCGTCAGCGTAAGCCTTCATGGCCAGCTCATAAACGCCGGCCTTTGAGTCCGCGTTTACGACCGCCGCAGAGTATCTTTCGATTTCGCCGGTAAGGCCCTCATACTCCTCTTTCATCGCGGCGATTTCGTCTGGGTCAAAGCCCTCCCAGTTGTTGTGGGCCTGATCCATGATGTAATTTTGCCGTTCGACCGCTTTATTCAGTTTTTCTTGCGCTTCCGCCCGCTCGGCCTGCGCCATCCGAAGCTCGATTTCGTTCTCCGTGTACTTTTGGATTGCGTCGCCGTAATTGTCGTACACGGACTCCATGTACTCCTGCTTGGCCCGTTCCTCTGCGTTCCGCTTGATTTCCTCCGTGTTTTCCCGCAGGGCCTGGGTGTCCCCATCCAGCGCATAGACGGAGCGCCCGTAGGCATCTGTGGTCTCAGTAATGCGGTCAGACAGCTCCGGCATGGTGCGCAGCAGCAGCCCCAGCACGCCCTGGTATTCCTGGGTGCTCCTGGCGCTCTGGCCCTGCTCCCGCTCCATATTCTCCAGCGCGTCAATATAACCGCCCGCCGCCTCTGCTGCGGCCTGGGTTTCCATTGCGGTCTGCCTGTAGGCGTCCTCCGACTCCTCCATCGCCTCGCGCAGTTCCCGCGCTTCCTTTGTCAGCTCCCTCACGGATGGGATGCTATCATCAATGGCGGCGTTAAGCCCGACCACTCCCGCAGTCACGACGGCGATCCCGCCCGCGATACTCAGCAGCGTGCCCGCTGGTCCCGTAAACAACGACATCAGGTTGAGCGCTTTGAATGCCTTTATGGCGGCATTCACGCCCACAATGGCGGTTCCCATTGCGGCAAAAGCCGCTCCTCCGGCCATAACCCCCTTGACCAGCGCGGGGTTGTCCTGGATGAAGTCATTGGCCCAATTTAGCAGCTCCGTTTTTAACTGCGTCAGTTCCCGCAGTTCCGGGTTGAATTGCTCTCCAATGGTGGATTGCAGCGCTTCCATGGCGGAGTTCATCAGGGTGATGTCGCCGTTCAGGTTGTCCAGTTTCACCGACGCCATCCGCTCCGCCGCGCCGGTGCAGTTATTGATGGAGCCATACAGGCTTTGGAAGTCCTCGTCCGTGGCGTTTAGGATCGCCAGCAGCCCGTTGTAGCCCCGCATACCGGCGATATTCTGCGCGTTCATTACCTTCTCCGCCTCGGTCATTTGGTCGAAATAACCGCGCAGATCCTTCACCGTCTCCATCAGGCCCTTCATGGACCCGTCGTAATTGACAGCGGAGTAGTCCAGCTCCCCAAAGGCCCGTGCGGTCAGCGTCATGCCTCCCAACAGTCCGTCGAAGATATTGCGTAGCGCGGTTCCTGCGCGGGATCCCTTGACGGCGTTGTTCGCCATCAGGCCAATCATCACAGCCACGTCCTCGACGCTGTACCCCAGTGCGCCCGCGACAGAGGAAGAGCTTTTGAACGTCTCGCCCATGATGGATATATTGGTGTTGGAGTTGGCCGCTGCCGCCGCCAGCACATCCGCAAAGTGTGCGGTATCCGACGCTTTCAGGCCAAACGCGGACAGGTTGTCCGTCACGATGTCGGACACTTGCGCCAGATCCTCCCCGGCTGCCGCCGCCAGGTTGATCACGCCGCTCATGCCGTTCAGCATTTCCTGAGCGTCCCAGCCCGCCATTGCCATATACTCCATAGCATTGGCGCTCTGCTGGGCGGTAAACTTGGTCGTCGCGCCCAGCTCCTTTGCCTCGGCTGTCAGCGCCGCCATTTCGGATGTGCTGGAATTTGCGATTGCCTCCACGGCGGACATAGCCTGTTCAAAGTCCGCCGCTACTTCCACGCACTCCATATAGGCGTCCGCGATGCCCTTCATTGCCTCGGCAATCCCGGCGGCGGCAATGGCACCGCCCACGGCCTCGATTGCCGCCGCGCTCTTGTCGCCGAACCTTACCGCCCCTTCTGCGGCTTTCTTCTGCTCGACCGTCAGCTCCTGGATTTTGGCGGTCAGCTCGGCGTCCTTTGCGGCCAGGTGATCGGTAGAAACACCCGCTTCGTCCAGCCGCGCCTTCGTGTCGTCCAGCTTGGCCCGCTGTTTTTCCAGGGCCGCTTCGGTGCTGGAAATGCGCTGCTCCAACTTCAGCTTTTCCCGCTCAAGCGCAGTTGTGGAGCCGGTCGTCTCGCAAATTTGCTTGTTGACCAGCTCATATTGGCGGCGCAGATTTTCCAGCTTCCCGCTGGTATTCTCCACCGCCGCGGCCTGCTTCTGGTAGGCGGCAATGTCCCGCTGGATCGCCTGGAGGTTTTTGATTTCATTTCCCAGCCGTATAAACTCCTGCTGCGCCTTCGTGAACGTCCCGGAAAATCCGCCGTTCAGCACAGCGTTCAGAACAAAATCAAAGGAATACTGCTTTTGTGCCACGGCGTCGTCCCTCCCTTACTTTTCGTTCAGCTCGTTTGTCGCCCTTATCCAGCCGCCAAGCTGCCAGAGGGGTACATTAAGCCAATCCAGCGGTGAGCCGTTGTTGTGTCTTGCCAGGAGGACACATTGCTTTTGGAGCCAAAGCCTTTCAGCTTTCACTCCACACGCAGCAAAAAACCCCGCGCTTTCCTCGTGATCGTCTGGAAATCAGCCATTGGCATATCCGTAACCGCCTGCCCATCGATCACGCGCTTTCCTGCCTCGTCTCGCTCGGTGCAGGCCCGCGCCGCCATGCCCGCCAGGAAGTCCCCGGTAAACGCCGGGGACACCAGCGTACGGCCCTTCATAATAAGTTCCTGTTCGATCTCCAGGTGGTCCCGCCCTTTCAGCACGGTCCAGTCAAAGGTCAGGCATTCAAACGTGCGGCCCTTCCACTGGAACGGATTCTTGAACGTATGGGTGTAGCTCCCGGTTTCCTGCTCACGGCTGGCTTCCTCCGCCACCCGCTCGGCCTCCGCCGCGTCCTCTGCTACCGTTTTCAGGTCCAGGTTCTTTTCCTCTGTCATGGTAAAATCATTCCTTCCTGTTTGCGTGGAAAAGGCGGGCATACGCCCGCCTTTTCCTCAACCTTACTTGCATCATTGCAGAGCCGGTCATTGGGCTTCGCCCAACGACCGGCCCGTCAGCGGCTTTGCCGCTGACTACGACCGCTCGGGCAGTGTGCCTGCGGCCCGCCGCCTACATCATGCCCATGGCCTTCCGCACCATGGCAGCGTTGTCCGCTCCGTTGATTTCGTGGATCTGGTTGAACTGGTCAATGTCAATGACCTTCTTCTCGTTCTTATACACCGTGTACTTGCACACGCTGTACGTACCGGATGCGTCGGCGGCGCTGGCCGTTTGGATAGTCCCCTGGTTGATTTCCGTTGGCCGGATGGACAGCTCAAAGCGAATCGGCTCCAGCTCTTCCTTCCGGGTCACGCCGTCAAAATACTGGTCCGCCAGGTACAGGGCCACGTCGTGCCACTCGTTGGTGCCGAGCTGCACAATGGCGTCCGCCACGCTGGAGAACTCAATATTGATGGTCATAGCCTCGATCATGCTTGCCAGGGGGATAGTCACGTCGCCCATGAGCGCCGCGCCCGTGGCGGTGACGGTCTTGTACTTGATGGGGGGCATTGTCACCTTGGCGACGCCGATAAGCGCCCCGCCGTTCTCGTACATGAGGTAGTCAATATGGCCGTTCGGATAAATCATGTTCTGTTCCTCCTTACGCCGTCAGCGCCGCTTCCATGTAGGAAACGTCGTATTCCAGGATGAAGTCGATTTCCTGTGCGGGAACGGGCGGCGCGTTGTAGACGTGCAGCGTGATAATGCCGTCCAGCAGGGAGGTCAACGGGTTTTCTGCGGCCAGCATTTCCGCCCGCGCCCCGTAGAGGTAGCCGCTGCCGCACAGCCCGCCCAGCCAGATATTGCAGGTCTGCAAGATGCTGTCCCGCAGCGCCGGGGTCATGGGCTTGTCCAGCTTGGACCAGAATGTACGGATCAAGGTGTTCCCGATGAAGTCGAACATACGGGACACGGGAATGAACTGATCCTTCACGTCCGTGTTACCGGGGTAACACGCCGTATAGTTGCCTTTCGCCACCCAGCCGGAATCCAGGAAATTGACCGCTGTGACGACGCCCCAGCTCCCTGCGATAAGATTCACCTGATCCCACGTCAGGTTGACTTCCGTGCCGTCCGCCAGCACGCAGGCGTCCATTTTCAGGTTTTTGTTGGAGGGGGATTCGTAGGGAACGCCCCGGTTCCCAGCGTCCACCGTCGCCATCAGGCCGCAGAGCTGGGTAGACAGGTGGAAACGGTAGTTTCCGAGCTGCACCATGGGCCAGCACAAAATCTGGTCCACATCCACAAAGCTGTTTTTGTTCTTGTAGCCGGAGAGCTGGGAGTATTCGGTCACGCCGTCCGCACTGCTGTCCGCGTCGATAACGGCCTTGCCCTTGAACAGTCCGTTGATCGCGCTGGCCTTGGTCGCCATCACGGCGGCAACCACGGTATTGTGGGACCATCCGGGGGCGCAGATCAGGTCGGGGACCACGCCAACCGCCGTCAGGCAGGCGTCCACCTGGGCCACGCCGTCCACCACGTCGGCCACTGTCGCGGTCGTGGGGTCGGCTTCGCTGTACGCCACGCTCACCGTCGCGGCGTCATAGGCGCTGCCGTCCTCCAGCAGCTCCACGATGCAAACGTATGTATCCGTGTCGTCCCGCTCGTAGAACACACTGTAGTCCTCATCCTGCACCAGTTCCACCTCTGCGGTCGCATCCGCCGCCCCGTCCGGCTTGACCTTGACCTTGATGGACCCGGCCACGGCTCCGATAGGCAGCGTGATCTTGTGATCCACCACAGCGTGGTCCGCCGCCTCTGCTTCGCGCTTCATGGCGTCCGGGTCCAGGATGTTGCAAAAAATGACCGGCTGCGCGCCGAAAAGCTGGAAGTGAGAGTACATGAACTCGCACAGGGTATAGCGCTCCCAGTCAAAGGAAAAGCCCAGCTTCTCCACCGCCTCGTCCCAGCTCGTCGCCAGCACAGGCACATTGGATTTGGCAGGCTTCTCCGCCGACTGCACCGGCGCGGCCCCCACCACAAAGGGGATGCCCACCGATGCCACCTTCGGCGTCTGAACGGACGTGGCCTGCTCGTAGATGTGTACGCCGAGATTTGCCATCGTTACTTACCTTCCTTTCCCGCCAGCTTCTGGTAGTTGGCGTAGAGTACGTTGCCGGGGGTCTTGACCTTGATGCGGGCCTCCGGCAGCGCGTCGCCGGAAACGATGAGGGTCTTGACCAGCGGGTATGCCTCAATCGCCGCCGCCGCCTGTTTCAGCGCGTGCGCCCGCGTCCCCCGGTAGACGGTCCCGGTCTGGATGTGCTTCTTGATGTTGGGGCCGATGTAAATATAAAAGCCGGACGCATTGCTGCGCTCCGGCTTTTCCCTTGATTCTGTTGTTTTCTTTGCCATATCAAGCAATTCCTTTCTGTTGTCATTCAGGTTGTATTATGGCCGCTCGATGCGACGAAGAACGGTCGCAGGGTCTGTTGGCGGTAACCCCTGCGCCACCCGCGCCCCATCCAGTCGTTTTATCGTCGGCAACTTCCACTGTGTCACCATTTCTCCCAGGTAGAACGGCGCGGTTCCCCGCTCCTCGGTCTCCGGGTAAACCATCTGGCTTATCCCTTCGTTGAGGTCCAGCTCGAACACCTTGTTCAGCATGGTTGGATACTGCAACAGGGCCATCCGCATTTCTTCCATCAGGTTCAGCAGCAGCAATCCGCCCTCTTGCTCATCCTTGCAGTAAACGCAGAACACCGACCGTACGACGCAGGTACTCTGCATCTCCCGGCGTATCTGCATCCCGGTTCCCTTGTTGACGTTCCCTATTCCGTCCTCTCCCGTCACCACCTGGTGGAGAATGAATGGGGCCTTTTTCTCAAACGACTGCATATCCGGCAGGCGTGCCAGAAACACGGAAGCGGCGCGCGGCGCGGGTTCTTTCTCGTCCTTGCTTTGGCGCTTCACAGGCAGCAGCATTTCTCCCGTCGCCTTCTCCGTGAACGCCTTCAGCGCGTACAGTAGCCCCACCTTTGTCTCGTTGTGTAGGTTTACCGCTTGCATTTCTCCTCCTTTCTCGCGTCATTGCCGACGTTGGCGTCAACGACCGCTCGGGCAGTGGGCCGCAGGCCCACTGCCTACCTCCAGCCGGTCAGGATTCGGTACACCGCTTTGTCCAGTTCCGTTCCAAACGTCCGATAGGATTCCTCCGTCAGCTTTTGGGCCACTTCCTGCTTGCCCACCATCTGCGCTACGGAGTTGCCCATTACTTCTGAAATCTCATCACTTTTCTCGCTGGTCACTCCTCCGGTGCGCATAAAGATACCGATATGTCCGGACTTCATACGCGCCACAAAGGCGTCCGCGAACGGGAATGGTCTGGTATCTTTGAACTGGTGGCCGCTGGCCGGGACGCCCTGGTATTGCATCGTCCATGCGCCCTTTACCATGACCGGCTTTTTCCCTGCCGCGATGTCCTGCGTCGGGACCTTTGGGTAGGCTCCGCCGAAACGGTACAGCGGTATCTTTCGCCCGGAGAAAGTGACTGTTGCCTGCACACCGTTCTGGAAGCTGTAGCGGACCCGCACGTTTTTCTCTGCGCGGATTCCTTCATCCGTAATGTCGTACTTCTCTCGGATTGCTTGGTTGCTGTCCCGCCGCAGCCTGTCAACTGTCCGGCTCATGGCGGCTTTCGCGGCTTTGTCCACACCGCCTGGAATACCAGCCAGCAGGGTTTTAGCCCGCTCGATAGCTGCCTGCCCCGCCGCTTCATTGACCGTTACGGTGATGGACCCGGTAATTCCGTTGGTTCTCGCTTCTGTGTTCATTCGTCCACTTCCTCCAGCTTCACCCGGTACATTCCCATTTCCGTTGTCGATTCCACCACGCGGAACTTGTGGAAGAACGTGCCACCCTCTTCCTCGTTCATGGAGAGCTGCGACCCTTGTTCCGGTTTGTTTCCGGCCAAGTCCTTTTCCGCGCAGTAAATCGTGATGGATCTCTTGTACAGCCCTTGTCCAAAATCGTGCTGCATCTGAACCACGGACGACCGTTTGCCCTCCTTCGGCCCGACTTCGATCACGGGGATGTCCTTGTATGTCACACCGTCGTAAATGACCGTCCGCACTTCCGCGTGTTCGTCCGTGTTCAAAAAGGCGGCGCTGATGTCCGCCTCCGCGCAGTCCTTGAACGTGGGCCGACAGGCCGCCGCAGGTGGCCAAAGCGCTAAACCGTCCGCAGGACGGCCCACGGGGGGCCACTCTTCGTCCCCGCCCATGCCATAGTCAAACAGGACGCTCATTCCTAAAGCTCCGCCTTGACGGCCTTATACAGCTCGGCTTCCGTCGTCCCATGCTTTTCCAGGCGGCGGCGCATGGCCGGGAATCCCCCGGTAGACACAATCAGACCCAGCGCGCCCGGATGCTCCTGTATGAACTTCCGCAAGGCGTCAGGGATTCCGCCCTGATAGGTGGTGTACTGGCGGGCAACGCCCTTGACGCTCGGCCCGCAGTACACACACGGGTTAGGGAGATTGGCGAACATATCCGGCTCCGGCTCTATCGTGATTTCGCCGCTCTCGCTCATTTCCATCTTGACGCCGGACGCCGCCGCTTCAATTGCTGCGGCGTCCTCCGCGCTGGTCTTTGCGTTGGTGTGTCCTGTCTCCTGACTGGCCTCTTGGGCCTGTCCCGCCGCCTCCGGCTCCTGGGTGACCTCCTGGGCCTCTTCCGCCGTCTCCGGCTCCTGGGTGGCCTCCTGGGTCTGCTCCACCTTCTCCGCCTCTTTGGCGGCGTCCTTGGTGTTTTCCCCGGCGTTCTTCGCCTGGTTCGCTTTCTTTGTTCTCGGCATTTCCTGTCCCTCCATCAGCACACGGTAGCAACCAGCCAGCTATCCACCTTGTCGGGGATAGGCAAAGGACGGGCGCACGCCTCCAGCACCTTCCGCTCCGGCTTGTGGCCGATGTAGGCATGGAGCAGCCGCGCAGTCTCGGCGGTGATAAGCTGCTTCGACGCCTCGTCATAGTAAGAGCAAAGCCCGTAGGCCCGCATGAAATCCACGTCCGGGGAAATCATCACGATCATGTTGTCGGGAATCAGCTTGCGGAGGGTCGGATGTTCCGGGTCCGTAATCCTGTCCATATAGACTTCCTTGTAGGAGTAGATTTCCAGCCCGGAATCCGTCAGATAGCCGTGGTAGCGGACGCCGTTCGGCAGGTCCCGCGCATTGAACTCGCCCGCCTGGTAGCGCCGGTTGTCCAGCTTCTCCAGGATGCCCTTGTTGCTTTTGAGCAGTTTAAGCGCCGTCCGCCCGCAGATAATCCGGTCCACATTGGCGAATCCGTTTGTGTAGACCTTATCCACCCAATCTTCCAGGTTCCCCGATACATCCGCCCCGCTCTGGCCCCAGCGCTCATTTCCCGTCAAGACAACCTTGTTTGTAAAGCCAAAGTCGATTTCAGCATCGACGCCCTTGCCGACAACGTGGATTGCCCCGGTTGTCAACGCCTGCGCGCACATCCATTCCTCGCGGCGGCTGATCGAATCGTCAAGCCGCTGGTACTCCCGTACAAGCTGCTCCGCTGCGCGCTGCTGCGGCGTCCGCTCGCTGTAGATGATCTCACCCGGCGCGCGGTTCATATAGCTCTCCGCCGTGGTCACGGTGTCCGGGTTGACCATGGGCGGCGTATAGCTCTTGGTTTCGTAGCCCTCTTCCCCCAGCGTCTCCGCGCCGATCTTCGGGTGCACGAAAGCCGCCATCTCGCGGTCGCCCTTCACGAGATCAATATCAACCTGCTCCGTCGGGAACGTCTTGATATTCGTGAAGAACGTGTCCCGCAGGAAGGTATGTACCGGGGGCGCAGACCGCACCACTCCGGCAAGGTATCGGGGCTGGTAAATGTCAATTTCATTCGGCATGATTTTTTCCTCCCTTATTTCAAGAAAATTCCGATGTTCCGCAGGGGGACTTCCACATCAGCGGCGGTCGCGCCCTCCGGCAGCGCCAGGCTGTCCGCGAAATATTCTCCGCTCAAGTACACCGGCCCTTCCTCGCCCGCGTTGATGCTGTCCGGCGTAACGCCATACAGGCCCGTCGCCGCAGCGGTGACAAGCTCCAGCTTGCCGTCGCTGTTCAGCACCACAGGCGCATGAGCGGGGATGTCCACCGCCGCCACCTTCACGGCCTTTGCAACATGGCCGACGCCCGCTTCAAAGTGCGTAGGGTCGTAGCGGTATGCCTTTACCGAAAGGTCCATTCCCATTTCCTTTTCCTCCCTTACTGATTCTTACATACTGCCTGGATTGCGGCCATGAACTCGTCGCCGCTGCCCTGCCCGCTGGCCGCTGCATTGCCAACCGCGTTGACGCCGCTGGCCTGCACGTCCTGCTGTACCTGCGCCAGATAGGTTGCGCCCTGGGTCTTGGCGTTCTTCACCATATCCTTTGCGAAATCCTCCGCGCTCACGGGCTTTGTGAACTTGGCTTCCGCCGCCAGTGCCTCGCTGCCGGGCAGAGCCATTTCCTCGATATTCTGGATGCGCGCCCGCTCGGCGTTGGTCGCGGCCTCCGCCGCTGCCTTTGCCGCAGCTTGCTCGATTTGGTCAACCAATGCGGGATAGGCTTTCCGCAGGTCGTCCACGGTCTTGATGCTGTCTTTCGGGTCCATGTCCTGTACCTCCTGTTGTTCTCCCGGCTGTCCCGCCGGTTTTTTATTTGCAGACTGTCCGGCGGCGTTCCCCGCCAGGCTGTCTTGCACGAATTTAGGTACCTCCGCAAATGGGAGGTTCGTGTTGATGCTGTTGACAAAGAGGATGCCGTTGCGGTTCTCCACAACTGCGTCCTCTTCGTTATTGGTCAGCTCGTCAACAAAGCCGTTTTCCAGGGCTTGCGCCCCTGTCCACCACGACGTAGCGTCCATCCACCCGGCCACCTCGTCCTTCTTCCGGCCCGTTTTCTTTGCGTATAGGGTGACGATGTTTTCCCGGATAGTGTTAAGAGCTTCGATATACTGTTGCAGCGTTACTGCGTCCGCATATCCAAACAGCCCCATCTTGACCGGGTGAATCATGTAGGTACTGTCGCTGGCTGCGATGACTTTGTTGCAGTGACAGGGGATGATCGTCGCCGCCGAGGCGCACACGCCGCCAATGATGGCCGTCACGTATGCCGAATGCTGTTCCAGCAGATTCCCGATTTCCACTGCCGCGAACGGGTCCCCGCCGCCGCTGTTGATACGTACAGTGATTTCGCTGACGTTCCCTAAGGCGTTCAGCTCTTCGGCAAACTCCTTTGGCGTCACTTCATCCCCATACCAGCTTTTTTCCCCCGCAATATCACCGTACAAAAGCAGCTCCGCGCTTCCCCCGGCCATGTTGCGGAATTGCCAGAATTTCTTAGGCATTGTCTCCTCCTCCTTCGCCTTGTTCCGCCCCGCTTGGCGGGTTTGCAATCTTGTCCACTTCACGTTTCCGCGCGGCCTCTATGGCCCGCTTGCGAATGTTCCGGTTGTAGTCCCCGCCAGTGAGCTGGGCCGTCTCTTCCTCCGCCGTGGAGAAACCGGCGTCCACACGCTTTATAGCGGCCTCTACTTCCTGGGACGGATTCAGCGCCGTCCGGCTCGGCCCGTTCCACTTGCAATCCGTGTACGCCTTACGGATGGCCGGGTCGCTGAAAAATCCCGGTGCATGGATGCGTCCCCGTGCCACCGCTTCGGCAAGCCACGCTTCATAGACCGGCTTGCAAAAGTCGGCGGAAAACCAATCGCGCATCATTCCGCAGGTCCGCCAAAACTCGTTGAGGGAACCCCGCGAGCTGCTGAAATTCTGCGTAAACTGCTTTTCCACTACCTCCGGCGGGATTTCCAGCGCCGCGCTGATTTCCTTGACCATGGCGTTGAAGAAGGCGTCATAGCCGCTATTCGGGTGTTCCGGCTTCGCAAACTCTACCGTCTCACCCGGATTCAGCGCCACGATTGCGCCGTTGCCCAGCTCGATAGTTCCCTGGTCCTGTGCGTCAATGAGCTGTTCCGGCGGCAGCGCCTCGCCTATGGGTTTCCCGTTCTGCACGGTGGCAGACTGGATAAACACCGTGAACATGGCGGATATGACCGCCGCCGTGATCTCCGCTTCGGTATACCGCCCCAACTGTTTCAGCGCCTCCAGGACCGGCGCCAGAATGGGGACGCCCCGTCTCTGGCCAGGACGCTCCCGGTTCATTACGTGGAGGACGTTCGGCCTGCCGCTGCTCCCGTAGGCTTCCACCCGCACCCAGTTCAGCGCGCCCGCCTGATTGGAGAGACTGGACAGCGGATGCTGGTTGCATATCCAGTAGGCAATTACCACGCCGTCCGCGTCCGTCTCAACGCCCTGCACAATGCTGTGTACTTTGTAGCCCTTGACCTCGCACGGCATCAGCCTGTCATAGCCGTCCGGGGAACACACCCGGTCCGCTTCAATGACGCGCACCCGCAGGCTGTACGGCTGTCCCGCCTGCTCCTTCATGGGTAGCAGCGCAAAGGCGTCCCCGCTCATCAGGTAGCTTAAAAAGGCGAGCTGCTGGAGACCGTAAAAATCATCACATCGATCTGCGTCACAGGTCTTTTCGTCCGCCCAAAGAGAAAATTCCCGAAGGATACCCGCTTGCAGTGCTTCCGCCTGCTCATCGGTCAGTTTCAAATACTCTGCGTCGATCTGCGGCGACGGCATAAGTCCGCCCGCCACCACATTCGTCCGCAGCGTTTTGAGAGAAGCCGTCGCTATCGGCACTCCCATATAGGCATCGCGGGACCGTTGGCGCAGTACGTCAAGGTTGTCCTCAATGTCCTCTTTTGGGCTTCCGCCGTGGTACATCCACCCGCGCATACTCTTCTTGGTCAGGTTTGCGCCGTAGTTTCCGTAACCGCTGTTGACAAACTCCAGCGCCGTCCTTGCGGCAGCTCTCCTCACCGCCCGCTCAGGGGACACGGCCGCAATGCACCTATCCAGAAAATTTTGCTTTGCCATGCCTGCCCTCCCTACACGTCACGGATAACGGCGCGGAATACCCGGTTTCTCCCGCCGTTCTGTTCCTCCGCCGCCGCTGCGGCAAGTTTCCCCTCCCAAAACTCGATTTGCCTCCGCACGTCGTACAGGTCTGCCCGCGTCAGGCTTCGGTCGTCGATCTGGTATCTCTGCCCGGTTGTGATAGCCGCCTCTGCATCAAGCCACATTCCGAGCCTCTTCTTGCAAAACTCTATCGAGTAGATAGCCATTTAGATTCCTCCGTTCAGTTTCCGGCGTCCCGTCCGGCGCTGGACCACGGCCCCCGGCTCCGGCTTCTGAAGCACCGGGTTGTAGATTTCCAGCGCGGCGGTCGCATAATTGCGCAGGTCCAGCGGCTCGTTTCGCTTGTAGTTCTTGTCCCGAAGATCCCACGCAACGATCATTTTTCCCTTGCGGAACCTGGTAATTTTCATTTCCGAGGTCAGGCCCTTAAAGTACGTTTCATCGTACCCTGCTTCTGGATTTAGCGGAAAATGGCAGTAGTTCGGCCCGCTCGTGATTGACGCGTCGCGCACCGTGTGCTGTAGCCGCTGGTACAGGATGTCCTTACCCTCGTCAACGCCGATGGTGAACAACGGCGTTTTGACACGGTTATCTGTAGTCGGGTTTTTGAAGTACGGAACTCCTTGCCCACCCTTGCCCTTGATGGCGAATATGTGCCGGTCAAACTTGTCCACCGTGAACCTATAGACCTGCACGGAGCGGTAGCCGCTGTCGATACAGCAGGCGGCAATTTGCAGGGCTGTCCCGTCCTTCTTGTGGAAGGATACTTGCAGAAAAGCGTCCAGGTCTGCCCAAACCTTTTCTTCCTTCGTGTCTCCGTATATCTTCTGATAGCGGATGCCCCAGCTCTCCTTGCCGACGCCCCAGCCCACAACCTCCACCTCGAAACGGTCCTTCTGAACGTCCACAGCGGCGGTCAGCACCAGTACGCCGTCCGGCACTTCCGCGTCGTACAGCTCCCGGCGGTTTATCAGCTTGTTTCCGTCGATGCACTCTCCCGGCTCTTCCCACGTCTCGCCAAGTTCGGTGTTGGTCCACGTTTTCATTTCCTCGATGTTGCCAAGCGCCAACTGCTCGCTTGCGGAAATGAATTTGTCCACCACGTCTTTCCAGCCGCAGAAATTGGAGGCCAGTGTATTCAAGTGGAAGCCCCGCGTCTCTGCCGTCGGATTCTCCGCCCGGAAGCGCCCCAGCTTCCCTTGTTCCTTCCAGGCGTATTCTCCGAACCGCTCCCCGCACCGCTCGCATTTGTAGAGGATTGGCTTAGACGGGTCTGTGCGGTAGTCCTCAAAATCCAGACTGCTCCACGCCAGCGGTTGGTAATGGCCGCACCCAGGGCAGGGAACAGTCCACTCTTCCCGCGTGCTTTCCAGAAACTCCTTTTCGATCTTGCTGTGTCCCTTGATGGTCGGAGTGGAGACGATCACGGTTTTCTTATCCCAAAACACGGTCTGCCGCTTCTGCGCCAGCAGAAGGGGATCACCTTCTGTCCCGGCGCTCTCCGGGTAGCCGTCTACCTCGTCCGCCAGTAGCACCTTAATAGGCCGCATACGCAGGCCCACGGGGCTGTTGGCACCCACGATGGTTATATGCCCGCCCGGAAAATTCTTCTTCAAGATGGTGTTGCCGCTGTACCGGCTCTTCGTATCCACCAGCCCGCGCAATACCGGCGTGTCCCGTATCATGGGCGCAAGGTTGTCTTTTGATAGGGTCTGCGCCATATCAAGCGTAGGCTCCATTGCCATGACGGGGCAGGGATAGTAGTGCATATAGTAGCCAAGTACGTTCATCAGCATAGCGGTCTTTCCGATCTGCGCGGCGCTCATAATGACCACCTTGCGGATATGCGGATTGCCGATGGCGTCCATGATTTCCCGCTGGTACGGCGCGTTGTCCGTATGCCAGCGCGCCGTGCCGTTGTTGGTTTCCGCCGACAGCACCCGGTATTTGTCCGCCCACTGGGATAACGTCAGCGCCGGAGGCGGGCGCAGGTGTGCAATACACCGGGCGAACATTTCTTCTGACTGCGGCGCAAGCTCAACGACCCATAACTTTTTCTCGTCCATCCGGTTTTCCCTGCTCCGTCCTCTTCTGCCCGGTTGGCAGTTTCCCCTTTACACACGCCGGGAGCGGGCAGTAGATCAGCTCCTCGCTGATTCTCTCCGCCCATATACACCCCTTACACGGGTTCGTTGTCCTCTTCTTCATCCTCGCCGCTCCTTATCGCAAATGCCACATTGAAGTGAGATAGTTCCTCCAGCGCTTCGTCTATAGCCGCTTTGAGCTTGTCGTGTATGCCCGCCTGGTTGCCGCCCATCTGTGCCAGCTCCCCGGACAACTTCGCGGGCAGGCCGGAGAAGCGCCCGCGCATATTCAGGCATAATGCGGCCAGTCCCTTTTCGATGTCCTCCGTTCTGTGGAGGTTTCCCCGGCGCTCTTCATTTTCCATGTCCGCCGCTTCGCGCTTTGCCCTCGTGAGCATGGCCCGCTCGTCGTTCAGATTGGTGTTCCCGTTTCCCTTGCGCAGATAGGAGATATACCGCACCACGCACGATTGCAGATCGTAAAGCCCCGGCGCTTTCTCGACAAGCACGCCCTCGTCCCGCAACTGCCGGACCCGGCGCGGAGTAACGGCCAGCCAATCGGCCACTACGTTACTTGCATACAGCTTCACTTTTCGTCCTCCAGTTCCACGCCGGTCAGATCATCCGGTTCCGCATCAGGCACTTCCACTCCGCCGGACGCCCGAATACGCAGAATGTCAAGCCGCTGCTGCTCCAGCTCAAAGCGCGCTGCGCTTTCATCCAGCGCCCGCAGGCTGTCCGTGATCTTTCCGATACGACCCTGTACTTTATAAAGCGCCTCCTGCAAACTCTGTATCCGCTTAAAGGCGCTGTCACTGAAACGCATGGTTGTGTTGTTCTTCCCGCGTATCTCTGTCGTGGCACTTAGATACACGGCCTCTTCGTCCGCCTGCTCATAGTCCGCGATCTTGGAAAGGATTTTGTTCTCGCGGAATTTCAGGATTTTCATTTCATCTTCCAGTGCTGTCCGAACCTCCAGCGGCGTTTTCTTCACAAGCTCCTTTTCCTCGTCGGACAACCTATCAAAAAAGACGGCGCTGTAAGCTCCGTCTTTTTCCGCGTTCGTATTTCCCGGCGGCGCGCCCTTGTGGCTCCCGGCGGCATTCCGCTTTCCCTTGCTGTTCTGATTGCCTTTCTGCCCGCCCCGCTTTCTCTTCGGCGGAGGCGGCACAGCTTCGTCCCATTTTTCCTCGCGCTTTCTGTTGCGCACATATGAATAGGACAGGCCCTCCCGCTCGGCCAGCTCCCGGAGGTTTACCTTTTCACCTTTGGCCCGGCGTTCGATGTAATCTGCCCTTGCGGCGTCTATCTTCCCGCCCCCCTTCGGCATGGCCTCCACCTCCAGACAAAACAAAAGCCCGCGACGTTTCCGCCGCAGGCTGATTATTCACGCTACCATTATATCTTAAAAAACTGACAGAAGGTGGCAACGCGAAAAATTTTTTTGTATCTGCCTCCGGACCCCTCCCCGGTTTTTTACGCCCCGGCTTTTGGGGACCCCCCAACTTTTCCCGGCCAACCGGGGGAAGCCGAAAAAAATCCCTCACACCTAAAAAAATCCTGCGCTCACGGACCCGCAGGCAAGAACAAACCCCTAGGGAGTACCTACGCGCGCCCGCGCGTTTTGGTTCGCACCCGTGCACGCATATGTGGAATTTCAGGCTGGCACGCTTTTGTGGTCAACGCTGTCGGCTGGCGCCGCGCCTGTCCCCTTGTGCTGGCCTGGTGCCGCCCCGGCTCTTGGAGGATGTCCACCCCACCGCAAAATCCCCGTTTTCGCCATTTTCGCCAAAAATAGGCCGGAAATTTTGGGCAAAAATAATTCCCCAGTCCCCCTAAAGGGGGGACGTGGGGAACGGTTTTTGGGGGATTGACGGCGGCAAAATCCGCCGCTATGATGCGAGGCAAGCCCAGGCCAAACGGCCCCGGCCCAGCGAACCGCCGCAAGGCGTCCAGAAGGGGGAGGTGAACGTGAACACGCCCAGCACCGCCGAGCGGCTTGTTGAACATACCAACAAGGTCAAGCAGCTCCGGCTCAAGCTCCTGGAGGTTAACCGCGCTTGTCTCGCTCCATCCGCTCGCGGACGGCCTGCAAGATATAGCCCTGTAGGCTCTGGCCTGCGGCTTCTGCGGCTTCCCGGATTTCCTGCCCCCGCTCTTTTCGTGGTTGAATTACGATTCTATCACATTTCGCGTTGTATGCGTCGTTGTTTTTCCGTTTGTTTTCCGATACCGGCATAATATCCCCCCCTCCATAGGTGGTTATATCTTACCACATCGGCAAAAACACGGCAACGTGCAAAATACACAAATGCACGGCAACGTGTTTGTGCAAAACGCAGAAAGCACGGCAACGTGTTAAAAATCGCTTGACAACCGGCACGTTGCCGTGCTAGTATTCAGGCACAGCAAGCGACACGGCAACGTGCCGCAACACACCGAAAGTTGAACCTTGAAAACTGGATAGGGTTTACACTCACCGGAAAATCCGCTATAATGGTTCAAAACCATGAAAGGCGGTGGAAAGTGTGACTGACATGGGCATGACAAATAAGCAATTCCAAGGCTTTGTGCGGCTAACCCTTTCGTCTCTGCTCAAAGCGCAGGAAGAATCCCCCGATAATCAGCAACTGCAAGAACTCATAGCCACATATCAAGCAATGCTTGAAGATGCATAATCCCGTAACTTAACCAAAAAGAGTGTAAACCCTGTTCAGTTTTCAGGGTTTACACTCTTTTTTACTATCAACACATCACGACAGGCCAGCAGGCCGGAAAGGAAAACACTATGGCAAATGAGATATTCAAAACTAACCGCTTCGCAATCGAGATTGTTTCCTCTGGCGAATTTCTGGACGATGACCCCGGATTTTTGGGAAAGACCTACACGGTCCAGACCTACACCATCCGTCTGAACCATGTAGCCCTTGATGCATGGCGGGCCGCTACCGCCACGGACGACCACGAGGACGACGAAACCTGGGCGGCATGGCACCCCGGCGAGGACCGCCAGACCTACCGGGCCGCCGTAGAAAAGCGCAAGGCGGAATTTGACGCGCAGATTGCCGCCGCGCTGCAAATCACAGGAGCGGCTACCGGCAGTTTCTCCGTTGTCCGTGTACTCTCTGAAATTTTCGCGGTTGCTTACATCCCCACCTCCCGCTAATAGCCCGCAAGGCCGACGGTATCCGCCGCCGCTGGTGCAAGTCCAGCTACCGGACAAATCCGGCGGGCGCTCATGGGCCATAGCCCGCACAACACAACCACAAACCCAAAATTTACAGGAGGTTTTTCACCATGACAAACACTGAAATCATCACCAACAGCCTGAAAGCGCGAGGCATGACCGACGACCAGCTCCAGCAGCTTTTGAGCGCCTACCACGGGGATCTCCCGTTCCACACCATCCCAGAGTGGTCCCGCCGTGGCTACCACGTCAAGGCCGATGAAAGCCCGCTTTTCTCTTGCGACCTGTGGAAGCACACCAACAAGCCCAGCCGCACCACCATCAAGGCGGCGGCGGAGGCGGGCGAGGATGTCCCGGAGCAGTCCCCGCACTTCTACAAAAAGCTGTCGTATATCTACAGCTTCGCCCAGGTGGAAAAGAACGCCCCCGCGCCGGATCTGGAAACGATCAAGGCCCGCTTTGGCAACCTGCCCGGCCTGGTGCTGAAAGTCAAGGGTGAAAAGACCGGCGCGCCCAACGTCTGGTTTTCCGGCGACGTGGAGAAGTACGCCGACGAAATCAAGGCGGTGGGCGGTATCTGGTCCAAGAAAAAAGCGGCCTACTGGGTGAAGCCCAGCACGACCACGGCGGAGATCACCTCCGTGCCGGCCCCCTCCATGATGGAGGACGCGCCCTCCGCCCCGGCTCCGATTCAGGCCGGGCCCGCTGCTATCCTCCCCCGGGTTCGGCTGGCGCTGCCCGCCCCGGCGCGTCTCCTGGCGCTTCCCGCTCCCAAGGCTGACCCGGAACCGGCCCCCGCGCCGATCCGGGAGACGGCCCCCAAAATGGTAACTTTGACCATTCACCCCGGCAAGCTGACCCCGCAGCCCTGGAAAAAATGCAGCTTCTACACCATCCGCCGCGACGAGGAAACCAAGCGCCCCACGGCCCAGCAGGTAGACGGCTACACCGACGGCATATATAACTACTATTCCAGCGGCGACAAGTCCAAACAGTGGCACGCCATCCACCCGGTTTACGGTCTGTCCGTCGCTTATGCCAACAGCCGCAAAGCCGCCCAAACGGAAGCGCAGAAGCACGCCGAGCAGATCCAGCGCATCGAGGCCAACCCCGACGCCAAATTGCAGCAGTACGCCGCCATGATTAAAGCGGCCCAGGACGGCGGCAATGTGACCCTCGCCGGATTCTAAACCCCCAGCATGACCTGCAAGGCCGACGGCATCCGCCGCCGCTGGCGTTAGGCCGCCAACGGTGGCCCCAGCCCTAAGCCGCGCAAGGCGCGGCCCACGGGTGCAAGCCCAGCCGCCCGGCATCCGGACGGGCGTTCATGGGCCACAAAACCCAAAAGCACAAACCCAAAACCACAAAACGGAGGTTTCACATTATGGCAGCAGTTGAACGGAAGATCACCGGCACTTTCTCCAAGGTGCCCGGCGGGTATGCCCAGGAAATCGACGAGCGCACAACGCTTTTTGTCCCGGATATGTGCGCCGCCAGCTTCATTCCCGAAACCGGCGAGCTTCACGGCTATGCCCCCGACTATGACGCACTGGAAGCGGCCAAGCCCCTCGCCGTTGAGGCAGACAAGCCCGGAGAGTATTTCTATTACTACGAAATGAATCACGCGCCGACTGGCTGCGACTTCTCCGCCGAACTTGCCTATTACGGCAAGCACTACATCCTCCGCCCTCTGCACAATGGTCTCCCCAGGCTCCACGGACGCGGCATCACCTACAACGAGCAGTACAATACCTACATAGTCACACTCCGCGCCTATGAGAAAATCAAAGAGCAGTACAAAATCAAGCGCGAAATGTGCCTTGACTAACCCGCAAGGCCGACGGCATCCCGCCGCCGCTGGTGCAAGTCCAGCCGCCCACCAGGGCGGGCGCTCATGGGCCGCAAAACCCAAAAACAAAAAACCAAAACAGGAGGAAATGCCATGAAATACTACGAAATCAGCGAGGAAACCGCCCGCCGCGCAAATATGATGAACTCCATGCGCGACTACAAACCCGGCAGCGCAACCGCCGAATATCGCACTGCTGTGGACCAAGCCGCCGCCCTGGTCGAGCAGCAGAAGCAAAAAGTCAGCCCGTTCTATCACGACAAGCTGGACGGCCTTCTGGACCGCTATGCCCGCCGCCTTGCCGCTTACTACAACGACTACTACCGCAACGAGGCTGCGTGTCCGTCCATCCTAATTTCCGGAGGCAGTAACTTCCCCGTCCGCAAGAAAGAAAAGCAAAACTCCCGGCGCGAAACGCTCATGCACGAGTATAACGAAATCCAATCCATTTTGGACAAGATCAAAAGCGTCGGCACCGGCCCCATTGACCCAGCGGACCCCCACGCCCGCGAACTGCTGGAGGATCGGCTGCAATCCCTACAAAGCACGCTGGACAAGGGCAAGGCCATGAACGCCCACTATCGCAAACACAAAACCATGAAGGGCTTCCAGGACTTCACCGACGAAAAAGCCGCCAAGATGGACGCGGCCATATCCAGCGCCCCGCCCTTTGCGCAAACCCCCTTCCCTGACTTCGAGCTTGCCAGTCTCCGGGGGAAGATCAAACGTACCCAGGAAAACCTCGCCAAATTGGCATCCATGGAGGAGCACAAGGACGACGCCGCAAATACCCTGAACTTCGACGGCGGCAGGATTTTCCTGAACATGGAACAAAACCGCCTGCAAATCTTCTTCGACGAAATCCCCAGCGAGGACATCCGCGCCGCTCTAAAATCCCATAGTTTCCGCTGGTCCCGCCGAAATGAAGCGTGGCAGCGCCAGCTAACCCATAACGCAATCTATGACGCCAAGAAAGTCCTCGGCATCACCGACACAAAATCGGCCACCGCCGCCAATCAGGGCGACGCCGCCCAGCAGGCCGCGCCCCTGGCAACTCCCGACGAGGATCCGCCGCTTGATGTCCCCACCGCCCCCGATGGTCAAGCCCTCATGCCCCTGGCATAACACAAAAGCACAACGCCCCGGTTGACCGCCGGGGCCGTTTGTGCTATGATCGAGCCACAAAATGGAGGTGCCTCAATGGACAACAAAACAGAAGTGTTTGCCCCGTACCGCTGTGCTGCCGTCTTTGCCGACGGTTCCCGGCTTACCTTCGACGGTCTCACCCGCGATCAGGCGCGGGCCACCATGGAGGCCGCTATGGAGCAACATGGGGACCTCGGCTGGTGGGACTGGGTGACAGACGAAAACTACCGGCACGGGGAGTATTACAAGCTGATACCCCCTCCGCCGCACCTTCCGTTCCCCATCATTGATCTGCCTGACTGCCAGACCGATGAAGAGCGCCTAAAAGCCCTACAGGACCCCTTTGAAGAGGACGGCGAGCCGTGACCCGCCGAGAACAAGAAAAGCCCTCCAGAAACCGTGTAAACGGCTTCCGGAGGGCTTCTCTTCTGCCTATTCGCAAATTGTTTTTCCAGCGCCGATTTTTGGCGCGGGGAAGTCGTCGCAGTACGCGCATATTGCCCCCGCACCAAAATCCATAATCAACGTCTCTTTCCGGCGTCCGCCGAACGCCTGGCCGGTCCCCGCTGGAGGCACTGAAAGGACCCGCCGCCGGACCGCAAAACCGGCCCTTGCTACCTCTAATCGCGCGCGCGCGAGGCGCGGCCCAAAAGCTCGTCCGCCATCGGCACTTCTTCCAGGGCTTCCCCCAGCCGGTCCAGCGCCTTGTCGTGCTGCCAGCGGGCGGTCCTGTCCGGCACGCCGTTTGAGACTGCAATCCGCACCCAACTGTACCTATCCCGGTACTTGGCGACAATCAGCTTTTTGTACTCACCTTTCAGCACGTCCAAACAGCCCTGAATGTTCTCCCGATCCACGACCAACACATGGTCCCGGACGGCGATTTCCTCCAGCCTGTTCCGCACGTTCCGCGCATCCACCCGCACGGCCAGCGTTTCGGTTGGTTTCCCCGGCATGGAGCCATGCGGCGTGCCGTCATACGACGTGCCGCGCAGGCCGTTGTACTCGGCCTCTAGCTCCGCCCGCTCGTCAGCCAGCAGCGCCCGCATTTCCGGAATCCCGAAATAGTACGCTATTACCCTTTTCACGTCCTTACGCCGCATAGCTCCTGCCTCCATGTCAGTTAGTTCTTTTCCGATCTCCACGGACCGCGCCATTCCCGCTGACGCGGCCTGGTTCTTTTCTGCGCAACCCACGCACTTTCTCTGGCCTTGTATTGGCGGAATCTGGAGGTTGTTTCCCGCTCCACGGCCCGCCGTTTCTCCCGCGCCTCTTTCCGGGCCCACGCCGTCATGAAGTTCAGAGGCGCGCCCTGTTCAGGTCGTTCGTCGATAGCATACATAGCCAGCAGCTCCTTACAGACCATCAATCCATTACCCATTGCCAGTATTATGTTTATAAGCGCCTGTGTAGTTTCTTCCGCCGAATAGACAGTCCTTTCCGCAAGTATGCGCGCTGCCTTTTCAATCTCCCCCACCTCTTCTTCCGCCAACGCCATCACATTCGCTATCGCCCTAACTCCGTTGCACCCGATCACGCGGGCTTCTGCGTTCTCCATCCGCCCGCCCTCACTTCCGCAGGGCCGCGATTGCCACGGCCAGCGCGTCGGCCCGTTCCGCCCATGTGTCCGCCAGATTAGCTTCAATAGCAAGCATTTCCTCGCAGTACATTTGCAGGTCCTCCAGGATGTACGCGGCCCGTCGCTGGTGCATCGGCTCTTTCTCCGGCTCCGCCGAATCAGACGCAGGAGCGGGAGCGGGCGGCGCGGGGAAATCCACAACTTTCCCAGCGTTTTCCACGGCGGGCGGGTCCGTTATCAGCTCCGGCGGCTCAACTTGCATTTTCGTCTCCACTTCCCGCACAGATACGCCCGGCCCATACTTCGGACCTTCCGCCGCCGGTTCCGGCTCTTCCTGTTCCGCTTTTGGCTTCTCCGGCGTCCGCAGTTCTTCCCGCAGGCGCTTCACTTCGTCGATGGACGGACCGCGCTTCATGGCTCTTGCCCGGTCCAGCGCCGTCAACTGCTCCCGCTCGTTCATGGTGGACAGCTCATAGGCCACGGAGATATTGATTTTCCCCTCTTCCAGCCACGTCTTGAACGCGGGAATCAGGTGCTTTGCGATACTGTCATACCGGCCCACCTGTGCGGGTGTAGTCCCCAACTGCTCGGCAATGAGCTTGCGCGTCTCGCCGGGGATTTTCTCAAACCGGCGTTTCTGCTCCAGGAGCGCCCGCAGGCGCGTTGCCTCCTGTACCTTGTCCCAGTCCGTTTTCTCCCGTTGTCCGTTGGTGGTGATAAGCAAAATTGCCTCGTCAATGGCCCGCAGCTCGTCGGCGTCCGCGCCCGGCTCCCGCTCGTCGGCGTCCACCATGCAGGGCATTTTCCGGTAGGCTTCCTTGCCCTGCTTCACAAGCTGGAGAGACGCCAGCCGCCGCCGGTGTCCGGCAATGACCTTGTACTTCCCGCCGCCCAGCGGCACCACAAGGGCGGGCTGCTTCACTCCGCCGGACAGCTCAATGAGCGTTGCCAGCTCGTCGATTGCCGACATGGAGTAGAAATTATCTTCGGACGGCACCAGGTCGTCCACGTCTATGTATTTCAGCACGGCGCGGTCCTCGTCGGCCTTGCTTCGCGCCTGGACCGTCCCCCGGCCCTTCTGCAAGTTCATAATGTCGAATCCCACAGATTATCCCTCCTTGTTCGCTTCCGTCTCGGGAAACCAGTGCAACCGCAGCGGGCACCAGCGCGGGGATGTCTTGATTTTCGGCTTATCGCCGCCCATCGGCGTGAATCCGATAAACCCCGGCGCTCGTGTGCTTTTTGGGCATACCCGGCGAAACATTTCCAGCGCGTCCGGGTGTTCGCACCAGCAATTCCCGCGCGGATTCCCGTTATTGTTCCCGTTGCAGATCGCCCGCCCCGTCATGCGCATATATGGGCACATCCCGCAGTTCGGCGTTTTTCTTTTCTCCACGGTTTACGCCCCTCTCGCAATTTTCAGGCAGGCTTCGTAATTCTGATTCAGGGTCCGAAACGCATTTTCGTCCCCTCCGGCGTCAGGGTGCAGGACCTTTGCCATCCGTTTATACTGTGCCTTGATCTCCGCCTCGTCGGATGGCATGGATGAAAAGCCCATTGCCGTAAAGCACGGCTCCAACGGCGGCGCAGCGGGCAGGGCAGGCACCCCGGCCAGCAGCATATCCAACGTGAAAATGCCCTTCTCCACGGCGCGGGCCAGCCCTTCCAGTGAGTAGACCACCTCGGCAAACAGGTCCGCCACGTAGTACAGGTTGCGCTTGCAAGCGGCGGACTTCTGGCTGTCGTTCTCGAAACGGTAGACCTTCCCGCCGTACACCATTTCGACAAAGCAGCTCGCACCGTCCTTCCCCTGGCTCCAGTTGCTTTGATACTTCTTCACGCCCAGGCGCTCCATGACCCGGGCCAGTTTCTTTTCAAAATCCTCCATGGACCCGCTATACTGTCTTTTCACGGTTTACCCCTCCTTCCGCTTGTCCGAATCGGTCAAGTCCAAATACTCCGCTGTCAGCTTCTTGTACTGGATAGCGGCCCAGGAGCGCGGGGCGAACACGCACAGCGGCGTTTCCTCCAGCGTGCTTTCCGACACTTTTGGATTGTAGTTGATCGCCGTCTGGAATACAGGGCAGATACCGCTATCCTCCAGCGACCGGCGCGCCGCCTCGAACGGCTCCCGGCGCTGCCAGTGGGTGAAGAACGCGCCCCGTATCGTCAGCCCCGGATTGGCGCCCTCCCGGACAGCCTGCACCTGTTCCACAAGGTCCAGCAGGCCGGAAAAAGAAAACTCGTCCGGTCGAATGGGGATAAGTACGTCGTCCGCCGCCGTCAGCACGTTCAGCGTCACCATGTCCACCGCCGGGCCGTTGTCGATGATGCAGAAATCGTAATCGTTCCGCACCCGCGCCAACGCCGCCGCCAGCGTCCCGGACGTGTCTGCCGAATCCTCGTACAGCTCCCGATCCGTGGAATACAGGTCCATGTTGGACGTGATGATGTCCAGCCCCTTATACTCCGTCGGATAGGTAGCCGCCGCAATGTCCACCAGCTCCGGCCCCAGCAGCAGCGCCGCCGTGCCGTTCTGCTCTCCGTACCGGCGGAAATACCGGGAGGCGTTGCCCTGCTTGTCCGCGTCCACCAACAGCACCTTCTTGTGATGGACCGCCGCCAGGATGTGGGCCACGTTCGCCGCCGAAACGGTTTTCCCGGTTCCGCCCTTCAGGTTGATAAAGGCAAGCGTTTTCACTGTTTATCCCTCTCCTCCCTCGGCGGCAGGCTTAAAAAGACTGCACTCCCGCATTGGTCCATAATCTTCTCCGTCGTCCGGCTCCGTCCTGTCCGGCCAGCAGTCATAGCAAGCATGAGGGCTGCATCCGCTTGGTACGTCTTTGTATCCTTTCCTGAAATTTTGACACGCGGGGCAGAGACACCCGTTTTCTCCCGGCCCAGGCCCGCACAGTTTTTCACCAAAATTAAACGCGCTCATTCTCCCGCCCCTTTCTGGAACAGCGTTCCTTGATTTTCCTCCAGCTCCGCCCGCTCTTTTGGGGTGTACATCTGCTCTTTTTTTATCAGGGCGGTGCGGCACAAATCCGTCAGCTTTTCCATGTGGTCGATAAGATCCGCACTCACAACGTCTATTGGCATAATAACTGCTTGAACCACCATACCGATTTTTGCTATGATGTACATTCCGCTATCGCCGCTCCGTCGCTCGTACAGGTGCATATAGTCCAAACTATCCAGCGGCGCAAGATATTTGTCCTGGATAAACACAATGCCCGCAGAGGTTTGCAGGGGAAGCAGCGTCTGTCCCTCGTAGCGTAAGCACAGCTTCGGGTCGTCAACCTGACGCTCCACCGGGTCTGCGTCATCCCAATTGATGCTGGCCGGCGCATCTTTGTGGCGGAAAATTAACTTCTCCTTCCTCTTTTCCGAGATGTCGAACATTGCGCAAAGGTTTTCCGGATCCAAGTACGGCAATCCGTCAATGGGGTAGGCCGCACATCCATCTCCCAGCCATTGACGTATAAATGTCCCCGCTCCATTTACCTGGTCACACAGATAGAACATTCCCATTCTGTCGCACAGCGCTGCGACTTTCTTTAACTTCACGCCTTATACCTCCTGAATGTCGATATTGAAGCGCTCCTTCATCAGCTTGCGCTTCATAATGTATTCTTTTGTCCTGGTGGCGCGGCTCTTTACATCCTCCACCACCATCACCCAAAAGCTCCCATCGTATTCTCCCCACGGGTCGTCTCTTGGCTTCATGTAAGTAAAATCCGCCTTGTACCTGATAGCTCGCACCCGTCGGCCCGCACCGTCTGTATAGGCTTCCTGCAATGTGAAGTCTACCTGCATCCGCAGGTTCCGGATTTGCCCAGTCTGCTCCAGCGCTTTCAAGTGGTCGTACCGGCGCGCTTCCTTCTGACTGTCAAACCGCAGGACGTTCCCAGCGGCTGTCACCCGCTCGGTGGGCTTATTGTGATACTTCCGCCCGCCGACCGGCGCACCCTCGGCGGTAGAAGGAAGAGACACACGTTGATTCTGCTGCGCTCTCTTCATGAGCTTCCGCAAAGCCTGTTCCTGATAGGCGGGCGGCAGGTCTTTCACATCAATAGCCATAGCTCACTCCCCCCAGCTGGAAGTGCGGGGCATATCATTTGCGTTCACCACGCGCAGCGTCGCCCGCACATTCACCTTCTGCTCGTAAATGTCATTCTGACTTTCCCACAGGATAAAGCCGGATTGATAAAGCTCCTGCAAAAGCAATTCCAGCAAACGGCTTTTGCAATATCTCTCGAACCCAAACGGACTTCCTGCATCCGGCGGCTGGACGCTGATTTGCGCCTGCACTTTCTGCAACGGCACATCCGCCGTCCTCGTGATTTCCCTCCGAATCGGTGTAAATTGCTCGGTATATCCGCCCTGCTTTTTAATCAGCCAGCGGCGCAGGCGGTCAAAAAACTTCTTCATTTCCCGCTCCGCCGCCCTTTCCGTCGCTTCTCCATTCAGTAGTCCCGGACGATCTCTTTCCGCTCCCACTCGGTGGTGTTGGCGACCAAAAGGCCATAGCTGGTCTTACGCCGTTTGGCCTCCAGCACCAGGGCGGACAGGGCTTCCGATTCCGTGGCACAGCCGCCGCCTGGTAGCTCGACCACACTTCTGCTCATGTGTACGATCTCCCTTCGTTTGTTCTATTTTCCGCCTGCAATCGCAGACCTCCCCGGCGTCCAGATGGTCGCCGCAGAATGGGCACACTCTGTACTGTCTGCCCACGCGCTCACTCTTTCCGTTTCTGCTTTCGCTTCTGTTTCTGCTTCGGCTTGATAAACTTCCCGTCCGCCCGGTAGAGGCGAACGAACAGGTAGCACCCGCCGTTCACATCGTTGTGCCACGCCTCCGCCTTGGCGCACAGATAGCCAGGGTAGAGCTTTTCAAACTGCGTGCTGTCCTGGATGTTCTCGGCCATTTCCCGCACCTTTTTCCCGGAAACACGCCCGTCCCTTTCCCTTGGCTCCGGGTCAATAAGATTGCGTGAAGCAAACCACGATTTTTTCCCAGCGGGAGACTTCACGACATACCGGGCCAGCCCCTCCAGCCCTTCTTCGTTGAATTGCAGGCGGCGGGAATTGGCGTACCCGTGGCCCTCCGTGTCTGTCCAGAGCTGTTCCAGCACGTCCCGGTCAATCCCCTTTTCGATCTCGATTGTGACATGGTGGTGGTATCGGCCTCCGCGCTTCCCCCGCTCGGTGATAGCAATATATTTCAGCACTCCCAGTCTGTGCTTTGCTATGTACCGCTTCAACCGGCGGATGAAGTTCTGCAAGTGCCGCTTTGCTTCCTCGTCGCTCTCCGGCTGCACCCGATAAGTCAGGTGGATTTCCAGTCCCTCCGGCGTAAAGTTCGCATGGAGCAAGCGGGCCAGTTTTTCTTCTCGGTGCCGCTGGTTGAGCTTCTTTTGGGCGTCGGTGGACGGCTTTCTTTTCTTCCGCTTCCCTCCGCTGTGCTTCCCCGTCTCAAAGACAGGGTAGAAAAACACGTCCAGGTATTCCCCACAGGTGTACTTCTTTTCCCGGTACACTGTATGCATACCGATAGCGCCCCCCTCCGTGGTCGTTAAGTTACTATTCCATACAAGCCCGAAACGCGCTGCCGCGCGTGGTTTCCCTCTTGTATACGACCCCGGATTGTGGTACAATATGTAGTGTCCAAACTACGCGCCCTCCGGGGCATCCCCCTGCGCAAGCCGTCGGAAGCTCGCGCAGGGGCGTTCTTTTACTTCCCGAACCATCCCAGGCTGGGTCAGGCCCCGTCTTGGGGCTGACCCAGCTTTTGCGACCCATCGCGCCCCACACTCCTTTCATCCGCCGAGCCGCGCCCAGGTGCCGCATCGGTCTTTCAGGTCGTACACCGGCTTCCCGGTTCGCCCGCATACGCCCCAGTACCAATTGCCGCCGGCGTCCTGGTTCCGATCCGAGCGGTAGCAGGCGCAGGAAAAGCAGCACTCCATAGCTGTCTGCGGACGGCGAGATCCGCGGGCGGGGGCTTGTCCGCCCGGTGTGGGCGGGGAGGGCTTCGGCCTTGGTTTCGGCTGTGCAAAAGCACCGTCCGCCATCCTCGTCTGCTCCGGCTCCTGGAGCTGCACCTCCAGCACCCGGACACCGCCCAGATGCTCCAGCGCCATGGCAATGGTCTCTTTTACCCCCAGAGGATCCACCCTCGCGTCCTCAATGGCGATGCGCGCAAACAGGTCGCTCATGGGGTGGCCTCCTCCCAACACCGGCGGCACAGCCAAATCCCGCTCCGATAATATGTGTTGACATCTTCTCTCCCGCAGTCGGAAGGCAAAATCACGATCTCGCCCTCCACCTTGTTGATTGAGTGAAATATCATCTTATACCCCTCCCACCGCCGGGTGCGGATAAGGCGTGTAAAGTGATCGGCCACCAAAAACAAGGACTGTAACCATATCCCGAAGTGACCCGTAGTTCTCGACCATTCAGGTATATGGGGAATTCCCGCCTGCCGACGCTCACGTCGTCCCCTCCCGCAAAATGTGATTGACGACAACATCCGTGCATTCCCTCACTACGGTTGCCGCAGGGGCGCTTCCCTCGAAGGTTTTTTCGCACCAGCCGTCTACCCACTGGTCGGCAGGGGCCAGCCCCGCATATTGGAAGAATTTACGCGCAAACGCTTTTGTCTCGTCGGCAGACAGCGGAAGCAGTTCATACCGCAAGGGGAACCTACGCACAAGGGCTGGATCGAGCTGGTCAAAACGATTGGTAGTACCGATAATGATTGCATTGTTGGGAGCTTGGTCAAGTTCCTGCATCACAGCTATCACAACACGGTTCATTTCGCCAAGTTCATGAGCCTGCCCCCGCGTCATCCCAATGGCATCAATTTCGTCGAAGCATAAGACACACGGGTTGGAGCGGACATATTCAAAAATCCTTGCTATGTTTGACTGGGTCCCGCCAAGGTGAGCATCTACAAGACTCGAAAAACGGACATAGGCAAACGGCAGCTCAGCCCTGTGAGCTATGTACCGGGCCAGTTCTGTTTTCCCGCATCCGCTCTCTCCATACAGCATGAGGGCAGGCAGATAGGGAATGCCTATATCCGCAAGGCGTTCAGCCGCACGATAGAGGGATATGGTTCTCTCCGCCGCCTCCGCTTCAGTTTTACGGATCAAGAACTTTTCCTCTGGAAAAGCAGCGGAATCCTCAATCGCCAAAAGACCTTTGATGCCCTGAGGCAGCTCCATGAAGCCTTTCGGCACCCTCGTCATCCGACGGAGCATATCATCCCGGAAAGCGGCATCCTTTGGGGACGAAATTGTGTTCAAGATACTCCGGGCCTGCATCTGCGCCCGCCGCATATCTCCGTCGCACACATATCGGATAAGGACGCGCTCATCATTGTTCATTCGATTTCCTCCTCCTTTCTGATCCGCTCGAACTCGATGACCCAGACCCACGGATTGGCGGCCCAGCCATAGAGGGCGCGGTCTGCGGGCTTGATGGTCATATCCCACACCCACATAAACGCTTGCCTTGCTGTACACGCTGGTGTAGACCTCTCTGTCAACGTCCATCCTTTGTAAAGCCCCTCTGCCTGCGCCTGTTCCTCGGTGATGTCCTGCAACCTCTCCACCCGCACAGCCGTCACCCGCAGGAAAATCCGCGCGGCCTCGCGGGGCATATGGATGGAGGGGCGCCAGCGAGGCACAATCCAGACATCATCTGCTTTGTACCCGTATGCGTTATCCCCAACTTTTGCCCACGTCTCCCGCACATACAGGATGTCGCCGGGGCGGTAGGGCGCGACCACAGGCTTTTCACCAATCAAAAGCTGTCTATCCGCGCCATCGTAATAAACCATTCCACTATGCGGCGACACAAAGAGCTGTAAGCTCAACGGGATTTTAACTCCGCAAAGCTGCTTGACCACCCGCCGCGTCGCCGTCTTGCGGTTGTCCAGGATGGCGCGGATCTCCTCATCAGCGGTGGACTTCGGGAAATAGATGTACTTCATGTCACTCATGACGCGCCACCTCCTTCCATCTTCGCCACATACTGCCCATAGCTCATACCTGCCGACCGGGCCTCCTCGGCGATTTGCGCAACGGATTTTTGCGGCTTCCTTTGCTTGGTGGCTTCGAGCCGCTTCCGTTCCAAATATTTCTGGCGGGCAATCCTGCACCGCTCCCTCGTTATGGCTTTAGCGCATTTCGGGCAGTATTTTGTCATGCCCGCACGGGCGCTGACCTCTACTGTCCGTCCGCAGTTGACGCAGACAATGGATTTGGTGGTCATAGGCCGCTCACCTCCCCCGGCTTGTGGCAGTAGGCGAGCCAGGTCTTGCCGTAGTCCTCATACTCAAATTCATGTATCACACCAGGCCAACCGCAACAAAGCGCTTCCCCGTCCGTGTAATCCTCGAAAATCTGATAATACGCAGACTTTATATTGCGAAACTGCTGCCTTTTGGTCGGGCGGATCACCTCAACCCACAGCCATTCCAACAGGGCCATCTCCCGCAGCTCCTCCAGGGTAAGCGGGGTATTAGCCAGCAATCCATTCCGTTCAGCCCGCATTCTGCAAATTTGGTCAGCAGTCATTTTTAGCCGAAGCTGCCTCATGGCCCTCTCGCACGTTGGGCACGCTTTATCCCCGGTGCCACTTGAAAACCATGACCCACATAAAATACAGTCCATACTTACAGCAATCGTCTCCCTTCAATCTCCGCAATCGCCCGGAACACCGGGTAAAACTGCTGCGGCACTACGGCGTTTCCGAGGCATTTAAGTCTGTCCACCCGAGAGGGAACCCCATGAGCCACTCGACCCACGTCGGGTTCAGCTGGCCACCATTCCCGGCCGCCATGCTCCGGCGTTCCTCCTCCGTAATCTGCCCGAATTCCTCCAGGGCCTTGAGCTGCTGATAATTCCCTGTGCCTCCGCACATCCCCGCTCCCGTCGTAGGTGTCGGGTACAGCTTCGCCGCCTGGATCAGCTTCATGGCATGGCGGGACTGACCGTTGTACTCCTTCCCCTTCAGATCCCCGCACTCCGCATCGAAACGGGTGGGTGTCGGGAACATCGCAACCGCATCGGAAAGATTCACGCTGTGCATACTTCCGGGTTTCTGCTGTGTCGATTTTAGCCTCCCTGTGTAGCTGTCTGCTGCTGTTGGAGTGGGCCACGATTGCACATCGGTCCCGCCGGTGCGGGGCGTCGACGGCACAAGCCGGAATAATAAACGCTTGGCAGGCGTAGCCGATACCTTCCAGGTCAGATAGCACCTGGTCGAGCGCCATGCTGACGATTCCAGCAACATTCTCTCCAACGACCCAAGCGGGCCGCAACTCCTGGATAACTCTAAGCATTTCCGGCCAGAGGTAACGGTCATCCTCCTTGCCTCGCCGCTTCCCGGCCACACTGAACGGCTGGCAGGGGAATCCGCCGGAAATAACGTCAACTGTTCGCAGTCCTGTCCGCTCATAAAAGCTCTCCTTTGTCAGCGTGCGGATGTCCCTCCAGCGCGGCACATCCGGCCAGTGCTTCTCCAGCACCTTCGTCGGGTAGTCCGCCCACTCACACTGACCGACCGTGTGAAACCCCGCCCACCCCGCCGCAAGGTCGAGACCGCCGCTAAATGCCGGAGAATAAGCTCAAATGTGTAAGCTTTCTCGCGGACATCAAATCACCGCCCCTTCATCGGTTTTTATCCTACCAGCACCTTGTGATACCGACTCCTTGGTTTCTTTCCAGCCAAATAATTACTCCAAGTGCTGTATACCACGCCCGTCGTTGTCCCCATCATCCTTGCAAGCTGGGCTGCCGTATCAGCCGCAGCGACAGGCAGGTATGGTGGTTTAGGTGAATAGCCGACCCAAATAAATTGTGGTGTATCACTCATTCGTACCCCCCCAATTCTTACCCGATCATGTCAAACAGCGAAATCGTTTCCTCTTTCGCCTCGAGCTCCTTCAGGTACCCAACAGCATCCCGGAAATAGTCGTTGTTCAGCTCGATGGTGTACCCCCGCCGTCCGGCCTTCGTGGCCTCCAGCGCCACCGTGCCCAGCCCGCCGAAAGGATCCAGCACCAGATCCCCCGGATTACTGTAGCGGTTGATGAGCCGATCCACGATGTCCAGCTGGAGCGGGCAAACATGGAGCGCCTGCCGTCGCTGACTCTGGGTGGTGCTCAGCGTCCTCATGCGGTTGATGTCGTCCCATACCTGATCCGTCCAGCTCCCCCGGCGCTACCTGGATCTTGCCACGCAGAAATTCAAGGTATTGGTTCATTGTCCCGCCTCCCGAAACGCCTCCTCGAAGGTCATGCCGGTAACGGTCAAGACGCCCCTCACAATGCGTAAGCTGGGCTCATTGGTCCCGCTGAGCATATAGTAGATTGCGGCACTGGATACACCGACTGCGGAGGCAAATTGAGTCACCGTCATCCCGTGAGATCTTATCCACCGCCTGATGGCCGGGAATCTGGTCTCTTTGGTCTCGTACTTTCCGATAGCCTGGAATTGGCTTTTGGGGTTCTCTCGCTTCATTACGTCGACTCCTCCCACCATTCCGCCGCAGACAGGACGGCGTTTGCATACGCCCGCCTGCCGGTGTCATACCCGGCGTTGTATGCCGTGAGGGCCGCTGCGGGGTCGCCGTACTGCCCCAGCAAACGGCCCAGGTATTCGATCCCGGCCCGCAGGTTGTCCGCCGGGAACAGCTTGTCCGGGAAATAATCGCGGTTGAGCTGCATCAGGCCATAGCACTGACCGTTGTCCGCGTCCGCCAGGAAGCAGCTCTCCACCTCGATCACGCCCAGGGCCAGGGCCACCGGGACGTCGCTTTCCGCGCAGGCTTCATAAAGCACCGCCTGGAGTTCCGCGCTCAGCGGCATGGCGGGGTCGTATGTAGGCGTGGGCTCCGGCGTAGGATCCGGCGCGGGCAGCTCGATACAGACCGGGGCCACAGGGATAGGGGCAGGCATGGCCTCGCCCGCCCGGGCAATGGAGTGCGAAAGGCAGTAATAGCCCGCCAGCAGTACCGCGATTGCCGCCAATAGCATCAGGGCGGAGAATAGGTCGTCAAGGCGCTTGCGCATCTCCGCACCCATCCTCCCTGGCAAAAGCCTGATACACCAGAATCCCCTCCACTTGAAATCCAAACCAGTTGTACGACTCTGAGCTGTACAGAAATCCCACCGGCTCTCTAAACGTCTCAATGCCGCTCTTGAGCATGATAGCGGGCAGCTTCCTGAGGTGTTTGTCCGCGATTTCCGCAGACGAGAACGCCACTCCCGCCGGCGCATTCGCCACGATCCTGCGCACAGCGTCCAGCTTGTCCAGCATCTCTTGTTTTGTCATGACTGCCGTCCTCCTTTCTAGCGCCGCCCGGTGCAGTATCTTCGATGGGGCACAAAGACTACCAGGTTTCCGCCCACCGGGCCGGCCAGCGTCCGCTTGCCCCTGATCCACTCGCCCTCGTCGGTGATGAATTCCTCTGCTCCGCGATCCGGCATGACCACCACCGGCTGGTACTCCACCGGCACAGGACGTCCCTTCGGCGGCTGGATCCAGTCGATCCATGCCCCGCAGCGTCTGCACCAGCTCATGCGCCGGCCTCCTCGTTGAGATTACGGGTGAGCTCCAAGGGCACGCCCGCAAAAACTTCATTCGCTAATTGCTCGTACCGGAGATATGTACCGATCTGGGCGCTCCCCGGCAGGATCAACTTCACCGGCGCCGCCGGGAGGCAATCACAGCGCTCCCCGGGATCCAGCGCCGCGCCGCACTCTTCGCAAATTCGATATGCTCCTCTCATCCGGGCGCTCCCTTTCGTGAACCCGCAATAGGCTCCGGGACAAGCCGGTATCCCATCCGAGCATAGGAGGCGATAACCCGCCCAAATCCGGCACTTGGCAGCTTTCCGGCCCTCCACTGCCAAAAGGTATCCTTGCTGACACCGATGTCCTCTGCTACCTGGGCATATGTCTTATCTTCCCGCCCGCGCTTTTCTCGGGCGACATTCAAAAAATCTTGGGAGGCCCGCTGGATTTCCCTCTCAATGGCCTGTGCATCGCGTTCTTTCTGCGTTAAGCCTTTGACTTTCGGCATTAATTTTTCCTCCTTGAATTCCGGCTAATCCTGTGCTATAATCTGAGGCACAGGATCATTGTGAGTGTTCTTGTCATTGCCCCGTCAGGTGTTCGCAGCACCCGGCGGGGCGCTTTTCATTCCATCCCCACCGCATGGCGGGGTTTCATGCGCTGTCCTTGCCCTTCCTTCATTGGTGTGCTAAAATTCAAGTACAGGCCCCCTCCAGAGCCGAGTACATAAGAAAGGAGAAATTGCTATGCCATGTATGGGCATTCCTACAGCCGCTGAAAGAGCCTCATTGTCGGCGCAACTTGCATTTCTTTACCTCGAAAAAAACGACATCTCTGGACTGTCTCCTACAGAGTTGGCCAAGGTGTATTTCGATGTGAAGGACGCGATTTACAAAGTTGTATCAGAGCGAGATGCGTTATAACTAATTTCCGTTTGCTCCAACACTGAGCTGCACGCTTTCAGCAACTCTCTGGCCGTCCAAATACTCATGCCTTCCACCGCTCTGAGTATTTGGGCGGCTCTTTCTTTGTGTGTAGAAAGGCAGGCCAGTGGCCCAATTCCCGCCTTGTCAAGTAAGCTCTCCAAATCCATCACGTCTTTCCCCCCTTTCCGTTGTCATGCGCTGCCCTTGGCCTTGCCCCTCATCCAACGGAAAAGCTATCGCGCATTGAGGATAAGTAATACCCCCGGCTCCAGCTTGACAGGCTCCTGCTCTTCTACGGCGGGAGCCGTCTTTTTATCATCACACATAGCTATCACCCCCTCCCGCTCGCCGTTCCGTGGCCACGCGTTATCCTGGGCCACCGTTTCGGCGTTGTAATAGCAATCATAGGAAAATCTGATTGCTCAAATCTTACGTTTGATTTCATTCCCCGCCTCCAGGTAAAACCGACGTGAACTCTTTGCGAAAAAGCTGAGTGCCTCCTCCAGTTCTTCCTGGGTGATGCACTCAGCTTTTATTCTGAATGCCACCTCGGTCCCCCTGTCGCTACGGTAGACGCTCTCGCACTCCATGTTCCATCCCTCCTCACGCGCTGCCCTTGGCCTTGCCCCTTATCCATCGGTGTGATAAAATCCAAATACAGGCCCCTGCCATGGCCGAATAAACAGAAAGGAGCAAATCACATGGCATATTTTCGCTACCTTATTGACGCAAGTGCGCTTGACACAGAAACTTGCAGACAAATTTGTGATCTCATCGCAACTCACACAGCGATATTTAGCACCGACCAGTCCCATCCTGGCGTTTACGCTGCCTGTTTTGATGAAGCCGATTTGTCCATTTTAGAAAATCCCATCTTCCGCGACTGTAAGATAACCAATATTACTCAAAGCGGTATTTAGCTACGACCTTCTTCGATTCCGGGTCACTTTCTATGGTGATCCGGAATTTGTCTTGCCCGACCAACGGTTCTGTCAATTCCCGAAGTGCACACAGCATGAATCCAAATAGTTTTGCGTCCAAAAAAACATCAGTTGGCTTTCCCGGTTCCATCGTCCTTCACCTCCTCACGCGCTGCCCTGTGTCGCCCGCTCGCCGCTCCGTGGTCACGCGCTATCCTGGCCGGTGCCCATCCCCGCCGCCTGCTGTGCCCCGCAGACTGCGAATGCGGCACCCTCAGCCCACCCCAGCAAATAGTCCTTGCTCCGCTCGGACGCACCGCTCACGACCCGTGCCAGCGTTTTCATGATTTTCTTCTCTTTTTCGGACATGATTTTGCCTCCCTTCCTTTTTTCGCCCTCCTCTGCTATACTGGTTCCGGCGGCGTTGCCGCGCCGCCGGAACCTAATAGAAAGGAGAAAATCGTTATGTGGTATTACCGTTCTTCTGCTGGTCTGTTGCGGATAGTCAGGGATCCAGAGGGAATTTACCAATTCCGATTTGGTGATGATGACACCGAATGGACCGGTCATGCAGACCCCCGTGCGCTGGCTGATGACGTGTATAACCATGCTACCGGCTACCTTGAGTGGGACAGTTCCGGGGCTGACGCCCCACAGGATCTGTCAGAGTGGATCTATGTGCGTGACTAAAGCACATAACCGGCAGTCCTGTTTTCCCTGATTGCCTGAATTTTTGCCACAGTTATGACCAACATTTGAAGCGCATAGACATCCTTGTCGGTCATTTCCCTTGTCATTTCCTGGTAATGCTCCAGCGTCTTTTGAATGACATCCTCGGCTTTGTCGAGGATGTCATTCTGCCTTTTTGACAGTTTCACCACCTCTCACCCCCTCTCGCATTGTTTTCGAGATTACTATACATCTCTAAGCGCTATTTGTCAAGCACCAATTTGTTGTTTTTGAGATTTTTTGTTGACAAGGAGATTTTTTAGTGCTATCATCAACGACAGAAATGGAGGTGAACGCTTTGACTTTGGGTGAGCGCATAAAAAAAGTGCGTAAGGCATTAGACCTTACGCAACGTGAATTTGGTGAGCGTATTGCAATGCGGCAAAATAGTGTTGCACAAGTAGAAATGGGGCGCGGCACATCCGACCAAACCATATTTGCTATCTGCCGGGAATTCAATGTAAATGAAAACTGGCTCCGCACCGGCGAGGGTGGCGAGGCCGCAATGTTCGTCCAACGCTCCAGGGATGACGAGCTTTCCGCGTTTGTAGATGAACTGATGCACGAACAGCCCCAGGACTTCCGGCGGCGGCTGGTAACCGCGCTGTCCCGCTTAAAGCCGGAGCAATGGGACGCCCTGGAGGCAGTGGCGCTTTCGCTTATGGATGATCCCGGCCCCTCCGGCGGCGATTCTGAGCCCTCCCAGAAAACCAAACTGTACATCGCCGCCCGAGACGGCTCCCGGATCGAAACTGAGGTGGATGGCGATCTCACCCTCCCGGAGGAGGATACACCGTTCCCTCGATAAAGGGCCGAAACTGCCGGTAAACCGCTTGCTCCAGCGGGGAGGTCAAAAACCGGCCTCTCCGATACAGGTCGGCCATGCGCTGGGCGCGGAACTCCGCCGCCGCCCTGCTGATCTGGCACAGATCCATGATCTCTTCCGGGGTATGTACATTAAGCCCCCACAGGACACAGGCCGGGGCCAGCAGGCGGGCCGCAAACTGGTTTGCCGCCGTCTCTTCTGGAGAATCCCCAGGGTGCGGCTCCCGGTTGATAACCGTGACGGTTCCCGGCTCCACGTGATTCAAAACAATGTGCCCCAGCTCATGGGCAATGGTGAAAGCTGCCCGCTGGGGCAGCACGGCGTCACTACACAGAATTACCGGCGTTCCGCGCCAGTAGAAGGTTAGCCCATCCGTGCGGCGCACCGCTTCCCGCAAATTAGCCCGCTCGATCAACTTCGTTGCCGCGCCGTATGAGAAAAGCCGGATTTTGAGCTTTCTGCATATAGCATTCAAATCAACAGGCAGGCGGTCAACTTTGCAGTCCAGCAGGATTCTCCAGGCTGCGTCTCTGGCATTTTGATAATTTCTATAGTTCAATCGAAGCACCCCCCATAAAATTGTAGGTGCTTATACAGTTCCTGTCAGCAAGTAAATGTTGGTAATTTTTTGGGCGATTATCTTCTTTTGGAGGTGTAATGTATGCCTTACGAAATCCCGCACTGGGTTGAATCCATTCCACCCAGTGACAAGCCAAAATTGGACAAAGCCACCAAACCAGACCTTACCCCGCTCGAATTTGACGCTGAAGCCGGTTATGCGGAGTTCAGCGGCAGACATGGCTACTATCGAACAACCCTAAATTCCTGTTATAGTGGCGACAAACCCTGCGGCGGCGGATATCCATGCAAGCATATGTATCGGCTTGCTATGATGCTTAACCTGATACCCGGTGAGTGTAAAAACGATTTGACAAAAATCAAATATCAGCGATTTGGCATTTCGCTTGATGAAGCCGTTGCTCGTGTGGAATCTGTTAGCCTTGATTCTCAAGAATTTCTTCTTAAAAATCTTGCCTACCTTCGTAATAATCCAATTGAACCTAAACGTGTTCCTTCCGCTGTTTTATCCGATTTGGAAGGCGCACGGCTACTTGTGCGGATTGATGAGCCGGTAGAAATCCGTATGCACCCAGATATTGATAAAAGCAGCTATTCTTTGCTGGTTTATCTCCGCCGAAAATTAGGGTGGGATTGCTACTACAGCGTGGATATGGAGCAGCTTTACTATCCGACTGGCGCACAATTTGAAGATGTCTCCTTTTCAATTTCTGTCGAAGATGATGGGCAGGTATCCGTGAAGTGTTCTGGAAACCCGGATGTTTGCCATTTTCCGACTGATAAGATTACACAGCTCCTCACCGCTTATGGCCACAATCGCTGTCTGAACGGCTTTGTACCACAACCAGATAAATAAAAAAATCCCCGCCCCGGTGCTGGAACACCGAAGCGGGGAGAAAAGGGCAGAAGGTTTGCGGCCACTCTGCCCTCTCATTTTACATCACAATGGGAGTGAAATCAAGTGGATAACAAAAAAATGAAAAAACAGCGGGAAGTTGCCGCCAAGCTCTCCCGCCCTCGGCCTGTTGAGCTGCCCAGTGGTAAATGGCGTTGTCAGGTCATGGTCGCCGGGAAACGCATTGACGTGATCGAGGACGATCCGGCAGTGGCCCACGCAAAAGCGCTGGCGGTCAAGGCAGGGCTGTTGGAAGAAACGAAGCCCGTAAAGGAGCTGACGGTGGGCGAGGCTATAGACCGTTATATCGAAAGTAAAGATGCTGTGCTGTCTCCGTCCACCGTGCTGGGATACAAACGCATCAGGGATAACGCACTCCAAGAAATCATGAGCGTTCGGCTATCAGATTTATCCCAGGAGCGTGTTCAGAAAGCTGTAAATGCAATGGCAAAGAACAGGTCGCCCAAATACATACGCAATGCACACTGCCTTCTTAGCGCAACTTTGGCAGCTTACAAGCCGGATATGGTGCTACGCACAACTCTTCCCCAGAAAGAAAAAAAGGAGATTCAAATCCCGACGATAGAAGAAATCAGGGTTTTGGCGGAACAATCCGTAGGGACACGGTTTGAGTTGCCGTTTCTCCTGGCCGTCTGGATGGGTCTGCGCACTTCGGAAATCCGGGGGCTTACATGGGACTGTATTGAGGGCGATGTGTTGCATATCAAGCAGGCGCTGGTGTATGGGCCAAACGGAGAGGAAATGAAAGGCACAAAAACATATAGTGGAAACAGAAAAATCAGAATACCGCCATACATTTCGGAGCTGCTGAACGCATATCCGCATAACGGGGATCGTGTTGTAAGTTATGGGCGCGGGACACTATACGATCATTTTGCCCGTATGTGCGAGCACAATGGCTTTCCCCGCTACCGCTTCCATGATCTGCGTCATGTCCAAGCATCCGTTATGCTAGCACTGGGAGTGCCTGACAAGTATGCAATGGAGCGCATGGGGCATGCCTCAACGAATATGCTGAAAAACGTCTACCAACATACGATGAGGTCCAAATCGGAGGAAGTCGCAGATATGGTGGATGATTTCTTTAGTCAAAATTTACACATGAATTTACACACATAAAATAAATAGTTCTTTATTTTGGCCTGTTTATATCAGTTTACGTGTGGGTTCGACCCCCACTACCCGTACCAAAATCAAAAGGACTGCCTTCAGCAGTCCTTTTGATTTTGGGTACCGGGCAGTCCATAGGACTGCCTGACCGGTCGTTCGCCCGTAGGGCGAATGACGGTCCCTTTATTTTCCCGTTTTTTCAAAAGTCAGGGCTCGCTCATTCTGCTGCGGCTCCTTTCCTTACGCGACCCGCTTCGCCGGGCTCACGCGGGGGCCCCATTTTATCGGGTCTGAGAAAAGTATTTTTGCCGGTCTTGTAATACCCTTGCGAAAAACAAATAAAGCCAATATGTAAGCCTTGCTTTGGTTGGATTTCACAAATCCTATATAGGTGATATTGGTAAAGAAATCTAGAGAGGAAAATTGGTGAGTTGATGGAACGCTATGAGCAAATCCGCGAAGAAATCTGCCAGGTCTGCCGTCTGCTCTACGACCGAGGCTATGTAGTGAGCAACGACGGGAACGTGTCTGTCCGGGCAGCCCCGGACAGGATCCTCATTACCCCCTCCGGGGTGGGCAAGGGCCGGATGACCCCGGAAATGCTGGTTTTGTGTGATCTTCAAGGCAATATCCTGGACGGGGAACGCTACCCCTCCTCTGAAAATAAGATGCACCTGATGGTCTACCGGGAGCGGGATGATGTTATGAGTGTGGTTCACGCGCATCCGCCCATCTCCACAGCTTTTGCCATCTGCCGCCGCCCCCTGAACGAGCGATATTTGTCCGAGATGGTGACGGGGTTAGGGGAGATCCCCGTCACCGAGTTCGCCATGCTCTCCACCAACGAGGTGCCGGAAAGCGTGCGGCCCTTTGTCCACAGCCATAACGCTGTGCTGTTGGCCAATCATGGCGCACTCACCTGGGGGCCCACCCTCCTGGCCGCCTTTGACCGACTGGAGACGGTGGAGCAAACCGCCAAAGTATACTACTACGTCTCCCAGCTGGGAGGCGGTGTGGAGATCACCCGGGAGCAGGCGGACACTCTGCGTTCCATGACCGGCTTTTACCAGAAGCTGGCCGACAAGCGAAGTTGACCGTGGCCGCCATATCTCAGAGATTGATTCCCCGTATGCGCGGCATCCGCCAAATCTTATAGTCAGGAGTGGTTTTTATGCCCGACCAGCTTCAGCAAGTGACCCATATTGACAACGTACGCCTGGGAGACGACGGGAAAAGCGTGGTCATTATTGACCAGACCCAGCTGCCCAATCGGACGGTATACCTGACCCTGCGCACGCCGGAGGAGATGTACGACGCCATCAAGCTCCTCCAGGTCCGCGGCGCGCCGGCCATCGGTATCTGCGCTGCCTACAGCATCTACGCCCTGGCCTGCCAGTGGGATCTCACCGACACCGCCGCCTTTGCCGCCAGGTTCCATGAACAAAAAGAATATCTCAACTCCTCCCGCCCCACCGCGGTGAACCTAAGCTGGGCGTTGGAGCGGATGGAGGGCGTGGTGAAGGCCAACGCTAATCGAACCGTGCCCGAACTGCTGGAGCTGCTGGACAAGGAGTGCCGGGCCATCCATGAAGAGGACATTGCCATGTGCCGGGCCATCTCGGAGTACGGCCTGACCCTCATCAAGGACGGCGACGGGGTGCTCACCCACTGCAATGCCGGCCCCCTGGCCACCTCCCGGTACGGCACCGCCTTGGGGCCTCTGTTTCTGGGCAGGGAGCGGGGCATGGCGTTCAAGGTGTTCTCCGACGAGACCCGCCCCTTGCTCCAGGGCGCACGGCTGACCTCCTATGAGCTGCAAAAGGCGGGCATCGACGTGACGCTGATTTGCGACAATATGGCGTCCATCGTCATGAAGAACGGCTGGGTGCAGGCCTGCTTTGTGGGTTGCGATCGTGTGGCCGCCAACGGCGACGCCGCCAACAAGATCGGCACCAGCGGCTTGGCCATCTTGGCCAAGCACTACGGCATCCCCTTTTATGTGCTGGGCCCCACCTCCACCATTGACCGAAACTGCCCCGACGGGGATCATATCCCCATTGAGCTGCGGGATCCGGACGAGATCCGGGAGAAATGGTATGCCGAGCCCATGGCTCTGCCTGAGGTGAAGTGCTATAACCCCGCCTTCGATGTCACCGACCACAGTCTGATTACCGGCATTGTCACTGAGAAGGGCATTTGCCGCGCCCCCTATACCGAGAGCCTGGCCGCCCTTTTCAAATAGCCCAAAGCGAACTTTCTACTCAGGCACGCTCCTGGTTTGAATGTACGCGGAGCTGGTGTAGTCATTTCTGCTCCTGGCATTAACTGTCATTCCTAAAAAACTGGCTTTCAGTGCCTGACTCCCTGGCCGCGGCGATCCGATATTCGTCCATCAGGGCCACACAGCCGGCCGCATCCACTTCACCCTGGAACAGCTTCTCCACCGCCGCTCCCATCTCCTGCTGGGTATAGCCGATGATTTTCGGATTTGCCGTACTGGCCCGCCCGTGGAGGGCGATGGAGCCCTGCGCCTCCGTGACCATGTCCGACTGTATGTTGGTGGTCTGGCCTTTGAAGCAGCTCACCGTGGAAATGCCGTCAAACGCCTTGTTATAGTTTTCGCTCTGGGCGCAGAAAGACAAAAACTCCAGCGCCTCCTCCACGTGATCGCCTTGTTTGTTCACCATCATCATATTCAGGTTCCCGCCTTCATAAGTACCGGAGGGCTCCGTGTTCATGAACACGGGCATCAGGGCAAAATCCTCTTTGGAGTAAGTTCCGCCTTCCTCCAGGTCGGTGTCGAACCAAGTGTCCCAAATATTGATCATCACACACTCGCCAGAGGCCATGGCATGGCTCAGATCATCCCAGTCACGCTCGACATAGCCCTCCCCGAACCAGCCCTTCTCCTCTGCGCCGGCGAGCCAATCCACCATATCCCGTACCGCCGGGATATCGGCATAGGTAATCTCGTTTCTGTTCAGGCGGTCCAAAAGCTCCGGGTCGTCGGCAAAGATGGGATCCAGGGCGAACTGATAGTTCCAGTGGCAGCTGCGGAAAGACCAGCACAGAGGGGTGTACCCAATGGACTTCAGGGCCTGGCACAGGGCGTCAAACTCCGCCTGTGTGGCGGCGGGGCGCAGGCCTAGAAAGTCGAGGATGGTCTTATTGTAGTAGCAGCCAGAGACAGAGTTTTCCCAAAAGGGCAGACCCAGAAGATGCCCCTCCCCGTCCTGGCAGTATGCCTTAGCGCCGTTGGTCAGGTCCGACACCCACGCTTCGCCCTCCAGGCAGACAAACTGATCCTTCCCATTCAGCGTGTTCAACCCGGAATCATTGAAGTGGAACAGAATATCCGGGGCTTCTCCGGAGGAAAAAGCTTCCCGCACAGCGGCATCATAGCTTGCGTCCGCGTCGTCCAGGCCAATGACGCGGAGGTGGCATCCGCCGCTCTGCTCGTAGAGCTGGAATATCCGCTGGATATAGGCTTTTTCCATGTCCTCTTTTTTGCCCATGATCGTGAGCGTGACCTTCCCGTCATCCTGTCTGCCTCCGGAGGCCGGACTGCACGCCGTGAGCAGAAGCAATATCGCGAAAAACAGGGCTGTCAATCTTATTCTCATAGTCCAGTACTTCCTTCGTTTCCGTTCTGGGCCGGGGTGTCCGTAACCTGCGAACCTTGTTCGCCGCGCAGGCGCCCCAGCAGGGCCTTCACCGCGTCCATATCAATGGGCTTGGCCAGATGTCCGTTCATCCCGGCGTCCAGGGCATTTCGCACGTCCTCGGCAAAGGCGTTGGCGGTCATGGCCACAATGGGGATGCTCCCCGCCCTGGGGTGAGCGCAGGAGCGGATCGCCCGTGTGGCCTCATACCCGTTCATCACCGGCATCTGCACATCCATCAGGATCATGTCGTAATGCCCCGGCTCAGAACCCAGGAACATCTCCACCGCCTCCTGCCCGTTGACCGCCAGCTCACACTGGGCGCCTTCCATGTCCATCATCTCGAACAGGATCTCGGCGTTCAGCTCGTTGTCCTCCGCCACCAGGAACCGCAGCCCCTTCAAAACGTCCTCCATGTCCGGGAACGCTTCCTCTGTTTCACGAGTTGCGTACAGGCTTTTCAGCGTCTGCTGGAATGTGGAGACAAAGAAGGGCTTGGGCATAAAGGCGTCAACGCCCGCCGAGCGCGCCTCGTCCTCGATCTCGCTCCAGTCGTAGGAGGTCATCACGATAACTGGGACATCCTCCCCTACCCTGCTCCGGATCTGCCGGACAGTCTCCACTCCGCTCTGACCCGGCATGATCCAGTCCATCAGGATCACATGGAAGCCCTCATTCTTCTCCAGGGCCCGGATCACGGCTTCCACTCCCGCCTTCCGTTCGGTCTCATAGGACACATCCACTCCGGTCCCCTGCATCATCGCCTGGACGTCCAGACAGATCTCTTCCTCATCGTCCACGGTCAACAGCCGGGAGACCCCATGGCTTTCCCAGAAGTCCTCTTCGTCAGCTTGGCCCTGCTCCGGCCGGGCAAAAGACAGGTCCACCGTAAATACGCTTCCCTCACCCTGCCGGCTGGTCACGGCAATGACCCCGCCCATCAGTTCGACCAGATTTTTGGTAATGGCCATGCCCAGGCCGGTCCCTTGTATGCCGCTGGTGGTGGAGTTGACCTCCCGGGCGAAGGGATCGAATACGATTTTTACAAATTCCTCGCTCATCCCCATCCCATTATCCGCCACCACAAACCGCAGCTTGGAAAACTGGGGCGATGTCCGGGGCAGCTCCTCCACCGTGCATATGATCTCCCCGCCCGCCTGGGTATACTTGATGGCATTGGACAGCAGATTGATCAGGATCTGGTTGAGCCGCAGCTTGTCACCCAATAACCGCTCCGCGGGGCGGCCCTTGGTGCGGAACTCAAAGAACTGGCCCTTGGCCTTGGCCTGGGGAAGGAGGATGGTATACAGCTCCTCCATCAGCTCGGGAAGATGGAACACGGCGACATTCAAGGTTGTTTTCCCGCTTTCGATCTTGCTCATATCCAGCACATCGTTGATCAGGCTGAGCAGATGCTGACTGGAGGCGGAGATCTTTCGGGTATACTCCCGCACCTTTTCCGCGCTGTCCGCGTCCTTGGCGAGCAGAGCCGCAAAGCCCACAATGGCGTTCATGGGGGTACGGATGTCGTGGGACATATTGGAGAGGAAGTGGCTCTTGGCTTTGTTGGCGCTTTCCGCGGCGGCCAGGGCCTCCTCCAGGCTCCGGCTCATGTTCCGCTCCCTGGTGCGGTCGGACATGACCACCACGAATTTCTCCACACCCTGAATGTCTTCCCGATAGATCGTCTCATAAAACCAGCGCCGTTCGCCGGTGACCTGATGGATGTGCTCCCGTTCCCAATACTGGCTGCCATGGATGGGGATAGCCGTCAGATCCCCGATTGTGAAGCTGTAGCTTTCGCTGGATGAACTGTCTTCCAGCAGATGGATATTTTCCAATATCCTGACCTGGGGAATGCCCAGCAGACGCTCCACATTTGGGCTGAGGTAGTCCACCTTCAGCGTCCCACCGTCCAGCATGAGGAAAATGTCATCCACATTGTTGGACAGCATATCGAACATCCGCTCCCGGTAACGCAGCTCCAGGGCGCTTTTTTTCGTTTTCTGCCGGTAGCTGAGTACGATCCATACAACGATCAGGGCCCCCAGCAGCACAGACACCTTGGTCAGAACATCCACGGTCGCTTTCTGGATTTCCAGCATACTGGCGGAGGCCGCCGATTCCGGCACAATACCCAGCAGGATACACTCCTCATAGCCCACAGGCTGGTAGGAGATAAAGTGGCTGACGCCGCCGATCTCGCAGCGGACCACGCCGGGAACGCCGTTTTCCCAGTCCTGGCGGATCTCAGCCAGCCGTTGGTCACCCAGGTCGGAGCCGGCATTCAGATAGGAGAGATAGTTCCCGAACGCGCTGCCGCTCTCCTGTGTGGACAGCAGCACGCTTCCGTCGATATGGACGACAAGGCACATGGACTGGTCGGAAAACGCGGTGACGGCCAGGGACGCGACAATATCAGCGTTTGAGTAGCTGACCGCGATGGCGTCGTAGTCAAACCCGCGGTAGGTCCCCCGTTCAACGGGGATGGCGAACAGAGTGACCGCCTGCCGGTCGGACAGGGTTTCCATGAACATGGCGCGTTCCTGTCTCTGGAAGAGGGCGTCACCGGCCCGTTCCAGCTCGAACTGCTCCACCGTACCCTCCGGCGTGAGGCCCCGTCCATCAGAGGAGAGAAAGTAAAACTGTGAAAACTTCCAGTTTTGCTGCCTGCCCTGAAGAAACGTTGAAACTCCTTCTTCGTCCTCGATCTGAATATGATGCACCCAGTCGTCAAGGCTTCCCCAATTTTTCTCCAAAAAGGAGACAAAGTTATGATTGACCTGACTGTAAACCTCCACGAGATGGTCGGCGCATTCCTCATAAATCTGCTGGGCCACGTATCGAAAATACAGCCGGGCCATCAGCGCAACGGAAAGTCCAACCGCACATAGCGCAGCCACAGCCATTACCCGTCGATACCGTAATTTCACGGAAGCCACTCCTCTCCACAGGCCATACTTACTTTTTTCAAGGATACCACGAATCCCCTCAAGATTCAACCGCAAACGCCCGTCATTCCATAAAGTATCCGGGAATGGCCCATTTACGGCCATTTCCGGGTTGATCCATTGCTGCCCCTCTTCAATTACGACACGGAATACTTTCGGAGCGGGTTTTCACAAGCAAGGCCGGACTTGCCCCAAAAACTCTTGTGCCGCAGCGCTTTCCGAAAAAACAATTTTGTCACATCGAGCCAATGAAGTCGGCAGATTTCGACAAGAAATTTGCCGACTTTTCCTTTTGTATTTTTCGTTTGGGCATCTTTTTCATCAGTACAAGCCAAACTGCTGATTAGAAAGCGCAGGCAAAAAATCCGCACCAAGGTGCGGATTTTTTGCGCATAATTTGCGGATCCTGACTCAAAAGAAGATTTCATAATCCTCGAGACTGTACAAATGACGGTGTTTTTAGGTTCTAAGCGGCGCATAGCGCTCCGTGTGCGTCGGGTGTTCATCGAGGTATGTGTCCAGCGCGGTCTGAAATTCCGGATTCGCGTCGGGATGAGCCAGAAGAAATTCACGCAGCTGCGCCACGGTCCGGCACAAAGCCTCCCCTTCCTGCTTCAGCGTCAAATTAAACTGTGTTTGGGCATATGACAATTGTACGTCCGCATTCTGAGGGTACTGCGTGAGCAGTTTTTGGGATTGATTTAAACTCTCCAAGATATCCGCTTCCTCAGTTTGGGCCAAGGACAGGTTGACCAGGCTCCGACCATATACGACGGCCAGTTCTTCGCTTTCCGAGAACTGCTCCCGCAGCGGCCTCAGCTTGTCCATGCTGCGCCTCTGGTCTTCCAAAGCCTGATCGGCGGACAGATTGAACAAGCCCTTGCTATACCTGACCGCAAGGCTCTCACTTTCCGGGAACCGTTCATGCAGGAGCCTCAGCTTGTCAACGGTGTGTGCGCAGTCCTCCAGTGCCTGTTCCGCGGCCAGATTAAACAACCCCTGCGCATATAGAACCATAAGCGCTTCGCTTGCCGGAAACGCCTCATATAGACGCTTCAGTTTGTCCACACTGCGTACACATTTCTCCAATGCCTGCTCTGTAGATTGATTGACCAAGCCCTGCGCATATTCAACCGCGATTTCCTCATCCGCATGGAACCGGTCACAGAGCTTTTCCAGCCGGTCCAGCGCCTGCATGCTCTTTTCCGGAAGCTGCGCCGTGACGCCAAACAGCAAATGGCTGTATATCCGCGCCGGGAATTCAGACGCCGGATCACCCGCAAAGAACTTTGTCAAGAATGGATCGCTTTCCCCTAACCTTTCCGGATAGTCCAGAAGAAGCCGGCCGAGGAAAAGCAATGCCAAGGGATCGTTGTCCCAATCCTCCGGAAGCAGGAGGTTTAAGTGCCCTTTGACAAAAGCCTGCCGCAAAACAAGGTATTCCTTCACCAGATCCGGACAGTCCAAAAAGATTGCCTCGACAGTCTCTTTCCGCTCCGCCCGATTTTCGGGCGTACCTATTTCAATATGAACCACTACTTTTCGAACGGCGCCTGTCTGCCGAAGCAGTTCCGGGAGGTCCATATCCAGTTTAACGGCTTTTTGGCTCAGTTTTGGGTACTCGGCATCGGTTATTTGATCCAGCGGCAAAACGGGAACCATGCACGACCGGGCCAAGAGATTTTCCCGTTCCGCCTGCATCAGCTTGGAAACCGAGGATAAGCTGCGCAGCCGGTCATAATAGAATTTCAGCTCACGGTTGATCAGCGTGTCCAAAATTCGCTCCTTGCTCCAGTGCGTGGGATCTTCGTCGTTGCACCACGCGTCCGTGATCGCCAGGGCGTACATGGGACGCTGCAAACCACCGTCGATATTTTTCAGCGCCTGCAGCAGGCGATCCGCGTGGTCTGGGCCTGCCAGCGGCTTGCCCGACGCCTCGGCAAAGTCCATCATAATAGCCTTCAGGTCGTCGTCGGATAGGGGACCCAGGCTCAAAAAATCCGGACAGTAGCACTTGGAGGAAATGGTATCGTCATAAGGGGAATCCGACTGCAGCAGCTCAGCCCATTTGGCGGAGACCAGATCCTTTCCACTGCGTTCCAGCAAAAGGATCCGCAGCTTTTCGCTGCGCAGACGGGCCGAGACGGAGGTGATCCAGCTGCCGACCGCCTGGATATGGGCCTGAACGTCATCCGCCACCACGATGCAGCGGTCGGTGGGCGGAATCCAATGGGCCAGACCGTCATACTCATTGTGCTTCAGCCAGCGAACGTCCCAGCCGGCAGCCTCCTGCTCGTTGGTGAACTGGTAGACCAGCCGGCTCTTGCCCATGCCGCCGGGCCCTGTGACGGCCCACCAGGAGATCTGCTCGGAGTGCTGGCAGAATTCCCACAGCCGCATAAGCTCGTCCTTCCGCCCAACAAACGAGATATAATCAGCGTCATACATAAAGCGCCGCGACGCGCTGGATGTGGGAGCGGTTTTCCGGGCATGGCGGTTCAGCTCTTCGTACGCGGCATGGTCGGTATCCTCCAGCAGCCGCTCCAATATGACGCGAACCGCCTCGTGCTCTCCGTCCGGATAGTAGATGGCGGATATCCCCAACTCTCCCAGTTCACGGTGCCGCCGCGGTATGTCCTCGGGCGGGCACGCAAGGATCGCATCAACGCGCTGGAAAAGCACTTGGATCTGAAGCTGTTTGACCGCACCAATCAGGGGATCAGCCTGACGGAAGCGGGACAGGTGATCTACCGGCACGCCCAGTTCCTCTTTGACTATTCGGCCAAGGCCATCGAGGAGGCCCGGCGTCAGGCAGCAACTGTGCAGATGACCTTCCGAATCGGAAGCTCCCTGCTCAATCCATGCAAGCTCTTTATGGACCTTTGGTATCAGGTCAATCAGGCGTTTCCGAACCATAAACTGCATATTGTCCCATTTGAGGACAACCACAGGGGGATCCTATCCGAAATCGCGGCGCTGGGTGAGAAGTATGATTTCCTGGTGGCGGCCTGCGACTCGGAGAAATGGCTCGACCTGTGCGGCTTTCAACAGCTGGGAACATATCGGATGTGCTGCGCTGTGTCACGGGAGCATCCGTTGGCGCAAAAAGAACGTCTCACCATAAATGACCTTTATGGCGAGACGCTGCTGATAGGCAAACGTGGGGATTCTGTTTGTGTGGATCGTATCAGGAATATGGTCGAACAGTATCCCGCAATCAAAATCGAGGATACACAGCAATTCTATGATATAGAAGTGTTCAACCGATGTGCCCAGACCCGGAACGTCATGCTGACGCTGGAGTGCTGGCGGGATGTCCATCCCGGGCTTGTCACGCTTCCTTGCACATCTGTCTCGGATCATGCCGTCCCGTATGGGCTGCTGTACGCAAAGGCGGCGGCAGATGATGTTTTAAGATTTCTATCTGTCATTCGGTCAATGCAGGCATAAGGAGAACCATCTAAAAGCAAATATTTGCTGCCGTAAAGTACCGGAAGTACGCCAAGATTGACGCCGATGATCGGGGCGGAGAAATCCTCCGCAAATCCAGACAGCAGGAGCGCCGCCGGAACGGCGGCAGGAGCAAACGCCGCGCACAGCACCGTTTCCTGCTTGAAAAAGCGGATCATTTTCTCTTTTATTTTTGGAACAGCTGCGCCGTTTTGACCATCCGCTCCGCAATCTTTACCCCAAAGGGACAGCGGCTCTCGCAGCCCTTGCAGCCCACGCACTCGTCAGCATGGCGCTCCAGCGCCTCATAGTGGGCGCGGACCGTGGCGGGCACATCGGGCTGCATGGAGGCCAGGTCGTAATACTTGTTCACCATGGCGATGTCGATGTTCACCGGGCAGGGCCGGCAGTGGCCGCAATAGGTGCACTCCCCCTGCCCAAAGGTGTGCTTGGGGGCATGGGCCAGCACGCTGGCGTAGTCCTTCTCCTTGTCACTGGCTGTTTCATAGGCCACGGCCTGCTCCACGTGCTCCGGGGTGTCATACCCTGCCATCACCGCCGCCACAGCGGGCCGGGTGAGGCAGTAGTGGATGCACTGCACCGGGGTGAAGGCCGCGCCGAAGGGGGAGCGCTTTTCATCGAACAAGCGGCCCCCGGCATAGGGTTTCATGACGGTGATACCCACATCGCTCTGCTCGCACAGCCTGTATAGCTCCGCCCGCTGGGGATCTATGCCGCCCAGGTTCGCCTGGTAGTCCTCCACCGCAAAATAGGTATCCAGGTTATCGGTGGCGGGGTGCATATCAAAGGCCGGGTTAATGCTGAACAGCAGCATCTCCACCAGGCCGTGCTCCACTGCCCTTTGGGCCATAACCGGGTTGTGGGTGCTCATGCCAATGTGGCGGATGGTCCCAGCGGCCTTCAACTGCTTCACATAGTCCAGGAAGGGACCGTTCATAGCTGCGTCCCAGTCGCTTTCCGAGTCGATGAAGTGGATCATGCCCAGGTCGATATAATCTGTCTGAAGCCGTGTCAGCAGGTCGTCGAATGCCTCTTTACACTTCTCCACGTCCCGGGTGCGGACATACTGCCCACCCTGCCAGGTGGAGCCGATGTGCCCCTGGATATACCAGCGCTCCCGCCGGCCCTCCAGGGCCCTGCCCAGGCTGGTGCGCACGTTGGGCTCGCACATCCAGCAGTCCAGGATATTGATGCCCAGCTCCTCCGCCCGCTCCAGGACAGCCTTGCATTCATCTGCGCTATGCCGTTCCATCCACTCTGCGCCGAATCCGATTTCACTGACCATCAGGCCGGTCTTGCCAAGTCTGCGGTATTTCATCGTTTCCATTCCTCCTCGGTTGTTGTCTGAGTCCAGTGTCTCAGCCCACTCTTTTTCCCGGAAGCCCACCAGTACAAAATCGTATCCCCCAAGATAGGCAGCTTCACCAATATTCCGCCCGATGCCAGCAAGGCGAGCTGCCCAATGCCTGATATGTCCGCTGCCTCGTCCGGCTCAATGCGCCGCCCGCCCAGCGCTCCACCATGCCGTAAATTCGCAGCCGCGCAGCGACGGAGAATTGCGCAGGGCCGGCTTCGCCGGCCTGAGCATAAAATCACCAAAGGGTGGAGCGACCAACGGGAGCGGAACCCAAAAAGAAGGACACGTCCTTGACGTGTCCTTCTTTTTGGTACGCCCGGAGGGACTCGAACCCCCAACATTCAGAACCGGAATCTGACGCTCTATCCATTGAACTACGGGCGCGTTTGTTTGACGCTCATACAGTATAGCAGGATTTCCACCCGTTGTAAAGGGAGAATTTGAGAAAATTTTCGGGCCTCAGATTTTCTTGTGCAGTTTGACACCTGTAAAATCCCCCGTCCGCCTTGCTTTTTCCCCCGCAATTTGCTATGCTAAAGCAAATCGTCCCACTGAGAGGAGATACACATGATTACCATTAACAATTCCCCGGTTCGCTGGCAAAACGGCCGCTTTGTCCCCGCCGAACGCCCCGAGGGCCGGGAGGGCACCATGGCCCACGCCATCCTCATGGCCCACAACACCTCCAACAGCTCTGACCGACTGGCCATCCGCTTCGACGCCATGGCCTCCCACGACATCACCTACGTGGGCATCATCCAAACCGCCCGGGCCTCCGGCATGAAGGAGTTCCCCCTGCCCTACGTACTCACCAACTGCCACAACTCCCTGTGTGCCGTGGGCGGCACCATCAACGAGGACGACCACGTGTTCGGCCTATCCGCCGCCAAAAAGTACGGCGGCGAGTTTGTCCCCGCCCACCAGGCCGTCATCCACTCCTATATGCGGGAGCGGTACGCCGCCCCCGGCAAAATGATCCTGGGCTCCGACTCCCACACCCGGTACGGAGCCTACGGCTGTATGTCCATCGGCGAGGGCGGCCCCGAGCTGGCCCGGCAGCTGCTGCGCAAGACCTACGACATCGCCTATCCCAAGGTGATCGCCATCTACCTCACCGGCGCGCCCCGGCCCGGGGTGGGCCCCCAGGACGTGGCCCTGGCCCTGGTGGGGGCCACCTTCAAAAACGGCGCGGTGAAGAACGCCGTCATGGAGTTCTTCGGCCCCGGCGTGGCAAATCTCTCCATGGACTACCGGGCGGGCATCGACGTGATGACCACCGAGACCACCTGCCTGTCCTCCGTGTGGCAGACCGACGAGCAGACCAAGACCGCCCTGACCCTGCTGGGCCGGGGAGACAGCTATCGGGAGATGGCCCCCAACCACGGCGCGTACTATGACGGCGTGGTCACCGTGGAATTGGACAAGGTGGAGCCCATGATCGCCCTGCCCTTCCACCCCTCCAACGCCTACACCATTAAGGACTTCAAGGCCAACATGGCCGACCTGCTCCACCAGGTGGACGTGGACGCGGCGGAGCAGCTGGGCGTGAAAAACGCCCCCTCCCTGGTGAACAAGATCGTGGACGGCCAGTTCCATGTCGACCAGGGCGTCATCGCGGGCTGCTCCGGCGGCACTTATCAGAACCTGAAGCGGGCCGCTGAAATCCTTAAGGGCGCCGCCATCGGTTCCGACGCCTTCTGGCTGTCCTGCTACCCCGGCTCCATGCCCATCAACCTGGAGCTGACCCGGGACGGCTCCATCGCCCAGCTCATGGCGGCGGGGGCGTCCATCCGCTCCTGCTTCTGCGGGCCCTGCTTCGGGGCCGGGGACGTGCCCGCCAACGGGGCCTTCTCCATCCGCCACTCCACCCGCAACTTCCCCAACCGGGAGGGCTCCAAGCCCGGGGACGGCCAGATCTCCTATGTGGCCCTCATGGACGCCCGCTCCATCGCCGCCACCGCCCGGATGGGCGGCGTGCTCACCGGGGCGGACGAGCTGCCCGACATCCCCGCCGACCGGGCCGACGAGCAGTGGAGCTATGACGACTCCGCCTACAAATCCCGCGTTTACTTCGGCGTGGACAGGCCCCAGCCGGACGCGGAGCTGGTGTTCGGCCCCAACATCGCCGACTGGCCCCAGCAGATCGCCCTGCCGGACGACCTGCTGCTCACCTGCTGCGCCGCCATCTACGACCCGGTGACCACCACCGACGAGCTGATCCCCTCCGGGGAGACCTCCTCCTACCGCTCCAACCCCCTGCGGCTGTCTCAGTTCGCCCTGTCCCGGAAGGATCCTCAGTATGTTCCCCGGGCCCAGGCCGTCCAGACGGTGGAAAAGCTGCGCCGGGAGAACCCGGATGCGCCTGAAGTAAAAGAAGCGTTGGCCGGCTATGATCCCGCTCGCACAGGGCTGGGCTCCCTGGTCATGGCCCTGAAACCCGGTGATGGCTCCGCCCGGGAGCAGGCCGCCTCCTGCCAGCGGGTGCTGGGCGGCTGCGCCAACATCGCGGGCGAATATGCTACCAAGCGCTACCGCTCCAACGTGGTCAACTGGGGAATGCTCCCCTTCACCGCCGACGGCGTGGCGGAATGGAATCTCCAGCCCGGCGACCGGGTGTACATCCCCGGTATCCGCGCCCTGCTGGAGGGGGACGGCGAGGAGATCGCCGCCACCCTCATCCAGGGTGATGCCCAGACCCAGGTGACGCTGAAGCTTCCCGGCCTGACCCGCGAGGAGCGGGACATCATCCTGGCCGGCTGCCTCATCAACTACTACGCGGAGGCGTAACCCATGGACTTGGAGCTGTATGTCCCCAAGCTGGATGAGCTGTGGTTCTACCGGCAGATGATGGCTGACCCCGCCACCATGGCCTATAACGCGGGCTACGACCCCTGGCCGGGCTACCACCGGGACACCGGCTGCATCGACTTTCCGGAGGAGGAGTGGGCCGACTGGCATGCCCATTGGATCGGACAGGAGCCGAAGCGGTTCTACGCCTACATCCGGCGGAAATCCGACGGCGCGTGGATCGGCGATGTGAATTTTCATTACACAACGTCGGCGGACTGGTGGGACATGGGCATTGTGATCTATGCCCCCTACCGGGGCCAGGGGTATGCCGCGCCCGCCCTGGGGCTGATGCTGGACCACGCCTTCCGGGACTGCGGCATCAGCCGCATCCACAACTACTTCGAGACCACCAGGGACGCCGCCTGGAAGGCCCATCTGGCGGCGGGCTTCCGGGACATGGGCACCGAGAACGGCATCCGCCACCTGATGGTGACCCGCGAGGAGCACCTGGCCGCCCACGCCGAATAAGACCCACAGGGACGGATCTTAAGGTTCCGTCCCTGTTTCTTCATCACTGTGTGGGTAGACACGCCGCCAGTTTTGTGCTATGATGTCCACAGACAAAGTTCGACACGATTTACGGAGGTGTGTCCTATGCGGACAAAGCAATATATCTCTCTGCTCCTGGCGGCCTTGATGGCGCTGACCCTCACCGCCTGCGGCGCGGCCTTGAAAAAAGACAAAAATACGGGCATGTCTATCGCCCCGGTCCAGCTCTCTGAGGAGGAGGCCGCCCTGGCCGAGCTGCTGGCCCTTGACCTGGAGAACTACCACATCCTCGCGTTCCAGGCGAAGGGCGCAAAGACGCTCCAGTTCAACACCTATGAGCTGGTGGACGGGGAATGGAACCGCATTCAGGGCGGTGGGGGCGCGGAGCTGAGCGCGGAAAGCGGCCGGATCGCCCTCACCTTCGGCAAGATGACCGACGGGGTGCGGCTGGCGTTCCAGACGGAGGGTCAGCTCATGTCCTCCTCCATCCAGCCGGAGCCGGGGGACGATGTGTCCGCCATGACCTTCGCCACCTCCATGCTGGGGGAATCCGAGGCCATCACGCTGGAGGAGGAGATCCCGCTGGCGGTGCAGATCGTCACCTCCAAAAACGAGATCCATTCCTACGATGTGAGCTACTTCGGGATGCCTCGGGAGTACGCCAAGTACGGCTATGAGCACGTCTACGCCATCACGGTGATGTTCAGCGCCCAGGAGCTGGGCAGCGCCCCTTCCGCAGAGCCTTCGCCCAAAAATTGAATGGAACCGCCCCCCGGCGTGAGCCGGGGGGCGGTTTTTCACAGTTCAAGCCAGCTTTGCAGGTCGTTCAAATTCTCCGCGATATGTACATAGGGAAACGGCTGGAACGCGGGCGCCTGGGTGGTGCCGTTGAGCACCGCGCAGAAGTCGCAGCCCCCCGCCTGGGCGGTGGCGGCGTCGATGACCGTGTCCCCGCAGAACAGCACCTGCTCCGCGCGCAGGCCCAGCTTTTCCAGGGCCAGCCGCAGCCCCTCGGGGTGGGGCTTGGCGTGGTGGACCTCGTCCCCGCCGACCACCAGATCCAGCAGATCTAAATGCCCCTGGTGGGCGAAAATGCTCCGGATGGTGGGCCCCGGCTTGGTGGACACGATGGCGGTGCGCACCCCCACATCCTTCAGCGCCCGCAAAAGCTCCGCCGCACCGGGGAAGAGGACGGTGCCCTCAACCATCAGCTTGCGGTCATCGCCCTGGGCCTTCACCCCCACAGTGATCTCGAACTGGTGGCGGAAGGCCGCCTGCCGGGATCGGTCATAATCGCCGGTGATGAGGGAGTAGCCGTCCTCCAGCGTGAGGCCGATGGTGTGCCGCACCTGCTCCAACGTAGGCGGCTCCAGCCCCAGCGCCTGGAAGCCCCGGCGGTAGCCCTCGGCGATGGCGGGGGTGGAGTCCCCCAGGGTGTAGTCAAAGTCGAAAAATACCCCTTGATAGTTCATGATATGACCTCGGCTTTCAAAAGTCAGCCCCGCTCACGGGCCGTTTGGGGAATCATACCATAGCCGGGGACGGTTTTCAACACTTAAATATTTAACTTTCCGCCTGCTCCAGCAGATTGGCCGCGCCGTAGCGCAGGCAGCGGTACAGCCGCTGGCGGCCCCGCTTCAGCGTGCGGGATACGGTGGACTTGTTCACCCCGCACTGTTTTGCAATGGCCTCCATGCTCATGTTTTGCCCGTAATAGAGGATCATGTATTCCCGCTGGCGCTCGGTTACGTCCTGGCGCAATGCGTGGGTCAGGTTGCGCTTCAGGCGGTTGATCTGATCCTTGTTGTCCTCCGCCATCAGGTTGGTGTACACCGCCAAATCCACCATGCCGAAGGTGTTGTCGTAAGAGATGGTCCGCATGGCTCAAGCCCTCCTTCTGTGGTCTGTGGGAATGCCCCCGGAGCGCCGAGGGGCGTGCTTTTCATAGTAGCGCTCCAGGTGCCGGGCCACCGCCCGCACATCCCGGTACATGGAGCGCAGGGGACGGATGCGCCCGTCCAGCTGCTGCCTGCGCTCCTCGCTGCCCGCCTCCCGGCTGGCGCGCTCCAATTCCGCGATGCGGCCGCGCAGCGCAGCCGCCGTCCGCTCATATTCCAGCGATAGTTCGTATAGTGTCACAATGTCTCCTTTTCACTTCTACCCACCCGGCGCAGCCTGTGGGCGAAATAGTTCCGGGCGTAGCGGCCCAGGCAGTCCTCGCAGACCGCCTCACCGTCCAGCTCAAAATAGGGATCCCCTGGGTACAGCTCCCCCCTGCACAGGGAACATCGGAGCTCCCAGGGAGCCGGAGGCCCCGCTCCGCCCGTCCCTGCTCCCTTTCGCATATTTTTGAAATCTTTTTGAAAAATGGTTGACAAATCCGCCTCCTGCTGTTATAATAAGCTCCGCTGTGAACGCGGAAGGCTTCTGTGCTGGTGTAGCTCAGCCGGTAGAGCAGCTGATTTGTAATCAGCAGGTCGGGGGTTCGAATCCGTCCACCAGCTCCACCTTCCTTCCGCCCAACTGAATATGGAGGAGTACCCAAGTGGCCAAAGGGGACAGACTGTAAATCTGCTGGCTTTGCCTTCGATGGTTCGAATCCATCCTCCTCCACCAAACCGAAAGCGAATGCGAAAGCATTCGCTTTCGGTTTGGGTTCCGGCAGTCCTTGACCGCCTCCACCCTTCGGTGATTTTAATGCTCGGCGGAAGTGAATTCCGCCTGCGCAATTCTCCGCCGCTTTGCGGCTGCGAATTCACGGCGCATAAGCGCCGCCGGCCAGAAGGCCGGGCCACGGGACCGGTCGTTCGCCAGGCAGCTGGAAAGCTGCCGGGACAGTCGCTCGGCGAAGCCGAGTGACGTCCCTTCGGCGAATGACGGTCCTCTTGTTTTCCCGCTTTTTGCCCTGTTGGCAGATACGCCCCTAAGAACCCCGTTACGGGAGAGCCCGGTTCGGTGCGCGGGAATGGCCCTTCCGGCGCGGGGATTCGACGCAGGCACCCCTTATTTGTGCTGCCGCTTGTGTCTGGGCACTGGGCCTTGGTTAGGTTCTCGGGGCTGCGCCCGGGTGGGCGGACCGTTTGCTTTGGGGCAGTGGTTCCGCATCTCTCGAACCTCCTTTCTTAATTTAAAACGCACGTTCGATTTCGTTCCCTAAGATACCACTCCGCGCCGTGGAAGTCAAGGCCGTGGAAGAGGATTTTTGTCGGCAAAATTTTTTAAAAGACCTGATAAATGGACAGGTATTTCAGGAAACGTTGCACACGCCCCCGCCGCGAAATCCGGATTTACAAAGGTTTTACATCTTATCTGTTGACGCGCCGGCGGCGGGGGGTTATGATGGACAAAACAAATGGGAGGCCGCTATGAAGAAGAAAACAACAGTTGGACTGCTTGGGCTGGCGGCGGCGGGGGCCGGCGCGGCCGGCGGCTGGGCCGCCTTGGGGAATTACCTATACAATCAGATGATGCTGCCCCAGGCGCGGGATCCGGAGCAGGAGGACGGCAACCCAGCGCAGAATGAGGGCCGGCTTTGGGCCCGGGGCCGGGAGGGCTTCCGGGAGGCCACCATCCAGGCGCTGGACGGCCTCATTTTATGGGCCGCTTTGGTTCCGGGCAATCAGGACTGCCACCGCTGGGCCGTCTGCGTCCATGGCTATCACGACACCTATGAGTCCATGGGGGCTATCGCCAAGCACTACAGCGATCTGGGCTGGCACGTGCTGATGCCCGACCAGCGGGGCCATGGCCAGAGCGAGGGCGATTACGTGGGCTGGGGTTATGACGAGCGGCTGGATCTGGTGGGCTGGTGCAATTATATCGTCCGAAAGGATCCGGAGGCGGAGATCGTGCTCCACGGCGTATCCATGGGCGCGGCTACGGTGCTCATGGCCACCGGCGGGGCCCTGCCCCGGCAGGTAAAGGCCGCCGTGTCCGACTGCGCTTACACCACCATTGAGGCCGAGGCCCGCCATGTGCTGAACCGGTTCCAGGAGGGGCTGCCAACCCGGGTTCCGCTCCCCTCGGGGCTGCTGTTTGCCGCGCTGCGCAAGACGGCGCTGCGCCGGACGGGCTTTGACCTGCGGGACGCCGCGCCCATCCGGGCGGTGGCCCGATCCAAAACCCCTACGCTTTTCATCCACGGCGTGGAGGACGACTTTGTGCCCGCCGCCATGATGGGCAAGCTCTACCAGGCGGCCAAGTGCCCGAAGAGCTTTTTGTGGATGCCCGGCGCCGGCCACGCGGCATCGGTGGGGACGGATCCGAGGCTGTATTGGACGGCCGTGTCCACCTTCCTGAGCGATTATTTCCCGGAACCCGAGGAATGACAAAAAAGCATCCGGCCCCAGAGCGGGCTGGATGCTTTTTTCATTTTTTCGCAAAAACAGGCGAGAATTTCGAATTTCCCGTTGACAGAAAGACTAAAAATCAATATATTAGATGGGCTGGTACGGAATACCGGGCAGCTCTGACAAATAAGCACATTGGTTATGGGGAATGAGTGTGGAACCTACAACGCGATACGATAAAGAATTTGACCGGCGGTACGCCTACGACGGCTGCGATCTGGGCGCCGTGTGTACCCCGGCGCGGACGGTATTTAAGCTGTGGAGCCCGGAGGCTGTCCGGGTAGAGCTGTTTTTATACCGGGACGGCGTCTCGGACGCCTATGACCGGCTGGCGCTGGCCCCCGGTGAGCGGGGCGTGTGGACAGTAAGCGTGGAGGGCGATCTCCACGGGGTATATTACGATTACGAGGTTGAGACGGCCTCCGGGACGGCCCGCACCGCCGATCCCTACGCCCTGGCCTGCGGCCGCAACGGGGCCCGGAGCATGGCGGTGGATCTGTCCCGCACCAACCCAGAGGGGTTTGAGCGGGACTGCCCGCCCCCGGCCCAGCCTGAGCGCATCATCTACGAGCTCCACGTGAAGGATTTTTCCTATGACGCGGACAGCGGCGTGCCGGCGCGGCTCCGGGGAAAATTCAAGGCTTTTTCCTGGCGGGACGCGGGCGGGCGGCTGCCCGCCTGCATGGAGCACCTGCGCTCCCTGGGCGTCACCCACGTGCAGCTGCTGCCCATCTTCGACTTCGCCTCGGTGGACGAGGGCGGGGACGAGGGGCAGTTCAACTGGGGCTACGATCCGCTGAATTACAACGTGCCCGAGGGCAGCTATGCCACCGACCCCGACGACGGGGCCGTCCGTATCCGGGAGTGCAAGGAGATGATCCAGGCCCTTCACGCCAACGGGATGCGGGTGGTGATGGACGTGGTGTACAACCACACCCATGGCGCGGACTCCTGGCTGGGGCGCTCCGCGCCGGGCTACTACTACCGCAGATGGGCGGACGGGTCGCTGTCCAACGGCTCCGGCTGCGGCAACGACGTGGCGGCGGGTCGGGCCATGGTGGACAATTATATCCTCAACTCGGTGCTGTACTGGGCGCGGGAGTACCACATCGACGGCTTCCGCTTCGACCTGATGGGCCTTTTGACGGTGGAGCTGATGAACCGCATCCGCTGGGCGCTGGACGCCGAGTTCGGCCCGGGGGAAAAGCTGGTGTACGGCGAACCCTGGCGGGCGGCGGACTCCCCCATGGAGCCCGACACCGCCTCGGCCCTGAAATACAACATCCAGCGCTTGGACCCGGACATCGCCATTTTCTGCGACACCACCCGGGACGCCATCAAGGGCGACTGCTTCCACGGGGAGCAGCCCGGCTTTGTCAACGGAGCCATGGGGCTGGGCGAGACCATACTGGCCTCCGCCGCGGGCTGGATGGGCGGCGAAGGGGACTTCCAACCCCGATCCTGCGGGCAGATCATCAACTATGTGTCCGTCCACGATAATTACACCCTGTGGGACAAGCTGGCGCTGTGCGCCTCGGGAACCCCCTCCTATGCGCAGCCTCAGGACGATCTGCTGGCCCAGAACAGGCTGGCGGCGTTCATCTGCTTCACCTGCCAGGGGAATATCTTCTTCCAGGCGGGGGAGGAGTTTGGCCGCACCAAGCTGGGGGACCACAACAGTTATAAGTCCTCCCCCGACGTGAACAAGCTGGACTGGCACCGGGCTTGGACCTTTGGGGGGCTGACGGACTACTACCGGCAGCTCATCCGGCTGCGCAAGTCTCTGCCCGGGCTGTGCGACAAGTCCGTCAAGGCTGGGGAGCGCATTGTGGAGCGTAAGGTTCACCGGGACGGGGTGGTGTCCTTCCAGGTGGAGGGGGGCGGGCCCTGCGGGGAGCGGCTGTTCGTCATCTATAACGCCACGGCCAGCGACTACGCCATCCAATTGGCCGCAGGCCGGTGGATCATCCGGGCGGACGGCACGAACGCCGACCAGCACAAGCCCCTCATCTCCCAGGGAAACTGGGTGACTGTGCCGCCACGCAGCGGGATGCTGCTTCAGCAAATGAGCGTATAAACAGGAAAAACCGCGTCCTACGGACGCGGTTTTTCCTATTCATCGTTTGATTGCGTAAACCCCGGTGGCTGCTGCCAGAACTTCTTCCGGTTTGCCGGCCAGGAACACCTCCGCCGACATCTGCCCTGAGGTGCTCCCAATCCGAATGGTGCGGGTGCGCACCAGGATGTCCGCGTTCAGCGGGACAGGACGGGCGTAGTTCACCGTCATGGTGACGGTGGGAGTGGGGACGCCGCCGCACTGGGCGGTGCAGGTAACGCCCATACAGGTGTCCACCAGGGAGGCGGTGACCCCGCCGTGGACGATGCCCAGGGGGTTGGACATGGAATCATCCGTGTGGCAGGAAAACAGCAGGGAGCCGGCGGGGCCGTCCTCGTTCACCAGGGCGATGTCCTTCCCGATCCGGGGCCAGGCCCGGGCGTTGGATTGGGCCCGCTGGGCGATGAACTCCGCCGCGCGGCGGCGCAGCTCGCCGCTGGATATGAGTTCGCTCATGGCGTCCCCTCTTTCTGTTTGCCGCCCCGCAGCGCCCGCACGAAATCCTCATTAGGCGTAACGTATACCGTGCGATAGGTGTTGTAGATCACGTATCCCGGCTTGGCCCCGGCGGGCTTTTTGACCACCTTCACGGGGGTGTAGTCCACCGGCACCTGGCCCGACTCCCTCCCCTGGGAGAACCAGGCCGCCAGCATGGCCGCCTCGGTGAGGGACTGCTCGTCCGGCTCCACCCCGCCGGTTTTCAGGATGACATGGGAGCCGTGGAGCTTTTGGGCGTGGAGCCACAGGTCCCGCTTGTCCGCGTCCTTGGTGGTCAGACGGTCGTTCTGGCTGTTGTTCTTGCCCACCAGGATGGTGAGGCCGGAGGAGGAACGAAACTCCATGGGCTTGGCGTGGACGATCTTCACCCGGCCCTTGGCGGTCATCTTCCGCTTATGCTGCTTGAGGTAGCCGTTGTCCATCAGCTCCTGACGGATTTCCTGCAAATCCTTATCCCCTTCGGACAGGGTAATCATTTGCAGTACGCTGTCCAGGTAGTCCAGCTCCCGGCGGTTCTTCTCCAGCTGGATGGTCAGCATTTCCTCCGCCTTCTGGGCCTTTTTGTAATCCTTGTAATACTTCGCCGCGTTCTGCTGGGGGGTGAGCAGGGGATCCAGGGGGATGTCCACGTCTTTGCACTCCGGGTCGTAGTAATTCTGGGCCCGAAGGACGGTCTGGCCCTTGCTCATCTGACAGAAGTTGGTGGTGATGATGTCGCCGTACTGGCGCAGTTTTTCCCGGTCAGCGGAGCGGGCCAGGTCGCCCTCCTGGTTGACGATCTTCTTGGCGGTGCGGTTCCGGGCCTGGGTGACGGAGCGGATGAAATCCTGCCCACGCTGCTTGACCCGCTCCTGGGCCTCCTTCTGCTCGTAGAAGTCGTCCAGCAGCTGGGAGAACGTGTCATAGCGCTTCAACTCCACCTTGGGGCCGTATTGCAGCACCGGCATGAAGGTGAAGTCCATGGGCTTGCCGTCCTTTATTAGAACGGTGGGGGTGTAGTCCCCGGCCCGCACCCGCTCCATAAGTTGATTAAAGCGTTCCGCAAGCCCCTCCCGGCTGCCTTCACCCTGGAACACCAGCTCCCGGGCAATCAGCGGGGACAGGCCGTTGAAGCTGTCCAGCAGCCACTTGTCCTGGCTGTCCCCCTCGGGGGCGTTGGCGAGGACGTGGGAACGCAGTTCGTCGGGGGTCATGGCGGAGGGATCCAACCGTCCGGTGGGCTCGGGGAGCTGGTAGTACAGCCCCGGCATGACGGGCCGCTTGACGGACAGATCGCCGTCCGCCCGGCGCATACAGTCGGTGACCCGGCCCGCCCCGTCCAGCATGATGAGGTTGGACTTGCGCCCGATGCACTCCAGCACCAGCCGCCGCTCCACCCGGTCGCCCAGCTCATCCAGTGTCTCAAAGCGGAAGTCCAGCAGCCGCTCCATGGGGGGCTGGGTCAGCTCCAGCAGCCGCGCCCCGGTGAAGTGCTTGCGCAGCAGCATACAGAACATGGGGGGCGTCTCCGGGTTCTCCCGGGGCACCTTTGTGAGCTGCGCCCTGGGGTGGGCGGGGCTGGCGGACAGCAGCAGGCGCACGTTGTCCCGGCCCGCGCGCATATGGAGCACCGCCTCGTCCCTCGCGGGCTGGTAGAGCTTGTCCACCTTGCCGCCGATAAGCTTGCTGCGCAGCTCCCCGGCAAGAGCGTTCATGAATATAGCGTCAAAAGGCATCTTCGCTTGCCTCCATCATCACGTCAAACAGCTCATTGAGCCGTTCCGTCCTTCCTTGCAGATACAGCCAGCCGAACAGGGACTCTAGCGCCGTGGCGGCGTGGTACTCCCCCACGCTGGCCCCCTTTGGCACGGCGGCGGTGTGGCTGTTGCGGCCCCGGCGGTACACCCCCTGCTCCTCCTCGGTGAGCAGCGGCAGGATGGCGTGCACCAATTTGGCCTGGGCGGGGGCGGCCACATATTTGACGGTGGCCTTGTGCAGACCGGCATTGGTGGCCTTGCCGTGGAGGCACAGCCAGGAGCGCACCATCAGCTCGTACACACCGTCGCCCAGGTGGGCAAGGCCCAGGGCGCTGATGCGTTCAATGGTATCCTGTCCGGCGGACAGGTGAAAGTAATCCATGGGGAATTCTCCAATCTCAGGAAATATCTTTGAAATTATATCACAATGCCGTGGAAATGCAAGGGAAACGGTTGGCACGAAAGGCGCGGCCCAACGCCCTTCCCTTTTTGCTCCGGGTGTGATATACTCTTGCCGATTTGAAAGAAAAGGAGCGTCAAGCGATGGATTACGCGGCTGAATCGTTAAAACTGCACTACCAATGGCGGGGCAAGCTGGACACGGTGCCCAAAATGGAGGTCAAGGATCGGCAGTCCCTGTCCCTGGCCTACACCCCCGGAGTGGCCCAGCCCTGCCTGGAGATCAAAAAGGATATCAACAAGAGCTATGAGCTCACTGGCCGGTGGAACACGGTGGCGGTGGTCACCGACGGCACGGCGGTGCTGGGCCTGGGGGACATCGGCCCCGAGGCGGGTATGCCCGTCATGGAGGGCAAGTGCGTGCTGTTCAAGGCCTTCGGCGGCGTGAACGCGGTGCCGCTGTGCGTGCGCTCCAAGGACGTGGACGAGATCGTCAACACGGTGGCCCTGCTGGCGGGCTCCTTTGGCGGGGTGAATTTGGAGGACATCTCCGCCCCCCGGTGCTTCGAGATCGAGCGCAAGCTGAAGGAGCGGTGCGACATCCCCATCTTCCACGACGACCAGCACGGCACCGCCATCATCGTGGCGGCGGCGCTGACCAACGCGCTGAAAATCGTGGGCAAGGAGCTGTCCCAGGTGAAGCTGGTCATGTCCGGGGCGGGGGCCGCCGGGACAGCCATCTTCAAGCTGCTGTGGTCCATGGGCCTGCGGCAGGCCGTGCTGTGCGACATCAAGGGCACCGTCTATCCCGGACGGCCCGATTTGGCAAACGACCCCGCCCTGGCCGAGCTGGCGGACATGACGAAGCCGGAGCTCACCGAGGGCGGACTGGCGGCGGCTTTGAAGGGGGCGGACGTGTTCATCGGCGTTTCCGCGCCGGGTCTGGTGAGCCAGGACATGGTGCGCTCCATGGCGGACAGGCCCATCCTGTTCCCCATGGCCAACCCCACGCCGGAGATCATGCCCGACCTGGCGAAAGCGGCGGGCGCGGCGGTGGTGGGCACCGGCCGCAGCGACTTCCCCAACCAGATCAACAACGTGCTGGCCTTCCCCGGGGTGTTCCGGGGGGCCTTCGACGTGCGGGCGTCCGACATCAACGAGGAGATGAAGCACGCCGCCGTCCGCGCCCTGGCGGGGCTGGTGGGGGAGGACGAGCTGTCCCCGGACTACATCATCCCCGCCGCCTTTGACGAGCGGGTGTGCCCCGCCGTGGCGGCGGCGGTGGCCCAGGCGGCCCGGGACAGCGGCGCGGCCCGTGTGTGAGGAATGGCGCGAGATGAAGCTGACCATTGATTTTGGCAATCCGATTTTTGAGGAGGAGACGGCGAGCGCGCTGACGCTGAGCGACCTGGATGATTTTTACGTTTCGGCTACCGAGCTTGACCGGCTGAATCTGTTTTTTGAGCTGGAGGCCACGTTCCACCAATATTTGGACGCCGGAAAAAACGGACTGGCGGCCCATCTTGCATATTTGACCGCGTATTATGTGTTTACGCCCCTGACGCCGCCCGCCTCCTGCGACCTGGCTCTGCACTACATCAAAGAGGCGCTCAGACTGGCCCCATGCCAGGAGTATCAGGACTGGCTTGAACTGATTGAAAAAGGGAATTGACACCCTGCGCACAAAAAGCGCCCCGCTTTGCCGAAATATTTTGTGAAATTCGTTTTTGCAATTTTTCACTTCCGGACTTGCAAAATTGCCCCCGGTGGTGTAGAATTACTGTACCGCGTTAAAGTAACCACTTTCAACGAAGAAAGGATGTTGACAACAATGTCTATCAAAAACGCTTATCTGCTGTCTGTGCTGGAGGATCTCAAGAAGAAGAGCGCCCACGAGCCCGAGTTCCTCCAGGCCGTGGAGGAGGTGCTGGAGTCCCTGGAGCCCGTGGTGGAGGCCGACCCCCGCTACGAGCAGCAAAATATCATCGGCCGCATCGTGGAGCCCGAGCGCGTGGTCATGTTCCGGGTGCCCTGGGTGGACGATTCCGGCAAGGTTCAGGTGAACCGGGGCTACCGCGTCCAGTTCAACTCCGCCATCGGCCCCTACAAGGGCGGCCTGCGGTTCCATCCCACCGTCAACCTGTCCGTCATCAAGTTCCTGGGCTTTGAGCAGATCTTTAAAAACTCCCTGACCACCCTGCCCATGGGCGGCGGCAAGGGCGGCTCTGACTTCGACCCCAAGGGCAAGAGCGACGGCGAGGTCATGCGCTTCTGCCAGTCCTTCATGACCGAGCTCCAGCGCCACATCGGCCCGGACACCGACGTGCCCGCCGGCGACATCGGCGTGGGCGCCCGTGAGATCGGCTTCATGTTCGGCCAGTACAAGAAGATCCGGGACGAGTTCACCGGCGTGCTCACCGGCAAGGGCCTGAGCTACGGCGGCTCCCTGGCCCGCACCGAGGCCACCGGCTTCGGCCTGTGCTACTTCGCCGACGCCCAGCTCCGGGACAACGGCAAGTCCTTCGAGGGCAAGAAGGTGGTCGTCTCCGGCTCCGGCAACGTGGCCATCTACGCCAACCAGAAGGCCACCTCTCTGGGCGGCAAGGTGATTGCCATGTCCGACTCCAACGGCTATATCGTGGATGAGAACGGCATCGACTACAAGGTGATCCAGCAGATCAAGGAGGTCAAGCGCGACCGCATCAAGACCTACCTGGATTATGTCCCCACCGCCAAGTACGTGGAGGGCTGCTCCGGCATCTGGACGGTGCCCTGCGACATCGCCCTGCCCTGCGCCACCCAGAACGAGATCGGCGAGGAGTCCGCCAAAACTCTGATTGCCAACGGCTGCATCGGCGTGTTTGAGGGCGCCAATATGCC
>JAAVHV010000003.1 GCA_014799505.1 Clostridiales bacterium
AGGAACTCGGGCACCTTGAGATGGTGGGCACCCTGGTTCACCAGCTTACCCGCAATCTGAACGAGGAACAGATCAAAACCGCCGGCTTTGATACCTATTTCGTGGATCACACCACCGGTGTCTATCCTCAATTCGCCTCCGGCTATCCCTGGTCTGCTTCCACCATGCAGGTCACCGGCGATATCATCGCCGACCTGACCGAGGACTTGGCGGCAGATGGGGCGATGGCGTAGGAACAACCCGCCCACTCTTTTCATCATTTAGAAAAATCTCGCCTGCTAAAATAGCAGACGAGATTGATATTGCTTGTTTGCCGCGTAATTTCCGCTGTTTGCGGCAGTCCATCGCGTTTACTCCAGCATGATACTCTTGATCGATAGTTTCCTTACACGCAAAGAATAGAGATACATTACTAACTCATAGATGATAATAAACGCTATCAGTGTAATCACAAGGATCTTGAAGTTGAAGGTGTATTCGGGCGCGTTTTCTATGTCAACAAACACAACGGTCATCATGATTTTTAGCAGTCCGTACTGGTAAACTGTGCCGACCGCAAAGCCGATATAGGAAATCGGCCTGTATGCTCCGAGGATCGCGCGGCTGCAGGTGCTGTCCTCATACCCGAACACCCTCATCATGGCAATCGTTTTGGTGTTTCCCTTCACCACACTGGAGAGGGACAAAAACAATGTCATAAAGGCAAGGATCAGCCCGATCATTAAGATCATCCATGAAAATGTTTCACTTGAAAGCTCGTTCATAGACAGTGACATTTGCACCATGGCCGAGAAGCAGAACGAGGAAAACGCGACAAGGAACGCAAGCACCTTTTTGCTCTTTATCGTGCTGCTCGACAAACCTTTCAAAAAAGGGGCGTCATTTGTATCCGCTTTCCGCCTCCTCGTCTTATACTCTCGCTTCTCACGGAGCAAATCCAGCACGGGGCTTTTCATTTTCCAATCAGCATACAGCACGGATATGACGGCAAACGCAATCGTCGGTACACCTATCAAAAGGAACGTCAGCAGCGGATGGAACCGCACGTCAAAATTGGGGAAAACCCCCTCCGCGTTTTGTACCTCATAGAACGTAGGCAAATAGCAAAACGCCAATAAAAACCCCAGGGCGCAGCCGACAAGGACGGAAAGCCCGAACACCCAAAAATGTCTCGCGATTTTGACATTGGAATAGCCAAGCGCTTTGAGTATCCCCAGCTCCTTGCCGTGCGTATCTATGTAATTCTTCACGTAGAACAAAAGCATGACCGCGGACGTCGCCGCCAGGCAGCCGCCCGATACACCTGCCGTAACCTTGCCCATTGATACATATGCGTTATACATCGCAATACCGGCTTCGGTTGTGATCTCGCTCTCTATCGCGATCAGGTCAGTATTATAGTTCAGGAACAGGGTACAAACGAAAACCGCGCAGCAGGCGATGATCGATATTCCGAACAGTTTCATCGTATCTTTTAATCCTACGATCATAGCGCTACCACCCAATCTCGTACGCGGTCTTTCGCGCGGCGTTGGTATAGACCTCGGCTATTCTGCCGCTGTTCATTTTGACGACCATATCTGCCATTTCCGCGATATTTACGTTATGCGTGACCATAACGATCGTAAAGCCGTATTCCTTGTGCAGCTTGCAAATATAGTCAAGCACCTGTCTGCCCGTCTGTTCATCAAGCGCGCCCGTGGGCTCGTCCAAAAACAGGACGTTCGGCCTTTTCGCGAGGGCGCGGGCAACCGATACCCTTTGCTGCTCGCCGCCCGAGAGTTCGCTCGGATGCTTTTTCATTTTGTCTTCCAGTCCAACGGCCTTTATGATCTCCCCGTATCCCTTGTTATCGGCGAGGTCAGCGCCCATTCTTACATTTTTTTCAACGGTCATATTGGGGAGCAGATAGTACTGCTGAAAGATAAAGGCGATATTGTCTTTTCGGAACTTTGTAAGGTCCGCGTCGGAAAGCGCCGTAATGTCAACCGCACCATATTGGATGCTGCCGCTGTCGGGGCGTTCAAGTCCCGATAAGCAATTCAAAAACGTGGATTTGCCCGACCCGGAAGCGCCCAGGATCACGGTAAAATCTCCGTCCGCAATTTGCAGATCGATCCCTCTCAACACCTCGTTTTTGCCGGTGCCGCTGCCGTAGGACTTTTTTATGCCTGATGCTTTGATCATTGCGCGATACCTCCCGTTATTTCTTTTAATGTCCCCTTAAATACCTGCGTGATCATCCGGCTGATCTCATCAGGAGTAAACACGCACATATTCGTCGCGCAAAGCACCGCTATGCCGTGCGTATAGATCCACAGGTGGCGGTACAGCTGCTCTGCCATGCTCCTCGACAAGCCGTATCCGTTTTGAACGGATCGCAGAATATCCTCATAGCTGCTGTCAATCATGGGTAATACGTTGGCAACCGAGGGCTTCTGTTCCTGCTCGGACATAAAGAGCAGCTGAAACAATTTCGGCTCTTTGATCGCGAACAAAATGTATTGCGTGCCCACACCCTTAAAAGCCAATTCCTCTTCCAGGGCTCTTTTGATATATTCCGCATATACTGCTTCTGCCGCTTTCTTGAGCTCTGCTTGCAGTTCCTCCATATTTTGAAACAGGCTGAAGATCACCTTCGAGGAGGAGTGGAGCTTCGCGCCGACTGCCCTTGCCGTAACGGCGCTGAAGCCCTCTTCACGAGTTATATCCAAAGCCGCCCGTATGATCTGCTCCCTTGTGAATTTGAATTTTGGTGGCATAGTTCCCTCCATTTTAAGAAACGACTGTTGTGCAACTTACGTTTCCTATTATAGGCCATGGTCCGCAACAAGTCAATAGGCTTCTTGCGGCAAATTATTTCGATGCGGACGGACCGAGGGCCCGACGGCAGATGGGGCGATGGCGTAAGAACGACATGAAAGTCAAAAACCGAGCGGTGCCCCCGCTCGGCCCTTGTACTTGCTCAAATCGTTTCATATAGCTTGCAGGTCTAATCAAGTAACCGTTTCGCATAGCATATAAGCTGAAAGGAGAAATTTGCATGAACGATAAGCGTTCCCTCCTCTGCCGGAGCTTTTTCAACGGCGGCGAGAAGCCTCCCACCTCCGAGCAATATACCCGGATCTGGATCAACTTAGTGAACCAGATAGAAAAATCGAAAGAGACCGTGGCCGTCCACTGACCGGCTCAGCCGCCCCCAATGCCTAGCTGTGTTGGGGGCGGCACATTTTTATATGTAGGAGAAAAACTATGAGAGTAGCGATATACTGCCGCCTGTCTGAGGAGGATCGGAACAAGCAAAACGAGTCCGATGACAGCAGCAGCATCCAGAATCAGAAAACCATGCTGCTGCAATACTCTGTGGCACAGGGCTGGGACGTATTCAACATTTACAGTGACGATGACTACACAGGTTCTGATCGAAACCGCCCGGAGTTTCAGCGGCTGCTCCACGACGCGGAACAGCACAAATTTGACATCGTACTATGCAAAACCCAGTCCCGCTTCACCCGTGAGCTGGAGCTGGTAGAAAAGTACATCCACGGCCTGTTCCCCATCTGGGGTATCCGATTTGTCAGCATCGTGGACAATGCCGACACCGCCAACAGGGGCAACAAAAAGTCCCGGCAAATCAACGGCCTGGTCAACGAGTGGTATCTTGAGGATATGTCAGAAAATATTCGCAGTGTCCTTACCAGTCGGCGGCAAAACGGTTTCCACATTGGAGCCTTCGCCCTCTACGGCTATAAAAAAGACCCTGACCAAAAAGGCCATCTCATCATTGACGAAGAGGCCGCCGCCATTGTACGGGAGGTGTTCACCTTGTTTTCCCAGGGCCACGGAAAAACAGCCATCGCCCGTATGCTGAATGACCGGGGCGTACCAAATCCTACGGAATACAAGCGACTCCACGGTCTGCGCTACCAACAGCCCAAGCAGAAAAACAGCACGCTGTGGAAATATTTCGCCATTGCCGATATGTTGGAAAATGAAATCTATATCGGGAACATGGTGCAGGGCAAATACGGCAGCGTTTCCTACAAATCCAAGCAAAATAAACCGCGTCCAAAGGAACAGTGGTACCGGGTCGAGGGCACCCATGAGCCGATTATTGACCGCGAGCTATGGGATCGCGTGCAATCCCTCATTGCCCAACGGGCCAAGCCCTTCGGCGGCGGCTCCATCGGCCTGTTCGCCAGAAAAGTCCGCTGTGCCAACTGCGGCTGCACCATGCGCTCCTCGAAAAATCGTGGGCGGCACTATCTGCAATGCTCCAGCCGCCATGTGGCAAAGGATGCCTGTATCGGCTCCTTTATCTCGGTAGAAAAGCTGGAGCAGATCGTCCTTGCCGAATTGAACCGGCTCTCCGCGGAATATTTGGACAAAGACGAGCTGGAGCGGAACATTCAATTCTGTGACGATCTGCAAGCCCAAAAACAGCGGCTCTATCAAGCGCTGGATGTCTACCGCAAAAAGATCGATGAGTACGCCAAAGGAGTCCGAGAGCTCTATTTGGATAAAGTCAAAGGCGTGATCACCGAGCGGGATTATGTGGATATAAGCCGCCATTTCTCGGCGGAACGGGAACGGTTAGGATGTCTTGCGGAAAACTGTCGACAGCAAATTTCAGAGCTGGACGCCCGTATTGAGATTGGAGACAACCGCAAAGCCATCGTCGAGCAATACGCCAATCTGGACCACCTGACCCGCGAGATGGTGGAAGCCCTGATCGACTATATCGTTGTAGACAAGCGCATCCCCGGGACAAGCGACGTCCCTGTTGAAATCCATTGGAACTTTTAAAAAGCGGCTCCAACCCAAAACTTTAACACGAAAGCGCGGGTTTGGAGCCGTTTTTGTTATACCAACAGCATCTGTACGCTGCTTTTTTATCGCACGAGCACCAGAATCTTCCTGCCGATAGTAAGAAAAACGCGAAAAAAATCTTGCTCGTGACGCAGCGTAATGAGCTATACTATCCGCAGGAGGTATTTTGAGCATGGACAAATACAGAGCTATCCCACAGGGGTATATGACCGTAGGTCAAGTCGCAAAAAAGATGGATGTAACTGTCCGAACTTTACAGCACTACGATAAAGAGGGGCTGCTCTCGCCATCCGCTTTGAGTGAGGGAGGCCGCAGGCTTTATACGGACAAAGATATTGTCAAGCTCCACCAGATCCTGTCCCTGAAGCATTTGGGGTTTTCTTTGGACGACATCAGGGATAGACTGATTCCGCTGGATGCCCCGGCTGATGTGGCGCAGATCCTTTCCGAGCAAGCCACGATTATCCGTGAAAAGATAGCGGATCTGACAGAATCGCTGTCGGCAATTGAGGCATTGAAAACAGAAGTGCTGGAAATGCAGTCGGTGGACTTCAAAAAATACGCGGACATCATAGTCAACCTGGAAATGAAAAACGATTTCTATTGGCTTATCAAGCATTTTGACAGTGAAACGCTGGATCATATTCGCAGCCGGTTTGACAAGGAAAGCGGTATGGCGTTCCTGCAAAAATTCTTGCATCTCCAGGACGAGGCAATTCGGCTGCAAGAAGCTGGGGTGCCGGCAGAAAGTCAGAGGGGGATACAATTTGCGAAAGCCTACTGGGATTTAATTTTGGAGTTCACAGATGGGGACGCTGCCATGCTCCCCAAGCTCATGCAGATGGGAGAAAGCGATGAACTCAATCAAGAGTGGAAGCAGAAGCAAGCCAAAGCAAATATTTTTATTGAACCGGCATTGGGCGCTTACTTTTCAAATTTGGGGATAAACCCATTCCAGGAGGAAACAACATGACAGACGCAGTGCAGGTGAAAGGATTGCGTAAAAGCTATGGAAAGAAAGAGGTGCTAAAGGGCATCGACCTATGTGTACGAAAGGGTGACATTTTTGCCCTGCTGGGGGTAAATGGCGCGGGAAAAACAACCACGCTTGAATGCATTGAGGGCCTACGGAGCTATGACGGCGGCAGCATATCCGTAGATGGCCGCATCGGGATCCAACTACAGTCCGCCTCCCTGCCCACGCATATCAAAGGAGAGGAAGCCATCCGCCTTTTTGCGAAATGGAACAAGGTATCCGAAGATACCTCCATGCTGGCGGCGTTGGGCATAGAAAGCTTGGCAAACAAGCAGTATCAGGAAATGTCAACCGGGCAGAAACGGCGGCTCCATTTGGCGCTGGCCTTGATCGGCGATCCCGACATCGTATTTCTTGACGAGCCAACCGCGGGGCTTGACGTGGAGGGTCGAATTTCTCTCCACGAATATATTCGTACATTGAAAAGCAAGGGGAAAACGATCCTTTTGGCCAGCCATGATATGGCCGAAGTGGAAAACCTCTGCGACAGCATCGCGATCCTCAAAGACGGCCTGATTGCGTTCACTGGCACCGTTGCGGAGCTGACAGAAAAAGTAGGGACGCACTATAATGTTCGCGTCAAAACAAGCCAGGGGGCGGAGGATTTTGAGGTGGACAACATAGGATCCGGCTTGATCGCTATACTTCAGGACTATCAAAAAAAGAATACCGTCATTCAAGACATCCAAGTAGATCGAGGCTCTTTGGAGCAGCATTTTGTAAAGATAGCAAGGGAGGGTGACCGATGAACGGGTTTTTATATGGTGTTGTCCTGCAATGGAAGCTGGATCTGCGCAGCCGGACGATGTTGATTACCTGTTATGCCGTACCGCTTGTATTTTTTGCAATCATGGGCGGAATTTTTACATCCATCATGCCGGAGACAACGGATACGCTGATACCTTCTATGACGGTGTTCGCGGTTTCGATGGGAGCGCTGATCGGGCTGCCGCCATCACTTGCGGAAATCTACAGAAGCGACATCAAAAACGCCTATCAGGCAAATGGCGTACCCCTGGCGCTGGGACTGGTCTTGACAAACATTTCCGCATTTGTCCACCTGTTCATTATGAGTTCTATCCTTTATGTGATCGCGCCGATTGCTTTTGACGCAAAAGTCCCGAAAAATCCAGGAGTATATTTTTGCGGCCTGATTATTTTGATTGCCGTATCGTTGGGAGTTGCCAGCATCATCGGTTTAGCCGTAAAGGATATGGCAAATACATCCATGGTCTCCATTCTGATTTTTCTGCCGTCCATTATGTTGTCCGGGATCATGTTCCCAGCCGACTTACTTCCTAACGTGTTTGGAATTATTGGAAAACTGTTCCCCGCAACCTGGGGATACGCGCTTATGGCGGAAAATACCTTGACTTGGCACAACCTCTGGCCTTTGTTTGCTATTTTCATGATCGCTGTGCTATTGTGCGCCATTTTACTGAAACGAGTCGCAACACGATAACGTCGATGAAGTGATCTGCCCAGCGGCGGAAATGTTGTCCGTACAAGGCCGCGCCAAGCGTGGCGATGGCATAAGAACAGCCCCCGACATATCGGCAATGTCGGGGGCTGTTTGCGATAAGCGTCTCGAGGGATACCGCGCGGTCCGCCGCGCCGAACGCCGCTCACCCCGCAAAGTGAAGCATCTGGATCAGCAGCAGCCAGCTCATTCCATAATAGGTGACCACAGCGACCAAATCGTTGATCGTGGTGATCAGCGGGCCGGAAGCCACGGCGGGATCCACATTGATCCGTTTGAAAAACAGCGGGATAAGCGTGCCCACCGCGCTGGAAATCAGCATCGCCAGCATCAGGGCCACGCCGATACAGCCGGAGACCGCATAGGAAAACAGCAGCTCCCTGCCTTTGACCAGCCAGATATAGAGGCCCACGATCGCAAAGGAGATGGTTCCCAAAATCAGGCCGTTGCACAGGCCCACCCGCATCTCTTTGCCCACAAATTGAACCTTCTGGCCGGCCGTCAGATTTTCGTCCATCAGCACCCGGATGGTGACGGCCAGGGACTGGGTGCCCACGTTGCCCGCCATGTCCAAAATCAGGGACTGGAACGCCATAATCAAGGTGAGTTGGGCCACGACCTCCTCAAAAACACCCACCACAGAGGACACCAGCATCCCCAGCACCAGCAGCACCAGCAGCCAGGGCAAGCGCTTTTTCATGCTGAGCCTCAGCGGCTCTTTCAGATCCTCCTCCGCGGTCAGACCGGCGAGCCTGGCGTAGTCCTCGCTCATCTCGTCGTCCACCACTTCGATGATGTTCTGCGCCGTGATGACGCCCAGCAGCTTGTTGGAGTTATCCAGCACCGGGATGGAGTTCTCCGAATAATCCTTCAGCTTTTCAATGCAGTCGTCGATCAGCTCCGTGGCGTACACATAGGGGAAGGATGTCACGATCAGATCCTCCAGGTTGTCCGTTTTCCTGGCGGTGATCAAGTCCTTCAGGTCGATGGCGCCGTAAAACGCCTCGCTGTCATCCACCACGAACAAGGTGGAGATATTGTCATTCTCCTCCGCCTGGTTCACCAGCTCCCTCATCGCGCCCTTGATGTCCAGGTTTTCCCGGATCACGATGCAGTTAGTGGTCATTTTGCTGCCGATCTCATCGCTGTCAAAGGAGGCGATCAGCCGGATCTCCTTCTTGACGTCCGGCTCCAAGGCGTCGATCAGCTGCTCCCGCCGGCTCTTGTCAAGCTCCTGAAGAATGCCCGCGGCGGTGTCCGTCTCCAGCCCTCCCACCACTTCGGCAGCCTTGTGGAAATCCATCTCCTCCAGATACGCCCCAGCATCGGACTCATCCAAATGCTCGAATACCTCAGACATCATCTCCGCAGTGCATACGCGGTAGAGCTTTTTCCGCTCCTGCGGAGAAAGCCGCGGCATGACCTCCGCAACGTCGTTCCCATGATAGTCATCCAGCCTGCTCTGGATGATCTTTGGCGTATCGTTTCCCCGGATGATGGCTATGATCTCGCTTTCATAGTTGGGCTTCGCGCTGATGTCAATCTCAGCCGCAGGCTGCCCAGGCCTGTTTATTTCCGCCATAAAACGCCCTCCATTTCGATGATTTGATTGGGGCGGCGCCGATCCGCGATCAGCCCGCCTCAGGCGCGTCGGCAGCGGAAAAAGGGCAGAAAATCCCCCTGTTTCAGAAAACAGGGGATGAAAATTTCGGTTATCTCACGTGAAATCCAGACAGACGGAAACGGCAGCGGCTTCCGCGCTGTTCTGATAACCGAGCAATCGTCTTCGCCCTGTCTCCGCGCTACTATCGCCGCTTGCCACTTTCCTCACCTCACTCAAGCAGAATTTTTTACATTTTAAATATACTACGCTTTACGCCAAAAGTCAATCTTCCTTCCGACAGGGATTTTCATCCTAATGGACAGGCCGCGCCGCTAGGCTGCTGGGAGAAGCGGCTTGTCCGATCGCTTCTTTGGGTTTCAGATACCTGGCCCGCCGTCCGCCGCCACCCTTAAGGGGCGGTACACGGTGAGATACATGGTGGTAAAGCAGGCCAGCCCGCCGACGAGCTGAGACACCGCCTCCGCCACGAATACGCCGGTGGTGCCCATCCAGATGGGCAGGATCAAGGTCAGCGGCGCGTTGATGACGGCCTTGCGCAGCAGGGAGAAAAAGATCGCCTGCTTCGACCGGCCCAGCCCCACAAAAATCGCCTGCCCCGCAAACTGGAGGGACATAAACAGGAACATCCCAAAATAGATGCGCAGGGCGGGGATGCCCGCCGCAATGATGGCGGGATCGTCCTTGAAGATGCGGATCAGCGGCTCTGGAAAGGCCATGGCGGCGGCCCAGAACAGGGCGGAGTAGGCCACCGTCACCCCCACGCTGAACTGGATGGACTGCCGCACCCGGCTGTACAGCTTCGCGCCGTAATTGTACCCCGCCACCGGCTGGGAGCCGTTGGTCAGCCCCTGCACCGGCATGATGAACACCTCCCGCAGGGAATTGATGATGGTCATCACCCCCACGTACAGGTCGCCACCGTAGGCTTGCAGGGTCGCGTTGCACGCCACCTGCACCAGGCTGTTGGTCATGTTCACAAAGAAGCCGGACAGGCCCAGGGAGACGATCCGCCCCGTGCGCCCCCTGTCCAGCCGCAGGTTCTCCCAGCGCAGGCGCAGGATGGCCCGCTTTCCCGTGAGGAACAGCAGCACCCATGCCGCCGACAGCGCCTGGGAGAACACCGTGGCCAGGGCCGCGCCCCGCACCCCCATGTCAAACGCGAAAATAAGTACCGGGTCCAGCACAATATTCACCGCCGCCCCCAGCAGCACCGTCATCATCCCCACCCGGCCGAAGCCCTGGGCGTTGATGAAAGGGTTCATGCCCAGGCTTATCATGACGAACAGGGTGCCGCACAGGTAGATGGTCATATACCCGTCGGCATAGGGGAACGTGTCCGGGCTGGCCCCGAACAGGTAGAGGATGGGCCTTTTCAGCGCCAGGAAAAACGCCGTGGCCGACACGCCCAAAATCAGCAGCAGCGAAAAGGCGTTTCCCATCACCCGCTCCGCCTCTTCATCGTCCCCCTTCCCCCGGCTGATGGAGCACAGCGGCGCGCCGCCGGTGCCGCACAGGTTGGCAAATCCCATGAGGATGGATATGATGGGCATGGTCACCCCCAGGCCGGTGAGGGCCAGGCTGTCGCTCTCCGGCAGGTGGCCCAGATAGATGCGGTCCACCACGCTGTACAGCACGTTTACCAGCTGGGCCGCCATCATGGGGACGGCGAGGCTCATAATATTGCGGGGGATGCTCCCTTTTGAAAAATCGTTTTGCCTCTCTGCCAAGGAAAGGGCCTCCCTTTTTAACTGTTGTTTTTCCCGTACGGCTATGATATACTTCGTAAAACACGTTAAGATCGGTGGTATCGATTGGATGGAACGCTACAAAGATCTCTCATCTTTTCAGGACGCGGACGCCGCTTTGGCCGAGATCGAGCATACCCTCGACCAGATGCTCCTGCTGGCCGAGCTGTCCGCCAGCGACGGAGCCGTAGACAGGGAGAGCCTTCAAAAGGTTCTGGAGCGCCTGCAAAACAAGATCGACCGCATCGCGGATCGGCTGGATTCCGCCGAACGCTGAATATGTTGTCTTTGCAAGGTCGCGGCAGAGCAGAAGGCCCGACTCACCTACGACAACATCCTCCGCCTCTCCGACGACCCGGATGTCAGCAACGTCATCCGCTTCCTGCGTGAGCGCGAAATCGTCCATTTCCAGCGCTTTGGTGAGGCGATCGCCCTTGCCAAAGAGCGCATGAATCAGAAAAACGTGTACTTCACCAACCCCGCGTTTGACAAATAATCCAGCCCGCACAGACGCCCGCCCCGAACGCTCGGGGCGGGCGTTTTCTGTTCCGCTATTCCTCCCAGCTCTCTCCGGTGGCGTAGTCGATGACGATTCCGGGCTGGACGTTGTAGACAAAGACGTTGAAACACACACCTTCGCCCTCGTCCTCCACGGAAAACGCCTCCATCTGGACGCCGCTGGCCACCAGGTTGTCACCGTCGAACACAGGCGTCACCCGATAGAGTACGTGGTTTTCCGTGTCCTCCACATAGTCGTCCACCATATTCTCGAAGGGCAGCATTCCGGTGACGTTCATGTACCGGGTGCCGGTGATCAGGTTTTGCTTGTTGGCGTTCTCCCCTGCCAGCTGATAGCCAATGAGATGGCAGCGGTTGTAGAGGTACTTGCCGTCCACGCAGTCATACTTTGCTGACTGCCAGCCGGAGGGCTTTACCTGGCCAATATCCCCCCGGGGCTCGGTGGGCATAATCTCCAGGCAGATGTTGGCGTAGGCCACGCCGCACCGGCCCAGGCTGTCCAGCTCGCTGTAGTTCTCGAAGGGCTCCAGCGTCAGATCCTCCAGGCCGAAATCCGGCTGGTTGTCCTGAAGTATCACGTAGGGCTCGCCGGAATACGCCGGAATGTCGTCTATGCTGATGGTGACTGCCGCCGGTTCCTTGAGTCCCAGCTCCACCAGCAGATTGTCCAGCGTCAGCGAGCCCTTCCTGTGCAGGCCCAGAGCGGTCAGTCCTATCACCACGGCAACCACGATCACCGCCAGGATCAGCCGCTCCTTGCTGATCCCACCCTGCCGCCGTTTTCCCGTGCGGGCGCTCATAGGCCACCTCCCAGGATGCCGCCGGCCTTCACCGCCGACACGATCTCATCCATCACCGAAACGGGCCGCACCAGCGCGAACCGCACGTGCCCCTCACCCAGCGAACCGAAAGCGGAACCGGGGGTGCACAGCAGCCCGGTGCGATCCAGCAGCTCAAAGCAGAACTCCACCGAGTTCTGATATCCCGCCGGGAGCGGCGCCCAGACGAACATACTGCCCTGGCTGTCCGGCACGTTCCAGCCGATGGAGCGCAGTCCGCCGCACAGGGCGTCCCGCCGGGCCTGATATTCCGCCCGGTTCCGGGCCACGCTGTCCTGAGGGCCGTTGAGGGCGGCGGCGGCCGCGTGCTGGATGGGCAGGAACATCCCATAGTCGATCTGGGAGCGCAGGCGTTTGAAGGCCCCCACCACCTCCCGGTTGCCCAGCACAAAGGACACCCGGGCCCCGGTGAGGTTGTAGGTCTTGGACAGGGAGTTGAACTCCACCCCCACCTCTTTGCCCCCCTCAAAGGCCAGGAGGGACTTGCCCACCCGCCCATCAAAGATGATATCGGAGTAGGCGTTGTCGTGGACGATGACGATATGGTGCTTTTTGGCAAAGGCGATGAGCCTGGGATAGAACTCGTCCGGGGCCGCCGCGCCCAGCGGGTTGGCCGGATAGGACACCATCATGATCCGGGCTTTCTCCGCCAGACCTAGGTCAAAATGCTCCAAATCAGGCAGATAATCGTTCTCCGCCAGCAGCGGATAGTGGACGCACTGCGCCCCGCACAGGTACGGCCCCAGCTCAAAGATGGGGTAGCCGGGGTCGGGCACCAGCACCACGTCGCCGGGGTCGCACAGCGTCCAGCCGATGTGGGTCAGCCCCTCCTGGGAGCCGTACACCGCCATCAGCTCGTCCGGGGCCAGCTCCACGCCGTACCGCCAAGCATACCAATTTTGCACCGCCGCCGTCAGCTCGGGCGTCTCCCCCAGGGAGTAGCGGTAGTTGCTCGCCTCGGACGCGGCCTGGGCCAGCGCCTCCACGATATGGGGCTCGGGCAGGAAGTCCGGCGTCCCGATAGACAGATTGTACACCGGCTTCCCCTGGGCCAGACGCTCATTTTTCCTGTCGTCCAGCACGTTGAAAATACCGGGCTGGAAGCCATCCATCCTGCCCGCAAACCTGATCTCCATGGGCAATCCCCCCTTTGTCTCATTTTTTCAGCTGGGCCAGCAGAGCGTCACTGTCCCCGTCCCGCTCGCCCACTAAGACCAGGAATTGCTCCTCGTCCAGCACGGGCACGCCCAGTTCCTGGGCCTTTCGCAGCTTGGAGCCGGCGGCCTCTCCGGCCACCACGCACCCCGTCTTTTTGGACACGGAGCCGGACACCTTGGCCCCCAGGGCCTCCAGCTTCTCCCCCGCCTCCTTGCGGGAATAGACGGACAGCTCGCCGGTGAGCACAAAGGTGATCCCCGCCAGCTTGTCCCCCACCGGGGCGGCTTGGCTGTCCATATTCACCCCCGCCTCCTTCAAGGCGGCGATGAGGTGCTGGCTCTGGGGGGCGGCGAACCACTCGGTCAGGTACTGGGCGGTGATGCCGCCGATGTCGTCGATGGCGGTCAGCTCCTCCTCGGTGGCCTGGGCCAGGGCGTCCAGGGAGCCAAACCGGGCGGCCAAGATCTTCCCCGCCTTCTGCCCCACCTGCCGGATGCCGAAGGCGTACAGCAGCTTGGACAGGTCGTTCCCCTTGGACTTCTCAATGGCCGCCAGCAGGTTTTCCGCCGACTTTTTGCCCATCCGGTCCAGCTTGGCTACGCTATCCTTTTCCAGCCGGTAGAGGTCGGCCGGGGTTTTCACCAGCTTCGCGTCCACCAGCGCCTTCACCACCGCCGGACCCAGGCCCTCGATGTCCATAGCGTCCCGGCTGGCGAAGTGGGTCAGGTTGCGCAGCAGCTGGGCGGGGCACTCCGCGCCGGTGCAGCGGATGTGGGCGCCGTCCTCGTCCCGGGCCACCGCCGCGCCGCACACCGGGCACACCGTGGGCAGCAGATAGGGGCTTGTCCCCTCGGGCCGCTTCTCCTTCACCACGGACACGATCTCCGGGATGATCTCCCCCGCCTTCTGCACGATGACGGTGTCCCCGATGCGGATGTCCTTTTCCGTGATGAAGTCCTGGTTGTGGAGGGTGGCGTTGGTGACGGTGGTGCCCGCCAGCCGGACGGCGGAAACCACCGCCTTGGGCGTCAGCACCCCGGTGCGGCCCACCTGCACCACAATGTCCTGCACCACGCTCTCCTTCTGCTCCGGCGGGTACTTATAGGCCGCCGCCCACCGGGGAAATTTAGCCGTCTCCCCCAGCGTGTCGCGCTGTGTCAAAGCGTTCACCTTCACGACCGCCCCGTCGATGTCGAAGGGGTATTTCTCCCTTTTATCCCCCAATTCAAAGATGGAGGACTGGATCTCATCCATATCCCCGGACAGCCGGTAGTCAATGACCTTGAAGCGCAGGGAACGCAGCCAGTCCAGTCCGGCGCTGTCCGTCTCAAAGGGCTCGTGGTCGGTGTACTGGATGTTGAACACCACCATATCCAGCCCCCGGGCGGCGGCAATCTTGGGGTCAAGCTGCCGCATGGAGCCGGCGGCGGCGTTGCGGGGATTGGCGAACAGGCTCTCCCCCCGCAGCTCCCGCTCCTCGTTGAGCCGCTCGAAGGTCTTCCGGGGCATATAGACCTCCCCCCGGACGATGAGCGACCCGGGGGCGCCCTCCAGCTTCATGGGGATGGAGCGGATGGTGCGGATATTCTCCGTCACATCCTCGCCCACCTGGCCGTCCCCCCGGGTGGCCCCCCGGACGAACACGCCGTCCTCATACTCCAGCGCCACCGAAAGGCCGTCCACCTTGGGCTCCAGCAGGTACTGGGGCTGTGCCCCGCTCTCCCGCACCCGGCGGTCGAAATCCAGCAGCTCGTCGGGGGAAAACACGTCCTGGAGGCTTTGCAGGGGCACCCGGTGGGTCACCTGCTGGAAGCTGTCCAGCGCCTTGCCCCCCACCCGCTGGGTGGGCGAGTCCGGCGTCACCAGCTCCGGGTGGGCCGCCTCCAGCTCCTCCAACTCCCGGAGCATCCGGTCGTACTCAAAGTCGGAGATGGTGGGCGCGTCCAATACGTAATAGTTGTAGTTGTGCTCATTCAATGTCCGCCGCAGCTCGGCGGCACGGGTCTCAAACTCCATTCAGCCCATCCCCTTGTCCAAATTCAAATAGGTATCGGGCGTCTCGCCCACGATGACCGTCTCCGCCACGCACACGCTGCTGGCAACGGTCACGGGGAGCACCTCACCCGGCAAAAACAGATATATCGTGGCGGTGATGTCCAGACAGACCCGGTGAAGGGTCTGGTTCACCCCGGCAGAGGTGAAGGAATTGACATAGTCGGCGGTGACCTCCCCCACCGAATCCACACGCGTCCGCACCTTCGGCCCAGCGCCGGACAGCAGCGGCTGGTTGGTGAGCGTCCCCAGCGGCACCCCCAAAGCGTCGCTGTCCAGGGTGCTGAGCTGCCGGGTCACCGCCTCCACCACCTGCCGCTTGAAGCGGCTGTTGGCCGCCGTGTTGCTGGTGAGGGAGGTCACCTTCCCCGCCGAATCCGTCTCCATCGTCACAAAATCGGCATAGTTCATGTCGTTTTCCTGGAGGCAGTTGTCCACGGCGGTGTCAATGGCCTGGGTCATCAGGTTGGTGGCCCGACTGGACGCCGCCGCCTCCAGGACGGGGCGCAGCCGCCCGTTCAGCGTGTGAAGGATCAGCCACGCCAGCGCCAGCGCCGCCAGCACCGGCACTAAAATGGTCAGCGGCCCCTCCCGCCGCAGATAAACGGACAAGCGTTTCAGCTTTGCAGGCATACAGCCACCCCCTGTGGGTCACTGTATGCGGCGGACAGCTCGGCCTATGCCGGCCTCACTCCCGCAGCAGCTCCTCCGCCGCCAGCATGATGCCCGTTTTGCCCGACTCGTAGGTCAGCCCGCCCTGCAAATAGACGGTGTACGGCTCCCGCATGGGCGCGTCGGCGGATAGCTCGATGGACGCCCCCTGGATGAACGCCCCCGCCGCCATGATGACCGGGCAGTCGTACCCCGGCATATCCCAAGGCTCCGGGGTGACGTAGGAGTCCACCGGGGCCCCGGACTGGATGCCCTTGCAAAACCGCTTGACCGCTTCCGGCCCGCCCAGGTGGATCATCTGGATGATGTCGTGGCGGACGGCGTCCGATTTCGGCTCCGTCTCGTAGCCCAGCTCCTCCATGAGGCGGGCGGCGAACACGGCGGTTTTCAGCGCCTGGGCCACGGTATGGGGGGCCAGGAACAGCCCCTGGTAGAGCAAACGGTTATTGCCCAGGGTGGAGCCGCACTCCTTCCCGATGCCCGGACAGGTGAGCCGCATGGCGGCGCCCTCCACCAGATCGCGCCGTCCGGCGATGTACGCCCCGGTGGGGGCCAGCCCGCCGCCGGGGTTCTTGATGAGAGAGCCCACCACCAGGTCGGCCCCCACATGGGTGGGTTCCCGCTCCTCCACGAACTCCCCATAGCAGTTGTCCACCAGGATGGCGGCGCTGGGGTTGTTTTCCCGCACGATGGCGCACAGTTCCCCAATCTCGTCCACCGACAGGGACGCCCGGGTGGCATACCCCTTGGAGCGCTGGATGAGCACCGCCCTCACCTTCGGGTCGCGGACGGCGGCCGCCAGTCCCTCCCGGTCGGGGGCGTTGTCCTTCAGCTCCACCTGGCGGTACTCCACGCCGTAGTCGCGCAAAGAGCCGTGGCCCTTGTCCACCGCCCCCACCACCCCCAGCAGGGTGTCATAGGGCGCGCCCACGGCGGACACCAGCACATCCCCCGCCTTCAGCGCCCCAAACAGGGCGCAGGTGATGGCATGGGTGCCGTTGACAAACTGGAGGCGCACCAGGGCGTCCTCTGTGCCGAACAGCTCGGCGTAGATCTCGTCCAGCTTATCCCGGCCCAGATCGTCGTAACCGTAGCCGGTGGTGCCAGCGAAATAGCTCTCCGCCACCCGGTACTTCTGGAACGCCGCCAGCACCCGCTGACTGTTAAACTGGGCAATGGCGTCGACGCGGGCAAACTGCTCCTCCAGCTCCCGCTCCGCCTGGGCGGCAAGGGCCCTTACCCGCTCTGAAATCTGTAAAGGAAAATTCATCGGCCGATACCGTCCTGTCTCAGTCTCTCAGCTTGCTGGCCGCAAAGGCCGCCACCAGCTCCGCGCAGGCTTTCACATCCTCCTGATCCACCAACTCGGTGGGGGTGTGGGTGTACCGGCAGGGGATGGAGATGCCCCCGGCGTACACCCCCGCCCGGGTGGCCTGGATGGGGCCGGCGTCGGTGCCGCCGAACTGGAGCACATCCCGCTGGACAGGGATGCCCCCCTCCGCCCCCAGCGCCATCAGCTTTTCCACCAGCGCCGGGGCGCAGATCACGGAGCGATCCATCACCTTGACCGCCGCCCCCTTGCCGCACAGGCTGCTGGCCGTGTGCTTGCTGCCGGGTTCGTCGTCCGCGCCGGTGACATCCACCGCGATGCCGTAGTCCGGGTCGATGGCCCAGGCGGCGGTCTTAGCCCCCCGGCAGCCCACCTCCTCCTGAACGGAGAACACGAAGTAGAGGTCATTGTCCGTGTCCTCCAGCCGCTCCATCGCCATGAGCAGCACCAGGCAGGCGATGCGGTCATCCAGATAGGGGGAGATGATCCGGCCCGCAGCGGCGCGGGTGGCGGTGTCGTACACAGCCGCGTCCCCCACCTGGACCAGCTTTTTGGCCTCGGCCTCATCCGCCGCGCCGATGTCAACTAGGAGATCGCTCACCTTCAATTTGGCCATGTCCGCGTCCTCCGGAGCGCAGACCAGCCCCCGGACGCCGCTCTGGAACCGCACCGGGGTGTACAGCACCTCCTTGGGGCTGACGCCGCCCAGGGCGCCTACGTGGACAAAGCCCTTGTCGTCAATATGGGTGGTCACCAGGCCGATGGAGTCCATGTGGGCGGAGAACATCACCCGGGGGCCGCTCCCCTTCTTATGGCAGATCAGATTGCCCATGGTGTCCCGGGAAATCTCGTCCACATAGGGCTCGGCCAGCCTCTCGATGACCTGGGAAATCTCTTTTTCACAACCGGAGGGGCCGAATGCCTCCACCAGCTCGGTCAGCGTTTTTATCATATCCATGTTAAAATCCTCCTGTCAGCGTTTTGCCATGGCCTGAATAAACAGCCGGGCCAGCGCCAGCATCTGCGACCCGTCGTTCAGGCTGCACACGCTGCTGGGTGCATGAAGATAGCGCACTGCCGCCGAAATGCCTGCCACCCGGACGCCCGCCTTGGTGCGCTGGATGGCTTTTCCATCCGTGCCTCCCGCCAGATAGTGCTTCATCTGCCAGGGCAGGCCGTTCTCCTCCGCCAGGGAGCGCAGCAGCTCAAACAGCTCCCGGTCGTAGATCGTGCCGCCGTCCATCCAGGACAGTACCGGGCCCTTCCCAGGCCAGCACACCTGCCGCTCCGGCTCCAGGGCGGGAATATCCGCGGCGGTGGTGCCCTCCAGCACCAGGGCGATCTCCGGGGTTACGGAAAAGGCTGCGCCGAAGGCCCCACGGGTGCCCACTTCCTCCATGGTGGTGAAGACGAAGGTGCAGTCCATGGGCAGCTCCTCCTCCAGCAGCTTCACCATGACGGCGCAGCCCACCCGGTCGTCGATGGCTTTGGCCTTGAGCATCCCATGGCCGAACTCCACCGCGTCGCTGACGAAGGTGCACACATCCCCCAGCTCCACCTGGGCCAGGGCCTCGGCCTTGTCCTTCGCGCCGATGTCGATATACAGGTCGGTGAGCTTGGGCACCTTTTTGCGCTCCTCGGCGGTGGTCAAATGGATGGCTTTCAGCCCAATGACGCCGGGGATGCCCTTCTCCCCCACGCTCACCCGCTTGCCCAGCAGGATACGGCGGTCGATGCCGCCCACACAGCCGAATTTCAGATAGCCCTCGTCCGTCACCGACTTCACCATCAGCCCGACCTCGTCCATGTGGGCACACAACATCAGCTTGTTCCCTGTGGGCTTGGCCCCCCGCTTGAACACGATGAGGTTACCCAGGGCGTCCACGCGGATACTGTCCGCATGGGGCTCCACCCGGCGGCGGATATAGTCCCGCACCTCATCCTCCCAGGAGGACACGCCGGAGAGGGAGCACAGTGTTTTCAATGTCTCGATCATTGCGCGCTCCCCTCCTCTCCGATGCCCACGGTGAACGCGGCCAGCAGGCGGGCGCAGTCCTCCAAATCGCCGCGCTCCACCACCTCCACCGGGGTGTGCATATACTTCAGGGGCACGGACAGGATGGCCGTGGCGATCCCTTCATTTGCGATCTGCATCTCCCAGCCGTTGGTGCCGGTGCTTCCCTCCATGACCTCCTTCTGGACGGCCATGTCCAGCTCCGCCGCCTTGTCCAGCAGCCGGCGGGTCATCCACCGAGCCATGTTGGGGCCGATACCCACCGCCGGGCCGCCGCCCATCACCAGCGCCTCGCTTTTGGACGTGTCCGGCGTCCTGCCAAAGGTGACGTCCACCGCCACGCAGAAGTCCGGCGCGAGTCCCTGGGCCCCCACCTGGGCGCCCACGCCGCCAGTTTCCTCGCATACGCTGCCCAAAATATACAGATCCACGTCCAGCTCCCGATCCCGGAGCAGCTCCGCCGCCCGCAGCAGGACGGCAAAGCAGGAGCGGTCGTCCAGCGCCTTGGTACACACCTGCCGCTCTCCCAGACAGGTGAAGTCGGTGTGGTACACCACGGGGGTGCCGATGGGGATCTTCCGTTCCGCTTCCTCCTGGGAAAGGCCGGTGTCAATGAAGAGATCTTTGACCTCCGGGGCTTTCTCCCGGTCCTCCGCCGACAGCACATGGGGCGGCAGACAGGCCACCACCCCCAGCATGGGCGGCTCGGTGAGGATAAGCACCTCCCGATCGGGCAGCATCCGAAGATCCACCCCGTTGGCCTTAAAGCGCAGGAAACCGTCCTTATGCCCGGTGACCACAAGCCCAACCTCGTCCAGATGGGCGTCCAGCAGCAGTTTTTTCGCCCCCGGCTTCCCGCAGCGGCGCACACCGATGAGATTGCCCAGCCGGTCGATCCGCACCTCGTCCATCAGCGGCTCCAACAGCTCCTTGGCCGCCAGCACCGCCGGACGCTCAAAGCCGGAGGGCGCGCCCACCGCGCACAGCGTCCGCAATATCTGTTCCATCTCCAAGAATATCACCCTTCTCTAGTTAAGTGCGTTTACCAAGTCCTTGAACGCGTTGCCCCGCTCCTCGAAATTTTTGAAGCGGTCGAAGGACGCGCTGGCGGGGGACATCATGACCACGTCCCCAGGCTTCGCCAAAGCGCGGGCTTGCTCCACCGCCGCCCGCAGATCGGCGCAGTCGTAGATGGCGGGCCGGCCCTCTTGATAACCGGGCGCGGCCAGGGCGGCCGCCTTGATCTTCTCCGCCGTGTCCCCGGTCAGGAGCAGCGCCTTGACGTGTTCCACGATTTCCGGCCCCAGCACGTCATAGGGGATGTGCTTGTCGTACCCCCCGGCGATGAGGATGACCTTCTGGTCAAAGGATCTCAGCCCCGCGATGGTCCGGCTGGGGCTGGAGGCAATGGAGTCGTTGTAATAGCGCACCCCGTCCAGCTCCCGCACCAGCTCGATGCGGTGGGCCACCCCGCCGAAGGTGCGGGCAAAGTCCCTTATCACCTCATCGTGTACCAGGCCGTCCACCGCCGCGATGGCGGCCATGTAATTCTCCAGATTGTGGAGACCGGGCAGGAGGATGTCGTCGATGCCCAGCACCGGATGTCCGGCGCTCATCACCGTTTTATCCCGCAGATACACGCCGCCCGCCACCGTTTTCCTCCTGCTGAACAGGGTGACCGCTCCCCTGGCCTCCCCGGCAAATCCGGCGGTAATCTCGTTGTCCGCGTTGAGTACCAGCTTGTCGCGGGCGTCCTGATAGGCAAAGATGTTCCGTTTGGCGCCCACGTACTCGTCCATATCTTTGTGTACATCCAGGTGGTTGGGGGCCAGGTTGGTGACCACCGCAATGCTGGGGCTCTGGGCCACGGTCATGAGCTGGAAGGACGACAGCTCCAGCACCACCATGTCGTCCGGGCGGATGTCGTCCACCTGGCACAGCAGCGGGTGTCCGATGTTGCCCCCCACGAAGGTGCGGTAGCCCGCCGCCTTCAGCAGCCCCGCGATGATGGTGGTGGTGGTGGTCTTGCCGTCCGAGCCGGTCACCGCGATGATCCGGCAGGGACACAGATCCAAAAATGCCTCCATCTCCGACGTCAGTCTCGCCCCCGCCGCCACGGCCCGGGCAATCTGGGGTACGTCGGGCCGAAGTCCCGGCGTGCGGAAGATCACGTCCGCCCCCTCCAGATGATCCAGGTAGTCCGGCCCCAGGGCAGCCGTCAGCCCCCGGCGCTCCAGCGTCTCGATCGCGCCGTTAAAATCCTCCCGCCGGCGCTTGTCGCACACCAGCACCGGCACGCCCGCGTCCAGCAGCCCCTCTACCAGCGGCCTGTTGGACACACCCAGACCGATCACCGCTACTTTTTTCCCTTTTAACGACTTAAAATATCCCTTCAGCGCCGATTCCACAGGTGTCCGCACCTCCAATGGCAAATTTCACATGCTTAGTTATTATACCCCATTCAAATCCATTTGACAATCACCTAAAGTTGAAGTACAATCAAAATCGCAAGTAAGCTGGACAGCCGCGCGCGCAGGCCGAAAGGCCGTTGCGTGAGGAAAGTCCGGGCTCCACAGGGCAGGGATAACGGGTAACACCCGCCGGGGGCGACCCCAGGAAAAGTGCAACAGAAATAGACTACCCCGCCGGACTTGTACCGGCGGGGAAAAGGTGGAAAGGCGAGGTAAGAGCTCACCCAATGGCGTGTCAAAGCGCCCATTGCTGTAAACTCTATCCGGAGCAACGCCGTGGGAACACAACAGGCCGGCCCGGCCGTGTTCAGGAGGCGGCTGGAGCGCGTTGGCAACAGCGCGCCTAGATAGATGGCTGTCTTAAATGACAGAACCCGGCTTACAGGCTTACTTGCACCAAAAGCGCGGGGCTCCTCCGGGAGGGGCCCCGCGGCGCGTTGATTCTCACTGTCGGGAGGGCTTTCTATGTCGTTTGACGTGCTCCAGGATCAAATCAAGGCAAAAAAGAACCCCACCGCCGCCATACTGGGCGCCGGACCGGACGATATCCCACCCCATATTTTAAACAAGCACACCGCCCAATATGGCGAAACTCTGGAGGCCGCCGCCGAGGCGGCACTGGAGTTTCACCTGGGCCTGATCGACGCCTTGGCGGACATTGTCCCCGCCGTAGAGCTTTCATGCGCTCGTTTTGAGGCGCTGGGCTGGCGTGGGATGAGGGCGTTGGAGACGGTCATCGCCTACGCGAAGGAAAAGGGGCTCTTTGTCATTGCCGACGGAAAGCGGGCGGATCTTGGCGGCTCCGCCGCCGCGTACAGCGCGGCGTGGCTGGGCGAGACCCGGGTTGGAGAAACCGCCTGCCCGGTATTCAACGCCGACTGCGTCACCCTTAGCGGCTACATGGGCTCGGACGCCGTCAACCCCTTTTTGAAAGACTGCGCCCAGCGAAATAAGTGCGCTTTCGTGCTGGCCCGCACCCCCAACCCCTCCTCCAGGGAATTTCAGGATCTGGTGTCCGGCGACCGGCAGGTATACACCGCTATGGGCGACCTCATCCAGCGCTGGGGCCGGGATACCGCCGGGAAGTACGGCTATCAAATCCTTGGGGCGGTGGTGGGAAACGCCCAGCCCAACCTCCTCAAGCAGCTGCGCCGCCGTCTGGACAAAACCTTTTTCCTGGTCACCGGCTGCGTAACTCAGGAGGGTCTCTCCGCCGATGTACGCTGGGCCTTCGACGAACTGGGCCGGGGCGCCATGATCAGCGACTCCCGCTCCATCCTGCGCGCCTGGAAAAAGGCGGGCGGGGATGGCACGGACTACCAGGACGCCGCCCGGGACGCGGCGGAACAGGTGCGGGATGAGCTGCGCCGGCTTATCACCATTTTTTGAGGGGGCCTTTTTATGACTACGATCTATCTCATCCGCCACGGCCAGGCCGAGGGAAATCTCTACCGCCGCTGCCACAGCTGGCACAACGGCCTGCTCACTCTGAAAGGCCGGGAACAGGTCAAAGCCCTGGAAAAACGGTTCAAAGGCGTCCACTTCGACGCCGTATACTCCAGCGACCTCTACCGCGCCATGTCCACCGCCGGGGCGGTCTACCGCCCCCGGGGGCTTACCCTGCGCGTCGACCCCGGCCTGCGGGAGATCGGCGCGGGCGTTTGGGAGGACGTGCCCTGGGGGCAGCTCCTCCACGACCACCGCGAGAGCCTCACCGCGTTCCTCGGCTGTGACGACCGCTGGCAGATCGAGGGCTGCGAGACCTTCCCCCAGGTCCGCCGGCGGATGGATGAATCCATCCGGCGCATCGCCGCCGCCCACCCGGATCAGACGGTGGCGGTGGTATCTCACGGCTGCGCCATCCGGTGCGGGCTGTCCGTCTGGCTGGGCACGACGACGGATCAGGTGCCTCTGCCGGACAACACCGGGGTAGCCAAGCTGGAGGTGGAGGATGGACACGTCAGCGTGTCCTACTACAACGACAACAGCCATCTCGGCCCCGGGGCGGCGCTCCCCAAGGCCAGCGTCAGCTATGGCATTCCGGGCATGGAGCGCAACGCCCTGCGGTTCTCCCCTCTATCTCTGCCTCAGGAGCGCGAACTGTACTTATCCGCCCGCAGAGAGGGCTGGCAGGCCAGCCACGGCGCCATGGACGGCTTTGACGGGGAGGCATTCCTGGCCGCGGCGGAAAAAAATTCCGCCCAAGATCCCAACTGTCTGCTGACCGCTCGGCTGGGGGACGCCTTTGTGGGCATACTCCAGATGGACTGGGAACAGGACAAGACGCAGCGGGCCGGCCGGATCTCCTTCCTGTACATAGCGCCGGAATACCGCTGCCATGGGCTGGGCGTCCAGCTGCTGGGCCAGGCGGTGTCCGTCTACCGCGCCATGGGTCGGCAATTCCTGCGGCTGCGCTGCGCCCCGGAAAACGAGCGGGCCAAGAAATTTTATCACTCCCACGGCTTTTACAAAATCGGCGAGGAACCGGGGGGCACAGGTCATCTGGACACGATGGAAAAATACGTCGGGCTGGAGCTGTAAACAAAGCCGCGGGGCGGCCGGAAAACCCGGCCGCCCCGTTCGCTTAGCTCATGGCCCTGCCTACGTTGCTGGCCGCGTTGCCAATGGCGTTGCCCGCGTCCTGAACCGCGTTGCCCGCGCCCCTGGCCAGATTACCCGCGGCGTTTCCGATGTCGTCAATGGCATTGCCCACACCGGAGCCGCTTCGCATCCCGCTTCTGGCGCCGCCCTGGCCCGCATTGTTGTCCGCGTCGGTGCCGTCCTGGACATCGCCCACGTCAGGGCTGTTTTGCATACCGCCCACATCGGAGCCGCCCTGAGAACCACCGCCCACATCAGCGCTGGGCCGGTCGTTCTGATCGGCGGACACGGTATCGGTGGGCGACACGGGAGCGCTGCTGTCGCCGTCACGGTTGGCGGTGCAGCCCGCCAGCGCCAGGGCCATCGCAAAGGCCATGGCAAGAGTGAAATATTTCAGTTTCATCTTTATATGCCTCCTGCTTTTTCTTCATGATCCCCGTCACTCATTATGTGCCGGAGGACATGATTCAAAGCAGGTAGTTTTTTCATGCAAAGCTTTTCCAAATATGGAAATGTTCAATTTTCCGCCCGACTTCAGCCGCACAGCAAGTTCCCCCGCCTGCTGCCAGACGGGTGACTTTCAAATTTTTATTGTGAATCTATGGCGCAGTTGGGCGCTTTCCGGTCATAGAAAACTCCCCCGGCTTCAGCCGGGGGAGTTCCAACTCTTTATTGCGGATTGATGGTGTAGTTGGGCGCTTCCTTGGTGATATAGATGTCGTGGGGATGGGACTCCTTCAAGCCTGCGGCGGTGATCTGGGTGAACTGGGCGCGGCTGCGCAGCTCCTCGATGGTGGAGCAGCCGCAGTAGCCCATGCCGGCCCGCAGACCGCCCATCATCTGATAGATGGTCTCGGCCACCGGCCCCTTGTAGGGGACGCGGCCCTCCACGCCCTCGGGAACCAGCTTTTTGTTGTTCTGCTGGAAGTAGCGGTCCTTGGAGCCCTGGGCCATGGCCCCCAGGGAACCCATGCCCCGGTAGACCTTGAACTGACGGCCCTGGTACACCTCGGTGTCGCCGGGGGACTCCTCACAGCCCGCCAGCAGGGAGCCCAGCATGACCACATTGCCGCCCGCCGCGATGGCCTTGGCGATGTCGCCGGAGTACTTGATGCCGCCGTCGGCGATGATGGGCACATCGTACTCCGCCGCCACCTGGGCCGCGTCGAACACGGCGGTGACCTGGGGCACGCCGATGCCCGCCACCACGCGGGTGGTGCAGATGGAGCCGGGGCCGATGCCGATTTTCACGCAGTCTGCGCCCGCCTCGATGAGGGCGCGGGTACCCTCGGCGGTGGCCACGTTTCCGGCCACCAGCTGCACATCGGGATACAGAGACTTGATGCGCATGACGCACTCCAGGATGTTGCGGGAGTGGCCGTGGGCGGAGTCCAGGCACAAAACGTCCGCGCCGGCCTCCACCAGGGCGGCCACCCGATCCAGCACGTCGGCGGTGACACCGATGGCCGCCGCCACCAGCAGGCGGCCCTTCTCGTCACGGGCGGAGTTGGGATACACCTGGGCCTTTTCAATGTCCTTGATGGTGATGAGGCCCTTCAGGTGGAACTGCTCGTCCACAATGGGCAGCTTCTCGATTTTATGCTGACGCAGGATCTCCCGGGCCTCATCCAGGGTGGTCCCCTCGGGAGCGGTGACCAGATTGTCGCGGGTCATCACGTTGTCGATCAGCTTGCTCATGTCGGTCTCGAACTTCATATCCCGGTTGGTGATGATGCCGATGAGCTTGCCTCCGTCACAGATGGGCACGCCGGAGATCTTATACTTGGCGCACAGCTCGTCCGCCTCGGCCAGGGTGTGGCCGGGGCCCAGCCAGAAGGGGTTGGTGATGACGCCATTCTCGCTGCGCTTCACCATATCCACCTGCTCGGCCTGCTGGCCGATGGACATATTCTTGTGGATCACGCCGATGCCGCCCTCACGGGCCAGGGCGATGGCCATGCGGGACTCCGTCACCGTATCCATGGCCGCGCTCATCACAGGGATGTTCAGGGTGATTTTGCGGGTCAGTCGGGTGTGCAGATCCACATCCGCCGGCAGCACATTACTCTCCGCCGGGATGAGCAGCACATCGTCAAAGGTGAGGCCCCGCTTGCCGAATTTGTCGTTCCAATCCATCCGCGCCATATTTCATCCTCCTAATTTTTTAAAATTTTTCCTATTCTACGCTTTGTCAAGGTCAATGTCAAGATGTATAAACCACAACGTCGTTTTTTGGCACTTTTGCCCAGGAAAACAAGGGGATCAACTCCTTGGCTTGCGCACTTTGCGGCTTGTCCAAAAGCCCCGCATACCAGGCCAGCAGGCCGGTCAGCTCCTCCGCCGTATAGCGCTCCCGCAGGGCGCCCATATCCAGGTCGTGGTCACGCTTGGCCAGCCGCCGCCCGTCGGGGGCAAGCAGCAGCGGCGTGTGGAAAAACCGGGGCGGCTCATAGCCCAGCACCTGATGGAGCCACGCCTGCCGGGGCGCGGAGCATAGCAGATCCCTCCCCCTTACCACATGGTTCACCCCCATCAGCGCATCGTCCACCACCACCGCAAGCTGATAGGCAAACACCCCGTCGGAGCGGCGGACGATGAAGTCGCCGCAGTCATGGGCCAGGTTTTCCGTATATGTCCCGCAGTTCCCATCCTCCACGGTGACCGACAAATCGGGGCACCGCACCCGCCATGCCGGGCGGCGGCCCGAACGCTCCAATGCCACCCGCTCAGGCGCGGTCAGGCGGAAGCACTTCCCGCTGTACACCACCGCGCCGTCGTCCCGGTGAGGGGCGGAAGCGGCCATGCGCTCGGAGCGGGTGCAGTAGCAGGGGTAGATCAGCCCCTTTTCCTCCAAAACGCGGAACGCTTCCTCATAACGGGCGGTGCGGCGGCTCTGCATATAGTCCGGCTCCAGGCCGCCCTCGTCCCAGTCCAGCCCCAGCCAGCGCAGGTCGTCCATGAGCTGCCGGGCAAATTCCGCACTGGTGCGCTGGGTGTCCAGATCCTCGATGCGCAGCACCAGCTCTCCCCCGCCGCTTCGCGCGTCCAGCCATGCCAGCAGCGCCGCCAGCAGGTTGCCCAAATGCATCCGTCCGCTGGGGGTTGGGGCGAAACGCCCTCTTACGTTCATGGGATCTCCCCCCATCAATCAAAAAATGTGAGCTGTCGGTCCCCATAGCCCAGGGTAGCCGCCCGGATGATGGATCTCATGTCGTACAAAATGCCCCGCTGGCGGCAGGCGGTGGTGAACACCTTCCACAGCGCCCGCGCCCTGGGGCTGGCGCACTGGTAGCGGTCGCCGTACTGCCGGAGATAGCGCTCCTTCAACCCTCGGCCGGGGAAAGCACGCTCCAGGCCGTCCAGAAAATACTCCCGCTGGCCCTGCCGCATGGTGACGCCGAAGGCGGGGTAGATAAACCTTGCCCCGGCCTGAGCCGCTCCCTCCACCACGGCAAGCACCCCTTGGTCGCTATCCTCCAAAAAGGGCAGCACCGGCATGAGCAGCACCCCGGCAAAGAGCCCCGCTCCACTCAGCTTTTCCAGTGCCGCCAGCCGCTGGCTGGGCGGGGGCGCGTGGGGCTCGATTTTCGCCGCCAGGGCGTTGTCCGTTGTGGTGACGGTAAGCTTGCAGATCACCGGGGAGTGGCTTTGGATCGACGACAAAATGTCAATATCCCGGACGATCAAATCGCTTTTGGTGGCGATGGCCACGCCACAGTCATAGGCGTCGATGAGCTCCAGCGAATGCCGCGTAAGCTCCGACTCCTTCTCAAAGGGATTGTACGGATCGCTCATTGCCCCCATGCTGATGAACGCGGGCCGCACCTTCCGGGCCAGGTCGTCCCGCAGGATGCGCAGAGCGTCCGCCTTGGCCCGCACCTGGTCAAACTCCCCGATCTGGTAGCAGTCGCTGCGGCTGTCGCANTACAGNCANCCATGGCAGCAGCCCCGGTANATNTTCATGGTGTGGTCGGTNCCNAACCANTCNGTNGAACGGCNGCGGTGGAGCAGATGNTTGGCGGGTANNTATTCCATGTCCGCGGCCTCCCTCCNGCNGTCAGTCTGAATNGGTTCNCCGGATAGGCGCAAACCCCTCCCGGCCAGCGGTCGGGAGGGGCATATGTTACCTTTTATTGAAAATACGGAAGATNTCGTCNAAGGGATCGTCCTCCACCTGCTCGGCGGTGGACTCGGACAGGGGCTTGGGGGGCGTGATGGGGCCCACNCCGGCNGGGACNNACTTGGGCTTGTCCTCNGNNGCNGNNTNGGGNTTCGCGGCCTGGGNNGCCTGGGCGGNCTGCTCCCCCTCCTTCTCGGGGACGGGGTTGTCCACCTCGCCGAAGCCGGTGGCGATGACGGTGACCCGCAGCTCGTCCTCCAGCGTGTCGTCGAAGGCGGTGCCCATCATGAACAGNGCGTCCGGNTCGGCCACCTGCTTGACCATCTCGGCNGCCTGCTCCACCTCNTCCAGTCCCATATCCATGGGCCCNGTGATGTTGACGATGATGCCCTTGGCNCCNTGGATGGANGTCTCCAGCAGGGGGCTGTTGATGGCGATGCGGGTNGCCTCCTCCGCCTTATTCTTGCCGGCGGCGCGGCCCACGCCCATGTGGGCCAGNCCCGCGTCCTTCATGACGGCGGTGACNTCGGCAAAGTCCAGGTTGATGAGGCCGGTGGTCTTGATCAGNTCGGAGATGGACTGCACCGCCTGACGCAGCACATCNTCGGCGATGGCAAAGGCGTTGGCAAAGGTGATCTTCTCGTCCGTGGCGTACTGGAGCCGGTCGTTGGGGATGATGACCAGGGAATCCACCTTCTGCCGCAGCTCCTCAATGCCCCGGGCGGCCTGCTCCATNCGGCGGCGGCCCTCAAAGTTGAANGGCTTGGTGACCACGCCCACGGTGAGGATGCCCTTCTCCTTGGCGATCTCCGCCACCACAGGGGCCGCGCCGGTGCCGGTGCCGCCCCCCATGCCGGCGGTGACGAACACCATGTCCGCCCCCTCCAGCAGNGCGGTGATCTGCTCCTTGCTCTCCTTGGCGGACTCCCGGCCCACCTCGGGGTTGGCTCCCGCGCCCTTGCCGCCGGTCAGCTTTTCGCCAATGGCCAGCTTCTGAGTGGCCTCGGAGGCATTGAGACACTGGCGGTCGGTGTTCACCGCGACAAACTCCACGCCCTGCATTCCCGAGCGAACCATGCGGTTGACCACGTTATTGCCGCCACCGCCCACGCCAATGACCTTTAATACGTCCTCGTGGCTGGCGGCGGAATCCATTACAAATGCCATCCTGTGACCCTCCTATGTAAAACCAGTGATAGTAAATGATATTGGGCATAAAACTACATCTTGTTATATTGTACGCTTTTTTCCCCCATCGGTCAATAGAAAATCGCAGTTTTTTGCCGCCGGATCAAAACTTAAGTTTAATCTGAGCGGAAGTAGGCCTTGCCTTCGGCTACGGTCAGATCCAGCACGCCGCCCTGCCCCTCCTGGAGCTTGCCCTCCTCCAGGCCCTGGGACAGCGCGCTGCGGGCCAGCTGGATATAGTACTCAAAATCCCCGCCCCGGGGCAGGCGCAGGCGGTAAATGCCGTAATCCAGCGTCATGGAGATGGCGGAGGTGCAGTCCAGGGCCGTGCAGTCGCCCAGCATCCCATTGCTCTCCAGCACGGCCAGCAGCTGCTTCACATAGTCCAGCGTGAGGCTCTCCTCCTCCGCCGCCTGGAGCATCCCTCCGGCATAGGGCCCCGCCGCCGTCAGCCCGGTGATCTGAATGGCCTGGATGGTGCCGTTGTCCTTCTCCAGCAGCTTGCCCTGGGCGGAGATGAGCCAGCGCCCTTCGGCGCTGTCCACCGACGCCGCCGCCACCCGCTCCGTCACCCGGATGACCAGCCCATCCGGGTAGGCCCGCTGGAGCGCCACCCCTTCCACATAGGGCAGCTGGGTGCGGATGGCCGCCGACACCCGGCTCCCGGACAGGGCGATGAGGTTGTCGCCCATCTTGACGCCGGACGCCTCGATGATCTCCTCGGCGGTATAGCGCACATTGCCCGCCACCTCAATGGTATTGACCCGGAAAAANACCACGCAGGCCGTGATGATCGCCGCGGCCACCAGCAGGATGGACAGCACTTTGTAGAGGCCGCCAAACCGGCCCCGCCGTCTTTTCGGCCTGCTGTGTCTGCGCTGTCGTGCCACGGTCATCACCTCTGATCTGATCTATCTGTAAACGATGTTGTCACGCCTCCCGGCGCTCGACCCNCGCCCCCAGGGCGCGCAGCATCTCCTCCAGCCCCTCGTAGCCCCGGTCGATATGGTTCAGGCCGGACAGGACGGTGGTGCCCTCCGCGCCCAGCGCCGCCGCGGCCAGCGCGCCGCCGCCCCGCAGGTCGGAAGCCTCCACCCGGGCCCCATGCAGCCGCTCCACCCCCCGCACCAGGGCCACCCGGCCCTCGGTGGTGATGTCCGCGCCCATGCGGATGAGCTCGGGGACATGGCGGTAACGGCTGTCAAACATGGTCTCCACAAACAGGGTACACCCCTGGGACGCCGCCAGCGCCGCCATGACGGGGGCCTGGGCGTCGGTGGGGAATCCGGGATAGGGGGCGGTACGGACTGTGGGCACGCCCTTCAGCGGCGTGTCCCGATCCCGGGCCAGCTCCACATATTCCAGTCTGCTCTCCACCCGGCACCCCGCCTGGTGGAACACGGACAGGACGGTGGCCAGGTGCCGCCAGTCCACCCCGCTCAGCCGCACCCTCCCTCCTGCCGCCGCCGCGGCGGACAGCAGGGTGGCCGCCACGATGCGGTCGCCCATGACGGTGTACTCCCCGCCGGACAGGGGCCTGCCCCCCTCCACGGTGATGGTGGAGCTGCCCGCCCCCCGGACATTGGCCCCCAGGCTGTTGAGGAAGCTCTGGAGATCGCCGATCTCCGGCTCCCGGGCGGCGTTGGTGATGACAGTAGGGGCGGCAGCNCCCACGGCGCATAGCATGGCGTTTTCCGTGGCCCCCACGCTGGGCAGGGCCAGCTGGACCTCGCCCCCCAGGGGATTGCCCAGGCAGTGGATGCCCCGGTTCTCGCTCACTTCGCACCCCATGGCCCGGATGGCGTTGAGATGCAGGTCGATGGGCCGGGGGCCCAGCTCGCACCCGCCGGGATAGGTCAGGTGGGCCTCCCCCGTCCGNGCCAGCAGCGGGCCCAGGAAGATAATGGACGAGCGCATGGCCCGCATCTGCTCCTCCGAGATGGAGCTTCCCGCCGCCCCGACGGGATCCACGGTAATAGTATGCCCCTTCTGCTCCACCCGGCAGCCCAGATGCCGCAGAATCCCCAGCGCGGAGGTCACATCGGTGAGCTGCGGGCAGTTGTGGAGCGTCACCGGCCCCCGCGCCAGCAGGCAGGCCGCGAGTATCGGCAGCACGCTGTTTTTCGCCCCGTGTACCGTCAATTCACCCTCCAGCGGCGTTCCGCCCCGAAGATACATCACGCTCATGGCAAAGCCTCCCCATAGAAAGAAATCTCGTTTCATCCTATGCGGAGGGGCCCGCCTCTGTTATTTCAGCAGCGCCATGAGGTTTTTGTAGATATCCTGGGCCGCGTGGGGCGCTGCCAGCTCCTTGAGCGCCTTCCCCATGGCCGCCCGACGGGTCCCGTCGGCCANCAGGTCCATNGCCGCGTCGTAAAGGCCCTGGCCGGTGCAGTCCTTTTCCTCGANCAGCACTGCCCCGCCCCGGTCGGCCAGCACCTTGGCGTTTTTGTACTGGTGGTTNGCCGCCACAAANGGNGACGGCACCANNATNGCGGGCTTGCCCAGGGCGGTCAGCTCCCCGATGGTGGACGCCCCCGCCCGGCAGATGACCAGGTCGGCGGCGGCCATCACCACCGGCATATTGTCGATGTAGGCCCGGATCTCGCTGTCGGACACCTGGATCCCCCGTTTTTTCAGTTCGCCGGGCATTTCGTCTATATCCCGCCCGGCGGCGTGGATGTAGTGGAACCGGCGGCCCTCCGCCGCCCAGCGCTCCACGAGATCCACCGTGCGCTCGCTCATGTGCCCTGCCCCCTGGGAGCCCCAGAAGGAGATCACCAGCGGCTGGCTGTCCGTTAAGCCCAGCTCCAGCCGGGCCTGCTCCCGGTTCAGGGAAAAGAACTCGCTCCGGACGGGGGTCCCGGTGACGGCCACCTTCTTGGCGTCCTTATAGTACTCCGCCGCTTCCGGGAAGCCCACCATGACAAGATCCACCTGATTGGCCAGCGCCCGGGTGGTCAAACCGGGATAGGCGTTGGATTCGTGAAGCGCGCAGGGAATATGCCGCCGCGCCGCCTCATGGACAGCGGGATAGGAGGCGTAGCCCCCTGTACCCACCACCAGATCGGGCTTGAACTTTTTGAGAACAGTCGATGCCTCGCGCTGACCCACCGGCAGCTTGAGGGCGCTGCTCACGTTGTGCTTGAGCACCTTCCAGCTCCAGCTGCGCTCGAAGGTGGACACCTTCACCGTCTCAATGGGATAACCCGCCTGGGTGACCAGCCGCTGCTCCATCCCCCGCTCCGCGCCCACGAACAGGATCTCACAGCCGGGATGGTGGAGTTCAAATTGCTGGGCCACCGCCAGGGCGGGGTTCACATGGCCCGCCGAACCGCCGCAGGTAAATATCACTTTCATGTCGTCCTCACATCGTCGAAGCAAAGTCCGCTTGGCTCCGTTTCCGCCTTTGGCGAAAACTGCGCCCGCTCCCTTGCTTCTCCTCTCCCCGCAAAGCCAAAGGACGGCTTTGCGGGGGCCCCTGTTTGTCTCACAAGCTCCATTCTCTTGCCTCCACCTTTCCTTTTATTCCGCCTTGGGGGCGGCGATCTGTCTTGAGACGCTCAGCACCATGCCCATCTCCGCCAGCTGGATGGCCAGAGCCGTGCCTCCATAGCTGAAAAACGGCAGGGAGATGCCCGTGGGGGGCAGAAAGCCGGTGACCACGCCGATGTTAAAAAAGGTCTGCATCCCCGTCAGCGTGGTGATGCCCACAATGAGCAGCGTCCCGAATCGGTCCCGGGCGTGAAGGGCCAGCCAGTACCCCCGGATGATGAGCAGGGCAAACAGCGCCATGATGATAATCGCCCCAACCATGCCCAGCTCCTCACAGACAATGGAGAAGATGTAGTCATTGTGCTCCTCCGGGAGGAACAGGTACTTCTGCCGGCTGTTGCCCAGGCCCACGCCCAAAAGCCCACCGGAGCCGATGGCAATTTGGGACTGGATGGGCTGGAAGCCGTCTCCTCGGGGGTCGCTGAAGGGATCCTGCCAAATGTCGATACGGGCGGTCATGTACTCTGTCTGGGTGATGATAAACCACAGCGCCGCCCCCACCGCCGTTCCCCCAATGGCAAACCAGCCCAGCGAGACGCCGGAGGCGAACAGCACCGAGGCCGCCGCCACAATGACCAGGATCATGGCGGACATATGGTGCTGCAGGGCAATAATACCCAGTACCACCACCAGCACCACGCCGTATGGGATCAGCTCCAGCAGGCCGATGCGGTCCAGCCGCGCCGCCATCCGGCCCGTGAAGGTGCGCTTGCTCCACTTTTTCGGCGGACCGAGCTGGCTGTTCCGCTTGGACAGCCTGGCGGCAAAAAACATGATGACGCCCACCTTGGCGATTTCCGAGGGCTGGAATCGAATGGGGCCGATCTTGACCCACCGCAGCGCGCCGCCGCCCGACCGGCCAAAATAGGGGACAAACACCAGCGCCATCAGCACAATGGACGCGCCCAGCACAAACACGGACATCCAGCGGAAATGCTGATAGTCAATTTTGGAAATGACGAACATGGCGATCACGCCCAGTACCGCAAAGCCAAACTGCCGCTTGAAGTAGTACAGCGGGTCGCCTTTGGTGTCCACGGCGGCATCCAGATTATACATGGCGGAGGCATAGGAGGCGGACAGCACCATGATGAGACCAATGGCCACCAGCAGCATCACCAGGGCCAGGAAGGGCAGGTCGATGGGCCCCCGGGCCAGCTGCTGTTCAATGGTCAGGTCGCGCTTGGCCTTTCGGGCCATGGGCATCCCCTCCTTTTCGGGAAATAAATCTCTTACTTAAATCGCGTACCGGTACATGACCCCCACGAACGCCAGCAGGCAGAATGCCACGGTGATGCCGGTGAAGGTGAGCACGATGCGCACCTCGCTCCACCCGCCCAGCTCCAGGTGGTGGTGGAGGGGGGCCATGCGGAAGATCCGCTTGCCGTGGGTGAGCTTGAAATAGCCCACCTGGATGATGTCGCTCATGGTCTCGGCGATGTAGATGATGCCCACGGGCACCAGCACCAGGGGCACATCCAGGGCAAAGGCCATGCCGCACACCGCGCCCCCCAGGAACAGCGAGCCGGTGTCCCCCATGAATACCTTGGCGGGGTGGAAATTATACACCAGGAAGCCCAGCAGCCCCCCCGCCAGCGCCCCAGCAAACACGCCCACCGGGCCATAGTTCACCCACTGGTTCCACCAATGGCACAGCACCGCGAAAAACACCGACACCGCCAGGGTCACCGATCCGGCCAGACCGTCCAGCCCGTCGGTGAGGTTGACCGCGTTGACACAGCCCACCATGACAAAGGCGGCGAACACCAGGTACAGCCCCCAGGGCAGGGGCACGGTGGCGCTGATAAAGGGGATATACAGGTTGGGGCTGAGGTGGTGGCTGTTCCGCAGCAGCGCCAGGAACGCGATGGCCGCCGCCAGCTGGAGCAAAAACTTCCACCCGGCGGTGAGGCCGGTGTTCTCACGCTTGCGGATCTTGGCGAAGTCGTCCACAAAGCCGATGGCCCCGCACACCAGGGCGAAGCCCAGCACAAACACCGCCTGCCAGCTCCCTGCCGCCATGTCCTGCCAGCCGAAGGCAATGACCGCCACGATCACCGCCAGGATGAACATGATGCCCCCCATGGTAGGGGTGCCCTCCTTGTTTTTGTGCCAGTTGGGGCCGATCTCCTTGATGGACTGGCCCGCGTGCAGGGCCCGCAGGGCGGGGATCAGGAACCATCCCACCACCACCGAGATCACAAAGGCGGTCAGCGCCGCCAGCAGTATCCGTACCATAGCGTTTCCTCCATACTCTCTTTCGTATTTTCCGTTCTCTTTTCCTTCAGCTGTTCAGTCGGGCCGCAGCCTCGCTCAGCGGCACGCCCAGTGCCAGCGCCCCCGCCAGGGCGGCCAGGTGGTCGTACAATCGGGGCTCCTGCCCCGCGCTCACCCGCACACGGGTCAGCTCCCCCCGGGCGGTCAGCACCTCAAACTCCAGCCGCTCCCCCCGGAGGCGCACATTTTTGGCGGTGAGATCCGCCTGGGGCCGCCCGTCGGAGTAGGCGTATACCGTCCCCGGCATGGCCCGCGCCAGCCGGCGCCCCTCCGGATCGTCCAGCCCCACAATGGTCACATCCGCCCTCTGGGACAGCGCCCACCGGGCCGCGGCGCAGCCGCTCAGCGTCCCCTGGGCGGGCTGGTCGAAGTTCTCCACCACCACCGCGCGGCAGCGCCCCTCATAGAGCGCCGCCTGACAGGGGGTCAGCTCCACCACCGGGTGGGGCAGCAGCCTGCGCAGCAGCCGCGCCGTCAGCGTGCCGCCCCGGCCCACCACCGCCACGGGGGTCTCTATCCTACCCATTAAGGTCGCCATACGCAACACTACTCACAAACCGCACCTCCACCACGGTACCCGGGGATACCATCGTTCCCGCGCCTACCGACTGGGCGGCCATCACCACGGTCGGGTCGGTGTAGTCCACCACGCCGGTGGCCCGCATGAACAGGCCCAGCTCCTCCAATTTATTTTTGCTTGCCGTTGGGCTCAGCCCAGCCAGACTGGGCACCTCCACCTGCTCTGTGGGCGCGTCCTCCCCGAGATACAGGATCACGTTGGATCCGCCAGGGATGGACACACCGGCAGCGGGCACCTGGTGGGTGACGGTATTGCCCGTACCTATGGTGCGGCACTCAAAGCCGGAGTTTTGAATGACGGTTTTGGCCACCGTCAGCTCATTGCCCACCACATAGGGCATGAGGGTGTCCGCTCCCGCCAGCTCGTCGCCGGAGTACTGCTTTTCGATCCCCATATAGTCCAGGATGTTGGCGATGAGCGCCCCCGCCATGGGGGCGGCGATGTTGCCGCCGCTGATGTAGGTGCCGCCGGAGGTATAGCTGGAGCCCGGGCCGGAGCGTTTGGGCGTGTCGTACACCACCAGCACCAGCACCTTGGGATCGTCCGCCGGGGCAAAGCCCATAAAGGAGCACATGACATCGTTATTATAGCCCGGATCGTTCTCCCGATCCCGCAATTCCGAGGTGCCCGTCTTGCCGCCGATGCGGTAGCCGCTCTGGGCGGCATTGTGGCCGGAATCGTTGGCGACCACGCTCTCCAGGATGCCCCGCATCTTTTCAGAGGTGGACTCACTGATGACCTGGCGCACCTCCTGAACCTCGTGGTAGAACACGGTGTTATTGTCCCCGTCGGTGATGGACTGCACCACGTAGGGCTGGAGCAGGTGCCCGCCGTTGATGACGGCGGCAAAGGCGGTGATCATCTCCAGGGGGGTGACCTTGAAGCGCTGGCCGAAGGAGCTGGTGGCCAGCTCCAGCGACGCGTTGATGCTCTTAAAATGCTCCTCGCTCCAGAAGATGCCCTTCTCTTCTCCGCTCAGGTCGATGCCGGTCTTGCTGAACAGGCCGAAATCCTCCCAGTACTTCCAGGTGGTCTCCGCCCCGATCTGTTCCGCGATGTCCATCAGCGCCACGTTGCAGGAGTTACCTACCGCTTTGGTCAGATCCTGCTGCCCATGGCCGCCCTTTTTATGGCAGTTGATGGGGTCATTCACGCCTGGAAACTTTTTGGAGCCGCCGCAGTAGTAGGTGCTGTCCAGGGAGATGATGCCCTCCTCCAGTCCGATGGCCACTGTGATGGGCTTGAATACCGACCCGGGCTCATAGGTCTCGTCCAGGGTGCGGTTGCGCATCTGTTTGTTCCAGGCAGCCATCCAGGCGGCATTGGTCTCCTCGCTGTCATCGCCGTATTCCGCCGCCACCTGGTCGACCTGGGCCTGCAGATCCTCGCTGAGGATGGTCCCCCAATCGTTGGGGTCGAAATCCGGGCTGCTGGCCATGGCCAGCACCGCCCCCGTCTGGGGGTCGATGGCCAGGCCAAACGCGCCGGCCTGCACGTCATACGTCTCGATGCCCTCCGCCAGGGTCTGCTCCAGCATGGCCTGGATGCGCTCGTCGATGGTGAGGTAGACGTTATAGCCGTTTTGGGCGTCGAAATACATCTCGTAGCCGGAGATCATATCCTGGCTGCGCCCGTTGACGGAGGTGACCACCCGGCCCAGCTCGCCGGACAGCGCGTCCTCATACCCCAGCTCGATGCCAGACTTTCCCACCTTGTTGTCGCCGCTGGTCTCGGTCTGGCCCATATAGCCCAGCACATGGGAGCCTATGGAGGAATAGGGATAATACCGCTTGCTGCTGGGGGTGAGCTGCAGCCCAACGGACAGCTTATTTTTGCTGATGAACTCCCGCGCCTTCTCCGCGTCCTCTTCCTCCAGCTCGTAGTACAGCACCTCATAGCCGGAGTTGATGCGCTCGATCCGGGTCCACAGCCGCTCCTCATCATAGCCGAACAGATCCACAATGCCGTCCACGATGGTCTTGCGCAGATTGTACAGCGCCTGCTCATAGGCGGCCTCGTCCAGCTTGCCGTCCTCATCCGTGTAGCTGTCCTTGCTGACGGAGCTGTAGATGGTCATCGGGTTCAGGATCAGCTTGTAGACCGTGGCGGACATGGCCAGGGTGCGGCCCTCCCGGTCGTAAATAGCGCCCCGGCTGGCGGCTACGGACACGCTTTTGGTCTGCTGGTTGGCCGCCCGCTCCTCCCATTGGCTGTGCTCCACGATCTGGAGCTTGTAGAGCTGGCCGATGAGGGGGAGAAAAATGCCGATGCCCAGCACCGCCATCAGGAAGATGGTGCGCCGGAACAAGCTTCTGTTGTTTTTGCCCTCCGAACGGCGGGGCTTGTGGTCAGCGTTCTGCATAGGGCTTCGCTCCTGCTTCTTCGATATATAGGGCTTATGGGAGAAGGGCGCGGGAAGCCAGTGCATTCCTCACGCCCCTCCTATCTCTTTATGGGTCAATGTATGTGCGGGGACAAGTAGGTTATGACAGCAGACCGGCGAAAAAACGCTCCGCCCGCTGGAGCATACCGGACAGGCCCTCCCCCGCGCCGTCATAGTACACCACGTTATCCTCGGTGGACAAGTCGAGATACACCGTCTGCCCCGCTCCGGGCTTGATCATGGTGCCGTCAGACAGGAACTGCTTCTCGATGGCCTCCAGGTCGTACACCAGCTCATACTTGGCCAGGAGCGTCCGGTTCTCGTCCTGGAGGTTAGCCAGCTCGTCGCGCAACTTCACAATGTCGTTGTTGGCGGTGGCCAGCTGGGCGCAGCTCATCACCAGCAGCAGCGCGCAGGCCAGCACGGCAAACAGCCCCACCACGGCAAAGGGGGCCACCGCGCCCTGAGGGCGAACCTGTATGCTGGGCCGTACCGCCGGACGCCTGCGGGGGCGGGACTGGGGACGGCGCCGGGGCTCCGGGCGTCGGACGGTATTGCCCTGGATCCGCTCCTTCCGGGCCGGTTCGCGGATAGGCTCCTGCTCAAACTCCGGCTGATAAGCCACGCTGCCGTAGGTACGGTATCTTCTGTTGTTCCTGCGCTCAGTCGCCATGGGGCTCTCCTCCGTACTTGTTCCGTGCCCCACTGTGCTGCCCGCAGGGTCTGGGTTTATACCTTCTCNGCCACCCTCAGCTTCGCGCTGCGGGCNCNNGGATTNTCGTNCANNTCATCTCTCATCCGCCACAATGGGCCGTTTGCCNANCAGNTTCACCTTGGGCGTCTTGCCGCACACNCACACCGGGAANTCCGGCGGNCAGGTGCAGCCCTTNGCCCAGCCGGCGTAGGCNGTCTTGACCAANCTGTCCTCCAGCGAGTGGAAGGAGATGANGGCCAGCCGNCCCCCCGGATTCAGCGCGTCCAGCGCACNGTCCAGCAGCCGCTCCACCTCGCCCAGCTCGTCGTTCACCGCGANGCGGATGGCCTGGAAGGAGCGCTTGGCNGGGTGCTGCTTNTCCCTTCTCGCNTTGGCGGGCATGGCNTCCCGGATGATCTCCGCCAACCGGCCCGTGGTCTCGATGGGCGTCTGCGCCCGCTCCCGCGCGATGGCGGCGGCNATGAGCCCGGAATAGCGCTCCTCGCCGTACTGCCACAGGATGCGCTTCAGCTCCTCCTGGCTCCAGCCGTTCACCACATCCCTCGCGGTGAGCGGCGCGGACTGATCCATGCGCATATCCANNGGNGCGTCCTGCANNTAGGANAACCCCCGGCTGCCGTCNTCCANCTGNGGGGAGGACACCCCCANNTCNAACAGCATNCCGTCCACCCCGTCCACNTNNAGCGAGGNNAGGATNNCCNNCAGANCACCNAAGTTNCCCCGCACCAGGGTCACCTTGTCCATGTGNCCNNCAAGGCGNNCGGGGGCGGCGTCCAGCGCCGCNTTGTCCCGGTCAATGGCAATCAGCCTTCCGGTGGTGAGCCNCTTCNCNATCTCCAGCGANTGGCCCGCCCGGCCCAGGGTGCCGTCCACATAGACGCCGTCGGGCCGGATATTCAAACCGTCCAGGCACTCGTTCAGGAGCACCGGCTTATGGGTGTATTCCATATCGCGTTAAATCCCCAGATTCTTCATGAGGTTTGCAATGGTCTCGGGGTTGAGCTGCTGCTGGGTCTTGGCCTTCCAGTTGTCCGCGCTCCAGATCTGGGCCCGGTCATTGTTGCCGGTNATGACCACNTCCCGGTCGATCTTGGCATAGTCCTTTAAATAGGACGGCACCTGNAAGCGCCACTGCTTGTCCGCCTCGCACAGCTGGGCGGAGGCAAAGAACAGATCCATGGCCGCCGCGTCGGTGGTGGACAGCTCGGACACGCGCTGGCGCAGCTTGTCCCATGTCTCCATGGGATAGAGGGTCAGGTTCTCCTTCACGCCCACGGCCAGATAAAAGGCGGAGCCCAGCTTGTCCCGGAGCTTGGAGGGCACGATGAGGCGGCCGGCGTTGTCGATGCTGTGTTCATAGGTGCCGGTCATCCTGTTCCCTCCATTCCACTCCTAATTTAAGCAGTTTTACTCCATTTCACTCCACTACGCTTTTCAGTATACTCTAGCCCCCCATAAAATGCAAGTACTTTTTTTCCATCATTTTGCCCATTTTGCGGGAATAAATGGCCGAATTNAATCGAACAGTCATTCGTTCTCTTTTTGTTCGATACAAGTATGAGGGCAGGCCGACCGGCCCGCCCCCACATCTTGTTACACAGAAAAAAGCCCCGCCGCGGTCTCCCGCAGCAGGGCTGAAATGCCNTGAAGAATTAAAAATTCACTCGTCCGCCTCAGCGTCATACATCCGGCTGCCGCCGGACTGACTCGAGGAAGAACCGCCGCCTCCGCCCATGCCGGAGCGGAACTGGTTGTGTACCTGGCGCATCTCCGCGTGGGCGGCGGCCAGGGCGTCCTCCGTCCGGCGCAGCAGATCCACGCAGTACTCATTGGTCTCCCGGCAGGTCTTTTTGGCCTCCTCGTCGGCGTGGGCCAGCACCTCCCGGGCCTTCTGCCGGGCCTGGTTCATCACCGGCGCCTCGTTCACCATCTGGTTTGCCTCAATCTCCGCCCGCTTGCGGATCTCCTCCGCCTCNCGCTTGGCGGCGGCCAGATANTCGTTCCGGGCGTTGAGGATCTTCCGGGCCTCCGCCAGATCCACCGGGAGCTGCTTTTTCGCGTCCTCGATCAGATCCAGCGCCTTATCCCGGTCGATCACACACTTATCGCTGCTAAACGCGGCATTTTTCGCCTCGTCAACCATATCAAAGAGCATATCCAGCAGTTCGTCCACGGCTGTCGCCATGCGTCATCTCTCCTTTTGATGTAAAATCTGCCCGCTTTATAGGTAGTCCTGCCCGCTCGCCGCCACCTTGGCCTGCACCTGTTCAATGATCTGCCGGGGCACGAAATCGGACAGATCCGCCCCGTATCGAGCCAGCTCCTTCACCACGGTGGAACTGAGGTAGGCGTACTTGGGCCGGGTGTAGAGAAACACGGTATCCAGCTTGGGGTAGAGCTTGGCGTTGACCATGGCCATCTGGATCTCCGCCTCGTAGTCGGACACCGCCCGCAGCCCCTTTACCAGCACCCGGGCGCGGTGGCTCTTGGCGTATTCCGCCACCAGTTCCCGGGAACAGTCCACCTTCACGTTGGGCAGTTCCTCCGTCACCTGGCGGATCAGCTCCACCCGCTCCTCCGGGGAAAACAGCCCGCTCGCCTTNGCNGAGTTGACGCTGACGCAGACGATCAGCTCATCAAAAATGGCNGCGGCCCGCTTGATGATGTCCAGGTGGCCNAACGTCACCGGGTCGAAGCTGCCGGGATAGATGGCACGTCTCATGGGTCATGCCCTCCTGCNGTACAGGGTNAATTTGATCNTGCCGTAGCGGTACTCCNTNCCCTTTTCATAGGGGGCGGGGGGCTCGGGCAAGANNCGGTCNGCCGGACTTTCGCANACTATTATACCATTTTCCACCACGATGTCAATTGNCGTGATNAGCTCCAGCGCCCGCTCCAGATTCCCGGAGGCATAGGGCGGATCCAGGAAGATGAGCCCGTACTTNTCCCGGCAGCGNCNGAGGAACGCGGCNAAATCCTTNCCGTGGCAGNCGGAGCGATCCTCAAAGCCGCAGTTTNNGATGTTCCGCNGNACCACCTTCAGCGCGGCGGGNGCGCTGTCCACAAAGTCGCAGNACACCGCNCCCCGGGACAGCGCCTCGATGCCAAGCTGGCCGGTGCCCGCGAACANATCCAGCACCCGNCTGCCCTCAATGTCNAACTGGATGGCGCTGAACANCCCCTCCTTCACCCTGGATGTGGTGGGGCGGGTATCCAGGCCGGGCAGCTCCTCTAAATGCCGCCCCTTGGCNAGACCTGTNATCACTCTCATGGCGTCTCGTCCTTTCCCTGTGGATCNTTTGGCNNGTGAAAATGGGNATANACCGCCTGNGCGGTNTTTTTCGGCACGACGGCGGNCAGCTCGTCCAGCGNNGCCGCTTTCACTGCCTTTACGCTCTTGAACGCCTTCAANAGCTGCGCTTTNCTGNNGGGGCCTACGCCGGNGATCTCATCCAGCGCCGAGCCCTTCAAATGGCTGGCCTGCTGNTGGCGGTGGAACTCGATGGCNAAGCGGTGGGTCTCCTCCTGNATGCGGCCCACCATGGCGAACAGCGCCTGNTTGGCCTGGATGCCGATCTCCCGCCCGTCCCCGGCCACCAGNGCCCGGGTGCGGTGGCGGTNNTCCTTCACCATNCCGTANACNGGGATNTCNCCCAGCCCCAGNCNNTGCCAGCNCNTCNNNNGCNACCTTNACCTGCCCCGCGCCGCCGTCCATCANNAGCAGNTCNGGCTTGGCGGCAAACTTCTCGTCCCCATCCAGATANCGCCGGAACCTCCGCTCCACCACCTGCTCCATGGAGGCGTAGTCGTCGGCGTGGGGCATATCCTTCAATTTGAANTGNCGGTAGTCCCGCTTCAGCGGCCTGCCGTCGATGTGGACGGTCATGGAGGCCACGATGTCCGAGCTGCCCGTGTTGGAGATGTCGAACGCCTCGATCCTGTGGGGCNGCTCCTCCAGTCCCAGCACAGCCCCCAACAATTCGGTAAGCTTGGAGCGCCGCTCCTCCGCCGTGGTGGCCCGGAGCACCTCCTCGGCGGCGTTCTCNTTGGCCAGCTTGACCAGCTCCATCTTGGCNCCCCGCTGGGGGGTNAGCACNTCNACCTTNCGGCCCACCGCCTCNGTGAGCATNCGGGCCAGCTCCANNNGCTCGTCGATGTCGCAGGGCAGCAGGATCTGCCGGGGCAGCTGGCCNCGTCCGCTGTAATACTGNGCNGCCAGGGTGGANANGGTGGTCTGCTCGTCCTCCATGGGAATGCCCAGCAGCTCCCAGTCCTTGGCCGCCAGCTCGCCGCCGATNTAGTGNAGCACCACNAAACAGCTCTTGGCCTCCCCCCGGTGGTAGCCCACNACGTCGGTGTCCGCCAGCGACCCGGCCACCGCCTTCTGCCGCTTGNNCAGCANNTGGATGGAGCGGATNCGNTCCCGGAGCTGGGCGGCCTTCTCAAAGCGCAGCTCCTCCGCCGCCAGCTCCATCTCGGCGGTNAGCTCNTCCACCACCTCGTCCAGNCGGCCCTCCAGCAGCCGCACCGCCTGGTCGATGGAGCGCTTGTACTGGGTCTGATCCATCTCGGGGCGGCAGTAGCCGTCGCANACNCCCATNTGGAAATTGAGGCAGGGCCGCTCCCTGCCGATGTCCTTGGGGAACTTNCGGCGNCAGGCAGGNAGNCGNANGGCCTGCCNCANNGCGTCNATAATGCCCTGGCTGGCATTTCGGCTGCCGTAGGGGCCAAAGTAACGNGCCCCGTCCTCCTGNACCTTGGCGGANAGCGAGAACCGGGGGTAATCCCCCGGGGACAGGCGGATATAGGGGTAGCCCTTGTCGTCCTTGAGCAGGATATTGTACCGGGGCATATGGCGCTTGATGAGGGCGCACTCCAGCACCAGGGCCTCAAACTCCGACTGCGCCACGATGACGTCAAAGTGGTCGATCTGGCCCACCATGGCCCGGGTCTTTTCGTTGTGCCGGGACTGGTCCTGGAAGTACTGGCTGACCCGGTTTTTCAGCGCCTTAGCCTTACCCACGTAGATGACCTCGCTGGCGGCGTTCTGCATGATATACACGCCGGGCTTCAGCGGCAGGGCGTGGGCCTTGTCCCGCAGTTCTTCAAATGTCAATGAGGCCGCCTCCCTATGTGTGCCTATCGCTTCATCTC
>JAAVHV010000004.1 GCA_014799505.1 Clostridiales bacterium
TTGGAGTCCAGGAACAGCCGGGCCAGCGACAGGGCGTACACCCCGATGTCCAGCATGGCCCCGCCCGCCAGACCGCGGTTGAAAAAGCGGTTCTTCATGTCGTAATCCTTGAAGCTGCCGAAGTTGAGCTGGATGAGGTTCACCCGTCCCAGCTCCCCGGAGGCCACCCGTTCCCGCAGCGCCCGGTACAGCGGCATATGGTAGATGGTCATGGCCTCTGCCAGCACCACACCGTTTTCTTTTGCCAGTTTTGCCGCCCGCGCCAGCTCGGCGCTGTTGAGGGTGATGGACTTCTCGCACAGCACGTGCTTGCCGTGGGACAGGGCCTGCTCCAGGTAGGCCATGTGGGTGTTATGGGGGGTGGTGAGATAGATCACGTCGATGTCCGGGTCGGTGAACATCTCGTGATAATCGCGGTAGACCTTGCCCACGCCGTATTTTTCGGCAAAGGCGACCGCCTTTTCATAGGTGCGGTTGCCCACCGCGTCCAGGGTGCGGCCCATGGCCCCCAGGGCGGCGGCCATCTCGTTGGCGATGACCCCTGTGCCCAGCACGGCCCAGCGAACCTGCTTGGTTTCATTCATCGTGAAGACCTGCCTTTCCCACTTTGATCGCGGGGCCGTCTGGGGACGGCCCCTGCGCACTCATTATATCACGCCTTTTTCTTTTTCAGCAAGCCCAGCATGAGCATACCGGCCACGGAACCAATGGCGATGGCAGCGGCGTAGCCCAGGGGGTTGTGCATGACCGGGAACACGAACAGTCCGCCGTGGGGGGCCGGGGAGGCGCAGCCGAAGGCCATGGACAGCGCACCCGCCACGGCCGAACCCACCACGCAAGAGGGGATGACGTGCAGCGGATCGGAGGCGGCAAAGGGAATGGCACCCTCCGTGATGAAGGACAGGCCCATGATGAAGTTCACGGGGCCGGACTTGCGCTCNTCCGCNGTGAAGCGGTTCTTGAAGAAGANGGTGGCCAGGGCNATGGCGATGGGGGGCACCATGCCGCCCGCCATGACGGCGGCCATCACCGGGGAGAAGCCGCCCTCCACCATGGCGATGGAGGCGGTGCCGAACACATAGGCCGCCTTGTTGATGGGGCCGCCCATGTCGGNGGCCTGCATCCCGGCCACCAGNGCGCCCAGCAGGATGGCGGAGGANCCGCCCATGGAGTTCAGGCCGTTGATGAGGGCGTCGTTGATCATGCCCACCACGGGGTTGACCAGGCACATGAACGCGCCGATGAACAGCAGGCCCACCACGGGNTAGATGAGGATGGGCTTCAAACCNTCCAGGGNCTGGGGCAGCTTNTCGCAGGCTTTNCGNAGCANNTTCATGAACCAGCCGCCCACNAAGCCGGCCAGCAGGCCNCCCAGGAAGCCGGCGGGGACGATGGGCACNGTGGGGTCGGCGAANTAGGCGAAGGTGGCGCCGGTGGCCGCCAGGGAGCCGCCNACNAAGCCCACCATCAGGCCNGGNCGGTCGGCGATNNNCTGGGCGATGAACGCCGCCAGNATGGGNACCATNAAGCCGAAGGCGATATTGCCCACCTTGTTNAAGAACGCNGGCAGNNCCCAGGAGGAGCCGAAGTTGGAGGCNCCCGCCGCGCCGCCGTCCAGCAGGAAGGACAGNGCCATGACNATGCCGCCGCCGATGACNAAGGGGAGCATATGGGACACGCCGTTCATCAGGTGNTTGTANAGCCGGCGGCCCAGGCTNTCNNTGCCCGCGTCCTCCACAACGGCGCCGCCCTCGTGGTGGTANATGGGGGCCTGGCCGTTGACGATCTTCTCNATNAGCTCCTGGGGCTTGNTGATGCCGTCGGACACAGGCACCCGCAGCANGGGCTTGCCGTCNAACCGGGCCAGATCCACGTTCTTGTCGGCGGCNATGATNATGCCGTCNCAGGCGGCGATCTCNTCNCNGGTGAGGATGTTCTTCGCGCCGCCGGAGCCCTGGGTCTCCGCCTTGACGCCGATGTTCAGCTCACGGCCCTTNTTCTCCAGGGCCTCGGCGGCCATGTANGTNTGGGCGATGCCCGTGGGGCAGGCGGTGATGGCCAGCACCCGCAGNGANCCGTCCGGCTTCTTCNNCTCNNCNGGGGNNTCCTCCGGGAANTTCACCCGCTCCTGGGCGTCGATGAGGGCCAGGAAGTCCTCCGCCTTTTCCGCGTCCAGCAGCTTCTGGCAGAACTCCTCGTCCATNAGCATCACCATCAGGTGGGACAGCATNTCCANATGNACNTCGCCGCCCCCCTCCGGGGCCGCGATCATGAANAACAGGTTGGANGGCTNNCCGTCCTCCGCGCCNTAGTCCACNCCGGCGGGGACGGTCATGGCNGCCAGGCCNGCCCGCNTGACGGCGGCGCACCGGGCATGGGGGACGGCCACGCCGTTCTCCACGNCGGTGGAGTCCAGCTCCTCCCGGGCCCAGATNTCCTTNTTATANGCGGCNTTGTCGGTGATNTTGCCGGCCTTCTCCTGGAGNTCGGCCAGCAGGTCGATGGCGGCGGCTCTTGTCCGNNGGGGCNGCGTGGAGCTGGATNCCGNTGACGNTGAGCAGATCGGTGATACGCATGGTCACAACTTCCTTTCCTGATTTTATTTGATTGAATATGATTGTTTCTTNGTTATCTGAATCCTAACACACATTTCAATCAAAGTCAATCATTTTCACGCAATATCACTCACAAAAATGGCGNTCCGTTTTTGGTGTAGTTGCACAAANCATTTNNCGNNAAAAAGAAATCCGCCCCTCTTTATTCCAAGGGGCGGGCTTCTTTTGTGATTGTTTTTGATCGTCTCTGATTCACCCTTCGATCTCAAACTCGGCGGCCAGCGTTATGTCCTCCCGCTCCGGCTCCAGGGTCACCTTTGTGGTGACACGGTAATGCCCCGGGGGCAGCTCCCCATAGGCGTGGCTCCAGCCTATGGCTTTGGAAGCGCTGGCGTTCCCCTTCAAAATATACCCTATCGACGGGAAAGCCACCCGGACTGAGGTGTCCACGCCACGCCAGATGCCGCCGTCCTCCACCTGGAGGCCATATGGTTCCCCATACATCAGCTGGCGGCCGGTCTCATTGTGGATCTGATACGTCAGCCCGGTGGGGGTGACCGTCCCGGGGAGTACCTCCATCCAGACATCGCCGCCCGCCAAAACAGGGAAATCGGGGGCACTTGTCTGTACCGGCGCGCCGTTGTTGTAATAGTCCTCCGCCGCCGTCATCAGCTTGGCGGCGACGCGGGCGGCTTCTGCCGCCTTTTCGACCGAGATGGAGGAGGGATAAAGACACACCTCGGCATCCTCGTTCCCCACAATCGTCGTAAGATTGCTCGGTGTCAGTTCAGTGAGGGTTCCATTGTCCACATTCACCGTAACGATCCAATAACCCGTGGGGAGATAGCTGCTGAGCATGGCCATCATGTGGGTGGACAGGGTGACCGATGTGCGGCTCTCGTCCGCCCACCACGCGGTGACGTGGCCCTCGATCCCATCGCTAAAGGCCGGATACACCATGGACAGCTCGCCAAATGGGTTCTCGCTCCACACGGCCTTCGGATACCAGAACGCCCCCCGGGGCAGCGCCACATCGCCCACAGTGCCGTCAATGCGGACAACCGGCCAATCCTCTGTTGTTTCATCCAAAGAGAGGGTCAGGTCGGCGGCGAGATCGGTGGACGGAACCGGCTGCTGAAGATACCAGTCCTCCGCCGCCGTCATCAGCTTGGCGGCGATGCGGGCCACATTGACCGCCTCCTCATCGGATATGACTTCAGGTATTGTCATAAACGAGTCGCTCCGCGACCCCCGGCTCTTGGTCTCCATGGAGGTGACCGTCCCTTGTCCGCCGGACAGATCCACGGTGAACTCCCACCAATCCATAGGCATACTGACAGCCATAACGGAAGCCTCGGTGGACACGGTCACACTGGTGCGGCTCTCGTCCGCCCACCAGGCAAACGCCCGGTTCCCTTTGCCCTCAAAGGTGTAGTCCATCGTCAACCCACGGTATCCAACATATAGCCCTTCCCCACTCCCATACGGCGGCCACCATGCGGCGTCTTCCACGGTGTGGCCCAGCACGGTGCCGCTCATGCGGACATAGGGGCGGCCCGCCTCTATGTGGTCCAGGGCAAAGGCCAGCTCCGTTTCGGCATCATCGGGGCCGTGCCCCCGGTCGGTTGCCAGCGCCCCCCCGGCGCACAGCACCCCAATCAGCGCGATGACGATCACCCACAGGGCGGGCTTTTTGTAGCTGAGCACGTTTTTGATGCGGCTGGTGGGATCGCCGTCCCCAAAGGCCAGGGGCCCCGCCGGCAGGCGCTTCCCCGTGGACAGCCGCAGCAGGGAGGTGGAGTAGTCCGCCCGCACGTCCCGGCCCATTTTGCGCAGCACCGCCTCGTCGCAGGACATCTCCATGTCCTTCCCCGCCAGGTGGAACGCCAGCCACGCCAGGGGGTTGAACCAGTGGATGGCCAGCGCCAGCCACGCCAGCGCCCGGGACAGGTGGTCGCAGCGGCGGATATGGGTGCGCTCGTGGAGGAGGATATAGTCCCGCTCCCCCTCGGGCAGATCGGAGGGCAGGTAAATTCTAGGCCGGAACAGCCCCAGCACGAAGGCGGACGGGATGTGGTCGGCCAGCCGGACGCCCCTCTCCCCTTCCAGCGGAACCGACCCCACCAGCCGCCGCCGGAGGATCAGCAGGGAGATCAGGCTGTACCCCAGCAGGGCGGCGGCCCCCGCCAACCAGGCAACAGCGGCAACCGTCGTCCAGTCCATGGTGGCAAATTCCTCCGAGGTATCCGCACCGGGGGCTGGCCCATCCAGAAAGTCTGCCGGGTAGGGATGTCCTGACAGGTAATCGTTCACCGGGTTGTTCACCACCGCAATGCCGGTGTAGACATGGGCCACGCGCTGGCCGTCCGCCGTGGGCTGGCTCTGGACGGTGGGCAGCACACTGAACGCGCTCTCAAAGGAAACGGGGCACAGCAGCCGGAACAGCACCACCGCCCAAAGCACATAGGAGAACACCTTGGGCGCTCTCCGCAGCAGCAGCCGGGCCAGCAGCACCACGAGGATGACAGCAGCCGCTGTGGCGCTCATGCTCAGCACCTTCAAAAATAAGGTTTCCATCTCCTTACCCCCTTTGTTCGTCGATGAGCCGCTGGAGCTGCTCGATCTCCTCACCGCTCAGCCTCTTGCGGCTCGCGAAGGCCGCCAAAAATTTGGGCAGGGAGCCGTCGAACGCCTGCTCCACAAATTCCTCGCTCTGCCGGGCGGCGAACTCCTCCCGCCCGATCAGGGAGGTCACCACTCCGCCCTCATTCTGAAAAATGCCCTTCTGGCACAGCCGCCGCAGCACGGTGTAGGTGGTGGACTTCTTCCAGTCCAGCTTGTCCGCGCTGAGCTCCACCAGGCGGCTGGAGCTCAGCGGCTCGTTGTCCCAGATCAGGTCGGCAAAGGCGGCCTCCACCTCGCCCAGTTTGTATTGCGTCATATACGGCACCCCCATATCGCAGCCCATTGGTTTACTGCTTGTAGTCTAGCATCAGTTTACAGTAAGTAGACCATTTTGTCAAGAGAAAATCCGGCCCATAAAAATTTCCGGCAAATCGGCCTTCTCCTGTCCCTCTTTGCGCAAAAAAGAGCCGGGACATAAGTCCCGGCTCCCGTTCAGACGCGTCTGTCACTTTTGGAAGCTCACGCCCACCACCGTGACGTTGACCTGGGCCACTTCCAGCCCGCTGGTGTTCTCCACAGCACTGAACACCGCGTCCTGCACGGCCTTGGCCACATCGGTGACTACGTAGCCATACCGCACCAGAATGGGCAGATCCACGCTCACCCGCTCGTCCTCCACCCACAGGCGCACGCCCTTTGTCAGCGCCTTGCGGTTGGCGGGGTCGGACAGCTCCCGGCCCACGCCGTTGCCCAGGCAGCTCACGCCCTCCACGTCCACCGCGGCGGCGGCGGCGATGACGGCCAGCACCTCCTCGGAAATGCTGACGCTGCCCAGTTCGCCCTCGTGGGAGATATATTCTTTGCCGTCGGCCATGTCGCCTCACGCTCCTTTTCGATACTGAGGCTATTATATCACCCTGTCCCGCAAATTACAATCCTTATTTACGGTTCCGCCTCGATGATCGTGATCTTCTCCGCCGCCAGCCCGGTCTCCTCCTTGACGATCTCCATGATCTTGGTAGCGTCATTCCCGCTCAGGCCGTTCTCCGTGGACGACACCACCACGCTGGCGCTGTTGTCGTTGATGAAGCAGATGCAGTCGCCGTAACCCTTGGCGGTAATCAGGTTCTCGATATTGGCCTCCGACAGGGTAACGGCCGCCATGGCCTGGATGGAAGCGTTGGCTTCGTCAATGATGTCCTGCTGCGCTCCCGCGTCCGCAGCCGCCTGCTGTAGCAGCTGGAGGGCGCTGTCCCGGGCCTGCTGGCGGTTGAGTCGGGCAGAGGCGAAGTAGCCGGTGCTTTCCCCGGCGGCGCTGGGCTGGGCGCTGGGGTCGGCGGAGGGGGACGCGCTGGCTGCGGCGTCCTCCTTGCCGTTGACCAGGGCGGCCTGGCCCAGCAGCTTGCCGCTCCCATTGTTGTCGCCGGTCCCGTCGGTGGCCGACGCCTCCCTGCTGTACGACCAGTTCAGATACACCGCCGCCCCCACAAAGAGCACGATGGCCACTACGACCGCGTTCCGTTTCCACACATTCATGTTTCTGTCCTCCCATTTTTCATTGTTGAGGGAGTCACCCTCCCTTACATATTGCAATCCGATCCGCGCCAAGCCCGGTGAGGGCGGACACCGCCTGGGTGAGCAGCAGCCGCACGTCCGCCCGGTCGCCCCCCTGGCACACCACCACCGCCCCCTGGAACTGGGGATAGCGCTGCACGCGCACCACCATCTCCTGGCCCGAGCCGGTGCCGATGACCACCGTCTTTTCCTCCAGGCTGTTCCCCCGCTCCGTCACGGAGGTGGAGCGGTCTGTGACCGGCACCTGCTCCATACCACTCTTCACCGTAAGGGCCACCGTCACCTTTCCCGCTCCTTCCACCTGGGACAGGGTCTGGGACAGCTTCTCCTCCAGGGCCGCCAGATCGAACTCCTCCGGGGCGCTGTGGTCGGCGCTCTCTGACGGTTTCTCCTTCTCCCCCGTGGGCCACAGCAGCAAAACCAGCCCCAGCCCCAGGATGATCAGCACATACTTGTATTTCTCCAGCAGCTTCCAAACCTGTTCCGCCTCCGGCTTTTTCCATTGGAATCTCATGGCTGTGTCTCCTCGTAATACTGCCGTTCGGCGGGTACGCCCAGCTCTTCCTCCAGCAGTCGGCCGAGCTGTTCCCGCTGTTCCTGTGTCCAGCTTCCCCGGGCGGTGACCTCCCAGGGCCGGGGCACGCCGTCCTCGTCATAGCCGTAGGTCACCTCCGCCTGACAATCGAAGCCAATTTCCTTCGCCTTGTCCACAATATATGCGGCGGTCTCCTCCTCTATGATGGACAGATAAAACAAATCATTTTTCTCCTCCAGCTCCTGCTCATAGCTCTGGGCCCGGTTCCGCCAGCCGTCCACGGCCCGCGTAAAAAAATCGCCGTCCAGCAGCCCTGTCAGCGGCCCCACCGCCGCCAGCAGCAGGGCCATGCCCCCCGCCAGGCGGCACACTTTCTTCGCGCCGCCCTCGGGGGCCAGAGCCTCCGCCAGCGCCAGCACCAGGGCGGCGGCGGTCACCCCCAGCAGCCAGCCGCGCACCGCCCCCATCATACCGCCGCCACCGACGCGCAGGACACCAACGCGATGAGCAGCAGCAGACAGCACGCCCCCGTCATGCCCAGCACCAGCCCGAAGGCGGAGCTGAGCCGGTCCACCAGGGTACATACCGGCCCGTCCCCAAAGGCGGAGGCCAGCGCCGCCACCAGCTTATAGGCCAGATAGTGCACCGCCAGACGCAGCAGCGGCACCAGGCATATCCCCAGTACGGTAATCATGCCGAACACCCCCACCGTCCCGCGCAGCACCCCCGCCGAGGCCAGCATCGTCTCCGCCGCGTCGGACAAAATGCCCCCCACCACCGGAATGGCCCCGGAGATGGCGAACCGGGCCGCCTTTACCGCCGCCGCGTCCGCCGTCCCCGCCACCACGCCGCTGGCGGCGAGGTAGCTGACAAAGGCGGTCATCACAATGGTGATCAGGGTGGTCACCGTCCATTTGAACAGATCCGCCATACGTTTCAGCTCCTCCCTTCCCAGCGCCGCCTGAGCCACCGAGGCAGCAATATAGCCGTATAAAAGGGGCACCAGCAGGCCGCTGATGAGGCTGATGAGCAGATCGGAGAACAGCGCCGCCGCCATCTGCCGCGCCGCCGCTCCGGTAATTGCCCCCGTGGCCGCCGTCACCGCCGCCACCGTAGGCAGCAGCACATTGGCAAAGGAGGACATCTTTTCAATGGCCCCCGTGCCCATGCCCAGCAGCGAGTTTACGTCCGCCACCGCAACCGCCGTCACCGCCAGCGTCCCCGCCAGGTTGGCGGCGTTCACCCTGCCCTTTCCCGCCCCCTGCCCCACCGACTCCGCCAGGGCGCAGAACAGCAGGATCGCCAGCAGCAGCGCCCCGGAGCGGGCCGCCCGGCGCACCGCGCCGCTCAGCTCCCGGGTCCCCGTGTCCAGCAGGCTCTCCAGGCCCTCGTCCAGGCTGGCGCCATACTCCGCCCCCCCGCCGTTTTGCTCCGCCGAGCGCCGGAGCTCGTCCACCTCGATCAGCTCCTCCTGCCTGAGAAGCACATCGTCCCCGGTGAGGGCGCGGGCGGGAAGCCACAGCGCCGGAAGGGCCAGCAGGGCGGCCAAAACGATCCACGCCCTTTTCACGCGCTCCCCTCCCCCTACAGCAGCCGGGTGAGCACGTCCAGCACCGCCGACATCAGCGGCAGCGCCGCCGCCAGGGCCAGCGCCGTCCCCGCCAGCTCCACCGCCGAGGCAAGGCCACCCTCCTGGGCGTCCTTGCAGAAATCCGCCGCCAGCCGGGTGACGATGGCGATGCCCGCCGTTTTGATCACCGGCTCCACCACCTGGGCGGACAAGTTCCCTATCTGGGCCAGCTTGTCCGCCAGTTCCATCACGGCGGTAAGCGCCCCGGAGCAGTACAGCACGATGAGGGCGCAGGCCCCCACCCCCAGGGCCAGGGCGATCTCCGGCGACTGACGGCGCACCACCACGGCGCACAGCGCCGCCGCCACCGCCGCCGCGGCCACTTTGATGATATCGCTCACAGCCCAAACAGATCCTTCACCAGGGTGAACAGGTCGTTGATCTGCTGCACCACGATCATCAGCACCACCACCAGCGCCACCAGGGTGGTCATGGTGGCCATCTCATCCCGGCCCGACCGGGTGAGCACCTGATTGAGCACCGACACCAGGATGCCGATGGCGGCGATCTTGAAAATCAAATCCACGTCCATCATCCGTCCTCCTATGTATGGTTATTGATTCAGACCAGCAGGATAGCCAGAAACAGCCCCGCCGTCATGCCCAGCACACCGTATACCCGGCCCAGGCGGCGCAGATCGTCCGCCGCCGCCCCCTGGAGCTGACGCAGGCCCGCCGCCGCGTCCTCCAAGGCCAGCCGCTGGCTGTCGCCGTCGTACCGGCCCAGCACTGGGCCCAACCGCTCCAAAAAGCCCCGATCCTCCGCCGTCAGCCGGAGGGGGGCGGCGTTCAGGCTGTCCCGCCACACCTCCTGGAAGCTCTGGCCATCCGCCTGCCCCGCCCCTTGGGCGCACCGGGTAAAAAAATCCGCCGCCGGACCGTGGAGCGCTTTTGCCGCCGTCTCCAGCGCGTCGGGCAGGGGGGCCAGCCGCCAGCCCAGCTCCCGCTGGAGGGCGTCCAGCCCCGCCACCAGCTCGCCCAGGTCCTTGACCCGGCCGTCCAGCCGGGCCACCCCGCCCAGGCCCAGCGCCCCGCACCCAGCCACTACCAGGACGGCCCCCAATAGCCGCGTCATGGCAGCACCTCCGTGCGCATAGAGCGCTCAGCGCCCCGCCGCTCCAGCACCACCAGCCGCCGGAACACCCTCGCCGACAATAGTTCTCGATAAACGGGGCGGCGGTTCAGATCGTCCATCCCCGCGCCGTGGGCCGTGGCGATGAGGGCCACACCGCACCCCGCCGCCTCGATGACGGCCTGGGCGTCCTCGGGGCGGGTGATCTCGTCCACCGCCGCCGCCTGCGGGTTCATCCCCCGGATGAGGATGGACAGCCCCTCCGCCTTGGAACAGCCGTCCAGCACGTCGGTGTGCCGGCCTATGTAGAGCTGGGGCTCACCCCGCCACAGCGCGGCGATCTCCCCCCGCTCGTCCGCTACCGCCACACGCAGGGGCGCGCCCCCCTCCCCGTCGGACAGCGCCCGCACCAGATCCCGCAGGAGGGTAGTCTTGCCCGCCCCCGGCGGAGCCAGGATGAGGGTGCTCAAAAAGCGCCCGTCCTCCGTCAGCGCGGGCAGCAGCGGCCCCGCCAGCCCCTCCACCTCCCTGGCCACCCGGATGGACAGGGAGGACAGCTCCCGGAGGGTGACAATCTGCCCATCCTTTTTCACCACCGTGCCGCAAAGGCCCACCCGGTGCCCTCCCCGAAGGGTGACAAAGCCCTGCCGCACCCGATCCAGTGCCGTGTGGGCGGAGCTCTGCGTGGCGTTTTCCACCACCTGGCGCAGCTCGTCCTCGCCCACGGTCGGGCCGCCCGTCTCCACCTCGCCCCCGGGCAGCAGGGCCGTCATGGGAAAGCCCCGGCGCAGCCGCAGCTCCTCCAGCGCGCACAGCCTGTCCGGCTCCAGGGTGTACAGGGTCCTGCGCAGCGGCCCGGGCAGCACCCCCGCCGCCTGTTCCCAGGGTTTTCTTTCGTCCATATGCTTCACCTGCCTCGCTTGTTACCCCCATCATATGAGGGCGTGTCCCACGATATTCCATCCTAAAACCGAAAAAGTCCCCCCGCCGGCAAAACCGGCGGGGGGACTTTTTCGGTTTTTATTCTTATAGTACCGAGATAATGCGCCGAACCGCTTCCTTTGTGGCGTCCGCGTCGCCGAAGGCGGTGACCCGGATGTACCCCTCCCCGCTGGGGCCGAAGCCCGCGCCGGGGGTGGTGACCACGCACGCCTGCTTCAGCAGCAGATCGAAGAAGTCCCAGGACGGCGTGCCATTGGGTGTTTTCACCCACAGGTATGGGGCGTTCACCCCGCCGTACACCGTCAGACCCGCCTTGACAAGGCCATCCCGGATGACCTTGGCGTTGTTCAGGTAGTAGTCGATGGCGGCCTTTGTCTGGGCCTTGCCCTCATCGGTGAACACCGCCTCCGCCGCCCGCTGGATCACATAGGGCACGCCGTTGAACTTGGTGCCCTGGCGGCGGTTCCACAGCGCGTTTAGGGACGCGCCGTCCCGCTCCAGCGCCTTGGGGATCACGGTGTAGGCACAGCGGGTTCCGGTGAAGCCGGCGGTCTTGGAGAAGGAGCGGAACTCAATGGCGCAGGTCTTGGCCCCCTCCACCTCAAAGATGCTGTGGGGGACGCCCTCCTCCCGGATGAATGCCTCGTAGGCGGAGTCGTACAAAATCACGCTGTCATGGGCGTTGGCGTAGTCCACCCACACTTTGAGCTGTTCCTTCGTCGCCGCCGTGCCGGTGGGGTTGTTGGGGGAACAGATGTAAATGAGGTCGGGCGCTTTTCCCTCGGGCAGCTCGGGGAAGAAGCCGTTCTCGGCGGTACAGGGCAGGTAGACCAGATTCGTCCACTTCTCCCCGTCGTGGTCGCCGGCCCTCCCCGCCATGGCGTTGGTGTCCACGTACACCGGGTACACCGGGTCGCACACCGCCACCACGTTGTCTGCCGAGAAGATGTCGCCGATATTGCCGCAGTCGCTTTTGGCGCCGTCGGAGACGAAGATCTCGTCGTCGGCGATGTCCACCCCCCGCTCCTTGTAGGAGTTCTGGATGGCAAGGCGCAGGAAATCATAGGCGCAGCAGGTCTCCTCGCAGTAGCCCCGGAAGGTCTCCTTCACCCCCATCTCTTTGGATGCCTTCACCATGGCGTCCACCACCACGGGGGCCAGGGGCTGGGTCACGTCGCCGATGCCCAGCCGGATCAGGGGCATGGGCGGATTCTGAGCGGAAAAGGCCCGCACCCGGCGGCCGATCTCCGGGAACAGGTAGCCCCCCGGCAGCTTGAGGAAGTTCTGATTGATGTGGGCCATAGCGACCACTCCTTGCTTTATTTGTTTAAATCATTCTACCGCAAAAGGGGCGGCGCGGTCAATTGTCAAGTTTGCCATCAAAAACGGTGACAGCGGGGCCGGTCATGAACACATGGCCGGATTTTTCATCCCAGCGCACGTGCAGATCACCCCCCGCCAGGTGGATCACCGCCTCCCGATCCAGCTTTCCGGCATTCACCATGGCGGCTGCCGCCGCGCACGCCCCGGTGCCGCAGGCCATGGTCTCGCCGCTGCCCCGCTCCCAGACCCGCAGTTCCAGCTCGCCCCGATTTAAAACGCGGATGAATTCCGCGTTCACCCGATGGGGAAAGGCGGGGTTCCGCTCCACACCGGGGCCAATTTGCCGCAGATCCAGGGCGGCGGGGTCGTCCGCCTCGATGACCGCGTGGGGGTTGCCCATAGACACGGGAACAGCTCGCCAGCGCCCCTCCCCGGCGGTCAGCTCTACGGGCGGCTCCACCGCAGGCACCCCCATGTCCACCACGGCGGCGTATACCCTTTTCTCCCGGAGCATCAGCGAGATCTCCCGCTCCCCCGACAGCGTCTCAATGGTCAGGTGGGCCTTGTCCGTCAGCCCCCTGTCGTAGACGTATTTGCCAAAGCAGCGGATGCCGTTGCCGCACATGGCCCCCTCGGAGCCATCGGCGTTGAACATCCGCATTTTAAAGTCCGCCCGGTTGGACGGGCAGACGCAGATGATGCCGTCCCCGCCCACGCCGAAGCGGCGGTGGGACAGGCGGCGGGCCAGTTCGCCCAGGTCATCGGGTGTGGATCCCATGCAGTCCAGGAAAATGTAGTCGTTTCCCAGGCCGTGCATTTTGGTGAATTCCATGGCCGTCCCTCCTGTTTGCCGATTGGGAAGCCAAACGGGAGGACAACAGAGCGGCAGTTTTTTACTGCCGCCCTGTCCTGTGTTCACTGGTCCGCCAGCACAAGCTTGGCGGTATCAGTCAGCCGGACGCCATTGTCCATGCTCTGCTTTTGTAAAAACCGGTGGGCCTGCTCCTCCGTCATGCCGTGGCGGCTCAGTAGTTAATCATATATTTGTCCACTTCCCAGCTGGATACGCGGGTGCAGTACTCTTCCCACTCCCGCTCCTTGCCGGCGATGTACTGGGAGGTGACGTGCCCGCCCAAGGTGGCCATGACCAGCTTATCCTTCTTCATGGCCGCCAGCGCCTCCTCCAGAGAGGCGGGCAGCGCCTCAATGCCCCGGCGGCGCCGGGTGGCGGGACTCATGGTGAAGATATTCTCCGTCACTTCGGGAGGCGGGGTCATGCCGCGGGCGATGCCGTCCAGGCCGGCGGCCAGGCACACCGCCAGAGACAGATAGGGGTTGCAGGAGGGATCGGGGCAGCGCAGCTCCACCCGGGTGCCCTGGCCCCGGCTGGCCGGAATGCGGATCAGGGTGGAACGGTTAGAGGCCGACCAGGCCATGTAGCAGGGGGCCTCAAACCCGGGCACCAGCCGCTTGTAGGAGTTCACCAGCGGATTGGTGATGGCGGCCATTCCCTTCATGTGGGCCAAAATGCCTGCGATGAAAGAGTAGCACTCCTTGGACAAACCCTTCTCTCCGTTTTCGTCAAAGAACACGTTCTTCCCGTCCCGGTACAAAGACATATTGGTGTGCATCCCGTTGCCCGCCAGACCATAGATAGGCTTGGGCATAAAGGTGGCATGGAGACCATTTTTCTGAGCCAGGGTCTTGACCGTCAGCTTGAAGGTCATGATCTTGTCGGCGCACTCCAGGGCGGGGGCGTATTTGAAGTCGATCTCGTGCTGACCAGGGGCCACCTCGTGGTGGGCCGCCTCGATCTCATAGCCCATCTGCTCCAGGGCAAGGCAGATCTCCCGCCGGGTGGGCTCGCCGTGATCCAGGGGGCCCAGGTCGAAGTAGCCCGCCTCGTCGTTGGTCTTGGTGGTGGGCTTGCCGTCCTCGTCGGTCTGGAACAGGAAAAACTCCGCCTCAGGGCCCACATTGAAGGTGTCGTAGCCCATAGCCTTGGCCTTCTCCAGCACCCGCTCCAGCACGCCCCGGGGGTCGCCCACGAAGGAAGAGCCGTCCGGGTTGTGTACGTCGCAGATCAGCCGGGCCACCTTGCCGTGCTGGGGCCGCCAGGGGAAAATGACGAAGCTGTCCAGATCGGGGTAGAGATACTGGTCGGACTCGTTGATGCGAACGAAGCCCTCGATGGAGGAACCGTCCAGCATGATCTCGTTATTGACCGCCCGCTCGATTTGGGAGGCCGTGATAGCCACGTTCTTCAGCTGGCCGAAAATGTCGGTAAACTGCATCCGGATGAACTTGACGTCCTCTTCCTTTACGATGCGGATGATGTCTTCTTTTGAGTATCCCACGTTTGACTTCCCCTTTCATTTATATTGGCCCGCCGGGAAATCATGCTCCCTCCCCTGCGGCCAAGGCGCCTGGGATGATCTGAGACATAAAAAGGCGTCCCAAACCAGCCGGTCAGGAACGCCTTCGTCCTCTCGATTACGGGTTTCAGTATAGCATAAACCCGATTTTTGTCAACGCTTTTCTGCACAGGCGCAAATTTTCAGCGCAGAAAACAGGTTTCCCCTCATCTGAAACCCGTTTTTTGTAATATGTCACATGGAGAAATGGACGCTATCACAGCAGATTTTCCCATATCTCTCTGAATATTCGACATTTCGCCTCTGGGAAAAAATGAAAAGGATGGCAAGTCTTACTTGACCATTCTCTCCTGTTCTGATAAAATAGCATTATTGACACAGCGTATTATGATTTGCGCAGGTTTCTTCACACATTTGATAAAAATTGGAGGAATGTACAATGGCTCACAAGTACGTCTATCTGTTCTCAGAGGGCAACGCCAATATGCGCGAGCTCCTGGGCGGCAAGGGCGCCAACCTGGCCGAGATGACCAACATCGGCATGCCCGTGCCCCAGGGCTTTACCATCACCACCGAGGCGTGCACCCAGTACTACGAGGACGGGCAGAAGATCAACGACGAGATCCAGGCCGAGATCATGGAGTATATCGTCAAGATGGAGGAGATCACCGGCAAGAAGTTCGGCGACCTGGAGAACCCTCTGCTGGTGTCCGTCCGCTCCGGCGCCCGGGCCTCCATGCCCGGCATGATGGACACCATCCTTAACCTGGGCCTCAACGAAGAGGTGGTGGAGGTCATCGCCAAGCAGTCCAATAACCCCCGCTGGGCCTGGGACTGCTACCGCCGCTTCATCCAGATGTACTCCGACGTGGTCATGGAGGTGGGCAAGAAGTACTTCGAGCAGCTCATCGACCAGATGAAGGAGAAGAAGGGCGTCACCCAGGACGTGGAGCTCACCGCCGACGACCTGAAGGAGCTGGCCGGCCAGTTCAAGGCCGAGTACAAGGCCAAGATCGGCAGCGACTTCCCCTCCGACCCCAAGGAGCAGCTCATGGGCGCCATCAAGGCCGTGTTCCGCTCCTGGGACAACCCCCGCGCCAACGTCTACCGCCGGGACAACGACATCCCCTACTCCTGGGGCACCGCCGTCAACGTGCAGTCCATGGCCTTCGGCAACATGGGCGACGACTGCGGCACCGGCGTGGCCTTCACCCGCAACCCCGCCACCGGCGAGAAGAAGCTGTTCGGTGAGTTCCTGACCAACGCCCAGGGCGAGGATGTCGTCGCCGGCGTGCGCACCCCCATGCCCATCGCCGAGATGGCCGAGAAGTTCCCCGAGGCCTTCGCCCAGTTTGAGGACGTGTGCAAGCGGCTGGAGGATCACTACCGCGATATGCAGGACATGGAGTTCACCGTGGAACACGGCAAGCTCTATATGCTCCAGACCCGCAACGGCAAGCGCACCCCCGCCGCCGCCCTGAAGATCGCCTGCGACCTGGTGGACGAGGGCATGATCGACGAGAAGAAGGCCGTGGCCATGATCGAGCCCCGCTCCCTGGACACCCTGCTCCATCCCCAGTTCGACGGCGAGGCTCTGAAAGAGGCTCCCATGCTGGCCACCGCCCTGGGCGCCTCCCCCGGCGCCGCCTCCGGCAAAATCGTTTTCTCCGCCGAGGAGGCCAAGGAATGGGCCGCCCGTGGTGAGAAGGTCGTCCTGGTCCGCCTGGAGACCTCCCCCGAGGACATCGAGGGCATGAAGGCCGCCCAGGGCATCCTCACGGTGCGCGGCGGCATGACCTCCCACGCCGCCGTCGTCGCCCGCGGCATGGGCAAGTGCTGCGTGTCCGGCTGCGGCGAGATCAAGATGGACGAGGAGAACAAGCAGTTCGAGCTGGCCGGCAAGACCTTCCACGAGGGCGACTGGATCTCCCTGGACGGCTCCACCGGCAAGATCTACGACGGCCCCGTCCCCACCGTCCCCGCCACCATCGGCGGCGAGTTCGGCCGGGTCATGGGCTGGGCGGACAAGTACCGCCGCCTGGAGGTGCGCACCAACGCCGACACCCCCCACGATGCCGCCCAGGCCAAGAAGTTCGGCGCCCAGGGCATCGGCCTGTGCCGCACCGAGCATATGTTCTTTAACGACGACCGCATCCCCGCCATCCGGGAGATGATCTGCTCCGACACCGTGGAGCAGCGCGAGAAGGCCCTGGCCAAGCTGGAGCCCATGCAGCAGTCCGACTTTGAGGGCATCTACGAGGCCATGGAGGGCCTGCCTGTCACCATCCGCTTCCTGGATCCCCCGCTGCACGAGTTCGTCCCCACTGAGGAGGCCGACATCGAGAAGCTGGCCGACGACATGGGCAAGTCCGTTGCCGACATCAAGGCCATCATCGCCGGCCTGCACGAGTTCAACCCCATGATGGGCCACCGCGGCTGCCGTCTGGCCGTCACCTACCCCGAGATCGCCGTGATGCAGACCAACGCCGTCATCAAGGCCGCCCTGGCCGTCCAGGCCCGCCACCCCGAGTGGAACCTGGTGCCCGAAATCATGATCCCCCTGGTGGGCGAGGTGAAGGAGTTCCTCTACGTCAAGAATATCGTCACCTCCACCGCCGACAAGCTCATCAACCAGGCCGGTTCCTCCATGAAGTATAAGGTGGGCACCATGATCGAGATCCCCCGCGCGGCCATGACCGCCGATGAGATCTCCCCGCACGCCAACTTCTTCTCCTTCGGCTCCAACGACCTGACCCAGATGACCTTCGGCTTCTCCCGCGACGACGCCGGCAAGTTCCTGGGCGCCTACTACGAGAAGAAGATTTACGAGCAGGATCCCTTCGCCAAGCTGGATCAGCACGGCGTGGGCCGCCTGATTTCCAACGCCACCCGCTGGGGCCGCTCCACCAATCCCGACATCCATGTCGGCATCTGCGGCGAGCACGGCGGCGATCCCTCCAGCGTGGAGTTCTGCCACAAGATCGGGCTGGACTACGTGTCCTGCTCCCCCTTCCGCGTGCCCATCGCCCGGCTGGCCGCCGCGCAGGCCGCGATCAAGGACGCTGAGTAAGCGGCATAACCTCAAACAGATCGGAGCGTGGATCACGTTTGGTGATCCACGCTCCGGCAAAAATGATATACACTTATTTTACTTCATTTTCCAGATAAAGCGGGATTTTCCCGCTTTATCTTTTCCGTCAGGGGGGATCGGTATTGCAGACGACCAGGCGCGCCGAGCGGCAGTCAAATATAGAGCTGCTTCGGATCATCGCGATGCTGATGATCATCATCTGCCATTTTTCGACCCATGGCGGCTTTCAGTTCCCCAGCGGCGAACTCTCGGTAAACAGGCTGTGGACGCAGTGCCTTACCTTTGGCGGCAATCTCGGCGTGGATATTTTTGTGCTGATCTCAGGCTATTTTTTGATCAGCTCTGCCAGGTTCAAAACCGACAAGGCACTGAAGCTCGCCCTCCAGATCTTTACCTATTCCGTCCTTTTCCTTGCTGTGTTTACTCTGGCGGGGGCCAACCCCTATGGCATAAGGACAGTGATTACCTGCCTTTTCCCCATTACATATTCCGGATGGTGGTTTGCCAGCACATACTTCATATTGTACCTGATCTCACCATACCTGAATAAGCTTCTCAGGGGATTGGATAAACAGGATTATCAGAAAATGCTGGCACTGCTCACCGTCTGCTGGTGTATTATCCCAACTTTTTCGGGCTCCGCCTATGGAAGCAGTTATCTGCTGTGGTTTGCTTACCTGTATGCGGTGTCGGCCTATATCCGGCTTCATGTCGAAAAAATAGCCATAGGCCCACGGGCCGCTTTTCTGGGCGCCTTTGCCGCCATGCTTACGGCATTTCTGGCGTTTGTTATTTCAGATCTATTTGAAAGCAGAATTCCATCTATCGGCAATTTGGCCGCTTATGTAATTCATATGCAGCGGCTGCCCACTGTGCTGACGGCCCTGTTCCTGTTTTTAGGCTTTCTGCAAATTGATATTGGCTGTAATCGGGCTGTCAACCAAATATCATCGGCTACCTTCGGGGTATATTTGATCCACGAAAATAATTTTGTCCGTCCCTTTTTATGGGGCACGCTGTTTCAAAACGCGTCATTTGCCGACAGCCCGTTTTTGATCCCGTATTCTCTCGCGGCTACCCTCATTGTATTTGTATGCTGCACGCTGATCGAGTTATCCAGAATGGCCGTACTGGAAAAACACTATATGGGATTGGTAAAAAAGGTCTCGCTTTACATTGACAGCAGGATCGAACGTCTCTTTGCGTCCGAGTTATCTCATAAATCATCATAATCCTCACATTATAAAAGCGCCCTATCTGGGAAGAACAGTGTGCCGCCAGCAATATTGCTGGCGGCACACGCTATTGTTTCTTTTGCGGCGGCAAGCCGACGGGGGCCGTTTATACCGATTCTCGCCAAGAGCTAATAGTTTATTTAGATTTGTTAAAAATTTGCTGAAGGATCAATAAAGAATTCACAAAATGCCGAAAAAAGGCGGCCTCAGCGGCGAAATGTTTATAAAAAGGCCATCAAAAAACCTGTTGACAGTCACCTGAAAGCGCGCTAAACTAGACACCAATGATATCACAAGCGAAGTGGTGAAGCGTGCCCCCGGAGGTGGTCCGCTCCGCTGACAAAGCGTAGAATGGGATGAGATGCTTTGATTCAACTGGCCATTTTTATCAATCTTTTCTTTGCCCCCATGCTGTCTATCTATCTGTACTTTAAAAAGCGGGGGAAGCCGCTTGAGCCGTCTCTGGAGTTTCTGGTTCAATACGGCATCACCGTCTGCTGCAACTACGCGCTGGCGCGGATGCTGCTGACGGTTCCCCACAAGCTGCTGGGTATCTCTCATTCTGTGGATTCCGCCCACTATACCCTGGCCGCGCTGCTGGCCTCCTGGCTGCTCACCCAGCTCTTCAGGGCCGCGAAGCACATTCGGATCAGCCTGGATATCACCCGGGTGGACAGCGGCGATGAAAAAAACGCAGAACAAATCAGTAAACCAAAAGAGGAGCCCTACAATGAAGAAGCAAACAAACGGTAAAAAACACATCGGGCGTGTGGTTGAGCTTGTCGTCAGCTGTGTCCTGTTCGCGGCGGCGGCCATATTCTTCGGCGTCACCGCCTGGGTCAACGCCACCTTTGATGTGACCCTTCAGCAGATTTTGTACACCATGGCCTCCCCCCTGGACGGCAGCGAACTGGGCGTCGTCGTAGACGGGGTGGTTGCCTGTATCCCTCATCTGATCGTGCTGGCCCTGTTCATCCTGGCCGGCACGGTATTCCTGCTCCTCCAGCGGCGCTTTGCCGTCACGGCGAAAATCGACGTATTCCGCTGGCGCCGCAGCATTGATCTGCTGAGCCTGGCGCGGCATCTGATGACGCTGTTCGCCCTGCTCTCCCTGTTCAACACCTGCAAATTTGTGAACGACAGCTTGGATGTCCTGGGCTATGCCAAGCTGCGTTCGGACGCCTCCACCCTCTATGAAAAGCACTATGTAGATCCGAACAGTGTGCGCATTACAGCGCCGGCACAGAAAAAGAATCTGCTTTGCATTTATATGGAGAGTATGGAGACCACCTACGCCTCGCAGGATGTGGGCGGGATGCAGCCGGTCAATTACATCCCGAATCTCACCGCGCTGGCCCAGGAGAACTGCTCCTTCTCCAACTCCACGCTGCTGGGCGGATCCCATTCGGGCACCGGGACAAACTGGACCATGGCGGCTTTGCTGTCCTCCACCTCCGGCATCCCCTTCTCCTTCCCCATCGCGGACAACGACATGGGCGAGCAGGAGTATTTCGCCTCCGGCTGCGTCAGCCTGGGCGAGATCCTGGAGAAAAACGGGTACCACAATCTGTTCCTGTGTGGCTCCGACGGAGAGTTTGCCGGGCGGAAGAAGTATTTTGAACAGCATGGCAATTATGAGGTCTGCGACTACTTCAGCACCAGGGACGAGGGCTATTTCCCGGAGGATTACCGCGCCTGGTGGGGCATTGAGGACGAGATCCTGTACGAAATCGCCAAGGACAAGCTGCTGAAGCTGGCCGAGGACGACCAGCCCTTCAACTTCACTATGCTGACGGTGGACACCCACCACATCGGCGGATATGTCTGCGAGCTGTGCGGCAGCGAGTATGAAAATCAGACCGCCAATGTGGTGGCCTGCGCCGACCGACAGATCGCCGAGTTCCTCGAGTGGTGCTCCCAGCAGGATTTCTATGAGGACACCGTGATCGTTGTTCTGGGCGACCACCCGAGAATGGACACCAATCTGGTGGAGAACCTGGAGTACTATGACAGGACAGTGTACAACTGCTTCCTGAACCTCGCCTGCCCGCTCCCAGACGTGAGCCGCCGCCAGAACCGGGAATTCTCCACGCTGGACTACTACCCCACCATCCTGGCCGCCATGGGCTTTAAAATCGAGGGGAACCGCCTGGGCCTGGGCGTGAACCTGTTCTCCGATGAGGACACCCTCTCCGAGCGCATGGGCTTTAAGAGCCTGGACTACGAGATCACCAAGTACTCCCCCTACTACGTCGAGCACTTTGCTTGAACCGCGCTTGGGTTGACATCCTCCGGCATTGAGAGTATATTAGTGTATTAATATAAACCGAACCGTTGGGAGGAACCGATCCTATGCTCCAAGATCTGAAAGCTTCCGCCGGCAGAAAATGGAGTGCGCTCTGGATGGACAAGCGGGCCTTTCGAACCCGCTTGTTCCTTGCCGCCGCCTGTGCGCTGAACTGCGTGTTCACGTTTATCTTCTTTGGCCCCTGTGAACTGTATCTGCAAAATACCAGCGATATGACCTTTCCCTTCAGCCTGCTGGCGCCTGTCCTGGCGCTGGCAGGGCTGGGGATTTTTGCCGTTTTGCTGGCTGTTCTGCTCGTACTCCGGGGCAAGCCCTTCAATTACGCCGTGTCCCTCCTTTTCGCGGTGACGCTGGCAGGTTACCTCCAGGGGAACTTTTGGAACGTGGATCACGGCACGCTGGACGGCACCTCGGTGACGTGGCAGAACTACCGAGGGGCCATGCTGAAGAACCTTGTGGTCTGGTCGGTCGTCATCGGGACCGTGTTCCTCCTGCTGTACTTTAGCCGGAAACTGTGGACGCGGACGCTGGAAACCGTATCCCTGCTGCTGGCGGCGATGCAGGCGGTGGCCCTCTTCAGCCTGATGAATACCACCAACCTCTCCGCGCTTCAGGAGCGCTATCTCTCCACCGAGGGGATCTTTGAGCTGGCCCCCTCCCAGAATGTGGTGTTCTTCCTGCTGGACCGCTGTGACCGCTCCTATCTGGACGACCTGATCGCCCAGCACCCGGAGTGGGAGGCGGAGCTGGGCGGCTTCACCAGCTATCAGGACTTCACCGGCAGCTTCAGCCGCACCTATGCCTCCGTCACTTATCTGCTCACCGGGGTCAGGGACGATGACGCCGCCCCCTTCGAGATCCGCAAGCGGGACTATTTCCGCCGGGCGTGGGGGCGCTCCTCCTTTTTGTCCGACCTCCATAACTCGGGCTGCCAGGTTGGGCTCTATTCCCACGTCGGCGACGTGGTGGGCGAGATGGACAACGTGGAGGGTAGGATCGACAACATCGGCCAGAGCACGGTGAGCTACAGCCGCCGGATCATGCTGACAAAAATGCTGGAACTGTCCGCCTACCGCTACGCGCCGGAGGCGGTAAAGCCCTATTTTCAGCTCTATACCGGCGATTTGGACGCGGTCCAGACCGCCCCCAGCGGGGATCTCTACCAGATCGACGACCCCGAATTCTGGGCCCGCTACCGCGCCCAGGGCCTGAGCGTCAACGACCAGCTGACCGGGTGCTTCCGCTTCTACCATCTTCAGGGCGCCCACTACCCCTTCAACATGAGCGAGACGGCGGAGCGGATGGAAACGAGATGGGATTCCGCGGGCCAGCACGACCAGATGGTGGGAAATATGGAGATGATCCTCCAATACCTGGACGAGCTGCGGGAAAAGGGCGTCTATGACGACACCACCGTCATCATCAGCACCGACCACGCCGCCGATTACCCCGACTGGTCGGCCGACGGCTGGACCACCACCACCCAGGGCCTGAGCCGCCTGGACAGCCCCCGGATGCTCCCCCTGCTCATCAAGCCCGCCCACGCCGACACCAGCCAGCCTATGACGCTGTCCCACAAGCAGATCTGCCAGGACAACCTCCGGGCCTCCATCGCCGGCTGGTTCGGGCTGGACACCGAACAATATGGCCGGACCATCGAGTCCATCGGTGAGGACGAGGATATGACGCGCACCTTCTGGATGCTGCTGTACGATGAGGACTTGACCACCCGGGACGCGTACATGGGAACCTACGTGATCCGCGGGGACGGCAACGACTTTTCCAATTGGGATCTGACCCAGCTCACCCCGCTGGAACCCCATGTCTGGTAAAATAGGAGGCCACTCCATGAACACACTTGCCCTGTTCACCCGCTTTTTGGTCCGTGGACGGCTATTGTCCCCGGCGACGGTATCCGCCTATATCGACCCCTCCGCCATGACCTATATGATCCAGCTCGTCGCCGGCGTGGCCATCGCGGCGGGCGCCGGCTTCAGCTTCTACCTGCGCAAGCTGAAGCGCAGGTTCTCCAGGGGCCGGAACAGCCGCGCCAACCTCCAGTCCTTCGCAGACGACGATGACGACGACACCGGCTACGGCGATTACGAGCTGGAGCCCGCCGCCCCCCAGACCCAGGCTTCCCCCTCCCCCGCCCCGGCGGCGGAGCGCGTTTGCGCGCCGGAGCCTGATATCACGCTGACAGCGCCCCCGGCCGACCCCTTTGACGAGACGGGGGGCGAGGGCGGCCTTGCCGCCGAGAACCGGGAGCTGCGCCGCCTGCTGGCGGAGGAGCGCAAAAAAGTGGAGGAGCTGAAGCGGGCCCTGCACATCTGCACCGCCCCACGGAAATGAATGGGGCCGCCCCCACGGAAAGACGAGGTGTCGTCACAACGGTATGGAACTCATCAATACGATCGTCGGAACGCCCTTGGGCTGGCTGATGTACGGCTGCTATTGGCTGTTCCGCAATTATGGCATCGCCATTCTGGCCTTCACCCTGCTCACCAAGGTGGTCATGTTCCCCATCTCCCTGCTGGTGCAGAAAAACTCCATCAAAATGGTGAAGATGAAGCCCCAGTTGGATATACTCCGCTACCAGTACGTGGACGACAGCGACGCCTTTCTGGATGCCCAATCCGCCCTGTACAAACAGGAACACTATAACCCCATGGCGGGGGTCATCCCCCTGCTGCTCCAGCTCCCCATCATCCTGGGCCTGCTGGACGTGGTGTACAAGCCCCTAAAGCACATCCTCCACCTCTCCCCCGAGCTCCAGCGCGCCTTCGTGGAGCAGACCGCCCGGCTCATGTCGGTGACCGTGGACGAGCTGGGCTCCACCGCCCAGCTGGCGGTGGTGGAGCGGGTGCGGGCCATGCCGGAGTTGTTCGCCGACCTCCCCGGCTCGGCGGAGGCTGCCGTCCAGATCCAAAACCTCCGCATGACCTTCTTCGGCATCAATCTGGCCGAGACCCCCAGCGTCCACACCCTGGACGCCCTGTTCCTCATCCCGGTGCTGGCGGGGCTGTCCGCCCTGCTCATGTGCTGGGTGCAGAACAAGGTAAACGTGCTGCAAATCGAGCAGAACAAGCTGTCCCAGTGGGGCATGACCGCGTTCATGATCGCGTTCTCCACCTTCTTCGCCTTCATCGTCCCGGCGGGGGTGGGGCTGTACTGGACCTTCGGCAACCTGTTCTCCATCGGGGTCATGTTCCTGTGCAACGCCGTCTACTCCCCCAAGGAATACATCGACTACGGCCTGCTGGAGGAGATGAAGCGCTCCGCCGCCCAGGACAAGGAGCGGAAGAAACAGAACGCCGTCCTGGCCAAAAAGTACTACAAGGAGTTCTTTTCCAAGGAAAACAAGGGGAACATGAAAATCATGTTCTACTCCGAGGGCAGCGGGTTCTACAAGTATTTCCGCGCCCTCATCGAGGCGCTGCTGCGGGATACCAGCCTGACCATCCACTACGTCACCAGCGACCCGGAGGACGCCATCTTCCAGAAAAACGAGCCCCGCATCCGGCCCTACTATGTGGACGAGACCCGGCTCATCTCCCTGATGATGAAGCTGGAGGCGGACATGGTGGTGATGACCACCCCCGATCTGGAGAAGTACCACATCAAGCGCTCCCGGGTGAAGGACAATGTGGAGTACGTCTTTATGGATCACGGGTGCAGCAGCGACAACCTGGCCTACCGCACCGGGGCGCTGGACGCCTACGACACCCTGCTGGTGGTAAGCCGGGAGCAGGCCATCGAGGCCCGGGCTATCGAAAAGCTGCGCCATGTGAAGAAAAAACGCATCATCGAGTGCGGCTACGGCCTCATTGACGACATGATCGCCGCGTATACCGCCATGGACAAGGGGTCAAACGAGAAAAAGACCATCCTCATCGCCCCCTCCTGGCAGTATGACAACATCATGGACTCCTGCCTGGACGACCTGGTCAATGCCCTGTACGGCAGGGGCTACCGCATTGTCATCCGGCCCCATCCCCAGTACGTGCGCCGGTTCCCCACGCGGATGAAGGAAATCATCCAGCGGTATCAGGACAAGGCGGGGGACGACTTCGTCATCGAGACTGATTTTTCCTCCAACGTGACGGTGTACACCGCTGACCTGGTCATCACCGACTGGAGCGGCATCGCTTTCGAGTTCTCCTTCACCACCGACAAGCCCTCCCTGTTTATCAACACCCAGATGAAGGTGGTCAACGAGGACTGGCAGAAGATCCCCCTGGTTCCCTTCGACATCACCGCCCGCCCCAAGGTGGGCCGTCAGGTGGAAAAGGACGAGGTCAAAAACCTGGCCCCCGTGGTGGAGGAGCTTCTAGCCCATCAGGAGGACTACAAGGAGCGCATCGCCGCGCTGAAACAGCAGCACTTCTACAACCTGGGCCACAGCGGCGAGGTAGGCGCACAGTATATCATCCACCGCCTGGAGCGCCGCTATCCCGGCCAGATTGCCTCCCGCAACCCGTCCGGCGGGGAATCTGGACAATAACCCCAATCAAGCGAAGGCCCCCGGTCCGCTCTACTGGAACAGACCGGGGGCTTAGGGCATCGGAAGGAAACCGTTTTATGGACTCACAAGCTCATGACAATTTCCCAACCCCGGCGGGCATACCCGGCTTCGATCTGCTCACGGCCGACGATCTGCGGCTGATCGGAGAGGTGCTGCGCGCCAACCCGGGGGAGGTCACCGGCGTCTCCGCCTTGAAAAAGGGCATGACCAACCGCTCCTTCCTCTTCTCCTGCCGGGGGGAGAAATACATCATGCGTGTCCCCGGAGAGGGCACCGGACGGCTCATCAACCGCCCAGAAGAGGCGGCGGTGTACCGTCTCATCCAGGGCCGGGGACTGTGCGAGGATGTGCTTTACATCGACCCGGACAGCGGCTATAAGATTTCCCGGTTCATCGAGGGCGCCCGCACCTGCGACCCGCTGAATGAGCGGGAGACCGCCGCGTGTATGGACAAGCTGCGCTCCTTCCACGGGCTGGGGCTGCGGGCGGACCACGAATTCGACCTGTTCGGCCACATCGACTTCTACGAATCCCTGTGGGAAGGCCGGCCCTCCGCCTACCCCGATTACCGGGAGACCAAGGAACGCGTGTTCCGCTTAAAGCCCTTCCTGGACGCCCAGGCGGGGGAAAAGCTGCTCACCCACATCGACGCGGTGCCGGACAACTTCCTGTTCTTCCGGAATGACCGGGGCGACGAGGAGATCCGCCTCATCGACTGGGAGTACGCTGCCATGCAGGATCCCCACGTGGATATCGCCATGTTCTGCATCTACGCCATGTACGGCCGGGAGCAGGCCAACCGGCTCATCGGCCAGTATTTTACCGAGGGCTGTCCCCCGCTGACCCGGATCAAGATTTACGGCTACATCGCCGTGTGCGGTTTGCTGTGGAGCAACTGGTGCGAATACAAACGCTCCCTGGGGGTGGAGTTCGGGGCCTATTCCCTGGCCCAGTACCGCTACGCCCGGGACTACTGCGAAATCGTCCGACAGGAGCTGGAACGGCTGGGGGAGGCATTGCCATGAACACCGCCAAGCGGGCCGTCATCGTAGCCGCCGGGGAGGGCAAGCGGATGCGGCCCGTCACCCTGACCACCCCCAAGTCCCTGGTGCGGGTCAACGGCACGCGGATGATCGACACCGTGATACAAGGCCTGATGGCAAACGGGATCCATGAGATTTACATTGTCGTGGGCTACCTCAAGGAGCAGTTCGAGGTGCTGGAGCGGGAATATCCCGGCGCGGTAACCCTCATCGAAAATCCCTGGTACGATACCTGCAACAACATCTCCTCTCTTTACGCCGCCCGGGAGCACCTGGAGGACGCCATCATCACCGACGCCGACCTCATCATCCGCGACCCCCGGGTGCTGGCCCCGGAATTCGAGCGCTCCGGCTACAACGCCGTCTGGACGGACGCTCCCACGGATGAGTGGCTGCTGACGGTGGAGGACGGCGTGGTGGCCTCGTGCAGCCGCACCGGGGGCGCCCATGGCTGGCAACTGTTCAGCGTCTCCCGGTGGAGCGCAGAGGACGGCCGGCGGCTCAAGCGGCACCTGGAGATCGAATTTGAGGGACGGCGCAGCCGGAACATCTACTGGGACGACGTGGCGCTGTTCTGTTATCCTCAGGAGTACCGGCTGGGGGTGTTCCCCATGAAGGCCGGGGATATTGTGGAGGTGGACAGCCTGGCTGAGCTGGCGGCGCTGGACCCCAGCTACCGAACGTATCTGGACGAGGTGAAGTAACGTGGAGCGGAAGAAAATCGACTGGGCCATCACCCTGGCCCCCCTGGGGTGCATCCTGGCCCTGAGCGCGCTGTTCCTCGCCTTCCCGGAGCGCTCCAACCAGGTGCTGGGCCAGATCCGCTTCCTGCTGGGGGACACCTTCGGCGTCTGGTACCTCATCATCGGGCTGGGCGTGTTCCTGCTGTCCCTGTTTGCCGCCCTCTCCAAATACGGGGGCATCGTGCTGGGCGGGCCGGAGGAACGGCCCAAATACTCCTTTTTCACCTGGGGCTCCATGATGTTCACGGCGGGGCTGGCGGCGGACATCCTGTTCTACTCCTTCTCCGAGTGGATTTTGTACGCCGTGGATCCCCATATCGCTGAGCTGGGCTCTGTCCAGGACTGGGCCAGTGTGTTCCCCATCTTCCACTGGAGCCTCATCCCCTGGGGGTTCTACCTCATGCTGGCGGCAGCGTTTGGGTTCATGCTCCATGTGAGAAAACGGGAGCGGCAGCGGTACTCCGAGGCCTGCCGTCCCATCCTGGGAAAACACACCGACGGCGTACCGGGCCGGTTCATCGACCTCTTGGCCGTATTCGCCCTGCTGGCGGGGACGTCTACCACCTTCAGCCTTGCCACCCCCCTGATGGCGGGCATTTTAGACGAGCTGTTCCACATCGCCCTGAGCCGGGAGCTGGTCACCGTCCTTATCCTGGCAGCCACCTGCGCGGTGTACACCTACTCCCTGCTCCACGGCTTCAAGGGCATCAGCCTGCTGGCCAAGTCCTGCATCTGGCTGTTCTTCGGCCTGCTGGCCTATGTGCTGCTCTTTGGCGGCGAGGCCCGGTACATCATCGAAACGGGCTTCTCGGCTCTGGGCCGGATGCTTGGGCACTTTTTTGAGCTGGCCACCTTCACCGACCCCCAGCGAACCACCTCCTTCCCACAGAACTGGACCATTTTCTACTGGTCATACTGGATGGTGTGGTGCGTGGCCGCCCCCTTCTTCATCGGCAGCATCTCCCGGGGGCGGACGGTGCGGCAGACCATCCTGGGGGGCTACGGCTTTGGGGTGGGCTCCACCATCGTCAGCTTCATCGTGCTGGGCAACTACTCCCTGGGCAAGCAGGTGTCCGGCGCGGCAGACTTTGTCGCCCAGTATAACGAGACAGGCGATTTGTACTCTCTTATCATCTCCATGATAAGGACCCTGCCCTGCCCGGTGCTGGTGCTCATTCTGGTGCTGGTCACCATGGTGGCCTTCTACGCCACTTCCTTCGACTCCATCGCCCTCATTGCCTCCTGCTACAGCTACCGCAGGCTGGGACAGGACGAGTCCCCCCACTGGGCGGTGAAGCTGATGTGGTGCCTGCTGCTCATCGCTCTGCCCATCGCCCTGGTGTTCTCGGACAGCTCCATGAGCAGCCTCCAGTCGGTGAGCATCATCGCCGCCTTCCCCATCGGGGCGGTCATCGTCCTCATCACCGCCAGCTTCTTTAAGGATGCTAAGGCTTACTTGGCGGGGCAATCCAAAAACTTAACATAGCGAGGCGCATCCATGGAAAACATAGAAAAATCCGAACTTTTTGAACGCACATCCATCCCCAGAGCCGTGCTCACCCTATCCATCCCCACCGTTCTCAGTTCGCTGGTGATGGTGCTCTACAACCTGGCGGACACCTACTTTGTGGGGATGCTCCAGGATTCCATCCAGAACTCCGCCGTCACCCTGGCCGCGCCGGTGCTGCTGGCCTTCAACGCGGTGAACAACCTCTTCGGTGTGGGCTCCTCCAGCATGATGAGCCGCGCCCTGGGGTCTAAGGACTATGACACCGTGCGGCGCAGCTCCGCCTTCGGCTTTTACTGCGCCCTGGTCTGCGGCGTGCTGTTCTCCCTCTTCACCACCATTTTCCGCGCCCCGCTGCTGGCTCTCCTGGGGGCGGACGCAGAAACCACTGCCGCCACCGCGCAGTACCTGCTGTGGACAACCACCTTCGGGGCCGCCCCCGCCATCCTCAACGTGGTCATGGCCTATCTGGTGCGCTCGGAGGGGGCCACCTTCCACGCCAGCATCGGCACCATGAGCGGCTGCCTGCTGAACATCGTGCTGGATCCCATCTTTATCCTCCCCTGGGGGCTCAATATGGGGGCCGCCGGGGCGGGCTGCGCCACCTTTCTGTCCAACTGCTTCGCCTGCCTGTACTTCTTCGTGCTGCTGTTCGTCCGGCGGGGCAAAACCTTCGTCTGCGTCCACCCGGCCATGGCCCGGCCTTGCAAAGAGATCGTAAAAGGAGTATTCGGCGTGGGCATACCCGCCTCCATCCAAAACCTGCTCAACGTCACCGGCATGACGGTGCTCAACAACTTTACCGCCGGCTTTGGGCCGGACGCCATCGCCGCCATGGGCATCTCCTACAAGATCAACATGATCCCCATGTACATCTCTCTGGGAATATCCCAGGGGCTGATGCCGCTGGTGAGCTATAACTACGGCAGCGGGAACGTCCCCCGCCTGAAAAAGGCTGTCCAGTTTACGCAAAAGGTGTCCCTGAGCTTTATGATCGTGGTGTCGGTGTGCTATTTCTTTGCCTCCGGCACGCTCATCGGCCTGTTCATGAAAACCGATGCCGTGGTGGCCTACGGCTCCCGGTTCCTGCGGTGTATGTGCGTCGCCCAGCCCTTCCTGTGCATGGACTTCCTGGCGGTGAACGTGTTCCAGGCCTGCGGCCTGGGTCAGTACTCCCTGCTGTTCGCCATCCTGCGCAAGATCGTGCTGGAGATCCCCGCGCTATACATCCTCAATTACTTCGTCCCCCTGTACGGCCTGGCCTGCGCCCAGACTGTGGCCGAGGTGGTGCTGGCCGCCGCCGCGGTCATCATCCTGGCCCGCCTGTTCCAGCGTATGTCCGCCGAGGGCACGCCTTTACGGCCCCGGGGCGAAAAAAAATAGTGGTTTCCCCCTTTCCTTTTCCCTGAATTTGGCCGATATACAGGTAGAAGGATTGGAAAGGGGGGCAGGATATGGCGATCCAACCAATCTCCGCCATCGGCCGGGATGAGCAGGCGGATCAGGCCGAGGGCCAGTATAGCGAGCTTTTGGCGCAGTCGATGAAAAAGCGGGATGAGCGCACCTCCTCCCTCACCGAGATGATCCGCGACGCCAAAGAGAAGGCGGACGCCCAGCGGGAGAAATTCAAGCTGGCCAAGGCCACCCCCCGGTATGGCGATGCGCCCCTGGAGGCCTACGCCCGGATCAGCCGTGCCCGCACCCAGGGGCAGGCCAGCTCCGCCGCGGGCTATGCCCGCCGCCGCATCTCCCAGTTGGAGGCCGCCCAGCGCTCCGACCCCGACCACGCCGACCAGATCAGGGCCGCCGTCTCCCAACTGAAAAAGGCGGTGACCCGGGCCAACAAAAAGAAGCTGGAGTTGAATCGCGAACAGCTGGCACGGGCCCGCCAGAAACGAATGCTGCAGGAGAATAAGCGCCGGGAGGCGCAGCGCATCCAGCAGGAGCTGCGCAAAAACGCGGCCATGCGGGCCATTCGGGAGTCCGGGTACTTCCAGGAGACGGAGATCGCCAACCGTCAGGCCGACCAACTCACCGCCACCAAGATGGAACTGCGTATGCAGGCGGAGCAGTTGGGCGCCTCCGCCCAGAAATCCCTGGACGCCGCTGTCCAGGGCTATTCTTCCACCGTAACCCAGATCGTGGCTGTGGATATGAGCGCCCCTGTCTCGGTTCCACAGGTGAATGTACAGGCGTAACGTATAAAAAAAGAGAGCCTGCCGCAGTGCGGCAGGCTCTCTTTTTAGTTCTATCGCCTTAATTCCTCAATGAATTTCTCCATTCTCTCCGTCAGCAGCTCGTCCCGCTGCATGGCGAGCAGCTTGTCCCGGCTCACCCATTTGAAGTCCACGGTCTCGCCCTCTTGCAGCGTGACCGCGCCTTTGTCCCAGCCGGTCACACACTGGAACTCCACATAAATGGCGTGCGCCTCCTCGTCGGTCACCGTGCCCACTTCAACTAAGTTCTCGGCGATAATACCCGTTTCTTCCCGCAGCTCCCGCATGGCGCACTCTGCCGGCGTCTCCCCCGCCAGGGCCGAGCCGCCCGCCGTGGCCTCCCACAGTCCGCCGTAGTGCTTGCGCGGGTCCCGCTGCATCAGCAGATATGTCCCGTCGGTGTGCTTCACGATGATGTCGCACACCAGGTGGCATACCCCGTCGGGGACTGGCTCACCCCTGACCAGGGTTTTACCCTCGATCTTGTTGAAGTTCACATCATACGCGTCCCACAATTCCATTTTCCCATATCCTTTCGCTGAAATGGAGTCTCCCCGCCGCGAAGCGGCGGGAGACTGTTTCTCACTTCCCCAGCATCTTTGCCGCGTTTTCCTCGGCGGGCTGTCTGCGGAAACTGTCTCCCCGCCGCTTTGCGGCGGGGAGACCCTTATTACTTTCCCAGCACCTTCGCCGCATTCTCCTCGGCGAACTGCTTGCTGTACAAATCGTGATAGTAGCCCCGGGCCCGCAGCAGGGACTGGTGGGTGCCCTGCTCCACGATCCTGCCGTCCCGCACCACCAGGATCATATCCGCCTTGCGGATGGTGGACAGGCGGTGGGCAATCAGGAAGGACGTGCGGTCCCGCAGCAGATGGTCGATGGCGCTCTGGATATACTGCTCGGTCTGGGTGTCAATGGAGGAGGTGGCCTCGTCCAGCACGAAGATGCGCGGGTCGGCCAGCACCGCNCGGGCAAAGGAGATCAGCTGNTTCTCGCCGGTGGACAGGCGGTCGCCCTCCTCGCCCACGTTGCTGTCCCAGCCCTNNTCCAGCTTGGCCACCACCTTGTCCGCCGACACNGCCCNNGCCGCCNCCTCGATCTCNTCATCCGTGGCGTCCAGCCGCCCGTAGCGGATNTTATCCTTNACGGAGCCGGAGAACAGNTGNGGGCTTTGCAGCACNTAGCCGATGTTGGAGTGNAGCCANAGCTGGCTGCGCTCCCGGTANTCCCNGCCGTCNATNANNATCTGNCCCTCGGTNGGCTCNAANAACCGGCAGGCCAGGTTCACCAGGGTGGACTTGCCCGCCCCCGTCTCCCCCACGATGGCCACGGTGGCCCCCGCGGGTATGTGCAGNTTGAANTGCTCCAGCACGTTGTCCCCGCCGTCGGGGTAGCGGAAGGTCACGTCCTTGAACTCGATNTCGCCCNTNAGGGGNTCCCAGTTCTCCCGCTTGGGGNNGAAGCTGTCNCCGTACTTCTCGATGACCTCGGGGGTNTCGGTGATCTGGGGCNTCTCGTTCAGCAGGTCGGTGACCCGCTCGATGGACGCCTGNAGGGCGATGAACTCCGCNAGGTTGCCGGCNATGCTCTGGACAGGCTCAAAAATNCCCATGGCGTAGGTGATGAACGCGGACAGGGTGGCGATGTCCAGCACCTGNTCCGCCACCAGATACCCNCCCCGCAGCAGTACGATNGCCACCGCCATGGTGGAGAAAAACAGGGTCACGGGGATATACACCGCNTTGAGCCGGGAGGCCCGCACNCCGGAGCCCCGCATGGAGTCGGTGAGCTCCCGGAAGCTCTTGATGCTCTGATCCTCGATGACCANGGTCTTGGAGGTCTTGGCGCCGGTGATGCCCTCGTTGAANGCGCCGGTGATCTTGGAGTTGAGCTTGCGCACCTTGCGGTTCCAGTGGAGGATGCGGGGCTGGAACCAGCCCGTCAGCGCNGCCACNACNGGCACGATGAGGATGACCACCAGAGCCAGCTGCCAGTTGAGCATNGCCATGGCGGCNAACGCGCCCAGCACATAGAGCAGCGCCCACATGATGTCNCCCAGCGCCCAGGCCATCATGCCCGCGATGCGGTTGGTGTCGTTCATCACCCGGGTGAGCAGATAGCCCACCGGGGTGACGTTNTAGAAGGACAGGGACAGCTTTTGCAGGTGCTCAAACAGCTCCCGGCGCATATCCCGGCCCACATACATCTCCAAATACATGGACATACGGCCAAAGCCAATCACCAGCAGNCTCTGGAGAANGATGANCCCCAGNTAGGCCAGCACAAANGNCNNAAANCCCTCCAGCGCGCCGGTCTCGATGAAATTGCNGATGGCNAAGCGCTGGAACAGGGGNATGACCACGTCCAGCAGGGCGGTGAGGCCGTTGAAGGCCCACAGNCCCAGGAACACGGGCTTGAACCGGCNCAGAATGGGCAGCAGACGCTTCCANATNGCCCAGTCAAAGTCNTTTGTGTATTCTTTTTCGTCGAAAGCGGCCATTATGCCTCCCCCCCTTCCTCAATGAGCGCACGGTCGTCGCTGCTCATCTGNATGTCGTANATNTCNTTNTAAATNCCCGGNCGGGNNATNANNTNNGCGTGGGTGCCNANGTCCGCCACCTTTCCCCCNTCCANNACCAGGATNCGGTCGGCCTGCATCAGNGTGGTNACCCGGTGGGAGATGAGGATGACGGTGGCCTCCGCCATGCGTTCCTTCAGCGCGGCGCGGATCTTNGCGTCCGTCTCNGCGTCCACGGCGGANAGGGAGTCGTCNAACACCATCACCGGGGCGCTTTGCAGCAGCATCCGGGCGATGGCCACCCGCTGCTTCTGCCCGCCGGACAGGGTGACGCCCCGCTCGCCCACCACNGTGTCGTAGCCGTCGGCCAGCTCGGTGATGGCCTCGTCCACGCAGGCNATCTGGGCGCACCGGCGCAGCTCCTCNTCCGNGGCNTCCGGCCGNGTGGCGGCGATGTTCTCCCGGATGGTCTGGGAGAACAGGAAGGGCTCCTGGAGCACCAGGCCGATCTGNCGGCGCAGCTCCTCCCGNTCGATGTCCCGGATGTCCACCCCGCCGATGGTAATNNTNCCCTGGCCCTCNCCNANNTCNTACAGCCGNTCCAGCAGATGAACCAGGGTGGACTTGCCCGANCCNGTGCCNCCCAGNATGGCGAAGGTGCTCCCCCAGGGGATNGTNAAGGACACATCCTCCAGCACNCCCTGNCCCTCNTANCCGAAGGTGACNTGGTCGAACACGATGTCGCCGCCCAGCTTNACNNGNTTGGCGTCCGGGCTNGTCNNNNTCNTCNGAGGCGTTGAGGATGTAGCCCACACGNTCCATGGACACACCCGCCTTACTCATNTCGGACAGCACCCGGCCCANGGAGCGCACCGGCCAGGCCAGGGCGCTGTTGTAGGTGACAAAGGCCAGGAAATCGCCCAGGGANATGCCGCCGTTCACCGCCTCCACCGTNCCCGCCGCGATNACCGCCATGACCTGGAGGGAGGTGAGCAGGGTGCCGGAGGCCCAGTAGACGCTGAGCACNNTGCCCAGCTCCACCCACAGGGCNGAGAAGTGGTCGTTCTTTTTGCCGAAGCGGTCGATCTCGAACCGCTCCCGGCCAAAGGCCCGNACCACCCGCACNCCGGTGAGNTTCTCCTGGGCGCAGGTGGTCAGCNCNCCCTCCGCCTCGTCGGCCACCTTGAACCGGGAGGAGATCTTGCCGTAGAACACCCCGGAGGCGATGCCCGTGATGGGGATGAACGCCAGCGACACCAGGGCCAGCCGCCAGTTCATGCGCAGCATGATAACGGTGTACAGCAGGATGAGGAACACCGTGCGGATCACCTCCATCAGCTGGTTGCAGACGAAGGTTCGGATGACCTCCACGTCGGAGGTACACCGCTGGATGATGTCGCCGGTGGCGTGGGCGGTGTGCCACTGGAAGCTGAGGCGCTGGATGTGGCTGTACAGGTTGTCCCGGAGCGCCTTCACAAAGCCCTCAGAGCCCTTGGACAGGTTGATCCGCATCCCGTAGATGCACACGCCCCGCACAGCGGCGGCCAGCACCACCGCCCCCGCCGCCAGCCACAGGAACGACCACGGATCCGCCCGGAGCTGATCCAGGGGCAGCAGCGCCTTGAGGAAACCGGGCAGCTTCGGATCCTTGCCGCCCAGCACCGAGTCCACGGTAAAACTGATGATCTGGGGCACCAGGGCGTTGCAGATGGTGTTCATCCAGGCCAGCAGGATGGCCCCGGCGAAGAAGCCCCAATTCCCCCGCAGATGGCACAGGATCAGGTCAATCTTCTCCCGCCGGGACAGTTTCGTCTGTGATTCCATACCGTTCTCCTTTCCTCTTAAACCCAAAATCAATACAAAAAAGCGTCCCTCTGGACAGAGGGACGCCGCGCAAACATATACACATTGAGGAAGGGAAAGCCTATCCCACCCCAAAGGCGCGCGAAAATCCCAAGAGTCCCATGCCCTTGCCATTCTCAAACCCAAATACGGTAAATACGGTCTTCAACATATCGCGCGCCTCCTTTCATGTTTTTTACAGCGTTGCCAAGTATATCCCTTTTGATGGGAGTTGTCAACCCCATGTTTGGGAAAATTTCGGGGTTTTTTCGCTTCGCGTTCATAAACAGCGGGGAGGGCCTCCCCGCCGCGCTTAGAGTGGCTCAGCCGCCTAGCTTTTCGCCCACAATGGCCATCTGCTCCGGGGTGATGTCCCACTGGAAATCGAAGGTGATCTCTACGATACGGTCTTGATAGCACAGCAGGAAGATACTCCTGCCGCCCTTTGTGGGCGACCAGCGGTACGCCTCCGCCGCCCCCCAGGGGGCGGGATCCACGGGGGCGTAGTCCCAGCGGCGGAGCAAGCTCTCCCTGCACAGGCCGTACAGGGCCGACACCTTCACCCGGATGATACGGTAGGACAGCTCCGGGACCGAGCCGTCATATTCCTCACCATACCGCTGGCCCTGGCGGATCACGTATTTGGCCGCAAACACGGACTCATCCACCTGCAGCTCCCGGATATAGCGGTCATAGCCCGGGCTCATCAGATCCTCCAGCGTCAGGGGCAGGTCGTCCTGATGATCCACATAGGTGCGCCCGTCCTCCTCATAGGCGGCGCAGCCGTCCCCGAACCAGTTGCGGTTCCTGCCCTCCTGCTCCAGCCAGAGCGCCGCCGTCATCACGACAACAGACAGGATGACGCAGCCCGCGAGGTAGAAGCGCCGGCTGGTGGAAGCGGGCTTCTTCTGGCGCTTGAGCAGCTGCGTGCCGCCGTAGATCAGAAACGCAATGGCGCAGCCGAGCACGGCGCGCACCCCGATGATCGCGGCGGTGAGCCTGGGGACGGACAGGAGGCTTGCTACCAAGGAGGCTACGATCCATAGATGCGCAATCCGATTCATCTGTGCGTGACCGGGGCCGGGCAGCAGCTCCCCCCACTCCGCCGCCCTTTTTGCCCTGGCGTGCCAGAGGAAATAGCGGCCCACATCCAGGGTGCACACCACTAAGAGCCCCAGCAGCGCGATACAGATCCAGAGCAGGCTGCCGTCGGCCAGGACGCGGACGGGGTCCGTGTTCCACAGGTCGGCCAACAGAAAGCCGTACATCAGGATCGCCGCCATCACCGCAAAACGGTGGGGCAGGAAGCTCTTTTTCGCCATGCGGTGGATGGAATCCACCGCGGTCACCGGGTCGGTCTCGATGGGGACGGGGTCAGGCCGCTCGTTATAAAACACCTGGAGCTGGGCGCTGACCGCCGCCAAGCTCCAGCCGGTCTGCCCGCAGAAGTCGTAAAAGGTCTGCTGTTCCTCCGAGGGTTCCGGGTCGAAGGACGACGCCTCAGGAAAATAACACACGGAGAAGGTCAGCTTTTTCGGCTCGATCCGGCGGTAGATCCAGAAAACCTGTCCGATCTCATCCAGCAGCCAGCCCTTTTCCGCCATTTTGGCCAGTTTTTGCTCCAGCCTGGTGCGGTGGAAAATCGAAAACATTTCATACCTGCGTTTTGTCTCTTTCATGGGTACCACTCCTTTTCCATGTACCGGCGGTAGTCCTCCGCCTGGGCGCGGATGCGCTCGTACTCCTTGTCCAGCATCTCCCGGCCCTTTGCAGTGAGGAGATAGCTTCGTTTGCGGCCCTCCACATGGGTTTCCCGGATCATGCCCGCCGCGCAGAACTGCTCCAGCAGGTTGTACAGCGTGCCCGAACCCACGCTGACCCGGCCGCCCGTCATGGCGGGCACCCGATCCAGGATGTCCATGCCGCAGCACTCCTCCCGCAGGCACAGCAGGATGTAAAACATCTGCTCCGTCAAGGTCTGGAATTTCGCTCTGGGCATATCCTGCACCTCCTTTCTCGAATATCGAGATTCATGCTCTCAGTATATTCTCGATATTCGAGTTTGTCAAGTCCCGACCAATAAAAATTGCTTTCAAGACATTCAGACGAAAAATCCCCCCTTCCCATTGACAAAAAAATTCCTTTCCTCTATAATCACTAATTTGTGATAATGTGATTTTAGAAAAAGGAGGCGTTTTTTGTTGAACCACTCAGAAGGCGAAAACAAAATGGGCGTCATGCCGGTCAACCGGCTGCTTCTGAACATGGCCATCCCCATTATGCTCTCCATGCTGATCCAGGCCCTTTACAACGTGGTAGACAGCTACTTTGTGTCCAAGATTAGTTTGGATCCCCAGATCAGCCAGAACGCGCTCAACGCGGTGTCCCTGGCCTTCCCGGTGCAGAACCTGATGATCGCGGTGAGTGTAGGCACCGGCGTGGGCGTCAACGCCCTGCTGTCCCGGAGCCTGGGCCAGGGCGATCGGGAAAAGGTGAACCGCTCCGCCGTCAACGGCATTTTCCTGGCCGGGGTGAGCTGTCTAGTGTTTATGGCACTGGGGCTGACCTGCACCCGACTGTTTTACTCCGTGCAGACCGATATCCAGGGCATCCTGGATTACGGCACGGACTACCTGACTATCGTATGCGGGGCCAGCTTCGGCCTGTTTGGCGCGGTCATCATGGAGCGGCTGCTCCAGGCCACCGGCCAAACCTTCTACACCATGATCTCCCAGGCGGTGGGGGCGGTGACCAATATCATCCTGGATCCCGTCCTCATCTTCGGCCTGGGCCCCTTCCCCCGCATGGAGGTGGCGGGCGCCGCCCTGGCCACCGTGATCGGACAGATCCTGGGCTGCTGCGTGGGCATTTTCTTCAACGCCACCCGGAACCCGGAAATCAAGCTGACCTTCAAGGGCTTCCGGCCCCATCCCCAAACCATCCGGGAGATCTATTCCGTGGGCCTGCCCTCCATCGTCATGCAGTCCATCGGCTCGGTGATGGTGTTCGGTATGAACCAGATCCTCATCGCCTTCACCGACACCGCCACGGCGGTGTTCGGGGTGTACTTCAAGCTCCAGTCCTTCTTCTTTATGCCGGTGTTCGGCCTGAACAACGGCATGGTGCCCATCGTGGCCTACAATTACGGCGCCCGCAAGCCGGAGCGTATCATCAAAACCATCAAGCTCAGCGTGGTCTATGCTACCATCCTGCTGGCCATCGGCTTTGCGGTATTCCAGATCTTTCCCAGCCAGCTGCTCTCCATCTTTCAAACCGAGGGCGACAATGTTGGTAATCTGCTGAAGTACGGCGTCCCGGCCTTGAAGATCATCTCCTTCAGCTGGCTGCTGGCCGGCTTCGGCATCGTGTGCGGCTCCGTGTTCCAGGCGCTGAACCACGGTATGCTCAGCCTGACCGTGTCTCTGGTGCGCCAGCTCATCGTGCTGCTGCCCGTGGCCTTCCTCCTCTCCCAGCTGTTCCACAGCCTGGACGTGGTGTGGCTGGCCTTCCCCATCGCGGAGCTGTTCTCCTGTGCGCTGTGCGCCATTTTCATACGCCGGGTATATCTGCGGGACATCCTGCCCCTGCGGAACTGACCCAAAACTTTGCGCTTTTTCCCGATTGCCCATTGACAGCGGGACACAGCGTGGTATAATAGCACCGTGAACAACTGCATAACCCTTATCAAGAGTGGTGGAGGGACCGGCCCGATGAAACCACGGCAACCTGCTTTGCAAGGTGCCAAATCCGGCGGAAACGCGAGATGAGGAAAGACCTGACCATCCAAGCCCCGCCGAATTCCGGCGGGGCTTTTTCAGCCTCTTTCCGTCCCAAAGAAAGAAAGGAGCAAACACATCATGGCAAAAAGACTGTTTACCTCTGAATCGGTGACCGAGGGCCACCCCGACAAAGTGTGCGACCAGATCTCCGACGCGATCCTGGACGCCATCATCGAGCAGGATCCCAACGCCCGGGTGGCCTGCGAGACCACCGTATCCACCGGCATGGTCCACATCATGGGGGAGATCACCACCTCCTGCTATGTGGACATCCCCAAGATCGCCCGCCAAGTGGTCCGGGACATCGGCTATGTCAACGGCCAGGGCGGCTTTGACAGCGACAGCTGCGCCGTCATCACCAACATCGACGAGCAGTCCGCCGACATCGCCCTGGGCGTGGACAAGGCGCTGGAGGCCAAGGAGGGCGAGCTGAACGACGGACTGGACAACGGCGCGGGCGACCAGGGCATGATGTTCGGCTACGCCTGCCGCGAGACCGAGGAGCTGATGCCCCTGGCCATCTCCCTGTCCCACAAGCTGGCCCTGCGGCTGAGCCAGGTACGCAAGGAGGGCCTGGTGGACTACCTCCGGCCCGACGGCAAGAGCCAGGTCACCGTGGAGTACGATGAGAGCGGCAAGCCCGTCCGGGTGGACACGGTGGTGCTGTCCACCCAGCACGCCCCCGAGGCCAGCCTGGATCAGATCCGGGCCGACATGATCGAGCTGGTTGTCAAACCCACCATCCCGGCGGAGCTGCTGGATCAGGACACCCGCATCCTGGTCAACCCCACCGGCCGGTTCGTGGTGGGCGGGCCCCAGGGCGACTCCGGCCTCACCGGGCGGAAGATCATCGTGGATACATACGGCGGCTCCGCCCCCCACGGCGGCGGCGCTTTCTCCGGCAAGGATCCCACCAAGGTGGATCGCTCCGCCGCCTATGCCGCCCGCTGGGTGGCCAAGAACGTGGTGGCCGCGGGGCTGGCCGACAAGTGCCAGGTGCAGCTGGCCTACGCCATCGGCGTGGCCCGCCCTGTTTCCGTCCGGGTGGACACCTTCGGCACCGGCACCGTGTCCGACGACGCGCTGGAGGCCGCTGTGGACAAGGTGTTCGATCTGCGGCCCACCGCCATCATCAACCGTCTGGACCTGCGCCGGCCCATCTACCGCCAGACCGCCGCCTACGGCCACTTCGGCCGCCCGGATCTCGATCTGCCCTGGGAGAAAACGGATATGGTGGAGGCCATTAGGACAGCGCTGTAAGCGCTGTCCGGGGACCCCGCAAAGCCGTCCTTCAGGCTTTGTGGGGAGAGGAGCCACAGTGAAATGAACGAGCTTGCGCCGTAGGCGGAAGCGAGAGATATGGAGCTTGCGGCGACGAAGCAGCGCTGTAATTCTTTCCATATTGAGATCCTGCCGCATAACCGTGCGGCAGGATCTCTTTTTCGACTTTGCAAAATGTTAACAATCTTCTAAGACATTTTTTATTGCAAAATCCGCCACGCTATACTATACTATTTTAAGTTATCCTGTCAGCTACGCTGGAGCCCGCCCGTGAGCCGGCTCCGTTCACATATGGAGGTCTTTATGGCAAATTTACGCACACGAATCCAGGATTCTTCCCGCACTTGGCTTCCCCCGGCTCTGGCCGTCTATATTCTCTGCCAGCCTTTGCTGGACGTACTCACCGGCCTGGCCGTTCAGGCGGGCATACCCATCACCGTTGGCATCGTGATCCGCTCCCTGTTCATGGGGTTCGCCTTCCTCTACGCCGTATTCATCAGCGATTTCCCGGGAAAAAAGCGGTGGATGATTTATGTCGGCGTGCTGATTGCCTATCTGGTGCTGTTCATGACCTATATGTTCTCTCTGGGCGGGCTGTCGCTGTGCGTGAGCAATATGAAGGACGTGGTAAAGACCTTCTTTATCCCCTTCGTGCTGTTCTTCTTCTGGGCCATCTACCAGCAGTACGGAATGCTGGTCTCCGTGCGGATCATCGCCTGGACGGGCGCGCTGTACGCCAGCGTCATCCCCATCTCCTATATCACCAAGACCAGCTTTTTATCCTATGCCAACTCCGGCTACGGCGTGGGCGGCTGGTTCTACGCCGCCAATGAGGTGGGCTGCATCTTGGCCATCACCGGGCCGTTCACCATCCTCCACTGTCTGCGGGTGCTGCCCGACGTCACCAAAAAGACCTGGTGGAGGGGCGCCCTTGCGGTGTGGGGCCTGTTGGCGGTGTCCATCAGCGCCAACTTCCTGGGCACCAAGATCATCTTTGGCTTCACCACACTGTACTGCGTTGCCGCCTTTGTCTGGACGCTGTGGGCCCTGCGCCGGGAGCCCGGCCGGGCGCGCAGGATCCAAGCCATTGCCGCGGGCGTCATGCTGCTGCTCATCCTGGTCATCTTCCTCATCAATTCCCCCCTCAAGCGGTATCTGGGCGAGGTCTATCTCCCCCTGCTGGACAACGATCCGGAGATCACCACCGCTTCTTGGAACGAGGAACTTCAGACGGCCTGCCGGGGCACCTGGCTGTATGAGTTCATCGACTCCCATGAAGTCATGAAGCGCATCGACCAGATCCTCAGCCGCCGTTTTATCAGCGCATCCCCCTCCGTCCAGGTCTACACTGACGGCGGGATTGCGGCCAAGCTGTTGGGCATCGGCTACGCCGGCGTTCCCTCCTACAGCCGCAACGTCCACTATATGATCGAGATGGATCCCCTCTCCATCCTGATCCGCCACGGTATCCTGGGCTTTGTTCTGTATTATGTGCCCTACCTGGCCTTCATCGTCTATTCCATCATTCAGTTCTTCAAGCGGCCCGCCCAGCGGCTGGGAAACCTTTGCTGCTGCACCGCTCTGTACTGCACCCTGGCCGGCTGTGCCATCTCCGCCATCGCGGGCCACGTTTTGGTGGCTCCGGCGGTAGCTACCTTTATCATTATTGTCGGGATGCAGTTCTGGGATCAGATCCAAACCCAGAACAAACTGCCGAAACCCACACAAAAAGTACCGCCGGTCCTGTGACCGGCGGTACTTTTTACGGCCTTATTTTCGTTCTACGTAAACTCGCTCCAGCGATATTTCCTCAGCACCCAGCCAAAGGCCAAACAGACAAGCACGCCGCACACGCCGATGACGGCAAACAGCATGGCCGCGCCGGAGCCCTTTCCCGCGCCAAACAGGGATACCAGCGGGCTTCCCGCCCCCTGGGCCGCCATCAGCGGCTCGAAGACCCGGTCAGTCAGCGCCCCGCCCAGCAGGAAACCGATGGGAATGGTGAAAAATTGCAGGGTGTTCCGGCAGGCGTACACCCGCCCCTGCATCTCCAGCGGAATGGTGGTGCGGAAGATCACGTCCATGTTGGCGTTCATCAGCGGGATGAACAGCCAGCCCAGCACCGCCCCCACGCACCAGGCCAGGGGTGAGCCGGTAAATGCCAGGATGAAATTCTCCGTACTCATGGAGAACAGCAGGGCCAGGCAGATGGCCCGCACCCGGTTCTTCGGTGCGGGAAGAAACGTGACCAGCACGCTCCCCGCCAAGGTGGCAAGGCCCATGCAGGCGTTCACCATGCCCAGCGCCGTTTCGCCGCCGCTCTGCTTTGACAGCACCATGGCGGGCAGGGCGGCGTCATAGGTGGAGGCTACCAAGTTGATGGCGGCCAGGAACAGGATGAGGGTCAGGATCAGCGGGTTTCGCTTCAGCCAGCCCAACCCCTCTCCCGCTGCGGCAAGGAGCTTTTCCCGGGGCTTCTCCCCCCTCTCGGCCTCCGGGATGTCGATGAGCAGCCACAGCGTGAGAAAGGCGATTCCAAAGGTGGCCAAATCCACCGCAATCACCCACCCCATGCCCGCGAAGGCAAACAGCGCCGTGGCAAGCACCGGGGTGAGGATGGAGTTCAGCGACTGGGAGAAAGACCGCAGGCCGCTGGTCTGCTGGTAGAGCTCCTTGGGAATGAGCAGGGTGGCCGCCACCTCCCCCGCGGGCTGCTGGACGGTGTTCATCAGGCCGTTGAGGGCGTTGAGCAGATACAGGTGCCAGGGCAGCAGGGCATCGGCGCGGATGAGAATCAGCACCGCCACCGTGCTGGCCGCCGCCAGCAGGTCGCACACCAGCATGGTGCGCTTTTTGTCCCAGCGGTCGCTGAGCGCCCCGGCGAACACGCTCATCACCACATAGGGGGCGTAGGAGCAGATGGACAGCAGGGCAGTTTGCAGGGCCGAGCCGGTGCGCAGATACAGCCACAGCACCAGGGCATAGCTGGTCATGCCGCTGCCCAGGGCGGACAGGGTCTGGGTGCTCCAGAGCAGGAGATAGGGCTTGAGCTGAGTATATTTTTTGTTCATTTGACTTTGCTCCTTTTGATTTTTTCTCAATCAAAGCGCAAAGTCTGAGGACTGGGGTCATCCTCCACGCGGCGTCCTCAAACTTCGCGTGGAGCGCAGGCAATGCAGAGCATCATACTTCATACCTTCCTATATGTTTTTGCCTTGCGGCAGGGGCATCATACCACAGCCCCGGCAAAAAAGCAACCTCGGCAGGGAGCCCCCCCGCCGAGGTCATTTTTTACGCCAGCCCCAGAAGCCGGGCCGCAGTTGTCACACACAGGCACAGCCCCAGCCCCAGCGCCGTGGGCAGGGCGATGGCCAGCGCCGTCCACTTCACGCTGCCCGTCTCCTTGTAGACGGTCAGGCAGGTGGTGGAGCAGGGCCAGTGGAACAGAGAGAACAGCATGGTGCAAGCCGCCGTCAGCCAAGTCCAGCCGTGCTGGGCCAGAAGCTGGCCCAGGGCGGCGAGATTGTCGAACTCCACCAGGCTGCCGGTGGCCAGGTACGCCATGAGCATCACCGGCAATACGATCTCGTTGGCGGGCCAGCCCAGAATGAATGCCATCAAAATCACTCCGTCCAGCCCAAACAACCGGGCAAAGGGATCCAAAAAGCCGGTGCAGTGAGCCAGCAAGGAGGCGTCCCCCACGGTGACGTTGGCCATCAGCCAGATGATGACCCCTGCCGGGGCGGCCACCGCCACCGCCCGGCCCAGCACGAACAGGGTGCGATCCAGCACCGAGCGGACGACGACCTCTCCCACCCGTGGCTTACGGAACGGGGGCAGCTCCAGAGCGAAGGAGGAGGGCATACCCTTGAGTACCGTGGCGGACAGCAGCCGGGAGCAGGCCAGCGTCCCCGCCACTCCCAGCACCAACGTCCCCAGCAGAAGCGCCGCCCCCTCCATCGAGGCCAGCAGTCCGCCCCGCCCGCCCACAAAGAATAGCGTGATGAGGGCAATGAGGGTGGGAAATTTGCCGTTACAGGGCACCAGGGACGAAGTCAGGATGGCAATGAGCCGCTCCCGGGGGCTGTCGATAATGCGGCAGCCGGTAACGCCGCAGGCGTTACAGCCAATTGACATACACATTGTGAGACACTGTTTGCCACAGGCACGGCACTTTTGAAAGGCGTGATCCATGACAAAGGCCACCCGGGGCAGATAGCCCAGATCCTCCAGCAGGGTGAACAGGGGAAAGAAAATGGCCATGGGGGGCAGCATCACCGCCACCACCCAGGCGGTCACCCTATACACCCCGTCCAGCAGCACCCCGGACAGCCACGCCGGGGCGCTGGACAGCCAGCCCTCCAGCATCTCCCCGATCCAGGCAAACAGGGCGGTGAGCATGGCGGAGGGCACATTGGCCCCCGCCACCGTCAGCCACACCACCAGCCCAAACAGCAACAGCATGAGGGGGATGCCTGTGGATTTTGAGGTGAGCAGGCGATCCAGCCGCTGCTGGCGGCGCTGGCGATCCGCCTTTTCGCTGCGCACCACCTGGGCAGCATACCGCTCCGCCAGGGTGACCCGCTCGCAGGGCGCCCGTTTGGGGGCGGCGGCGGCGTCCGCCTTGACAAGTCGGGCGATGGCGACTTTCAAATCAGTCAGCCCCTCCTGCCGTCCGGCGGCGGTGCCCACCACAGGCACCCCCAGCCGCTTTGACAGGGCGGGCAAATCAACTTTGATCCCCAGCCGCTCCGCCTCGTCCAACAGATTGACGCACACCAGCACATTACCCGTCAGCTCCAGCACCTGGAGCACTAAGATCAAATTGCGCTCCAGGCAGGTGGCGTCACACACCACCACCACCCCGTCCGCCTGGCCGCTTTCAATGTAATCCCGGGCCACCGCCTCCTCCTGGGAGTGGGCCGCCAGCGAGTAAGTACCGGGCAGGTCAATGAGCTGGTACTCCTCCCCCTCAAACGTATACTGCCCCCGGGCGGTGGCCACCGTCTTACCAGCCCAGTTTCCTGTTGGTTGATATATTATTGGCTAAATGGGGGGAGGGTCGGGGAATGATCCCCGGCCCTTCCTATTCCCTCGGGGCGCCCTCAGGCCGTCTGCGGCGTCCTCTGGTGCGCCCTGACGGGCTCCTCGTGGTGCTCGTGGCCCTCGGTATGCGTTTCCCTGCTGGCCAGACACAGCGCCTTGTACGCTCCCCTCAGCGTGGCCAGGTCGCGGATGCTGTCCGGCGACAGCTCCTCGTGGGCGAGCTGCTCCATCATCTCGAACAGCTCTTCCTTGTTTTTCTCAAGCTGGTTCATGTCATGCCTCCTTGATGTACGTTGCCAGTCGCTCCAGATCCTCGGCAAAGAAGGTCAGCTCCCCCAGGATGGGAACGGTGACCGGGAAGCCGTCCGCGGGGACAGTGCCCCGCGCCGCCTCCAGGATGCCGTCAAGGTCGATGTTCCCCTTCTCGTCCACAGCGCCCAGCTGGGCCAGCATGGGGTGTCCGGCGTACTGGTGAACGTTCTTGCGCACGGCGTAGGCCGCGCCGGCCAGGAACGCGATCTTCTTCAGCTGCCCGTTGGGCACGTTAACCGGAATCTTCGGGGCGATCTCGGCGTCGATGTACTTCGCCGCCCCGGCCTCAATTTGATTGATAGTTACCACAGCGAATTCCTCCTATTGAATAGGGCATGGGGCGTCTGCGCCTCATGCCCTATTATGCGCGGCTCAGGCGGCAGGCGTCGTGGCGATTTCGGGGGTGACCTTCACCGCCCCCCAACCGGGACACACGCTGGTATTGGGGATCACCAGTTTAGTCATCCCCTGGAGAGCGGCCACCTGGCTCTGGACGCAGCCGATCGTCGCGGAGTTGGTGGCGTTATAGGCCACCTGCTGCATATTCACGCCGGTTTGCTCGTCCTTGTTCTTGCGGACCTCCGCCGCCAGGTCCTTGATCTGGCCCATCAGATAGGCCGTCACTTCGGTGAGCTTCTGGTCCGTGTACTTGTCTGCTTTCAGCAGGCCGATTTCTGCATCTTTCCCGGCAATGGTCTGCGCCTGGGTCAGTTCGTAGCGGGTCACCGGCGTATTTTCGCCACAGGTCTCGGGGCGAGACTGGCCCCGCATCATCTCTGTGGTGAGCAGCGCCGTCAGAACGTCGTTCTGCGCCGCGGTGGAGCGATTGCCAAACAGGCCGGTCAGGCCCGCCAGACCGCCCATGGAGTTGAGCACGCCCAGGGACAGGCCGGCAATGCCGGTGCCCAGACCAGCGCCGGCAACGCCCTTGCTGGCATATTCCGGATTGAGATTCATAAAATTACCTCCTATATTTTTTGATTTTTTGCGTTCAGCCCCGCCGGGCTTACCTGCACATGGGAATCACCTCCTTTCAGTGGTGCAGCCTCATCAGCCCTGCATCCCCCGCACCATCATAACTTCCACCTCCTGGCGGGTGGCATAGCTCTGGGGGCGCTTGCCGTCAGTGATGCCTTTGGCCATCGCCGTGGCCACTGCCTCCTCTGCCCAGGGCGCCACGGGCAAGGCCGCCCGTTCTGCCTCGATCACAGCAAGCTCGTCCCGCACAATCTTACGCACCTGTTCCTCGGTCATGTCGTTATCCTCCTCGTTGATTTTCTCCTCCGCGGAATAATCCACCCACGGCAGTTTTCCATGCTTAGTCCATGATCTGACGCCCACAGTAAACAAGAGCTGCTCCCTAGATGCATTGAGGCAGGTGGAGCACTGAACGCCGCCAAGCCATTGGGGCGTGGCTTCCACCACCGCACCATCACCCACATAGATGCCGATGTGGCCGTCCATCCACACGGCCTCGCCGGGGACGATCCCGGAAAAGTCAGTGGATACCTCCCGGCAGCTGTCGATCATCTTCTTGGCGTCATAGTCGGGAACACCATTGCAGGCGTAACCCGCGCCGCCATAGGTGCGGGTCAGGTCGCCGCACCAGCCCCACAGAATGCCTTTGATGAGGCCCACGCAGTCAAACAGGAAGCCCTTCCCCTTGATGGCGTTGGCGTAGGATAGCCACTGTTTGTTGGTCTGCGCGTTGGAGCCGTTGGTGGTGGCCCTGGTAATCATTTTGTCGTTGGCGGGCCACCCCCAGGGGCCCAGCATATAACTTGTTTTGTAATTCCTCGCGATGTCTAGCGCCTGGGCGCAGAACGCCGCGGCGGTCATGATGTAATTCATGCTTGTCCCTCCCGCGAATTTTTCATAAAACTCCTGGGCAATTGCCGCCCGACGGGCGCAGTTTTCCGCGCTCCGGTCGGCGGGGCGCTCGAACTGGAGCAGCACCGCGTCGGACACCTCCCGGACACTGCTGGTGGTGCGGAGCTTGTCCAGCACCGAGGGAAACAGGTTCCGCAGCTCCATGAGCAGATAGGATACCTGCATATCCAGGTCACCGATGGACGCACCCCGCGCCCGCGCAAAGGCCAGCAGCGCCGCCTTACGGGCGCTGTACGTCCACTGAGCCAGACCATACCCGGCGCAATCCTTGGCAAAGTTGGTATAGGTGCCGTTGTCCACCGCCACCGTGTAACCCGCGTCGGTGAAGCCCAGCTTTGCCTCATAGGTGTTCTGAAGGTTCTGGGGATTCAGCCCGCTTTCGGCGTACAGGTTGCCCAGGAGCCCCGCCGCCCCCGCCGGGGTGAAGCCGGCGGCGATGAGCTTGTCCCAGATAATCTTATCATTGCTCATCGCCGTCACCGCTGAGCTTGTCCCCCGCGCTGTCCACAGCATTCTTGCTCATGGCCAGCAGCTTCACCAGCCACTGGGGTACCGGCGCGCCCATGGTTGCGGCGTTCTCCGCCATGCTCCCCAGCTCCGTCACGATGTACCAGACCAGCACCACCGGGCACACCAGGCCCGGATATTGGATGGGCAGATCCAGCACAGGCAGGTTGGCCAGCACCAGGGAGATCAGCATATCCGCCCCGGCGGCAACCATGACCACCACGATCATCCCGCCCTTGTGCCAGATGCCCTCCCGGGCCTTGCCGCTGGACCAGTCCCCTTCCTTGGCCGCCGCCAGCGACCCGGTGAGGTAGTCCAGGGCCATGCAGCAGATCCAGCCCACCACCAGCCAGCCCAGCCAGCCCCACAGGCCGGTGAGCAGGCCAAAGACCGCGAGTGCCGCCGCCTTGAAGTTGTCGATCGTCTTATCCATGATTATACCTCCTCATAAATTTCCCACCCCTGGGGGTAGGCGTCCGGGCTCCACACGTTGCCGTCAATGGTGGAGCGGTACAGTGTGCCGTTGTAGTCCACGATGTCCCCGGTGTTGTAGGCGTCGTGCGCCCCGGCGGGCTGGCTCCAGACCGGGTAACCATCCTCGGTGAGGCCGATCGGCGTGTACAGCGCCGGGATCGTGCCAGGAACCCATTCCGTCTGACTGGTATGGGCCTGGGCCACTTTGTACAACTGGGGGTCACCCACGCCGTTGACGCCATAGGTCAGGTACTCCCCTTCCGCATAGGCCCGATCCGGCGCCCAGGCCGGGTAGACGGACGGGATCTCCAGCGCGGCCTCCTCATCCAGCGAGGCGGCGAACATCTGGAGGGCCCGCCGGAGCTGGGCCGTCGCTTGCCGCTTATCCATTCTCGTTCACCCCCAGCAAAATGTTCAGCAATTCGTCGGCGGAGGGTTCCGGTGCGGGCTCATCCTCCAGCAGCACCCCGGTGACGGCATTGCGGTAGCGCCGCACACCGCCCACCTCCACCTCTACATAGCCCGCCTTGGGCGGCAGCTCAGGCCTTGTAATCATCTGTACTCCTCCTTATCTGGCTTTGACATAGGCGTAGCAGCTGGGAATGCTAATTTTTGGAGCCGCGGTGATTGGGATAGACGCAATCCCTTTGACTGCGGCCACGAAAGCCACGCATACGCAGTCGTTTGCGACAAACTGCGCACAATATTGGGTGGTGTATTGCGTCAGCGTTGTTGTGCATTTTTTCCAACTGGCTGGATTCTCCGGGTCTTTTGACACAAAAAAGGTTTTTGTGTTGCAGAATATTACAAATTCTCCGTTTCCCGCATCCAGAATTTCGGAATTAAGCATAAGTACATCACTGCCGGTGCCCGCGATGCTGGACAGGTCGATGACGCTTACGCCGCCGGTCTCAATGCCCGCGAGGCAGACCAACCCCGCAAAGCGGGTGCTTGTAGTGCTGGCCCAGAATACTTTCCCGTTGTGGTAAAGAGGCTGCGCAAATTCCGTGCTTGCTTGAGACACGGCTGCGGTCATGCTGACAGATCTCACCTGGTAGCCTGACGCTGGAGAGCTGGACCAGCAGACCTTGGAAAGCTTTGAGCTAGTCCAGCCGAAAAACACAAACTTGTCGTCCGCCCTCAGAAATTGCACGTACGCCCCGCTTGATGCTCCGACGGTCTCGCGGGTGGCGTTGCTGAAATCCGACGAATCCGAGCGAAAGACCAGGGCAGAACCGGCGGAGTCAACGCAAAACGCATAATACCTTCCGTCAAAATACTCTACATGGAACACGTTTCTAATGTAATTGGACGACAATGAATCGGTACTTACACTCAAAGCCCCGCCCTTGGTGAAAGATCCCGTGATTGGCGTATCGCACGTATAAACGCTGATGGACGGATTGTTATTAAACAGCGGAATGGCAATCCAGTATCCATTTGCGAAAAATACAGGTACATTTGTGGAGGTCATTCCGAGCTTTTTCCCTATGCTGGTTTTGAAGTTGTCCGTTGACCAATATACCGTGTCGGCACGGCTGCCGTCTGTTGCATACATCCCAATCAACTGATTGGTCCCGTCCGTTGCATAATACCTCGGGAACAGGTTGTTGCCCCAATCGACAGCGTCAATTGTCATTTTTTCTGCCATCGCCCCAATCCCGACAAGCTTTTCAGATAGCTCCGGGTACTCCTTCGGGTCAAAAGACTCCCCATTACACAGCATCCAGTCATCACCCAGATCGGTGCGGAGGGTGTACAAAATATCCCCTACTTTGAATGTCTCGGCAATCTGGGCAAAATCGTCCAGTTTTTTAAAGTTCTCGCTTAGCTTGGACACTTCCAGCGGGTCGGTGTCCGAAGGAAGCCAAAGCTTTAGGTTTTTAGTTTTTTCCACGTCAATCGTCCTTTCTCAGCGATGCCGCCTCGCCCCATGTCAAAGGCTTCGCGCCGCCCCAGGTGTGTTTCTTTGCTCGCGCAAGGCCCCAGGTGGCCCGGGCGCGGAATAGCAGCATGGTTTGCCCGTCCCCGTACAGACGCAGACCATCTGGCTCCCAGTTCAGGTTTTCCCCGGCCAGCCGCACGGCAATATCCGCGTCGCCTGTGGAACTGATAATGAGCTGGCGCAGCGCCGCGTTGGCGTTGGAGACGTTGGACTCCGTCATGGTGTAGACCAGGACGCCCGGGGCTTCCTTCCTCCACCCATTGCCCCGCCAGGTGATGTTCTCCAGGCCATCCCCGGTGAGCAGCACCAGCAGACGGGGGAGGTAGCGGCATTCCGTCACCTCAACGCCCAGCGCGGGGGAGGCGGTCTCGTCCAGTTGGAGGTAGCCATAGCTGCCGATGCTGGGCAAACGCTGCTTGCTGTCAAACACGGGCCAGGCCAGGATGAGCGCGGCCAGATTCGCTTCAATGGCGTTGGCACTGTCAGTGGTCAGCGGATCTCCCGGAAACGGAAGATAGGGAACTCCAAAGGATACGTCGATCATACCGGCCCCCCTCTCGCCGCCTCGCCCCAGGTCAGCGGCTTCGCGCCGCCCCAGGTTTGATACAGATTCCGCGCCTCGCCCCAGGTCATGAAGGGCGACCAGCGCACCGCGCACGTCCCGGCGGTCACGCCGTAGTCATAGCGCAGGGTGGCGGACAGGGTGAATGTGGCGTCGGTCACCGCGTCCGCGCCGCAGGATATTTTCAACGCTGACAGCGCGTTGCCAATGTCGGGATATGGCCCGCCGGCGTAGTCCAGCCGCGCCGTCCAGCCGGTGTCCGATTCGGACACAATCCAGGCCACGCCCTCCGCCCTGACGCCCGGGGGGCAGACGGCGGTGACGCGCAGCTCCAGCAGGCCCACGCTGTCCAGCACCGTGCAGAAATCCCCCGGGCTGATCTCCCGCTCGGGCGGTATGTATCCGTTCCCGTCCGGGTCGTATCGGGCCAGGACTGCCGCCCGGAAGCGCCGCGCTGCCGCCCAAAGGCGGTTGATGTTCGGCAGATAGATGTCCGGTCCCACGTAGTCGCTCGGGACGGTGACCACGTCCCTCCAATGCTTCCACGCCTCCCCGTTGTATTCGGCGTGGTCGATGGGCACGGGTTTCACCACGCTGTCACGCTTGGCGTCCACCATGAGACGGTCGATGTACTCGATGGCTTCCCGCACCCGGTTCATATCCGTGGGGCCGTAAGCGCCTTTTAAGCCGCCTAGAAACGACGCCCGCTCGGCCTGGGTCATCTTATCCCAGCCCTTGGCGCAAATGTCCCTGGCCAGCCTGGTGTCCTCCGGGACGCGGTCTGTGATGAGGGTGTCAAGTATCGTCATTGTCGATCACCTCCGGCGGGTCCCAATAGATGATGACGCACCCGGTTGCGCCCGCGGCTCCCGGCTTACCATCGGTGGGATGGCGCTCCACAAACGACTCACGCTCCCAGTGGCCGGGGGTGTCGTGGCCGGGGTCGACGCCCCATCCGCCCTCGCTGGTGCCGGGGTAGACGTATCCGTCATCGTAGTACCAATGGCCCACGACATACCAAGAGCCAGCCTGACCGCCCGCGCCGCCCTCGCCGCCGTCCCCGGAACCCGGCGCCGGATTTCGCACCCCAGTGCGCCCATACACATCCCCGGTGGCGATATCGGTGAAGCCGTTTGGGTACTGCTTCCCGTCGCCGCTGGAATACTTTCCAAAAACGGTATGCCCACCATCCGGCGGCACGGACACTTGAAATACCTGGCCCGGGTTGACGTCGATGATGCCCTCCCACACCATACCGCCGGCACCGGGGGATCCGTCTACCCCGTAGCCGCCGTTTGGGGCCTGCGTGAAGATATGTTCGCCCATAAACTGGTTCCTGTGGTTGTTCCACGTCCCATCCGTCCCTGGACGCCCTGACCAACCGTGCCCCACAAGGATGACCCGCAGCCGCCACACGCCCTCCGGCACAACGAATTCGCCGCTCTCCAGGATCTGCACCCGCTCCTGGAACAGGAACAGACCGTCACCCCGGACAAAGGTGCTGGAGCAATTCTTCAGGACGCCGCCGGATATGGAGAACTCCTGCTTAATCCGGCGGGCGGCGGTGGCATTGCCCTCCGCAAGCCATATCGTGTCCACATCGCCAATTTCGCTGGATGGGTCGCCCCGGCCCACCGTTTCCAGCCTGTTCCCGCCGTAAAAGGCCAGCAGGGCGCGGGCACGCTCCAGCCGCTGCGCACTCGGGATACACGGGTTTTCGATCTCCAATGTATTCCCGCAGGCCGGGGCGGTGCCGTCAATGGTGTAGCCGTTAACGGTCACCGCCGCCACATCGCCGTTAGCGGACATGGTGGGATATTTATTGAGGTTGCGCAGGGTGAGCTTGTTGCCCTCGTTCCACGTCGGCTCGGCGGCGAGATATCCCGTGGTCTGATCCGCCCGGGGCCATGTCCCGGTGGCCATGCATACATGGCGCAGGATCTCACCGCAAGTCATTTTTTCGGCTTCCTTATCAGGGATGGCCACGGGCAAATCTGCGTAGTCGGGATCTACGCGGACACGGTGGACAAAGCTCTCCCCCAACTGCCCCGCCAGGGCCTCCAGCCAGCCCTTCAGCGTGGTGGGCGGGTCTCCCTTCGGCATATACGTCCGGTTGACCAGCAGCCCGATGATGTCCACCAGATCCCATCGCATGGTGATGGCGTTGTTGCCGGTCATCCATCCGCCGTTGGCCTGGTAGAACACACCCAGCTTTTTGTATTCCACCGTGCCGTCCGGCAGCTCCGGGCCCATGTAAAGCTCGATACCCTGCCGGTCCTCCAGCATGAGAAAAATGCCGTCCTTGGTGCGGGGGTCGAAGCGGCGGCTCTCGTTATCCATGGTGATGGAGGCCGTGCCATAGGGCAGGGTCACGCAGGACGGGTCGCCCTGCATCTTCACGGTGAGCCCGGACTTTTCGATTTCCCGGCCTGTCCAGATCTCATATACGCCGGGGACGATCTCCACCACCCGCATCCGCCGCCCTGGGAGGCTCCACCTGGTGACGGTCACGCGGATAGTATCCGGGCGATTCACCCGGAAGCCGATGATGGAGACATGGGACTTTGTGTTGCCCGTCACGGTCGTGGTGTGATAGGCCACGCCCTCGGAGATGACCTCCACCGTGAAATCAACCGCTACGCCGTCCTCCAGGCGGTCGGAGAACGCCACGGCGCAGGCTTGCAGGACGCCCACGTTTTGGAAATCGATCTGCGCCCACTGGGGTACGGGGAACACACCGTCCTCCCCGGACAGCACCGCCCCCACAAGACCGGCCTCCCAGTCCCGTGTGGCGGCGTCCTCTGGCCGGAGAATGTACGAGCCGTCCAGGATCCAGCGGTTGGGCTCCATGCTGGCGTAGTGGGCATTGAGGGCAAAGTTCTTGTCCCACACCTGTTCCGGCCTGGATATCCCCGGCTCCTGCTCGACGCTGGTGACCTCTCCCTGCACCATGTCGGGATCCTCGATGTCCACCACGGCCTTGACGTGCATCCGGCGTCCGTCCGCTACAATGGCCTCTTGGTAGGTGTCGCTGGACTTAATCACTGGGCTCCACCTCCCGCAGCGCCAGGGAGAATTCACCCCACAGAGGTACGCGTGTGCCGTCGTGTGTTTTCTTACTCCAAGCGAACTTGGGGTAATTAAACTTCGTGACCCAGAACCGAGAGCGGATCAGCGCTCCGTCCGAATCCGGGGGGAGAAACGCGCAGGTGATGGGCGTCCGCCTGCCCTTCTCGCAGGCGGCGATCACCCGGTTTTTCATTTCCGTCTTAAAATAGCCGTATTCGTAGCTCAGCGTCCACACATTGCCCCGCAGCTCCCGCACCAGCCGCCCGGTGACCATTTCCACGTCCTCGCTCAGCGGAGTGAGCTGCGCGGAATATCCGTCTTGCCAGCTCTCCGGCAGGATCAGGTTGTCGCCGTCCACGTCCAGGATCAGCTGTGTCAGGCCCATTAACACGGGAGATCACCTCCAAGGATTCGAAGGATTTACAATTGGGGTCCCATTGGCGTCGCCGTAGTCTACGAGATCGTCAAATGTCGTTTCCGCCAGCACCCGCCCGTCCGGCACCATCACTTTGGTAACGATGATGGGGCGCTGTCCGTTGTTTGCCGCGCTGAAAATGGCGTTGACCATGTCGGCGCCGAGTGATTCCATATGATGCACCAGCCCCTCGGACGCCGACGGCACTTCCAGGGTGGAGGGCAGGTGTCTGGCCTGGGCGACCAGCATCTCCTGGGTCGCGGCCTGATACGCGGCGGCAGATGCCTGGCTGTTCGCCGCCTGCTCGGCCTGGATCGCCAGCCTGCTCTGGGCGATAAACGCCTCATGCTTCGCGTTGGTGACGTCCCGAATGGAATCAAGGAGATCCTCATAGGCTAGTTTTTCTTCCAGCAGGGCCTTTTGATACTCGTAACTCTCCGCCGCGCCCTCGCCGTACTGGGCAACAGCGGCCTCGTAGGCGGCGTTGGCGGCCTTTACGAGCTCCTCCTGGTCCGTCTGCTTCTGGGACAATAGCTCCAGCTGCTTGGCGTACTTATCCATATCGGACGCCCACCTGCCATCCGTGCGCTCCCATAGCTGGTATTCCAGGTCGCCCACTTCGGCCCTCAGCGAATAGAACGAGCTGAGGGACTTGGCCTTCTCATCGAACTCGGCCATGGCCTGCGCGACCGCGTCAAAATTCTTGCGCATACCGTCCGCGTAGCTCTCTATTGACAGAGCGGCCAGGCCCTCGTAGGCGGCGGCAAGCTCGGCCTTTTTTGCCTCTGCGCCCTCGATCAGACCCTGAATGTCGTAGCTGCCCGCTTTCGCGAATTCCTTCGAAGGGGAATGTTGATCCACCGCCGCCTTGTATGCCGCCAGGGCGTCATTGGCCATTGCTATGTATTCGTCCACAAGGGCCTTCCGCAAGCTTGGATCTGCCGTTCCCTCGATTAGCCCTCGGACATTGTTCTGACCGATCTCATATGTCTTGTCCTGCAAATCCATTTCCTGGATTGCATCGCCGAGATCTGTGACGATCTCGCCCATTTTTTTGTCGAAGTCCGTCTCCATCTGGGCTACGGAATCAGCAAACGTTTGTTTGCCCTCCTCCACTTTGGCGAACTCCGCATTGAGGGCCGCAATATCATCTTCGCCGCCCTTCACAATGGCGGCGAGGATCTGAGCCGATTCCTCCTTGCCGTCAGACAATTTGGCAATCAGGCCCTCATCCACCCCCATCTCCATGGCCCGCTGGAGGTTGGCGGCGTAGGTGTCCATGTAGTCCACCTGGCCCTGGAGGGTTGCAATCAGGTTATCAATAGAGGTCTTGGCCGTCCCGTCCAGCTCATTGAATAAGCCCAACTGGCTGTCGATACTCGCATATGCGGCATCATAGCTCTCCTGATAGGATGCCTGAAGCTCTTCCATCTGGGCTACGAGCCCGTCCACCCTGGACGTCATAGCGGCGACCTGGGCCTCCGCCGCGCCCTGTCCCTGGTTGTAGGCGTCGGTCGCGGCCTCCAGCTCGGCGATCTGGGCGGCGTTGTCCGCCTCGGCGGCGGTCAGCCTTTCGATGGTGGCCCGCAGCGACGCCGCCAGCTCCTCCTGCGTCTGCATCGGGATCCCGGCTTCCTCGTAGGCGGCGGCGACCCGCTCCATCATGTCGGCGTCATTAGCCTCCACACCAGCAAGCTGCTCCTTGGCTGCCGCCAACCGCTTAGAAATCTCCGCCCTCTCATCCTGGAGCTCATTCAGTCGGGCCGCCTGAGCGTTATACTCCTCATGCTTGGCCGTCCGATCCAGCATGGCGTCGATGTCCTCGGTGGTCTTTTTCACACCGTCATCATAATTGATGATGGAGTCCGTCGCCTCGTCGTAGGCCAGGGACAGCCCAGGGACCGCCTCGTTGAGCTCATCTATTGTCTTTTTGATGCGGTCCTTCGTCGTGACGGACTTCTCCTCCGTCGACATCAGATCTCTCAGCCGATCCGCCAGCGTGGCGATGGACGCATGCTCCTCCTCCATGGAGGACATCAGGTCGTCGTAGGCCGCTTTGGCATCCCGGAGGGACTGATAGAAGCTATTTGTGGCCTCCTGGCCGGCCTCCGCGGCGGTCACATAGCTGTAAACCGCCGCCGTCAAGCCTGCTGCGGCCGTGGCTATCAGCAACAGGGGATGGGCGCTGAGAAGATCCAGCGCCGCCTTCAGCGCGGTCGCGCCCGCGGTCACCGCGGCTATCCCGCCGGCCAAGACCCCAAACGCAACTGTTAGCCCGGTGATGGCGCTCACCACCCACGGGTTCGCCTCCACAAAATCTGTCGCCCAGGTAAAGGCATTCGCACCGGTCTCGTACAGATCTTCCAACACCGGGTTCAGCTGGTCGCCGATGGCGATGCGAAGATTCTCCGCCGCGTTGGTCATGCGCTGCTGGGCGAACTCGGTCGTATCCGCCATGATCTGGAAATTCCGATCCACAGCGCCGGAGCTGTTTGCCATGACCGCCAGCGTGCGGTTAAACTCCTCCGCCCCGCTGTTGAGCAGGGACAGGGCAGCTTGTCCTGCCGTGGTGCTGCTCCACAGGTTGGAGAACGCGGTGGCATCGCCGTCCACGCTGTCCGCCAGGATCTCCATCACCCGGCCCAGGTTCTCCCCGTCATCCATCAGCTCGGCAAAGCTCTTGCCCGTCTGCTCCTTCAGCACGTCCGCCACCGTGGAGCCATCCTTGGCCAGCTCGTTAAACATAGCCGACAGGTTAGTGGTGGCGATCCGGGTGTTGGTACCGTTTTTGGTGAGCAGGGCGTAGGAAGTATTCAGATTTTCCAGGCTCACGTTATAGGCCGCGGCCACCGGGATGATCCGGCCCATGTTCTGGGCCAGCTCGCCCACCGAGGTTTTGCCTTCATCCTGGGTCTTGACCAGCATGGAGGCCACCCGCTCGGCCTCAGAGCCCTCCAGCTTGTAGGCGTTGAGCGCGGTGGTCAGCACGTCCACAGCGGTGGCGGAATCGGTAAAGCCCGCCACGGAGGTCTTGGTGGCGGTGGACACGAAACTGATTACATCGGCGGCGTCCACGCCCGCCGACCGGGCCTGATAGGCGGCCTCGGCCAGCGCACCCACCGCCACGCCCGTCTCGTTGGACAGCTCCAGCAGCTGGGCCTTGATGCCCTCCATGGGATAGACGCTGGTATCGATCAGGGTGGACAGCTTGGCCAGGGCAGTCTCAAATCCTGCCGCCGCGCCGGCGCACGCCATCAGCTCAGCTGAAATCTCCTTGACCGTCGCGGCCACGCCGGCGGCCGCCAGGGCGGCGGCAAGCTGCTCAATGCCGGCTTTGGACTGCTCGGCGCCGGCGGCGAACTCCTCAGAGGACTTACCGGCCTCCTTGACCTCTTTCCCGTACTGGTCGATGGAGGTGGCGCACTTGTCCGCGCTCTTTTCAGCTTCGCGGAGATACTGGTTGTTTTGCTCGATCTCATCAGACAGACCGTTGAGCTCAATCTTTGCGCTGTTCAGCTGTTTTTCCCAGCTGTTCGCCCCTCGTGTGGCGGCATCCAGGTATGCACTGTTTTTTTCGAATTCAGCACTTAGCTGCTTATTTTCCTGAAGAAATTTCCCAACCTGACGGGCGGCACCATTCGTTGATGTCTCCAACCGCTCAAGTTCGGCGCGTGCTTTGGCAATGGTAGCTTCCAGCTGCGCCTGCTCGGATGATGTATCCCCAGACTTCCGCTTTAACGCTTCCAGAGCGCTTTCGCTCTTTTTGAGCTCATCAGCGTACTTGGCCCACTGTTCCCCGGCCTTTTTGGTGGTCTCATCAAAGGCACTAATAGCTTGGATATTGGCATCGAGCTTCGTCTTGAGATCGGCCTGCTTCTCGGCGTATGCTGCCACAGCGTTCCGGGCATTCAGCAGCGCGGTCTCCAGATTAGCGACCTTCTCCAGCTGCTTATCGTACACAGCGCCCAGCGCTGTACCCTTGGCCGCCAGGGCGGCCATACTGTTGGCGTTATTCCGGAACTCACTTTCCACCAACGTCAGGTTGGATTTCAGCGCGGACAGCTCGGAGTTACACGAGGCAACCGCCTGTTTATATTGAGCCTCGCCCTCAATAGCGAGCTTGGTCGATATGGTTCTTGCCACAGACGGCACCTCCTGTCCCCGGGACTAATCGTCCTCCGTTTTCCGCTTCACCCCATGGGCCCTCAAATACAGCTCCCAAAGGTCGCCCACCTCCCCCGGGCAGGAGAGGAGGACTTCCTTTTTGGACAACCCGTTGGCCGTCCCCATCCAAATGTAGTGGGCGCGGGTCAGCGTGTTTTTTTTTGCGCCCTTATCTCCGCCAGGCCCACGTCAATTTCGTCGTTCTCCGGCACGACATCCCGGCCATACCCCAAAGACACGGTCTGAGATATGGCCAGCTTCAGCGCAGTCACATCGCTGGGCATCATGCTTGCCATGATCTCGTCCGCGCTCACGATGGGCTCCGGGTCATAGCCCAGGCTGCGCCGGGCAAGCTCCCCCTGCTCCGCCAGGATGGCCGCAGCGCGGCAGGCGGCGGAGAAGCCATCCCGCCCACTGGCCTGGATCGCGTCTATCAGCCCATGCACGTTGCCGAACACCTCCTCCACCTGGAACATGGCTTCCACAGTGTAGGATAGGTAGCACGTCCGGCCCGCCAGATCAAATTTGACCACTTTCATATCATCCAGCCGCCTCGACATCGGGATTGTCGCCCGACTCCTCGCCGCTGTCCGATTTGGCTCCGGCCAGCATCTTATCTACCCACGCCACCGCCTCCGCTTCGGTAGCGAATGTCCCAGTAATCTTCCACTCCCCGGCATTGCAGGCGAGGAGCTTGAACTTCGTTTTCGTGGTGCTGAATGTAATGGTGTCCGTGCGGGTCTTGGCAGAGTCACTGCCCAGCGTCGCCTTGGCTCGCGGATGGAATATCCCCTGAAAATATGGCACGCCCCGCCGAATTTTATTTTTATAGTAGGCCAACCCGCCCTCCGGGGGCACATCGCCGGACTTGTAGTGAACCAGGCCGTCCACTACTTCACACCCGTAAATCGTGGATGCGATCTCATCCAACATGTCGTCAGTTTCCAAATCCAAATCGGCATAGGCAAACATAGACAGATTCTCCGCCAGTTCATTTCCAGCATACAGCGAACCCTCGGCCATATGAGGAGCCGTTTCGGTTCCCACCAGGTTTCCCAGTTCCACGGGTCCCTCATCCCGGTACACGGGGAACTTACCCTCCGGCTGCTCCTTGATCGGAGAAAATTTGATATATTTGGCTCCAATATCAGCCATTTGTAAAGCCTCCTTTTGAATTTACAGATTTTTACTGTCCAGATAGGCGTGGTAAACCTTTTCTCCGGCCTCCACCGCCTGCTCTTCGCTTTTCGCATTTGCCACACTGATAGCGGGACGGGCTGCGATCCCACGCCCCGGGGCCCCGTACTCATTGATGAAGGCGATTTCCGCGTTGCGGACGCTCTTGCCGCCTCGCTTTCGGGTGCCCTGGGGGTAGATGTAGATAGCGCCCCCATCCGGCGTCTTTTTGACCTCGCCTTTTTTGACGGACTCAGCGGAAATACCCTCAGAGTACGGGCCGCTCCAGCGATTTTTGATCTCCGACCGTTGCGCCGGAACGACCACATCCGCCTCGGCGTTGAGGATCCCCTCGACCACACTGTCCGGCAGATCGGCCAGCGCCGCCAGGTCGTCCATAAGCGCATCCAGGCCGCTCACAGTCATATCGGCCATCACTCATCCTCCTCAATGGGCTGCGCGGTCTCGCACTCAAAGACAAAGTGCTGGCCATCCTGATCGGTGGCGTCCGTCACCTCCGGCCAGGTAAAGCCCGCCGCGAACAGCGCCTTTTGGGTCTTCCGCACCTGCTGAAAACAATTGTGATCCAGCGGCGCGAAGAGGTGGATGTGTGCCAGGAAGCGCTCGCACCCGGGCGCATTGTCTCCGAAGGCAGCCCCGAAAGAATCACAGGAAAATGTGTAGTACCGGGGCGGGTGGTCTTTTGCCGCCGCGTCCAGCACAGATTTTTCCACCGGGGCTCCGAACACGTCCAACGCCGCCTTGACCCGCGCTTCCGCGCTCATCGCGCCGCCTCCCTTCTGCCCACCTTGACCTCCAGCCATTGCTGGCGGTTCTCCACATCGTTGATGCTGATGATCTCCCAGGGCTCCGGGTCGCCCACCTTATAGATCAGCTGGTCGATCTGGATCTTCGGCGAGTACCGCATGGTCAGCGTGGCCGACTCCCGCAGCTGGAGCTGCTTGGCGGAAAACACCTCAGAGCCGTAGGCGTTGACCCATTTGCAGTGATACATGATCTCCCGGCCATGGGCGTCATGCCCGATGGCGCTGGTTTCCGTTTTCGCGGATGAGACACCCTCGCTGTCTGTGGTCCTGCTGACGCTGTGGATGTAGATCCGGGTGCGCAGCTCCCCGGCCCTTGCCTGCCTAGCCAAGGGAGCCATCTCCCTCCGTCAGCTTCAGCTGAAGCAGATACTGTCGGAACATGGGATTTTCCGCTATTACGGTGGCCGCTACGGTAGTGTCCCGCTGATCCCAGGCATTGGCTACCATGTAGTTGACACACAAGTCGTACAGGGCCGCCCGAGTTGTGCCCGATTCGGGCACATTGATCCCGGCGTTCTCCATGTATCCCACCGATGCCTCGTACATCACCGGGATCAGCGCCTGCACCTCCGGGTCGTCCGCCAGCTCGGTGAGCTTGCAATAGGCAAGCAGGGAAGCCCTGCGCTCCTCACTCAGCGCCATTGTCCAGCTCCGGCAGCGCCAGCCGCTCCAGGAACTCGTCCTTCACCCAGCCGAACAGCCGCCCGGTGAATACCTGCCGCCAACCGTTCTCGGCGGGGCTGGCACTCCCGAGCACACCCACCCCACAGGGCAGTTCTGTGATGATGGGGGCGTCCGGGCTGGGCTCCGCCCGCAGACGCAAGCGCTTGCACCCCGCCACCGCGTAATCAATGAGCTCGGCCCCCTCCAGGACGGCCTGGGGCACCGTCTGAAGCGCCTGGTCGGGCTCAGTGGCCGTCTCAACGGGTTTCCTCGTTGTCGCCATTGTCAGTCCCTCCTCAGCCTGCGGCCTCGCCGCTGTCGGCAACGGTACCGGCGGCGATGTAGCCGTTGATGAAGGCCCCGTCATCCCACACAGTGCAGTCGTCCCGCAGGGAGCCGCGCCAGATGGTCATGTCCTGCTCAAAGGCGTTAAACTCGCCGACAACGGCGGTATCGGACACCTGCACCGAGAACGTCCGACGGTCCCAGTACGCCACGCCCTCCTTCAAGTCGCCCAAAATCATGGGGATCTTGCCGTCCTTGGTGGGGATGGTGCCGTTGTCATAGGTCTTGACGGGCAGCGTGTAGGGGCCCACACACAACCGCAGCTGCTTGGGATCGGCGGGGTTGGGCGTGAGCAGATACCGCCCGTTGCCGTCCTTGAGGGTGCCCAGCCACAGCAGGCCGTCATCGTTGGTAATCAGCTTGCTGGTGGAGCGGAACGCAGACCCGAGGCGCACCCACGTCTTGAGGATGCCATCCAGGTTCTTCAGGTCCTGGGGCGTCTTGGCCTGGATTACGGCCAGGATTTCATTGTTGGCGGTGACCCGGGCCTCGTCGCCCAGCCACTCCACAGCGACAGCGGCAATATTGTTGTCGCTGTCCTCCAGCAGCTCGTTGGTGACAGGCAGATAGCCGCCCCGCTTCTTGATGTTGTACTCCAGCACAGTGAACTGGGGCGTAGCCGCCTTGCCGAATTTGGCCGCCTCCGCCACCGTGGCAAAGCCCTGGTGCTGGCCGCGCTTCTTGATGGTGCGCTTGCCGCTCTTAGTGGTCACCGGGATGACCCGCACCTCGCCCAACAGGCTCTCTTTGGCATCCCGCAGGTTGATGATCTTGGTGGAGATGTCCTGGGGCACGGTGTAGCCGCCGTCGGGGTCTACGCCTTCCGACATAAAGTCGCCGGCCGCCTTGGTCTTGGGGAAACCCGCTCGGGCCGCCGCCGCGAAGGATTTTACCGCCGCGTCATATCCCTTGGCCTCATGCTCCTGCTCCGTATGGGGGACGCCGCCCGCCGGGGGCTCCTGAGCACCGAAACGCTCCTGCTCCTCCAGCAGCTTCTCCACCCTGTCGATCTGGTCGTTGAAGCCCTTGACCTTGACCATCTCGGCGTCGTGATCCTCCGTACGGCCCTCGTCCAAGGCGGCCTCCGCCGCCTTGACCGCCTCCGCCCGGTCAGACTTCAGCTGATAGAGCGTCTGCTTGTTGATCTTGTCCATGTTCAATTCCCTCCGTATCTGATTTTTTCCAGCTCCAGCCGGGCCTTTGCCTGTTGGAGCGATTTGGAATCCTCCTGGGGCGGCTCCTGTCCGCCGTAGCGCTTGGATTTGACCACTCCAGCCTGTCTCTGGGCAGGCACCGCCACGAAAGACCATTCATAGGCGTCCTGCGCCCCGGTCAGCACACCGTGGCAGATCTTACCGTCGTAGATCTGCCCCTTTTCATGGGGGCAGTCCCACAGATCCCGCCCGCAGATAGAGCACGTCACATGCTCCACCGCGCAGCCCACGCTCACTTCCCGCTTGATACCGCCGTCAATCTCGGCAATGAGGGGTGCGTTTTCCTCGGTCCGCATCATGTAGGCCCAGCCCTTCAGATAACGGTAAGGCCGTCCGTCCGCGGTGAGCTCTCCCGGCGCCTTCATCACCTCGGTGCGGTATAGCCGAGCCGTCTGCCCCTTGGCGGACCAGCAGTGGTCGAAAATGCCTGGCGCGCCCAGGAACAGCCCCGCCAGCTCCTCCAGGGTCTGATCGTCGAACCTCTCGAAGTCCCGGTCAACCTCGTTGTCGCACAGCAGGATGGCGAAGGTGTACACCTCATCCGCCCCCAACTCCCGCATGGCCATGGCGTTGATGAGGGTCATGTCATCAGGGCCTGGAGCCGCCGCTTTGAAAACCCACTCCACGTCCATCACTCCTTCCCTGTTTCTTTCTGCCCTTGCAAGGCCCGCAAGCGGCTCAGCTCCCGCCAGTCCTCCAGCGGCACGCTGTCCAGGCGGGCACTGCGACTATCCCCGCCAGGGACTTTTTCAAGATCTTCCAGCGCCCTGATATCGTCCACCGAGTACGCACCGATTTCCCGCATACCCTTGTACAATGCGATTTGCGCGGCAGTGTCTCCCCGGAGCAGCTGCTTGGGCTCCCGTTTGATCCGCAGGCCGTTCGCCCGCTCTCGAGGCAGCAGCAGTTTCCAGGTGTCCTCCTGCTCCCGCTGGACGATGATAGGCAGCATGGTGTGCTTTACAAAGTCGATGCTGTTCTGCTCGTTTGAGCTGTACGCCTGATTTCCAGCATTCAGCAGGTAGAGCGGCACCCCGAAAAATCGGGCCACATCCGCCACCCGGTACTCCTCGGACTCCACAAACTGGGCCTCGGAGTTTTTCATTGCCGTTTGGGTGTAGGTCACCCCTTTGGGCAGTACCGCGATCCGAAAGTTCTTCCCCGGGCCCGAATGGATCTTCTCCCACTCCCGGCGTAGTCGCTCGGTCTTGGTGATGAGTTCCTTCTGCCCTTCGGCGTTGGTCAATTCGATAGTGCCGCCGATATCGGTTTCCGTCAGGAGAACCCCGGATGGTTGGCCACCGTTGGCGTAAAAATCCGCCTGGTACTGCTGGGCGGACAGCCCTGTGGAAATGGCCAGCGACGCCCGACGCAGGATGGAAATGCCGCTGATGCCGTCGGTGCTGTACGCCTTGTAGTGGAGTACATCCGCTGGGGCCAACCGGGTCATTTCCCCGGTACGGGGATCGGTGTAGATGTACCACAGAGACCCGGTCTGATCCACATAGGGGGTGACGCTGTCAGGCATTAGCGGGATCAGCTCCACCGGGCGGCCTGTCCGGCTGTCCCGGTTGATCCAGGCGTAGGCGTTGCCGCACAAATCCAGATTGCATTGCATAAGCCGCTCATAGTCAAACCTGGTCATCACCTCATTGGGCGGCCCCCACAGCAGCCGGCCCAGGGGATGGTCAGTCAACCGTTTTTTGGTGTTCTCTTCCATGAGGTACACCGGCAGCATGGCAATGGCGTTTGCCCGCAGCTCAACGCATCGGGACACCGTGGACAGTTTCATGGCCTTGTCGCGGCTCAGAGCCATCGCGTCCTGGGCTGTAAAGCCTTTCCATCCCACCGGGCTGTCCAGTGACAGCATGTCAACCGTTTTATATGGAGCGAGTTCCTTCAGAAGTTCGCTGGGTTCGCTGCGCTTCCGCAGCGCCTTATCAAAAATCACGGGCCATCACCACCCTTGCCCTTGGCCCAGAGAACGCCACCGGCAATCAGGAGGACACCCGCCGCAATCAGCCCGGCAGGAGGATATATCCATCCCACTCCGGTAGCAACGCACCCTGCGCCACACACCAGCAATAGATCCACACCCCAGTTTTCCGCCCAGCGGGCGAAGCAGCCCCCGGACCTCTGGAAATCCTGCGACATCGTCTCGTGTTCGTCTTTTGGCGCACCTTCCCCTGACGACCTGCGGGACGGCACAGGAGGATATGGCCCTTTAGTCCATCTGATACTCACAACTCACTTCCTTCCCGGTGTCCGAATCGGACACCGCTTCAAAGTCCGGCCCTCTGGCGGACACACAGGGAGAATTGACGAACCCCCGTGCGCAGGCTGAAAGGATTGTCACACAGTCGGGCGCTGCCCATGCGCCCGGCAGAGGGCCGGAACAGTTACAGCGAAAAATCTGCCCGTGCCAAAATCTCGTCCAAGTCCGGCGGTACATTTCTGCGCTGGATGGCCGTCGCCATGGCGATGATCCAGGCCACGGTGACGTCGATCCGCCCGATGGAACGGTTCTTCATGGGCTTAATGTTCTCGTTGCCGTCCACCGTACACCGCACATTGCCGAAGTTCCACCGGGCGCAGGTGTTGTGCACGTGAAGCATTTCATGCTTACGGATCAGCTGCTCCAACTCCTTCATTGCAGGCGACATCCCAAACATAGTCTGAGGGATAGCAATGATCAAAATGCCTTCGTCCTGGAGCGCTGGGGTAATGGTCGACGTCAGATGCTGGTCTACCCCCAATGCCTGGAGGTTATAGAGCTCCTTTGCTTCCAGCACCGCCGCGATCACATCTCGGTAGTCCACCATGTCCCCGTCACACAGCGTCAAGAACCCGGCCCGTTCCCAGTCCCGGTATGGCACATGATCCCGCTGCTCCGCCTCAAGCACAGTATCCTTTGGCCGCCATGCCCGGAACAGCGCCACCCAGGTGTCCAACCCATCCTGGGGAGGAAACAACAGTACAAAGGCGGTCAAGTCGGTGGTTTTGGACATATCCAGCCCTCCGTAGCAGATCTTTCCTTTCAGGTGCTCCCGCACCCACAGCTCCCGCTCGACCCTCTTAGACGGGCCGATCTGGGTCTTGTCGTACAGCGTCAGCGGCAACCAACCCACCGCCTTCACCGAGATCCACTGGTTCAGTCTCAGCCAACGGAAGGTGCGCTCCGCGCTCTCGCTCTGCTTGGCTGCCCGGGCCTCCGCCCGGAACTTCCTAGCCCGCATGGTTATCCCATAGGAGGGGTTGCAGGCTTTCCACAGCTCCTCATCGTAGATGTCCAACTCGGCAATCTTGTCCGGGTCGTCACCAGTGAGGACAGAGATGCCGTACATCACCGGCAGCCATTCCGTGTCGTCCGCATCCAGCGGGTCCTCCGGGGTTCCCCGCCTCCAGGCTAAAATCTTGCGGCATTTTTCGTGGATTTCCCAGCCGATGGATGTCCGATCCGGATCGTCCCCGGCGGTGGTGAGCACCAGCACCGTCTGTTGCCGTCGGGCGGCGTCCGAGCCGGAGGTCAGCACCTCCCAACGGGCTTTCCCTGCCCGTCCCGTCCAGGCGTGGAGCTCGTCGCAGATAATTGCGGAGAATGACGGGCCGTGCTTATTTTCCACGTCGCTGGAATACACTTTCAACAGACCGCCAAACCGTGTTCGGATCTCCCGCACGCTGTCCCGGCACCAGACCAGGGGCCGGTGGGCAGGCTGGCTCAGGGCGGTATGCTCCACCATGTACTTGGCGCACTTGTAGACGATGTCCGCGTTCTGCTTGTCCACGGCGAAGACACCCACGTTAGGCATCTTCTCCCCATCGGCCAGCAGGTGGTATAGAGCCAGTCCGGCGGCCAACTCACTTTTGCCGTTCTTTTTGGGAATCTCGTTGTAGAGAAAACGTCGGTAACGTACCCAGGCGCCGTCATCATCCTGCACCTGAACGCCGTAGAACAACTGGATCAATTCCGTCTGCCAAGGCAACAGCTCGAAAGGCTTACCCGCCCACTCGTTCTGGCCAAACACCAGCAGGCTGAAAAACGTCAGGACTTGATCCACAGTGCCCTGGTTATACCGCAGCGCCGCCCCGTCCTCCGGAGCAGGCACCGAGATAGTAGGCGTCAGCCAAACGACGTCAGGCACTATTCTCTGCCCCTCCTTGGATCAGCTGGAGGAACGGATTATCATCCTCCCCACTCTGCTTGGCGATCTCCGGCACCACCAGCCGGCACCGGCTGGTGACGGTGAGCCCCATATCTGTGGCAGAGTTCCGAGACTGCTTGAAATACCGCTCCTGCACCCGGCCCCAGGCGTCCGCCCGTTCCAGATCTGGGGGATTCGCCGCCAAGGCCGCCTCTGCCTGCTGGGTGGCGATCAGCCACTGGTGCTGGGCCACCAGGTAACGGCCCAAAGTGTCAGCGTCTAGGTTGGTATAGATGCCGGCGGCGATCAGCCGCTTGCCCAGGGTGCGGAAATCCTTTTTCAGTTGCTCCGGCAGCCACTTGGGCGGCGTGGCCGTTTTGGCCTTATCCACCTTGGGCTCACGCCTGCGCCGCTCCGCCTCCTCGGCTTTGCTCAGATGCTTGCGGCCGTTGGCTAAGATCACATCCGTCGGTTGTCTCGGCCCTGGCATATCGCTCACCTCCCAAAATTCATTTGTCCCGGCCCAGCGCCTGCACCAGTTGGCGCTCCCGGTCGGACAGCTCCCATTTGATGGGTGCCGCACGTTCAGCCGCCGCACGTTCAGCTGCCGCACGCTCAGCCGCCGCATCCTTCGACAGGATAAACCCGCCGCCAAAGATAGTTTTCTTTTCCGCCCGCTGGGCATCCAGCGCTCGGACAAAAACGGTGTCCTCCGCCCGTATCCGCAGGGTCTGGCCGCATTTCGCCAATCGGTACGCAGCGGGTATCAGCACTTCTGGCGGATAGACATATCCTGGCAGCTCCGCAGCCGCCTCGTGCCGGTTTTCATCGTCTGCCGACTTCACCAGTTGATACAACTCCGGGGCGGTCTCAATCTTCCACTCACCAAGATTTGTCACAAAAGACGTACTCACTACCGCGCCATTTGCATAGGTCACGCCCACACCGGCCAGTACGTAGTTGCAGCTGCCAGCGGCAATGGAGAAGAGAGTCAGCGTCGGAGCGAAGAGAAAATACGGAACATTCCGTTTGTCGTAAAACCGGCAAATCTCCGACAGAATGGAGAAGGGCGGATTGTCGATCACCACGCACCCCTCCGGGTATTCCACGTTCTGGTAATCACCACCGGGATAGAAGGGCCGCAGCACCTCTCTGCCTTCTAGTCCGTAGTGCTCCACCGCCCAGTCCTTCACGCACTGGTAAATATTCTCCGGGGTATAGCAGTCGTCGGTGGTCAGTTTGTGCTTGAACTTGTCCACGAATTGACGGTACTCCTCGGTTTCTTCCGGCTCCACCGCGCCTTCGCCAGCTCCAGGGGCGGCGCTCGCGTGTGAGCTGTCCTGCACAGGTTTCTTCGCTGTCCCGAATTGCAGGGAGTCCACGGCCGCCGCATCAAAGCCAATAACGCCCGTGTCGAAGCTGAGCGCCGTCAGGCCCTCCAGCTCCAGCTTCAACAGCTGCGGATCCCATGCCCCGGTCTCGCTCAGCCGGTTGTCGGCCAGAATATAGGCTTTGCGTTGAGCATCGGTGAGGTTACTGACCAGCACACAAGGCACCTCGGTCATCCCCTCCGCCCGCGCGGCTTCCACCCGGCCATGGCCGGCGATGATGTTGTTGTCAAAGTCGATCAGCACAGGGGTCACAAAACCGAACTCTCGTAGGCTGGCCCTGATCTGGGCGATTTGCGCTTTGCTGTGCACCCTGGCGTTATTGGCATAGGGCACCAGGTCATCGACAGGAACCAACATCAGCTGTTCCGCCGCCACTTGCACCGTCAAACCGTCGCCCACAGGTGCCGGATTAATCCCGCCCTTTCCAACGGCCCCACCGGGCCCCTTTTGCTTGCTCATGCTGTCTCCTTTCAACCCAATCGCCCATGGGGAAAAAATCTTTCACGGAGGAGGCCACACGGTCTCCAGCCCTCGCCCCGAAACTTTTTCGGGGTGGGGGGGAGGGCCAAGATGAACCGGCGCGGGCGTCGCGCGAACTAAAACCGCGCGCGCCCAAAGCTGGCCACGATCCCGCAAAATCTCACCGCAAAATCAGCCCCGTTTTTTGCGCATTTCTTGCCACCGATCGCCCATGGTTTTGCGGGAGTGGCAGCGGTGGCACAGGCTTTGCAGATTTGCCCGGTCTGTGAACACAGCCCAGTCGCCCTTGTGATCCCGGATGTGGTCCACATCGGTGGCCTTGGTGCGGACGCCACGCCGGGCACACTCCCGGCAGAACGGCTCCCGCAACAGCTGGGCGGGGCGAAGGTCATCCGTCCACACCGGCAGGCTATACCAGCCATGCCATGCGGCGGACTCCTTACGGGGAGCCTGCTTGGGCTTGTGCTTGGCGCACCAGCCGTCCCTGGTCAGCTCCGGGCAGCCAGGGTGGCGGCATGGCCGCAGCGGCTTTTGTGCCATGGGCTATTACCTCCAAGGCGGGCAAAGACCGCCGGGACAGTCGTTCGGCGAAGCCGAATGACGTCCCCAGGCAAAACAAAAACGCCAGCGTCCACAACGCAACCTTCCGGTTGTGTCATGGGCTCTGGCGTTTAACGCTCTGGCCTCTCTCGATATTCAGGATCACTTCACTGCGACACGTTCGGCAGTACACTGGGAGCCCTGTCGCTTCGGTTTCCGGCTCGATCCGAATCAGGCGATGGTTCCGCTTGCAGACGGGGCAAGTCACCCATCCGTCCTTCACTGTCAGTTTACCACATTCCCGCTGATCTTGCAATGCCTTTTCCCTCATTTCTATTCCCCTTCCCAGTTATTAAGACTTGTTTCAAGGTCAAAAATTATTAGGACTATTTGATTTTCGCCCTTTGGCGTAACTATACGCTGGAGGATCCTCCGCTTCAAATAATAAGTATCGCGCACCTATGCAGTCCGCGAAGCCGTAGGGATTGCGCTCGGAGAACTGCACATAGTCCACCGCGCCCTCCGGCGGGGCCAGGGTCACACCGTCCAGCGGGATCTCGATATACTCCACCTCATACGGTTTGAGGTTCCGGCTGGCTCGCCACGTCCTCTCCCCCGGTTTGGCCCGCCCGAACTCCCGGGCCTCCTTGGTCAGATACTTGGCCAGCTCCCGGTAGTAATGAACGTCCACCGGCTCGATCCGAACGTAGCCGCCGCCTGGCCACAGGCTGCGGATCTCC
>JAAVHV010000005.1 GCA_014799505.1 Clostridiales bacterium
CTCCGGGCGTTCTATATGGGCGCGGAGAAGTACCAGCCCATCAAGACCCTGTTCACCATCCACAACATGGAGTACCAGGGCCGCTTCCCCGACGAGTTCGTGGACGGGGTGCTGGGCCTGCCCGATGACTGGAAGGGCACCATGCAGTTCGACAACTGCACCAACCTGATGAAGGCCGCCATCCACACTGCCGACCAGGTAAGTACCGTGTCCCGCACCTATGCCAATGAGATCCAGGACCCCTATTTTGCCCACGGCCTCCACAACGTGCTGCGCCAGCATGCCTACAAGCTCAGCGGCGTGGTGAACGGCATCGACACCGAGGTATTCAATCCCGCCGCCGATCCCCTGCTCTACACCAATTTTGACGCCGCCACGCTGGAGAAGAAGGCGGAGAACAAGCGCTTCCTCCAGGAGCGGCTGGGGCTGGCCGTCCGGGACGACGTCCCCATGATCATCATGGTCACCCGCCTGGTGGGTCACAAAGGTGTAGATTTGATCCAGGCCGTCATGGATGACCTGATGTGGGATGACCTCCAGCTGGTCATCATCGGCACCGGCGAGTGGCACTATGAGAATCTGTTCCGCGCCTACGCCGCCAACTTCCCCGCCAAAATGTCCGCCAACATCGTGTTCGACAACACCTTGGCGCATCAGGCGTACGCTGGCGCGGATCTGGTGCTCATGCCCTCCAAGCAGGAGCCCTGCGGCTTGACCCAGCTCATCGCCATGCGCTACGGCACCATCCCCATCGTCCGGGAGACCGGCGGGTTGTTCGACACCGTTCCCGCCTACGACATTGAGACTGGCAAGGGCAACGGCTTCACCTTCAAAACCTACAACGCCCACGATATGCTGGGCGCCGTCCGCCGGGGCGAGGAACTGTTCCACGACAAGGAGCACTGGACGGCCCTTCAGAAGAGCGTCATGAATTACGACTGTTCCTGGAAGCGCTCTGTCCAGGATTATTGGAACATTTATCGTTCTATGACGGAGGAAACCTGATCTTTTCCCCTGATTTTTGATTTATTTCCTTCATTTTTGCAAATGAAGGAAATAAGTAAAATTAGTAGTACAAAAACAAACCTTTTTGTGTTATAATATCAGGGCGTATGATCGCGCCCGTGCAAGCACAGTCCGCGGGAGCGGGCTGTGCTTGCATTTTCCGTCAATTCCCCGGCGTTTCGCCGGTCAAAAAGGAGCTAACACATCCTATGGATCAAAAACAGATCATCAAACAGTTGGACGAGATGCTGCTGGTACGGTACGGCTGCTCTATGGACACCGCCTCACCCCAGCAGGTCTACCGCGCTTTGTGCTATGTGGTCAACAGAATGCTGGCCACCAAGAGCGCCGAGTTCTACCGCAAAAACCAGGGCAAGCAGATATACTATATGTCCATGGAATTCCTGGTGGGCACCTCCCTGCGCAACAACCTCTACAACCTGGGCATGGAGGATATATTTACCAAGGCCCTGGCCAAGTGCGGCGTGGATATCCAAGACCTGTATGAGATGGAGCCCGACGCGGGCCTGGGCAACGGCGGTTTGGGCCGTCTGGCCTCCTGCTATATGGACTCCGCCTCCAGCATGGATCTGCCCATGACGGGCTACTCCATCCGGTACGAGTTCGGTATCTTCAAGCAGAAGATCGTGGACGGCTGGCAGGTGGAGTTTCCCGACGACTGGATGAACATGGGCCATGTGTGGCTGGTTCCCCACGAGAGCGAGGCAGTGGAGGTTCGGTTCGGCGGCCACGTCCACGGCTGGCAGGACGACGGCATCTACCGGGTGCAGCACCTGAATTACCAGTCTGTCGTGGCGGTGCCCAATGAGATGTATATCTCCGGCCACGACAGTGAGGCGGTCAATCCCCTGGTACTGTGGTCCGCCAAGTCCCCCAACAGTTTCGATATGTCCGCCTTCTCCCGGGGCGACTACGCCAAGGCCCTGGAGGGGGATACCATGGCCGAGGTCATCTCCAAGGTGCTCTATCCCGCCGACGACCACATTGAGGGCAAGCGCCTGCGCCTGCGCCAGCAGTATCTGCTGGTGTCCGCCTCGGTGCAGACCATTCTGAAAAAGCACCTGCGGGACAATAAGACCCTGGACAACCTGCCTGATAAGGTGTCCATCCACATCAACGACACCCATCCCGCCCTGTGTGTGCCCGAGCTGATGCGCCTGCTGATAGACGAGTACAACTACAGCTGGGATCGGGCTTGGGACATCACCTGCCGCACCCTGTCCTACACCAACCACACCGTCATGAGCGAGGCGCTGGAGCGCTGGAATACACATCTGTTTGAGCAGCTGCTGCCCCGGGTGTACCAGATCGTTCAGGAAATCGACCGCCGCCTGCGGGTGGATCTCCACGGCTTCTACGGCAACGACATGGGCAAGATCGAGTATATGGCCGTCATCAGCAAGGACGAGATCCGCATGGCCAACCTTTGCCTGACCGCCTGCCACAAGATCAACGGCGTATCCAAGCTCCACAGCGAGATCCTGACCAACTCCATTTTCCGGGACTACTACCAGATGGTGCCCGACCACTTCTGCAACGTCACCAACGGCATCGCCTACCGCCGCTGGCTGTGCCAGTCCAACCCGGAGCTCACCGCCCTGCTGAAGGAGCTGATCGGGGACGGCTTCGTGAAGGATTCCACCCAGCTGGAAAAGCTGCTCAAGTACAAGAACGATGCCAACGTGCTCCAGCGGCTCCAGGACATCAAGTTCGACAACAAGAAGCGTCTGGCTGACCTGATCCTCAAGCGGGACGGCGTCATGGTAGACCCCAACTCCCTGTTCGACGTGCAGATCAAGCGGCTGCATGAGTACAAGCGCCAGCTGCTCAACGTGCTCCAGATCCTCCATATGTACCTGGAGATCAAGCACAACCCCCATGCCCCCTTCCAGCCCCGCACCTTCATCTTCGCCGCCAAGGCATCCGCCGGCTATATCATGGCCAAGCAGACCATTCAGCTCATCGTGTACGTCTCCAGGCTGGTCAACAACGACCCGGACACCCGTGATAAGCTGAAGGTGGTCTTCATGGAGGACTACAAGGTCTCCCTGGCTGAGATCATCATCCCCGCCGCCGAAATCTCCGAGCAGATCTCCGTCGCGGGCAAGGAGGCCAGCGGCACCGGCAATATGAAGCTGATGATCAACGGCGCGGTGACTCTGGGCACCCTGGACGGCGCCAACGTGGAGATCCACGAGCAGGTGGGCGACGAGAACATCGTGCTGTTCGGCCTCAAGACCGAGGAGGTCAACGACCTGTGGCGCTGGGGCTACAATCCCCTGGACTACGTCCGCAACGACCCCGAACTGAAAGCGGTCATGGATCTGCTCATGGGCGGCATCAACGGGATGCACTTCGACGATATTGTGCGCTCCCTCACCACCAACCACAAGGGCCCCGCCGATCCCTATATGTGTCTGGCCGACTTCCACGACTATGTCCGCGCCCAGCGAGACGTGTCCGCCATCTATGGCGACAAGCCCCGGTTCAACAAGATGTCCCTGGTGAACATCGCCAAGGCGGGCTTCTTCTCCGCTGACCGCGCGGTGGACGAGTACGCCCGCAACATCTGGCACATGAAATGATCCGCCATTGGGGCGGTCACATAATGAAAAGGAGGTCTGGAGCGTGAAAGAAGTTTGCTTCGGCGTAGACATCGGCGGCACCACCGTAAAACTGGGACTGGTGAGCCGGGAAGGGGAGCTGCTGGACAAGCGGGAATTCCCCACCTTCCGGGACGTGGGCGCCACCTTTGATGACATCGCCCGGCATATGCGCCTGGTGATGGAGTCCTTCCCCGACTGCAAGTGCGTAGGCGCGGGCGTAGGCGTGCCCGGTCCGGTGGTGGACCAGTCTGTGGTTCCCATCTGCGTCAACCTGGGTTGGAACGATCTCAACGTGGCCCAGGAACTGGCCAGCCGGGCCGACGTGCCCGTCCGCGTGGCCAATGACGCCAATCTGGCCGCCCTGGGCGAGTGCTGGCAGGGTGGCGGCAAGGGGTGCCGCAACCTGGTGCTGTTCACCGTAGGCACTGGCGTCGGCGGCGGCATCATCTGCGATGGCCACATCGTGGCCGGCGCCACCGGCGGCGGCGGCGAGGTGGGGCACATGACCGTCCCCTTCCACCCCGACTGGGAATGCTGCTGCGGCCGAAAGGGCTGCCTGGAGACCACCGCCTCCGCCACCGGCATCATCCGTGCCGCCAAAGCCTTCTCCCCCTTCAAGGAGATGGAAAAGGTCACCGCCAAGGACGTGTTCGATGCCGCGGCCGCCGGGGACGCAAACGCCCAGGCCGTGGTGAACGAGGCCGCCAACGCTCTGGGCTATGGCGCGGCCATCGTGGCCTGCGTCGTCAACCCGGAGATGATCCTTCTGGGCGGCGGCGTGTCCGCCGCGGGCAGCGCCCTTTTGGACCCGGTAGAAGCATCCTTCCAGGCCAACGTGATGGACGCCTGCTCCAAGGTGCGCTTCGCCCAGGCCCAGTTGGGCAACAATGCGGGAATTTTCGGCGGCGCGGCTCTGTTTTTCGCGGAGTAAACCATAATCTGTGATGAGGACCCTGTTATTCCCGCCCCGCAGGGGCGGGAATAACAAAAGATATTATGATTGAGGAGTGACCTATCATGCTGAAATTAGACCTGTCCAAACTGGAGGGTGTGCTCTCCCAGGACGACATCAATTCCATGGCCTCCGAGGTGGAGGCCGCCCACGCCAAGCTTTACGACCCCGCCGCCCCCGGCTCCGACTTCGTGGGCTGGGTGCGTCTGCCCGAAAATTATGACAAGGACGAGTTCGCCCGCATCCAGAAGGCCGCCGCCAAGATCCGCCAGGACTCCCAGGTGCTGGTGGTGGTGGGCATCGGCGGCTCCTATCTGGGCGCCCGCGCCGCGCTGGAGGTGTTCCCCTCCGACGGCCCCGAGATCTGCTTCGTGGGCTGCTCCCTCAGCCCCAATGAGCTGAAAAAGGTCATGACCAAGGTGGAGGGCAAGGACTGGTCCATCAACGTCATCTCCAAGTCCGGCGGCACCACCGAGCCCGCCGTGGCCTTCCGGGTGTTCCGTGAGCTGCTGGTGAAGCAGTACGGCAAGGACGCCGACGGCCGCATCTACGCCACCACCGACAAGGCCCGGGGCGCCCTCAAGACCCTGGCCGACTCCAACGGGTGGGAAACCTTTGTGGTGCCCGACGACGTGGGCGGCCGCTTCTCCGTGCTGTCCGCCGTGGGCCTGCTGCCCATCGCTGTGGGCGGCACCGACATCAACGAGCTGATGGCCGGCGCCCGGGACGCCATGAACGCCTTTGACAAGCGGGATATGTCCAACCCCGTGTGGCAGTACGTGGCCGCCCGGAACCTGCTGTACCGCCAGGGCAAGAAAATCGAGCTGTTCTGCTCCTATGAGCCGTCCTACTCCTTCGTGGGCGAGTGGCTCAAGCAGCTCTTCGGCGAGTCCGAGGGCAAGGACGGCAAGGGCATCTTCCCCGCCTCCGCCCAGTTCACCACCGATCTGCACTCCCTGGGCCAGTATATCCAGGACGGCGAGCGCCACCTGTTTGAAACCGTCATTTACGTAGACGACACCGGCTGCGACATCGCCATCCCCTACAGCGACGACAACGGCGACAACCTGAACTACCTGGCGGGCAAGCCCCTGAGCTTCGTCCGAGAGATGGCCTTCCAGGGCACCCTGGCCGCCCACCAGGACGGCGGCGCGCCCTCCATGGTGCTGCGGCTGGACAAGATGGACGTCCACGCCCTGGGCGAGCTGTTCTACTTCTTCGAGCTGTCCTGCGGCGTCAGCGGCCACGTGCTTCAGGTCAATCCCTTCAACCAGCCCGGCGTGGAGGCGTACAAGAAGAATATGTTCGCCCTGCTGGGCAAGCCCTGAATCATCAAAAAATTCCCCCGGCTTTACAGCCGGGGGAGTTTTTTGATGATTCACAGCAGCGGCGCGAACAGCCGCAGCAGATCCCGGAACAGCCTGCGGGGCAGGGACACGGAACGGCAGTCCTCCAGCGTGACCATCAGGCTCTTGGTCTGGGTGTCCAGGAAGTCCTCCCGGATGTCGGCCACCGACGGCGTCTCGTAGAGCAGCACGCCGTTTTCAAAGTGGAGGAACATACTGCGGTAATCCAGATTCACCGTCCCCACCGTGGCAAAGCGGTCGTCCACAATGAAATTCTTGGAGTGGATGAACCCCGGTTCGTACTCGAAAATCTGCACCCCCGCCTCCAGCAGCTCCTCGTAGTAGGAGCGGGTCATCTCGAACACCGTCTTTTTGTCCGGGATATGGGGGGTGATGATGCGCACGTCTACCCCGGACTTGGCGGCGGTGGCCAGCGCCATGGTCAGCGAGTAGTCGATCACCAGGTAGGGCGTGGTGATATACACATACCGCTTGGCACGGTAGATCAGGTTGAGGTACACCGACTGGCCCACCGCCTCGTTGTCCCAGGGGCAGTCGTGATAGGGCTGGACGTAGCCCACCGCGCCGCCGCGGGCGGGGGCGGGTCGGAAGGGGGTAAAGTGCTCCTCCCCGCTGTGGGTAAAGTCCCACATGGACAGGAAGGACACCGTCATGGACCACACCGCGTCCCCCTCCAGCCGGATGGCGGAGTCTTTCCAATGGCCGAACCGGGGCTTGACGTTGATGTACTCGTCCGCCATGTTGATGCCCCCGGTAAAGGCCACCCGGCCGTCGATAATCATATACTTGCGGTGATCCCGGTTGTTTTGCCGCAGGGATACCACCGGCAGCACCCGGTTGAACACCCGGCAGTGCACCCCAAGCTTCTCCAGCTTCGCGGGGTAGTCCGAGGGCAGCGTGGCGATGGAGCCCACGTCGTCATAGATGACCCGGACCTCCACCCCCTGTTTGACCTTTTCCTTCAGGATGTCCAGGATGGAGTTCCACAGCTTGCCCTCTTCAATGATGAAGTACTCGATGAAGATATACCGCTCCGCCCCCCGCAGGGCGGCCAGGATGTCGTCGTAGCAGTCGTCCCCCAGGGGATAGTACTTGGTGCGGGTGTTGCCGTACACGGGGCAGTGGGTGGTGCGCTCCAGATAGTGGGCCATACAGGCCGCGTCCGGGCCCAGCAGCTCCCCCAGGGAGGCGGACCGCCCGCACTCCGGCCCCAGGTTTTTGCGGATCTTCCGCTCCATGGAGCGCAGACGGCGCTGGTTGAAAGAGGACAGATGGTTGCCGCCCAGCAGCAGATAGGCCAGGGAGCCGAAAGGCATCAGCCCCAGCACAATGATGAGCCAGCCGATCTTATAGCCCGGGTTGCTTTTGTTCCCCACGATCCACATGGCCGCCAGCACCGACAACACGATAAACAGCCACTCCATGGGCTTATAGTACGGGCTGTCCCGCAGCACCACCAGCCCCGTGGCATACAGGGCGATCTGCGCGATGATGAGCACCGCCACAATGCCCAGGCGGTGGAACAGCACCTTTCCGATCCTGCCTAAAACTCTTTCTCTTGCCTGCATAATCTCACCTTAGAAATCTCGATCTACGTGGCTTTCAGCACCACGCTCTCCTCGCCCAGCGTCTCCCGCAGCTCAGCCAACAGCGCCTCATGGTGGATACAGTGGGTCTGGAGCTTTTTCTTTTGATCCGCCAGATAGACAATGGCGCGAGAATCACCGGGGAACATATTCAGCAGCTTTTTCAGCCAGGTAAATGTCTCCCCCCCGTCGGGCAGGCGGATCCACAGCACCTGATCCCCCGCTTGAGCGGGTTTGCCCGTGTCGGACAGGGGGATCACCCGGTCCACCATGAGCTGGGGGGCCTTCTCGTCCCGGACGGACACCCGGCCCGTCACCACCACGGGCAGATTCACCTTCAGATAGGCTCCGCTCTCCGTCAGCGTGCGGGAAAAGCACAGCAGTTCAATGGTTCCGGTGGCGTCCTCCAGCATGACATAGGCCATGAGGGAGTTGTTCTTGGTGGTCTTGGTGCGCACGGAGGCCACCACCCCCGCCAGCGTCACCCGCTGGCCGTCTCCATAGGGGGAGGGCCTGTCCTCCTCCCCGCCGCTTGCCATGACGGCCGCGATGGACGCAGCCCCGTGTTTCTGAGCCTGCCTGCGGTACTCGTCCATGGGGTGGCCGGACAGATACAGCCCGGTGGTCTCCTTCTCCATGGCCATCAGCTCCACCGGGGAGAACTCCGGAATGTCGGGCAGAATGACCGTGGGCACGGAGACGGCCTCCCCGCCCCCGCCAAACAAGTCAAACTGGCCCTCCAGGTTCTTTTTGCGGTCCCGGGCAATATTGTCCACCACCTGCTCGTACACCTTCATCAACTGGGAGCGGCGGCAGCCCATACTGTCAAAGCAGCCCGAGCGGATCAGGCTGTCCAGCACCCGCTTGTTCAAATCGCAGTCGTACATCCGGGCGCAGAACTCCGGGAAGGAGGCAAAGGGGCCGTCCTTCTCCCGCTCGGCCAGCACTTCGTTGGTAAAGCCCACGCCCACCCCCTTCAACGCCGCCAGCCCAAAGCGGATGTTGGGCCCGGATACGGTGAAGGCCGCGCCGGACTCATTGATATCCGGCGGCAGCAGGGCGATGCCGTTCTCCTTGCACTCGGCGATGTACTCCGCCACCTTGTCCTGGGAGTCCAGCACAGAGGTGAGCAGGGCCGCCATGTATTCCCGGGGATGGCGGCACTTGAACCAGGCCGTCTGGTAGGCCACGATGGCATAGGCCAGGGAGTGGGATTTATTGAAGGCGTAGTGGGCGAAGTCGTTGATCTCGTCGTAGATGGACTGGGCCACCGCCTCGGGGATGCCATTGGCCTCGCACCCGGCGATGTTCCGGGCGGGGTCGCCGTGGATGAAAGTTCCCCTCTCCCGCTGGACGTCCTTTTCCTTCTTCTTGCTCATGGCCCGGCGCACCATGTCCGCCTGGCCCAGGGAGTACCCCGCCAGCTTGCGGAAGATCTCAATGACCTGCTCCTGGTAGACGATGCAGCCGTAGGTGTTGGACAAGATAGGCTCCAGGGAGGGGTGCTTATAGGTGACCAGCTTGGGATCCTGGGCGCAGGCCAGGAACTTGGGGATGGAATCCATGGGACCGGGACGGTACAGGGCGATGATGGCGCAGATGTCCTCAATGCTCTTTGGCTTGAGGCCCACGCCCACGCTGGTCATCCCCTGGGACTCCATCTGGAACACGCCGGAAGTCTTGCCCTCGGAGAGCATCTGGTAGACCGCCATGTCGTCATCCGGGATGTCCTCCAGCCGGAAGCCGGGGATCTCTTTCCGCACCATTTTCACCGCGTCGTCCAAAACGGTCAGGTTGCGCAGGCCCAAAAAGTCCATTTTCAGCAGGCCCAGCTCCTCGATGGTCACCATGGTATACTGGGTGACGGGCTGGCCGTCGTTGGTGGCCAGGGGGACGTACTCATACACCGGGCGCTTGGTGATGACCACCCCCGCCGCGTGGGTGGAGGCGTTGCGGGGCATCCCCTCGATCTTCCGGGCCATGTCCACCAGCTCTTTTACCCGCTCGTCCCCGTTGTAGAGGTCGGAGAACCCCTTGGACAGCACCAGCGCCTTGTCCAGGGTCATTTTGGGGTCAAAGGGCACCTGTTTGGCGATGTTGTCCACCTCGGAGTATGGGAAGTTCAGCACCCGGCCCACGTCCCGGATGGCGGCTTTCGCTTTCATGGTGCCGAAGGTGACGATCTGCACCACGTGGTCCTCCCCGTACTTCCGGGACACGTAGTCGATGACCTCCTGCCGCCGCCGGATGCAGAAGTCGATGTCGATGTCGGGCATGGTCACCCGCTCGGGATTCAAAAAGCGCTCGAAGATCAGGGCGTATTTGATGGGGTCCACGTCGGTGATGCGCAGGCAGTAGGCCACCATAGAGCCCGCCCCGGAGCCGCGCCCCGGCCCCACCGGGATGCCGTTCTCCTTGGCGTAGCCGATGAAGTCGGACACGATGAGGAAGTAGTCCACAAACCCCATCTGCCGGATGACCCCCATCTCCATGCGCAAGCGGTCTTTTAATTCCTCGCCGCCGCCCGGATAGCGCTGGGCAAAGCCCTTCCAGCACAGCTTCTCAAAGTAGGCGTCCCCGTCCGTCTCCCCCTCGGGCAGCTTGAACTCGGGCAAGTGGTACTTGCCGAACTCAAACTCCACATTGCAGGCGTCCACGATTTTCTGGGTGTTGTCGATGGCCTCGGGGCAGTTGGGGAAGAGGGCGCGCATCTCGTCCTCGCTCTTGACGTAGAACTCGTCCGTCTCGAACCGCATCCGATCCTGATCCTCCACCAGCTTGCCCATCTGGACGCACATGAGCACGTCCTGCATAGCGGCATCCTCCCGGGTGAGGTAGTGGCAGTCGTTGGTGGCCACCATGGGGATGCCGGTATCGCGACTCAACCGCATGATACCCGCGATGACCGCCTGCTGCTCGGGGATCTTGTGATCCTGGATCTCCAGGTAGTAGCCGTCCTCACCGAACAGCGCCCGCATTTCCAGGGCGTGGGCCTTCGCGCCCTCGTAGTCGCCATTGCGCAGGCGGCGGGGGATCTCCCCCGCCAGACAGGCGGACATGGCGATGAGGCCCTCGCTGTGGGCACGGAGCAAATCCATATCGATGCGGGGCTTGATGTAAAAGCCCTCGGTGAAGGCCATGGACACCATGTAGCTCAGGTTGCGGTACCCCTGCTCATTGCGGCACAGCAGCACCAGGTGCCGCGCGGAGCCGTCCAGCTCGTGGACCCGGTCGAAGCGGGTGCGGGGCGCCACATATACCTCACAGCCGATGACGGGCTTGACCCCCGCCGCCTTGCAGGCCCGGTAGAAGTCGATGACGCCGTACATGACCCCGTGGTCGGTAATGGCCACGGCGGACTGGCCCAGCTCCTTCACCCGCTCCACCAGCTGATTGATGCGGCAGGCCCCGTCCAGGAGGGAGTATTCCGTATGCAGATGTAAATGGGTGAAGGACATGGCTCTCACTCCTTACTCTTGATTTCGTTCTTCCAGCGCCTGCTAGCCAGCCGCGTGACTGTCAGCGGTCGCCACTAAGGATTCCAATTCGGCCCATAGAGCCTCGCCGGATCTGCTCCGCATCGGGTTAAGCAGGTGATAAAGGAAGGGCACCCCCAGCGCCGCGGTCAGTAGACACGCGAACCACTGTCCCGTTACGGCAAACCCAATGAAGCATCCAGCCGCAATGATAAGCAAAAACCACTTTGTCAGCAGCTGTCTGAAATGTCCCACAATTACGCTGCCTTCCCCATCAGGGGCGATTTCCCCACGGAATATGACAGAATAGCTTGCACTCCGCCCTCTGCTGGCACTTCTTGCCGCGCCTTCGCGCTCAACACCCACGAAATTCTCATATTCCACCATGAAAAGCGTAAACTGATCTTCACTTTTCCATCTCAGGATGAGGCTGCTTCTGCCCCTCTCCTGGTCGTTTCGCGTCTGCACCCTCCGATCCAGTTTTGCCCTCAGCTCCGCCGGAGGCAGAACGCTGTGTAACTCATAGTTCTTCATGGCCCGTTCCCCTCTTGTCACGCTCCGCGCTTCCTAATTCCATCAGCTTGCGCATCCGGTGGTTAAAGGCCGATTTGCTCACGGCCGGCTCACACAGCGCCCCCAGCTGGTTCAGGTTCAGCTCCGGGTTCTCCAGCCGCAGCCGCGCCGCCTCCTTGAGCTTGTCCGGCAGAGCATCCAGCCGCCCGGACTCCTGTAAGCGCTCGATGGCGGCCAGCTGCTCCCTTGCCGCCGCCACCGTCTTGTCCAGGTTGGCGCTGTCGCAGTTCACCTGGCGGTTGACGCTCCCCCGAATATCCCGCTCGATCTTGGCGGACATCACCGCCATGGCGGACACCGGAGCGCCCAGAAAGGTGAGAAAATCCTCAATGTGGTCAGATTGTTTGAAGTATATCACATGGTTCCCCTTGCGATCCGTCTCCTTGGGCTCGAAGCCCGCCTCCCGCAGCAGGGCGGGCAGCTCCCGCCCCACATGATAGTGGGAGGTGGCCAGCTCCAAATGATACCCCTTCATGGGGTCGGTCACCGAGCCCCCCGCCAAAAACGCCCCNCGGAGAAANGCGGTNCGGCAGTGNTCNTCCTCCAGCATNGCCAGNTTGATGTGCAGGGACACCGCGCCGTCCCACTCCAGATCAAAGGCGTCAAAAATTGCCTTCAANTTTGCCGGACTTTCGATCAGGAACGNGCCCTTCCCCTCCCCCGGCTCGGGGGTCTGGTCAAAGGACACCTTGAACGCCTTNCGGAACAGCGCGGGAAGCCGCTCCTTCAGNGCNGGACTCTCCGTGACGATCCGGGCCTGACGGGGGTGGAACGCGCCGCAGAACAGCAGCACNCCGTAGGCCTCCGCCTGNGCNCAGCACCGGCGGNTCACNGCNGGNCGGCAAAGCTCCTGNTTCACNTCGGCGGAAAAGGCCACGGTCTCTCACTCCTCTGTCAAAAAATCCTGCTATCGGCTGATTAGAAAATCTTTGTATCGGCCCTCTGCTGGTACAGNTCCACCACCGCCTGGGCCACCTTCACGCCCGAGTGCCGGGCATAGCCGCAGTCCATGTCCATCAGGGGACGGTAGACCACCTCCGCGCCCAGCAGCTCCACCTCCCGGCGNTCCACCCGCATGGGCTCCGCGTCCTCGGCGGAGTAGCGCTCCAGCAGNTCCCGGCTGANGGGGTCGGAATTGCACAGGCACAGATCCACCAGCCCCGGCCCGCCGTGCTCCAGCAGGGCAGCCAGATGATCCTGGGCGGTCATGCCCTCCGTCTCCCCGTCCTGGGTCATGATNTTGCANACGTANATCTTCAGNGCNGNGCTGTCCGCGATGGCCTCTGAGACGCCGTCCACCAGCAGATTGGGGATCACGCTGGTGTACAGGCTCCCCGGCCCCATCAGAATGACCTCCGCCCGGCGGATGGCGTCCAGNGCGGCGGGCAGCGCCGGAGTATGCTCCGGCAGCAGACGGACGTGGTGGATGCGGCAGTTCTGCTCCTTTTTGGCGGCGGAGATTTTGGACTCCCCACACACGCTGGAGCCGTTTTCAAAGCTGGCCTCCAATTGCACATTGGCATTTGTCACNGGCAATATACGCCCCGTGATCGCCAGAACCTCGCTCATCCGGGCCACCGCCTGGTCGAAGGAATCGCATACGCCGTCCAGCGCCGCCAGCAGCAGGTTGCCAAACGCCTGCCCCGCCAGCCGTCCGTCGGGGAAGCGGTAGGCCAGCAGCTGCTGCATCAGCGACTCGGTGTCCGCCAGCGCCTCCATNCAGTTGCGGATNTCGCCGGGAGGGGGCATACCCAAATCCTNCCGCAGNACCCCGGAGCCGCCGCCGTCGTCCGCCACNGTGACGATGGCNGTGAGATCGTCCGTATNGAGCTTCAGCCCTCTCAAAATGGCGGACAGGCCGTGCCCGCCGCCCAGGGCCACAATGGCGGGCCCTTTATGCCGTTTCTGATTTCCCATGGTCANGCCCTCGTCATGTCNCGGTGGGTCTCGCCNGNGGCGTAGCCCAGGCCCTGGATGTACTCGCACAGCGCGCGGGTCACCGCCACCGAGCGGTGCCGCCCGCCNGTACAGCCCACGGCNATGACCAGGGCGCTCTTGCCCTCCTCCACAAAGTGGGGCAGCAGGAAATCCATCANNNGGCGCAGATGCTCCATCAGCTCCTGGGCGGTGGGGTTGCCGAACACNTAGTCCGCCACNCCCTGATCCAGCCCGGTCTGNGGCCGCAGCTCCTCCACATANAAGGGATTGGGCAGGAANCGCACGTCAAACACCANATCGGCCTCCAGGGGCAGGCCGTANTTGAAGCCGAAGGAGGTNACGGTGACNCTCATCTCATTNGCGCTCTTGCGGTTGGGGGCNAACATATCCAGCACCTGNCCCCGGAGCTTNCGCACCGGCAGCGAGGTGGTGGTGATGACGTAATCCGCGTGNGCCCGCACCGGCTCCATCGCCGCCCGCTCCCGCTCCACCGCCTGGGACAGACTGCCCGTCTCCCCCATGAGGGGNTGNCTGCGGCGGGTCTCCTTGTAGCGCTTGATGANGGTGGCGTCGTCCGCGTCCACAAACAGCACCTTGTNCTGGAACTTCATGGTCTTGAGGGCGTCCATCGCCNCNAACAGGCCGTCGAAGTTCTCGCCGCCCCGGATNTCNCACACCATNGCCACCCGCTCATAGGAGCCGGTGCCGGCCAGGCACACCTCAGCGAACTTGGGGATNAGCACCGGGGGCAGATTGTCCACGCAGAAAAAGCCGCTGTCCTCCAAAATGGACATGACGGTGGATTTGCCCGCCCCNGACAGCCCCGACACAATNAGAAATTCCATGTATCTCCCTCCATTCCCAGGTAACGCACCTCNGGCTCCAGCGTCACGCCGGTCTCTTTGAATACCCGCTCCCNCACCTGGGCCATCAATTCCACAATNTCNTTACAGGTCGCCCCGCCNNTGTTGACGATAAAGCCCGCGTGCTTCTCCGACACCTGGGCNCCGCCCACCGTCAGGCCCTTCAGNCCGCACCCGTCGATGAGGGCGGCGGCGTAGACCGGCTGTCCGTCCACCGCCGGGGGNCGCTTGAAGGTGGAGCCGGCGCTGGGGTACTCCAGGGGCTGCTTTTCTTTCCGTCGGGCGGCCANNTCGTCCATTTTCGCTTTGATNTCCAACCGGTTCCCTGGCTCCAGGGTGAAATAGGCCCGGAGAATAAACTCATCCTGTTCCTGATAGACACTGTGGCGATAGGAGAAGCCGGGGTCTTTCAGCTCCCGGATCATCTCCTCCGGCGGCAGGGACACNGAGGAAACACAGGTCACCACCTGGCTCATCTCCCCNCCGTAGGCCCCGGCGTTCATGTACACGCCGCCCCCCACACTNCCGGGAATGCCNTGGGCAAACTCCAGCCCGGTGAGGCCGTTTTCCAGCGCGAAATTGGCCAGCCGNGCCAGGGACACCCCNCTCCCGGCCACGATGGTGCGGCCATTGGGACGGGCGGCCACCCAGGTTTTGCCCTCCTCTTCCAGCTCCAGCCTGTCCAGCCCATCCGCNTTNANNACCANNAGATCCGCGCCNGCGTCCGATACCAGCAGATTNGAGCCCTTGCCCATGAAAAAGGGGCGCACCCCGAACTCCAGCNCAGCCANGGACATGATCNGCTGCACCTCGGCCTCGCTTTTTGGCAGNGCCATCAGNGGCACCGATCCGCCCACCTTGAAAGAGGTGTGACGGCTCATGGGCTCATCCCGCCGCAGCTCCAGGGATGGGACTGACCCCCGCAGGCGGTCATACAGGGCGTTCCAATTTGTCATAAAGACCTCCCAATGGAAATGTTTTGATGTGTTGTTATTCTACCACGTTTTTTCTGGAATGAGAATAGCCTTCATCAAAAATTAAGGAGCGGAGCGGGAAATCCGCTCCGCTCCAATTGTCTCGAACCCTCAGCAACAGCAGTTCTTGGTCTCCTGGTAGCCCTCCGGGGGCGCGATGGTGTTGGGCGGGAAGAACTCCTCCGTGGGGAACTGCACCTGACGGAAGATGGAGCAGGGGTCCTCCTCGCTGCCGCCGGTGCACTCCTTGCTGGGCATACAGTAGTCGTAGGCGGGGATGAGCAGCTGGCTGTCCCGCTCCAGGCGAATGATGGAGAACTGGCCCAGGGTAACGTACACCCGCCGGCCCTCGCCCCCCATGTTCAGCTCGCCGGGGAAGCAGCCCGCGATGCCCGCGGGCACCTCCGCCCCGTCGCCGCAGGCGCAGGCCGGCGGCTCGCAGGGGTCGGACAGGCGCATACTCAGGATGATGGGATCCACCGAGTTGACCACCGCGATGGGCAGGTTGGTGCTCATCAGGTTCTGCTCGTCCAGGTCGTCCGCCCTGCTGTTGGAGGAGAACACCTTTGCGCTGCCCTCGCTGCCGAACAGGATGGCCCGCTTGTCGAACACCGCCAGCCCGCAGATGGACACCGGCCGGGCCGCGCCCACAAAGGCGTCGGCGGTCACCCGGTAGAAGTAGCGCACGTCTACGGTGAAGTAGCCGCGGTTGAAGCCCACAGGCTCCACGTCGATGTAAGCGTACAGCAGCTCGGCCTGCCCGGCCTTCAAACTGATGGCCCGGTCAATGACGGCCTGGGAGCTGACGGTGGGATAGAGCCGCAGATCTTCCACGCAGTCCTTATCGCGGCAGCTGTCAAAAATCTTTCGGGTGTGGATGCACACGGCCTCGCGGATACCGGCGGCATCGGCAATGGGGCCCGGCTCAATGAATTCAGCCATATTTGTACCTCCCGATGGTTGATGGGTCGGGGCCGATATGGCGCGCCCCTTCCACTCCCATTGTATGCGGAGGCCGGAAAGCGGTGCCCGGGCTAGGGCCGCCAAAGGCGGCCTCACGCCGGCACCCTGCCGGCTGCCCCGGGGGCGTCACTCGGCTACGCCGAACGACCGTCCCGGCACCCTGCCGGCCGCCCCGGTGAAACGGCAGCGGGCCTTGAAAACCAATGCTTTCAAGGCCCGCCTTCTTTGCTTCGCGCTTCAAGGGGAATCACCATGGATCATGAATCCATGTGGAATATCTTGCGCATCAGGCCGCACAGCGCCTTGGGAAACTTCACCACGACCACCCGCATGATAACAACCCCCTCTCCCGCTGCCGAATGATATACCAGCATATGTGAGAGGGGGCTGTCCTGTTACGCGATTCCCGGGAAAATTTTCAATTGAGGGGCGTTCTCATCTTATTTGCTTTTGATTCGTTCCCAGTCCGGAATTTCCTTCGCCTGCTCATAGAGCCGGACGTAGCTTTCGTGGCGGCCGGGGGCGATCCGCCCCTCGGCCAACGCCTCCCGGACGGCGCAGCCCCGCTCCTTCACATGGGCGCACCCCTGGAAGCGGCACTGATCCAAATAGGGGGTAAACTCCCGGAAGGTCGCGGCCAGTTCCTCCTTGGGAATGGCCTCCATCTGCTCCACGTCAAAGGAGGAGAACCCAGGCGTATCCGCCACCAATCCCCCGGCCACAGGAAACAGTTCCACATGGCGGGTGGTATGGCGCCCCCGGCCCAGCCTTTCGCTGACCTCGCCCACCCGGAGGGAGAACCCGGGCTGGAGGGTGTTGAGGATGCTGGACTTGCCCACCCCCGAATTTCCGGTGAAGGCGGACACCTTCCCCGCGATGGCGGCGGCCAGGGCATCCATCCCCTCCCCCGTCTCCGCGCTCACCTGGAGGGTGGCGAAGCCCGCGGCGCGGTAAAGCTCCGCCAGCGCGTCCACCCGCACCAGGTCGCACTTGTTGAACACGATGAGCGGCTCGCAGCCCTTCCACTCCGCCATGGCCGCCATGCGGTCAATGAGGAACGGGTCGGTCACCGGGATGGCCCCGGAGCACACGATGACCAGTTGGTCGATGTTGGCTACCGCCGGACGGCTGAACTGGTTTTTCCGGGGCAGGATGGCGTCCACCATGCCCGTGCCGTCGTCCAGGCAGGTGATCTCCACCCGGTCGCCCACCAGGGGCGTGGCCTTCTGGTGGCGGAGCTTCCCCCGGCCCCGGCAGGGGACGGGCTCTCCCGCCCCTGTATCCACGTAGTAAAACCCGCTGAGGGCCTTGGCGATCTGTCCTGTCATGCCGTCAGAATTGGACTGAGTAGCTGCTCACCAGCGTCCCGTTGATATAGATGGATACCACCTGCAGCCCCGAGGCGGTGGCGGGCACGCTCTTGGCGGAATTCATATCCGCGTCCACACTGCCGTCGAACAGCGTCATGTCCCCCACCACGATGCGCACGTTCACCGTGCCCTCATAGGGGCTCAAATCCACGGTAATGACCTGCGTGCTGGTGGCCGCCCCCACATTCTCGGTGGGCTCTGCCACCGGGATGCTCTCCTCCGGCGGCTCAGTGACGTCGGGTGTGGGCTCCGGCGTGTCCACGGGCTCCGGGCCCAGGCTCACCCACAGGTCGATGGCGGTGTCCTTATCCACCTGCTCGCCCTGGGGAACACTCTGCCAAGACACGCGGCCCTCGGCGTACTCGTCGCTGTGGTACTCGCTGACCTTGCCCACCTTCAGCCCCAGCTGGATGATCTGCTCCTTGGCCTGCTCCAGAGGGACGTTGAGGAAGTTGATCACCGTGGCCTGCTTCTGCTCGGGGCCCTTGCTGATGACGATGGTCACCTCGCGCCCCGGCCACACCTCGGTATCCTTCATCAGGCTTTGGGAGATGACATAGCCCTTGGTGATGGTGTCGGACCAGTCCTCTTCCTGGTTCACCACCAGCCCCATCTCGTCCTGCAGGGTCTTGAGGGCCTGTCTGGCGTCCCAGGTCTCCACGAAGGGCATATACACCTTGTCCTCGCCGCCGCTGATGTTGACGGTGATGGTCATGGTGCCTTCCCGCACCATGGTGCCGGGCATGGGGTTCTGCTCGCAGATCTGACCCTCCTTGTACTCCGCGCTGTACTTGACGTCTCCCCTCTCCAGGGTAAAATCGCCCAGAATGGTCTTGTTCTGCTCCAGCTGTTCCACGGTGTAGCCCAGCAGATTGGGCACCTCGTACTCCTGAGTTCCCGGGGCCAGCAGATCCTTGGCGAAGAAATTCCAGAGGAAGTAGACAATGCAGCCGATAAACGCCAGGATGAGCACCACAGCCACCGCCGCGGCCGCCACTCCGCCGCCCCGGCGGGGAGGCTCGTCGTCGTAGTCGTAATCCTCTTCCTCCACCTCACGGCGGCGGCGCTCCCGCCGCTCAGGCTGGGCATTCTCCGGCTCCCGGCGCTCCACCGGCACCCGGACAGAGGCGGTAATCACCTTGGCGGGCACCACCATGGTGGGCTCGTCCGGCACATCCTCGGGAGTGGGGGCGGCGGGCTCATAGTCCGGGTTCTTGCGAAATTCCTTCAGATCCTCCAGCATCTCGTCCGCCGTGGCGTAGCGTTGGCCCAGCTCGGGCGCCATGGCCTTCATGGTGATGGCCTCCAGGGTACGGGGCACGTCCGGATTCAAATCGCAGGGGGGCACGGGAATGGCTCTGATATGTTGGATCGCCACCGCCACGGGGGTGTCCCCCTCGAAGGGCAGGCGGCCGGTGAGCATCTCATAGAGCACCACGCCGGCGGAGTAGATATCCGTGCGGCAGTCCACATGGCTGCCCTTGGCCTGCTCCGGGGAGATATAGTGTACCGAGCCGATGGCCTCCTGGGTCATGGTGTTCTGGGCGGCGCTGGCCAGCTGGGCGATGCCGAAATCGGTGACCTTCACGCTGCCGTCCCGGAGAACCATGATGTTGTGGGGCTTGATGTCCCGATGGATGATCCCTCGGGAGTGGGCATGGCTCAGCGCCCGCATGATCTGGGTGATGAAATGCTGGGCCTCCCGCCAGTTCAGGGGGGTGCCCCGGCGCTGCATATACTGCTTCAGGGTCAGGCCGTCGATCAGCTCCATGACGATATAGTCCAGCCCGTCGGACCGGCTTACGTCGTACACGGACACGATGTTGGCGTGGGACAGCATGGCCACCGCCTGGGACTCGTCGTGGAAGCGGCGGCGGAAGTCCGCGTCGCTGGCCAGCTCCGGCTTCAGGATCTTGACGGCCACCAGCCGGTTCAGCCGGTGGTCGCGGGCCTTGTACACCACCGCCATGCCCCCGGTGCCGATGCACTCCTGAATTTCATATCGGTTGTCGAGCATTTTACCTATGTATTGATCCATGGTAAAAGTCCTCCTCGTTTACAGCTGCGCCAGCACGGCGGTGACGTTGTCCGGCGCGCCCCGCTCCAGCGTCAAGCCGATCAGCGCGCGGCACAGATCCTCGATCTCCGCCTCCCGGCGGCTGAGGGTCAACAGCGTCTCGTCGTCCAGCACATTGGTGAGTCCGTCGCTGCACAGCAGCAGGCGGCTGCCCTGCCCCGGCTCCAGCCGGGTCAAATCGCACTCCACACGGCTGTCCACCCCCAGGGCACGGGTGATGAGATTCTTTTGGGGATGTACGCGGGCTTCGGCGGGGGTGATCTCCCCCCGCTCCACCAGCAGCTGCACCAGGGAGTGGTCCACCGTCACCTGGCGTATGGAATCATTTTCCAGCAGATAGCCCCGGCTGTCCCCGACGTTGACCAGCCACACCCCGTCCGGCCGGATCAGCGCCGCCACCAAAGTGGTGCCCATCCCCTCGTACTCCCGGTTTTCCAGGCTGAGGCGGTACACCTTCTCGTTGGCCATCTGGCAGGCATTCACCAGCACCTGCCTCGAACCCCCCAGGGCGCCCCGGGCCAGAGCTCCTTCCACCGCGGCGGCAAAGGTCTCCGCCGCCACCGAGCTGGCCACGCTGCCCGCCTGGGCGCCGCCCATGCCGTCGCACACCACCAACAGGGCCGTCCCGTCCTCCCATTGACGGATGGCATAGCTGTCCTGGTTGTCTTTTCTGTGACAGCCTATGTCCGTCATACCACAGACTTTCAAGTTGATCCCTCCTCTGGGGAATGGATTTCCCTCTCCATGATCCTCCGCCGCCGCAGCTGCCCGCAGGAGGCGTCGATGTCGCCCCCCAGCTTGCGCCGCACCGTGGCGGTAACGCCATGTCCCTCCAGCCGCTGCTGGAACTGCCGCACCCGGCGGCTGGGTTTCAGCGGCGACTCCGCCACCTCGTTGAGCGGGATCAGGTTCACGTGCCCCGGCTGGCCCCGCAGGAGCTTCGCCAGCCGGTCGGCCTGCTCGTCGCTGTCGTTGACGCCGTCGACCATGGCGTACTCATAGGAGATACGCCGCCCGGTCGTCTCGAAGTACCGGCGGCAGGTCTCCATCAACGTATCCACACCTACCGAGCGGTTGACCGGCATCAGCTTTGACCGGGTCTCGTCGTCCGGGGCGTGGAGAGAAACACTTAACGTCAATTGTAACCCAAGTTGGGCCAGTTTGTCAATTTTCTTTACCAGCCCGCAGGTGGACAGGGAGATGTGCCGCATCCCGATGTTCAGCCCGTCCGGGTCATTTACCAGGGTCAAAAACCGCAAAACGTGGTCGAAATTGTCCAATGGCTCGCCAATTCCCATCATAACGATGTTGGAAACGGCCTCTCCGCTGTCTTTTTCGGTAAATATTACCTGATCTAAAATCTCCGCCGGGGTCAGATCCCGCACCTTTCCCCCCAGGGTGGACGCGCAGAACACACAGCCCATATTGCACCCCACCTGGCTGGATACACATACAGTATTCCCATGCTTGTAGCGCATCAAAACCGTTTCCACACAATTTCCGTCCCCCAGCCGCCACAAATACTTGATGGTACCGTCCAGCTTTGACACCTGTTTGCGCTCCACCTTGGGGACGGTGAGGATACAGGTCTCCTTCAGCTTTTCCCGGAGGGTCTTGGGCTGGTCGGTCATCTCGTCAAAGGACTCCACCCCCCGGTGGAGCCAGCGGAACACCTGTATGGCCCGGAATTTGGGCTGGCCCAGCTCCTTGAAGTACGCCTCCAGCTCCTGCCGGGTCATGGATTTCAAATCGGTCATTGGGGATCACCCCTTTCTGCGCAGCTTGGCCGCGAAAAAGCCGTCTGTGCCGTGGATGTGGGGCCAGAAGGTCATCCGGCCCGGCTGTGTGTCCAGATGGGGCAGGTCAAAGGGTTCCGTCTCAAAGTCCGGATGCCCCGCCAGAAAGCCGTC
>JAAVHV010000006.1 GCA_014799505.1 Clostridiales bacterium
CGCACCCCCTCCCGGAAGGCGCACAGGTCCCGCAGCTCGTCCCGGATCTGGATGGCCAGCTCCCGGGTGGGGGCCAGCACCAGGCCCTGCACCGCGTCGGAGGCGGGGTCGATATGCTCCACCATGGGGATGCCAAAGGCGAAGGTCTTGCCGGTGCCGGTGGGGGCCTTGGCCACCACGTCCTTCCAATCCATGAAGTAGGGGATGGCCCCGCCCTGGATGGGGGTGGCCTGGGTGAAGCCCTTTTTGTCCAGGGCCTTCATGGTGGCCTCCGACAGGCCCATATCCTTGTAATAATATATTTCTTGTACTTGCGCGCCGTTGATCTCCATACGGGTCGTTTCCTCTCGGTGTAAAAATTTGACTCAGGGGCAGGCGGTAGGCTCCCCCTTGCAATGGTGTTTTTGTTGGCGCTCCACCAGGTCGGCCAGGGTAGTGCCGTCCACTACGGCGGACACCGCCTTGTGGATGTCCTGCCACAGCTCCACGGTCACGCAGTCGCAGCTGTGCTCGCAGTAGCCGTCGTCGGTGGCGCACTCCACCGGGGCCAGGTCGCCCTCCAGCGGGCGCAGGATGTCGCCCACCGAGTACTCCTCCGGCCGCCGGGTGAGCAGATAACCGCCCCCCGCGCCCCGCACCGAGCGCACCAGCCCCGCTCGGGACAGAGGCGTGACGATCTGCTCCAGGTATTTGTCGCTGAGCTGCTGCCGCCGGGCCACGTCCCGCAGGGACACCGGGCCGTCGTCGATGTGCTGGGCGATATCGACCATCAGGCGGAGGGCGTAGCGCCCTTTTGTGGAAATTTTCATGGGTGTCCCTCCAATCGTGCCCACATAAAAATACATTTAATAACATAACACAATCCCCATGGGAATTCAAGGGAGAAATATCAGGATGAATTTTTGGGGAAGTTTTCATGGAGAATCAAACAGATTTTCCCTTGCGTTTGAATCGCAACGTGGTATAATAGCTCTGTATGAATCAGAAACAAAAAGAGGAGGAGACATTGTGTTCAGTGGCAAATTGCATGGCATCCACGCTCCCCACAGGAAGAACACCGTGGAGAGCGTACCGACGCGTATGCCGGTGCCCGCGATGATCACCGTCCCCATGTCCATGAATATCGGCGCGCCGGCCAAGCCGGTGGTGAAGCCGGGGGACGTGGTCAAGGTGGGCCAGATGATCGCCGAGGCGGGGGGCTTCATGTCCGCGCCCATCTATTCCGGCGTGTCCGGCAAGGTGAAGCGGCTGGATGAGATCGTCAGCTCCAACGGCCGGTTCGACACCGTCATCGTCATTGAAAGCGACGGCCTCCAGGAGACCTGGGAGGGCATCAAGCCCCCTGTGGTCACCGATAAGGCCAGCTTCGTGGAGGCGGTGTGCCAGTGCGGCTGCGTGGGTCTGGGCGGCGCGGGTTTCCCCACGTCGGTGAAGCTGAATGTGGATCCCGACCGGGTCCACAACATCATCATCAACGGCGCGGAGTGCGAGCCGTACATCACGTCCGACACCCGCACCATGATCGACAGCGCGGACGACGTGATCTACGGGGCCCAGCTGCTCCAGAAGTACTACACCGCCGACCGCATCGTCATCGGCATTGAGGACAACAAGCCCCAGTGCGTGAAGATCATGCAGGAGGCGGGCAAGGGCGTACCCGGCTTCGAGGTGGCCTCCCTGCCCGCCCTGTACCCCCAGGGCGGCGAGAAGGTGCTGATCTACAACACCACCGGCGAGGTCGTCCCCGAGGGCAAGCTGCCCATCGACGTGGGCGCCATCGTCATCAACTGCACCACCCTGGCGGTCATCGCCAAGTACATCAAGACCGGTATGCCCCTGGTGGAGAAGGTCATCACCGTGGACGGCTCCGCCATCGCCAACCCCCAGAACATCATCGCCCCGGTGGGCACCCCCATCCAGGATATCCTGAACTTCGTGGGCCTCAAATGCGAGCCCAAGAAGGTGCTGTACGGCGGCCCCATGATGGGCATCTCCGTGCCCAGCCTGGAGGCCCCCATCATGAAGAACACCAACGCTATCCTGGCCTTCGACGAGAAGGATGCCGCAGACCCGGTGCCCTCCGCCTGCATCCGCTGCGGGCGCTGCGTGGCCCACTGCCCCTTCAACCTGATGCCCGCCGCCATTGAGAGCGCCTACAGCAACAATGAGCCCGAGACCCTCAAGGCGCTGAAGGTGAACCTGTGCATGGAGTGCGGCTGCTGCTCCTTCAGCTGCCCCGCCCGCCGGCCGCTGGTGCAGGTGAACAAGCTGGCCAAGGCCATGCTGAACAAGTACAACGCCGAGCAGAAGGCCGCCGCCGAGAAGAAAGCGGCCAAAGAAAAAGAAAAGGAGGCGGTCTAAATGGATAGAATGGTCGTCTCTGTCAACCCCCACGTCTATGCCAAGGACACCACCCAGACCATCATGCGGGATGTGCTCATCGCGCTGTTCCCCGCCGTGATCGCGTCCATCGTGTTCTTCGGCATCCGTGCCCTGGTGGTGGAGTGCCTGTGCGTGGCCGTGGCCGTGGCCTGCGAGTGGGCCTTTGAAAAGATTTGCAACAAGCCCATCACCGTCACCGATCTGTCCGCCGCCGTCACCGGCCTGCTGCTGGGCCTGAATCTGCCGGTGAGCATCCCCCTGTGGCAAGCCGCCTTCGGCTCCTTCGTGGCCATCGTGGTCATCAAGCAGTTCTTCGGCGGCATCGGACAGAACTTCGCCAACCCCGCCATCACCGCCCGGGTCATCATGCTGGTGGCCTTTGCCGGCCCCATGACCAACTGGGTGCCCGCCGCGTTCTCCAACGCCCCGGCGGACGCCGTTACCGCCGCCACCCCCCTGGCCCTGCTGGGCGCGGAGGGCGTGGCCGGTGAGCTGCCCTCCTACCTCCAGATGTTCCTGGGCGCCCGGGGCGGCTCCATGGGCGAGACCAGCTGCCTGGCCCTGCTCATCGGCTTCGCTTACCTGCTCTTCCGCCGGGTCATCTCCTGGCACACCCCCGTGGCCTTCATCGGCACCGTGCTGGTGTGCACCGCCCTGCTGGGCCAGCAGCCGCTGTACCAGGTCATGGCGGGCGGCCTGTTCATCGGCGCCATCTTCATGGCTACCGACTACACCACCTCTCCCCCCACCCCCGCCGGCAAGCTGATTTTCGGCGTGGGCTGCGGCCTCATCACGGTGCTCATCCGCGTGTGGGGCAATTTCCCCGAGGGTGTGTCCTTCTCCATCCTGCTGATGAACATTCTCAATCCCTACATCAGCGGCTGGACAAAGACCAAGCCGTTTGGAGGTGTGCAGGCATGACAAAAGCAAAATCCAATGTGGTCACTGATTTCGTGGCCCCCATTGTGGTGCTGGTCCTGATCTGCGCCATCATGAGCGGCCTGCTGGCCTTTACCAACAGCATCACCAAGCCGATCATCGACAAAGCGGAGGAGGAGGCCAACCGGGCTGCCCGGCTGGAGGTCCTGCCCGCGGCCGCCGCCGGCCAGGAGGACGCGGCCGATGCCGATCCCTTTGAGGAGGTTACCGTGGACGGCCTGCCCGATTCCATCACCGGCGTGTTCAAGGCCACCAATGGCGCGGGCTATGTGTTCTCCCTGACCACCACCGGCTACGGCGGCAAGAACACCCTGAAGATGACCGTGGGTATCGACATGGCCGGCAAGATCACCGACACCAAGGTGCTCAGCCATAGCGAGACCGCCGGTCTGGGCTCCAAGATCACCGGCGACGCGTTCAAGGGCCAGTTCCCCGGCAAGGACGCCAGCTTGGAGGGCGTGGACAACATCTCCGGCGCCACCTTCTCCTCCAACTACTATCGGGCCGCCATCGCCGACGCGTACACCGCGTACGGCCTGGTGACGGGCTGAGGAAGGGAGGCACACTGATATGAAAAACAATAAGCTTCAGATCCTGACCAATGGCATCATCAAGGAAAACCCCATCCTGGTGCTGATCCTGGGCACCTGCCCCTTCCTGGCGGTCACCACCCAGGCGTCCAACGCCATCGGCATGGGCGCGGCGGTCACATTCGTGCTGCTGTGCTCCAACATGATGATCTCCCTGCTGCGCAATGTCATCTCCGACAAGGTGCGCATCCCTTGCTACATCGTGGTCATCGCCTCCTTCGTCACCCTGGTGCAGATGATCGTCAAGGCCTTTGTGCCCGCGCTGGATAAGGCCCTGGGCCTGTACCTGCCCCTGATCGTGGTGAACTGCATCATCCTGGGCCGGGCCGAGATGTTCGCCAACAAGAACGGCATCTTCGACTCCGCCCTGGACGCCATCGGCATGGGCGTTGGCTACACGCTCGCCATGTTAGCGATGGCGAGTATCCGTGAGATCTTTGGCGCGGGCACCTGGTTCGGCATGGAGATCCCCGTGCTCATTGACAACAACATCTCCATCATGACCATGGCCCCCGGCGGCTTCGCCATTTTCGGCATTCTCATCGCCATCATCAACAAGGCCAGCAACGGCAAGGCCATCAAGAAAAAAGACTTCAGCTGCGAGGGCTGCCCCAGTGCCGCCGCGTGCAATGGGCAGAACTGCGCTGAGAAGAGGGAGGCTGCCGCGAAATGAACGAATTCAAGATCCTGGTTTCCATCGTCATGTCGGCGGTGCTGGTGAACAACTACGTGCTGGCCCAGTTCCTGGGCATCTGCCCCTTCCTGGGCGTGTCCAAGAAGCTGGACCAGGCCGCCGGCATGAGCGTGGCCGTTATCTTCGTCATGCTGCTGGCCACCGCCGTCACCTATCCCATCCAGTACTTCGTGCTCAATCAGCTGGGGCTTGGCTATCTCCAGACCATCGTGTTCATCCTGGTCATCGCCGCCCTGGTGCAGCTGGTGGAGATCATCCTCAAGAAGTACATCCCCGCGCTCCACGCCTCCCTGGGCGTGTACCTGCCCCTCATTACCACCAACTGCGCCGTGCTGGGCGTGTGCATCAGCAACATCGACAACTACCTGCTGGATAAGGTCAGCTTCGGCACCGGCTTCGTCCAGGCCATGTTCAACTCCCTGGGCTCCGGCCTGGGCTTCCTGCTGGCCATGGTGCTGTTCTCCGGCGTGCGCAGCCGCGTGGACAAGTGCAAGTGCCCCGAGTGCTTCAAGGGGATGCCCATCACCCTGATTTCCGCCGCCATCGTGTCCGTGTCCTTCATGGGCTTCGCCGGCATCGTGGAAAACCTGCTGGGCGTTTAAGGAGGGGAAGCGTAATATGGATCCTATGACTATTGTGATCGCTGTGGTGGTCGTGGGCGTCATCGGCCTGCTGTGCGCCGTGATGCTGACCATCGCCTCCAAGTTTATGGCCGTGGAAGTCGACGAGCGCATCCCTATGGTGCGTGAGTGCCTGCCCGGTGCCAACTGCGGCGCCTGCGGCTTCGCCGGCTGCGACGGGTACGCCGCCGCCCTGGTGGAGGACCCCGACCTGTCCGTCAGCCTGTGCGTCCCCGGCGGGGCCACCGCCTCCGCCAACATCGGCAAGGTGCTGGGCCGCGAGGCCGGCGATGTTGCCAAGCAGGTGGCGGAGGTGCGCTGCTCCGGCACCTGTGAGGCCACCTCCGTGAAGATGGACTACAACGGCCTGGAGAGCTGCGCCGCCGCCAAGCTGCTGTTCGGCGGCACCGGCAAGTGCGTCTATGGCTGCATCGGCCTGGGCGACTGCGCCCAGGTGTGCCCCGTGGGGGCCATCCACATCAACGGCGGGCTGGCCCGGGTGGACACCACCGCCTGCATCGGCTGCGGCCTGTGCGCCAAGACCTGCCCCAACGGCGTCATCGCCATCCGTCCCGCCGACGCCCACATGGTGGTGGACTGCAACAGCCACCAGAAGGGCGCGGGCACCCGCAAGAGCTGCTCCGCGGGCTGCATCGGCTGCCGTCTGTGCGAGAAGAACTGCCACAACGGGGCCATCACCGTCACCGACAACCTGGCGAGCATCGACTACGCCAAGTGCGACGGCTGCGGCAAGTGCATCGAGGTGTGTAAGGCCGGGTGCCTGGTGGCGCTGAACATCAGCAACGCCACCGTGGTCAACGGCTGACAAAAGAGACCTTAACCGCGACGAGGGAAGGCCGGGAAGGCTTTCCCTCTGTTGCGGTTTGAGAGGTTGTGTCCATCTCCGGCGCGACTGCTTCCGAAGATGGACAGAGGCTCTGAAAAAAGGGGGACATGGGTTCGGTGAACTGGCTGAAAACCCATCGAAACGACGTTTTGCTGATCGCGATTCTGCTGATCCTGGGCGGGGCGCTGGCCCTGTTCCTGTATGCCACCCGGCAGACCGGGGGATATGTGTCCGTCCAAGTGGGCGGGGAGACCGTGATGGAGCTGCCCCTCGGCGAAGATGCCCAGATTGTACTGGGGGAAGGGGGGCATACCAACACCCTGGTCATCAAAGACGGAACCGCGCAGATCATCGAGGCAGGCTGTCCCGACCAGATCTGCGTCAACCAGGGGGCCGTCCGGTACGCCGGGGAGTCCATCGTCTGCCTGCCCCACAAGCTGGTGGTCACGGTGGAGGGCGGTCAGGCGGACGATGTGGATGCGACGGCCAAGTAAGGGGTGGAGCATGAAAGCGTCAAAAGTCGCCCAATACGGGCTGATCACCGCCCTGGCCCTGGTGCTGTCCTATCTGGAGTCCCTGCTGCCGCCCCTGGGGGTGCCTGGGGTAAAGCTGGGCCTGCCCAACCTGGCTGTTGTGTTCGCCCTGTACCGGCTGAGCTGGAGGGACGCCTGCGTCATCTCGCTGGCGCGGGTGGCGCTGGTGGCTCTGCTGTTCGGCAACGGGGCCAGTCTGGCCTACAGCGCGGCGGGGGCCGCGTTGAGCCTCATGGTCATGGGCCTGCTGTGGAAAACGGGGAAGTTCTCCTCGGTGGGCGTTAGCGTGGCGGGGGGTGTGGCCCATAACGCGGGGCAGATTTTGGTTGCCATGGCAATGCTGGAGACGGTGCGGCTGGCCTGGTATCTGCCGGTGCTGTGGCTCTCCGGGACGATTGCCGGGGTGCTGGTGGGCGTTGTGTCTGGGGTGCTGGTGAAACGTGTGCCCAATTAAAAAAGGAGGTACAGCATATGAAAATGAAACGGTTTTTGATTGCGGGCGCTGTGATTGCGGGGATTATGTGGGCAGTCTGCGTGATATGGACGATCTACGATTCCGTGTGCGGCGGGCCGAGCAGGTGGTATCATCTTATCCCGGTTACACTGAGTGTTTTCGTGTGCGGCTTTAACCTCTATCAGTATTTCAAGGATGGAAAAAGTAAGAAATAGGGAGGTTTTTATGAATAAGAAAAAGAAGCCCATCTACCTGCCGCTGCCCTTTGTGGTGATGTACGGCGTGTGCGCGGCCCTTTGGGTCTTGCTGTGCGTGGTCGATGTGGCCAGCGCGAACAAAGTGGAGGTCTGGAAGATCGTCTGTACGGCGGTGTTCGGCGTCAGCTTTTTGGCGCTGCTCGTTGTGCATTGCATAGGCCGCAAGAAGCAATAGGAGGTTTTGAAGATGAATTTGGAGATAAACGGGCTGTTTGACCTGAGCCACACCCTGGCGGGGGACTATCTGGCCCAAGTTCGATATCCCTGGCAGGCGCTGGACGGCATCAAGGATCTGATCTTGTCCCTGGGCCCCGCCCTGGGGGAGGACTATGAGGAGCGCGCCCCCCAGGTATGGGTGCATAAGACGGCCCAGGTGGCCCCCACCGCCTATCTGGGCGCGCCCTGCATCATCGGGCCGGACACCGAGGTGCGCCACTGCGCCTTCATCCGGGGCTCCGCCCTGGTGGGGGCAAACTGCGTGGTGGGCAACTCGGTGGAGCTGAAAAACGTCATCCTGTTTGACAATGTCCAGACCCCCCACTACAACTATGTGGGCGATTCCATCCTGGGCTACAAGAGCCACATGGGGGCGGGTTCCATCACCTCCAACGTGAAGTCCGATAAGACGCTGGTGGTGGTCAAAAACGGGGGCGAGGCCATCGAGACAGGCCGCAAGAAGTTCGGCGCGATGCTGGGCGACTTCGTGGAGGTGGGCTGCAACAGTGTGCTCAACCCGGGCACTGTCATCGGACCCCACAGCAACGTCTATCCCGTGTCCTGCGTCCGGGGGGTCATCCCAGCAGACAGCATCTATAAGACGGGCGGGGTCATCGTCCCCAAGGGAAAGGAAGATTGAATTATGGGTAAATATTTCGGCACCGACGGCTTCCGCGGCAAGGCAAATGTGGAACTCACCGCCAACCACGCCTACGAGGTGGGCCGGTTCCTGGGCTGGTACTACGGCCGGGGGGGCAATAAGGCCCGCGTCGTGGTGGGCAAGGACACCCGGCGTTCCAGCTATGTGCTGGAGTACGCCATCAGCGCGGGCATGGCCGCCTCCGGCGCGGATGTGTACCTGCTTCACGTCACCACCACCCCCTCTGTGTCCTACGTTACCCGGACGGACGGGTTTGACTGCGGCGTGATGATCTCCGCCTCCCACAACCCCTATTACGACAACGGTATCAAGCTACTCAACCGGGAAGGGGAGAAGATGGACGAGGCCACCATCCGGCTGGTGGAGGACTATCTGGACGGCCATCTGGAGGTGGACGGACACCCGGTGAACAAGCTGCCTTTTGCCACCAATGATGCGGTGGGCAGCATCGTGGATCACGCCGCGGGGCGCAACCGGTACATGGGCTACCTGATCTCGCTGGCTGTGTACTCCTTCCGGGGAAAGAAGATCGCGCTGGACTGCGCCAACGGTTCCGCCTGGGCCATCGCGCCCAACGTGTTCCGCTCCCTGGGGGCGGACGTGCGGGTCATCAATGACCACCCGGACGGGCTGAACATCAACCTGGACGCGGGCTCCACCCACATCGACGGGCTGCGGAACTACGTGGTGGAACACGGCTGCGACGCGGGTTTTGCCTTCGACGGCGACGCGGACCGCTGCCTCGCCGTGGACGAGAAGGGGAACGTGGTCAACGGCGACCAGATCATGTACCTGTACGGCCTGTATATGAAGGAGCGGGGCAAGCTGCTGACCAACACGGTGGTCACCACCGTCATGTCCAACTTCGGGCTGTACAAAGCGCTGGACAAGGCAGGCATCGGCTACGCCAAGACCGCCGTGGGCGATAAGTACGTGTACGAGGAGATGGTGCATGGCGGGCACCGCATCGGCGGCGAGCAGTCGGGGCACATCATCTTCTCCAAGTACGCCCGGACCGGGGACGGCATCCTCACCGCGCTGAAGATCATGGAGGTCATGATGGCCAAGAAGGAGGCGCTGAGCCGTCTGGCCGAGCCGGTGACCATCTACCCCCAGGTGCTCATCAACGTGCGGGTGAAGGACAAAAAGACCGCCCAGGACGATCCCAACGTCCAGGCGGCGGTGCAGGCCGTGGCCGATGAGCTGGGCGACACGGGCCGCATCCTGGTGCGGGAGTCCGGCACCGAGCCGCTGGTGCGGGTGATGGTGGAGGCCCCGGAAAAGGAGCAGTGCCAGAGCCTGGCCCAGCGGGTGGTGGATGTGATTATCGCGCAAGGGCATCAGGCGGAATAAATAAACAAACGGCTGACCGCAATTGCGGCCAGCCGTTTTGATGTTCTGGACAGATTACCTGTCCCACTTCTCGATGAGCGCCAGGATCTGCTTCTCGAATTTGGCCAGATCCTTGTTGGCGCCGCCCTTGTTGTGGGCGATGACGTCCATGAGCTTCCGGCCCACGTCCTCCAGCCGCCGCCAGGCGGGGGAGCCGGCGTCCACGGGAGCGGGCGCCTTGGGCTCCAGCACGATGCCCGGGGAGATCATGCGGTTTTCCAGCAGGTCGTAGACCTCCTCGTAGTTGGGCGCGTGGGCGGCGAAGCCCAGCTCGGTCAGGGTCTGGGCGTAGTTGTCCGCGGCCCGCTCGTCGCCGTGGACCACGAACACCTGCTGGGGCCTGGGGGTGTAGTGGCTGATCCACCGCACCAGCCCGTCCCGGTCGGCGTGGGAGCTGAGGCCGTGGAAGCGGACGATCCGCGCCCGGACGGCGATCTCCTCGCCAAACAGTTTTACATGCTGGGCGCCGTCCAGGATGCGCCGGCCCAGGGAGCCATCCGCCTGGTAGCCCACGAACAGGATGGTGGACTCAGGCCGCCACAGGTTGTGCTTCAGATGGTGGCGGATGCGGCCCGCGTCGCACATACCGGAGGCGGATATGATGACCTTGGGCCGGGGATCCAGATTCAGCCCCCTGGACTCGTCGGTGCTCTCAGTGATGTTCAGTCCAGGGAAGCGGAACAGCGCTCCGCCCCGGAGGTTTTCAATGGCCTCCTCATCCAGGTAGCCGGTCAGGTCGCCGGAGAAGATCTCGGTGGCCGCCCCCGCCAGGGGGGAGTCCACATACACCTGGAAATCGGGGTCGCACCCCACCAGATGCCGCTCCTTGATCTGCCGGATGAAGTACAGCAGCTCCTGGGTGCGGCCCACGGCGAAGGAGGGGATGACCAGGTTGCCTCCCTTAGACAGCGTCTCCTCGATGACCTGGGCCAGCTCGCCGGAGTAGTCCGGCTTTTCCTTCACGTTGTGCAGCCGGTCGCCGTATGTACTCTCCGTGACCACGTAGTCCGCCTCGGTGATGGGCTGGGGGGAGCGGATGATGGGGGTCTTGCGGTTGCCGATATCGCCGGAGAACACGATTTTCTTGGTGACATCGTTCTCCGTCAGCCACATCTCCACGCAGGCCGAGCCCAGCAGATGGCCCGCGTCCACAAAGCGGATCTTGATGCCCTCGGCGATGTCCAGCTCCCAGCCGTATTCGCAGGTGACAATGTGACGAAGAGCCCGTTCCACGTCCACCAGGGTGTACAGCGGCTCCACCGGCTCCTTGCCCGCGCGCTTGCCCTTCTGGTTCTCATAGGCGGCGTCGCTCTCCTGGATCTGGGCGGAGTCCCGCAGCATGATGGACAGCAGCTGGGCCGTCAGCCGGGTGCAGTAGATGTTGCCCCGGAAGCCCTGCTTCACCAGCAGGGGGATGCGGCCCGAGTGGTCGATGTGGGCGTGGGTGACCACAACGTCGTCGATGTAAGAGGGGGCGAAATCCAGCTCGCGGTTGTCCCGCTCGTCCTTGCCCTGCTGCAGGCCGCAGTCGATCAGCACCTTGCGCCCGTTGACCTCCACGCAGTGGCAGCTGCCGGTGACCGCCTTGGCCGCGCCAAAAAATGTAAGCTTCATCAAAAAGCACCTCCGAGCCTTGATGTGTGTTGTGCAGTTTCGCTAATTTTCATTGTATACCAACGGCGGGGAAATGTAAAGATATACGGATTATTTTTATGTGATTTCCATTTTCCCCAATCAGGAAAAAGCGGCTTGTTTTTTCTTGCCGGCCTGTGATATAATGCCTGTATTGTGAGGGCGTATACCCTCCGCCGGGCGGCCCCCGAAGGGGGCGGGCCGCAGGCACCAAAAAACAGCGCGGTCTGGGCGGCGTGTGGGCCGCCCGCGGCGCCGGTTTGAAAAGGGGTTGTTTGCCTTGGAACGGGTTACGGACAGACAGAAAATACTCATTGTAGACGACTCGGAGATGAACCGAGCCATTCTGGCCGATATGCTGGGCGGGGAGTATGAAATCCTGGAGGCGGAGAACGGCAAAGAAGGCGTGGCCATGATGCGGCAGTACGGGCCGGAGATCTCCCTGGTGCTGCTGGACATCGTCATGCCCGAGATGGACGGCTTCGGCGTGCTCACCACGATGAATAAATACCACTGGATCGAGGACATCCCGGTCATCATGATCTCGGCGGAGCGGGGCACCAGTCACATCGAGCGGGCCTTCGAGCTGGGCATCACCGACTTCATCAGTCGGCCCTTCGACGCCCTCATCGTCCACCGCCGGGTGGTGAATACCATCCTGCTGTACGCCAAGCAGAAAAAGCTGGCCTCTATGGTGGCCGAGCAGATTTACGAAAAAGAGCACCGCAGCGGCCTGATGATCGACATACTCAGCCACATCGTGGAGTTCCGTAACGGCGAGAGCGGCCTCCATGTGCGCCATGTGAACATACTTACCGCGGTCATGCTCAAGGCGCTGCTCCAGAGGACGGACAAATACCACCTGACCCAGTCGGACATCTCCGTCATCAGCACCGCCTCCGCCCTCCACGACATCGGCAAGATCGCCATCCCGGAGGAGATCCTGAACAAGCCGGGCAGGTTTACCCCCGAGGAGTTCGCCATTATGAAGACCCACTCCATGGAGGGCGCGAAGATGCTGGAAGCCCTGCCCGCCTATCAGGATGAGCCGCTGGTAAAGGCTGCGTACCAGATCTGCCGCTGGCACCATGAGCGGTGGGACGGACGGGGCTATCCCGACGGATTGCGCGGGGACGAGATCCCCATCTCCGCCCAGATGGTGGCGCTGGCCGACGTGTACGACGCGCTGACCTCCGAGCGGGTGTATAAGCCCGCCTTTACCCACGAGAAAGCGGTGGAGATGATCCTCAGCGGGGAGTGCGGCGCCTTCAACCCCCTGGTGATGGACTGCCTCAGGGACTGCGCCGACGACATTCAGGCAGAGCTGAGCCAGGACAGCTTCGAGGAGCGCAGCCGCCGGGAGCGGCGCAACGTGGCCCAGGAGCTGCACAAGCACGAGGAGCTCACCGCCTCCGAGCGCACGCTGGAGCTGCTGGAGCACGAGCGGATGAAGTACAGCTTCTTTGCCTCCCTCACCGAGGAGACCCAGTTTGAGTATACCCTCAACCCGCCCTGCCTGGTGCTGAGCAGCTGGGGGGCGGAAAAGCTGGGCCTGCCCGAGACCGTCATGGATCCCTACGAGAAGATCCAGGAGCAGGCCGTCATTTCCCAGGGCGATATGGACGATCTGGCGGACGCCCTCCATTCCACCACGCCGGGCAGCCCCGTGGTGCAGTATGACTGCAAGCTCCACATAGACGGGGAGGAGCGGTGGCACCGGATCATTGCCCGGGCCTCCTGGTCCTCAGAGGAGCCGCCCCGGTATACCGGCTGCATCGGCAAGGCCATGGACATTCACAGCACCCGCATGGAGCTGGAGCGGCTGGAGCGTCAGGCGTCCCACGACGCCCTCACGGGGCTGATCAACCGGGCCTACGCCCAGGAGCGGATCATAGAGCGGCTGGAGGATCGGCCCAGCGGGCACTATGCCTTGGCTATCCTGGATCTGGATCATTTCAAGCGGGCCAACGACACCTATGGGCACCTGTTCGGCGACGAGGCGCTGAAATTCCTGGCCGACAGGCTGCGCCGCAGCATCCGGGGCGGGGACATCGCCGCCCGGGTGGGCGGGGACGAGTTCCTCATCTTCCTGGAGTACAAGGAGGATCTGGAGTCCACCATCGAGGGGATCTACAGCCGGCTGGCCGGAGGGGATTACCAGGGCTTCCCCATCTCGGTGAGTATGGGCGTGGCCAGCACCGACGTGGTGGGCCGGGATTACGAGACCCTGTTCCGCTGCGCGGATCAGGCGCTCTACGTGGTGAAGCACAGCGGCAAGAAGGGACGCTATAATTACTATCAAAAGGACAACGCCGTAGACACGGCGGCCTCGGCGGTGTCCCCCATCGACGGAGGCCGCAAAGAGGACGAGCGCAAAGGCGGGGAGGAGAACAAATGACGCTGAAGGAGTGCTATACCGCCCTGGGTGGGGACTATGACGAGGTGATGGGCCGGCTGCGCAGCGAGCGGCTGGTGCAGAAATTTGTGCTGAAGTTTTTGAATGACGGCAGCTACCAGCTGCTGTGCGACTCCTTGGCGGCGGGGGATCGGGAGGAGGCCTTCCGGGCGGCCCACACGATCAAGGGCGTATGCGCCAACCTGGCCTTCAACACCCTGCTGGAGTCTGCCGAGGCCCTCACCGAGGCCCTGCGGGACGGCAAGCCCCCCGAAGCGGGGGAGGAGGCGCTGGTGGCGCGTGTGAAGGAGGACTACCGGCGCACCCGCCAGGCCATCGAGGCGTTTCAGGAGGGCGCCGGGGGATGAAGAACAAGACGACACGGTTGCTGACGATCAGCCTGATCGGGGTGGCGTTGCTGTGCGTGTGCGTCTTTTCCTTCTTGGCAATCCATATGAGCGCCCAGAGCGCCAAGACCATCAACGAGGTCGGGACGCTCTATATGTCCACCATGAGCAGGCAGACCTCCATCCACTTTGACTCCATCATCACCCTGCGCATGGATCAGCTGGACGTGCTGGTGGGAACCGTGCCCGCGGACAAGGTCCATACGGACCAGGACGCGCGGGACGAGCTGATCAAGGACGGCCGCTCCCGGGATTTCGACTGTCTGGCGTTCTATAAGACCGACGGGACCTTCGAGATGCTGTATGGCTCGGAGCTGACGCTCAGCGATCCGGAGCCCTTCCTGGACTCCCTGCGGAAAGGGGAGAACAAGGTGACTGTCGGCATCAACGCCGAAGGGGAAAAGGTGGTGCTGCTGGGGGTGCCCTCGTCCCACTCCTCCGCGGAGGAGTATCCCTGCGCGGGCCTGGTGGCCGGGCTGCCGGTAAGCTATATCAGCGAGCACCTGTCCCTGGATGAGAACAATGACCGAGTCTACTCCTTCATCATCCGCCGGGACGGCTCCTTTGTGCTGCGCACCGCCGACGCCTACGGCAACAGCTATTTCGAGCGGGCCCGGACCCTCTATGACAACGTGAGCGGCATGACGCCGGATCAGTACATAGAGGCCCTCAGCGGCGCCATGGAGCGGGAGGAGAACTACACCACCGAGGTGACCATGAAGGACGGGGAGCGGTATCATCTGTACTGCACCAGCCTGCCCTATTCCGAGTGGCATCTCATCACCTTCATGCCTTACGGCTCGGTGGACGCCATTGTCAGCAGCTTCGGCCGGGAGTGGGGCAGCCTGACCATACTCAGCGGGCTGATCGTCCTGTCGGCGCTGCTGCTGGTGTTTTTCAAGTACTTTGGGATCACCCGGCAGCAGCTCCGGGAGGTGGAAAACGCCCGCGCCGCAGCGGAGGAGGCGCGGAAGGAGGCCGAACACGCCAACAGGGCCAAGAGCGAGTTTTTGTCCAACATGAGCCATGACATCCGCACCCCCATGAACGCCATTGTGGGCATGACCGCCATCGCCACCGCCAATATCGACGACACGCAGCAGGTGAAGCACTGCCTGAAGAAGATCACGCTGTCCAGCAAGCATCTGCTGGGCCTCATCAACGACGTGCTGGATATGTCCAAGATCGAGAGCGGCAAGATGACGCTGAATCCGGATCAGGTATCCCTGCGGGAGGTGGTGGACGGCATCGTGTCCATCTGCCAGCCCCAGGTGAGGGCCAAGCGGCAGCAGTTTGACGTGTTCATCCACGATATCTCCACCGAAAACGTGATCTGCGACAGCGTGCGGCTGAACCAGGTGCTGATCAACCTGCTGTCCAACGCCATCAAGTTCACCCCCGAGGGCGGGGAGATCCGCATGGCGCTGTACGAGGAGCCATCCCCCAGGGGGGACAGCTATGTACGCATCCACGTCCAGGTGAAGGACACTGGCATCGGAATGTCGGAGGAGTTCCAGAAGCACATTTTTGACTCCTTTGCCCGGGAGGACAGCGCCCGCGTCCATCGCACCGAGGGCACCGGCCTGGGTATGGCCATCACCAAATTCATTGTGGTGGATGCCATGGGCGGCACCATTGATGTGAACAGCCGCCAGGGCAGGGGCACTGAATTCAACGTCACGCTGGATCTGGAAAAGGCTGAGGTGATGGAGGAGGACATGATCCTCCCCAACTGGGATATGCTGGTGGTGGACGACGACCGGCAGCTGTGCGAGTCGACCGCGTCCGCCCTGCGCTCCATCGGGGTAAACGCGGAGTGGACTCTGGACGGCGAGAGCGCCGTGGAGATGGTGGTGAAGCGCCACCACCGGGGGGACGATTACGAGATTATCCTGCTGGACTGGAAGCTGCCCGGCATAGACGGCATCGCCACTGCCCGGCGCATCCGCCAGGAGCTGGGGGACACCGTGCCCATTCTGCTCATATCCGCTTACGACTGGGGGGAGATCGAGCATGATGCCAAAGCCGCCGGCATCACCGGATTCATTTCCAAGCCGCTGTTCCGCTCCACACTGTTCAACTCCCTGCGGCAGTTTGCCGGGATAGAAGCGGCTCCGGAAGCTCCGGAGGTCGTCGCGGACAAGGGCCGGGATCTTACCGGGAAGCGCATTCTGCTGGCCGAGGACAACGAGCTCAACTGGGAGATCGCCTCGGAGCTGCTCTCTGCCGAGGGCCTGGAGCTGGAATGGGCGGAGAACGGCGAGATCTGCGTGAAAAAGTTCCAGCAGTCCCCGGCGGGCTTCTACGACGCAATACTGATGGATATCAGGATGCCGGTGATGGGGGGATACGAGGCCACCCAGGTCATCCGCACTCTGGAGCGCCCGGACCGGGATCTGCCCATCATCGCCATGACGGCGGATGCCTTCGCCGAGGATGTGCGCCGCAGCCTGGAGTGCGGCATGAACGCCCATGTAGCCAAGCCCATCGACGTGCAGGAGGTCATGCGCCTGTTGGAAAAGTACATCAAGTGACCAGACGTCCCCCGGGCAGTGCCTGGGGGACGTTTTTGGGCCGCGAGGTTCTTGCACCGGCCAAAAGCACCCTATAAATTGGAGTTCCTGGCAGGACTTTGATGAAAGAAACACTTGCGCCTTTTAGTACACTGTGCTATAATAGCGGAGTTGAATTGTGTCCTTTTGCGCTTTGATGGGGGCAACGCCTCCAAAAAATGGGAAATACCGCCATTTTCTTCAAGTTCTGCGGGGGATGCTGAAAATCTGGAACATTGTTCCGAGCCGGCATTTTCCCGCATGGGGACAAGTTGCGGTACGGCGGTATTTTTCGCGAAAACATTTCATAGTATCCATTTGCGCCATGGAGAGACGCTGTGGCCGGAAGATTCGGGAGGGTCGGACAGATATGGACTTTTTGATGAGCAACTCTCAGCTCCTGCTGGAAAAATCAGCGGGTTTCCTCTGGACGAAGCAGGCGGCAATTCTCGACAATATCGCCAATGCTGAAACGCCCAACTATAAGGCCAAGGTCGTGACCTTTGAGGAGAGCATCCGCTCCAAGCTGGAGGAGGCCGCCGCGCGCCCCACCGGGGCCGGAAAGGCCGTGCGGGACATCCTGGAGGATTCCGAGCTCACCGTGTTTGAGGCCCAAGAGCAGACCCGCATGGACGATAACGGCGTGAACATCACCAGCGAGATGACTGAGATGATCCGCAACGCCTATCAGCAGCAGTACGTCTATCAGGCCATCAACAAGCACTATGCCATGCTGAGCAAGGCTGTCCGGGGCCAATAATTAGGGGGTACATAGTATGTCTTTCATGAATTCCATCAACATCATCGGCTCCGGGCTTACCGCCCAGCAGCTTCGGCTGGATATCGTGTCGGAAAATGTCACAAACTCCCAGACCACCCGCACCGAGAACGGTGACGGCGCTTACCGCCGGAAAATGGTGGTGTTCGAGGCGGTCAGCGGCCGGGACTCCTTCCGGGACGCTATGGCCAAGGCGGCCAACGGCTTGATTGCCAACACTGCCACCGGGGCCAGCCCCAACGCGGGCGGCGTGCGGGTGACCCAGATCGTGGAGGATGAGTCCCCCATGAAGATGGTGTATGACCCCACCCACCCCGACGCCAACGAGGACGGGTATCTGGAAATGCCCAACGTGGACATGGTGAAGGAGATCGCCGACGCCATGGCCGCCAGCCGGGCCTATGCTTCCAACGTCACCGCGTTCAACACGCTGAAATCCGTCATCTCCAGCGGCTTGGAGATCGGCCGGTAAGGCTTAGTTTGATACATAAAAGGAGAAAACAGCCATGAGCACTCCCATTGAGGGCATCACCAATACCGGGATCACCGGCATCACCAATACCATCCCAAAGATTGCGCCCCCCACCTGGGGGACGCAGGAGGAGAAGGCCGCCGGACTTGACGAGGTCAAGGACAGCCCCTTCGGCTCCATTTTCAGCTCCCTGATCCAGAACGTGAAGGACACTGACGCCGAGTTCACCCAGAACCAGTATCTGCTGGCCACTGGCCAGCTGGACAATCCCGTCCAGCTGGGCATTTCCGCCTATAAGGCGGACATCGCGCTGGATCTGCTGATCCAAATGCGCAACAAGGCGCTGGACGCTTACAACGAGCTGAAGAACATGAGCGTCTAAGGCAGATCGCCATTGGAAGAAAGAACGCGGAAAGCGGGGTGATGGGGCTTGGACAAGGAGAAGCTGAAGGGCTATCTCGACAAAGTAAAGACAGCCCTTGGAAAGATTTCTAAGAAAATCTGGATCATCATCGCGGTTGCGGTGGCCGTCCTGGTCATCGCCATCGTCATTTTCCTGAAAACAAGGCCCTATTCTACGCTGATTACCGGAGCCACCGATGAAGAGACGGCCACCGTGCTCTCCTGGCTCCAGGAGAATGGGTTTACGGATTATAAGATGGAGGGCTCCGGCACCATCCTGGTGCCCGCGGGCCAGGCCCCCAGCCTGAAGGCGAGGCTGCTCCAGGAGCAGTACTCCCAGTCCAACTTCCCCTATAGCTTGTACTTTGAGCAGGTGGGCGCCCTGTCCACCCAGGCGGACCGCCGTGTGGCCCAGTTGGCGACCCTCACCGACAACTTTAGGAAAACCATCCGCCAGTTCCCCGGGGTGCGGGATGTGACTGTGGAAATCAACCCGGGCGAGGACCGGGGCTACGTGCTGGACAGCAACAACAGGGTGGAAGCGTCCGCCGGCGTCATGCTCTATATGCAGAACGGCAAGACCCTTACCGAAGGGCAGGCCAACGCCATCCGAAATTACATCGCCGCCGGCGTGCCCGGGCTGGATGTCAAGAATGTGGTCATCGAGGACGACAACGGCACCGACTACAGCGGTATCAGCAGCGGCAGCGCCGCCGCCGCGGCCAGCTCGGCGCTGAAGATCCAGATGGAGCGCCTGTGGAAAAAGGAGATCGAGGATCAACTTTATCCCCTCCTGGCTGGAACCTTCGGCCCGGACAATGTGCACCTCTCGGTCAGCGTTGAGGCGGAGCTGGGCGACAAGACCGTCAACGATTATAAAGTGACCCTGCCCGAGTTCGCCGAGAACGGGGAGACCGGCGGCAGGGGCCCCCTCAGCAAGGAGGTTTACGTCTACCAGTTCACCACCAACGATGAGGGGGCCACAGGCGGCGTGGTGGGCACCTCGACCAACGCCGACCTGCCCACCTATGTGGAGCAGGGGGACGCCGTGGCGGAGCTCCAGAGGATCCTGGAGGAGCAGGTGGAGCGAGACTACGACAACTCCAAGACCCAGACCCAGATGATCATCACCGCCGCTTCCCTGACCAAGGTCACGGTGACGGTGACCATCGACTCCGAGAATTACGGGCCGGTGAACGCCAACGAGGTTCGCGCCGCCGTAGCCAGCGCCTCCGGCATCGTGGCCCCGCTGGAGCTGCCCGACGACATGACCGCTGACGACTACCTGGCCCGGTACATCACGGTCGTCAATATCCCGTTCTGGCGTGAGCCTGAGCCCACACCGACGCCCTCTTTCTTTGAGCGGATGGGCATCCCCGAGTGGGTGGTGTACGCCGCCATCGGCGGGCTGGTGCTGTTCGTTATCATCCTGGTGGCCATCATCCTGCTGGTGCGCGGTCATAAGAAGAAGAAGCAGGCGGCGGAGCAGAAAGCCGTGGAGGAGCTGATGGCCACGGCCATGCCCGGCCAGGTGATGGTGGAGATCGGGGCGGACGGGCAGCCCGTTGTGCAGCCCGTGCTGGATGAGAACGGCAACCCCGTGTCCGGCGCCGACGTGATGGATATGCACACCGAGCGCAGCATGGAGCTGCGGCAGAACATCCGGGATTACGTGGACGAGAATATGGAAGTCGCCGCCTTGCTGCTCAAGAGCTGGCTGAAGGAGGATGGAGACAATGGCTGACGCTGCGGTCGTGGAACAAAAAGCGGCTCCCGCCGAGGCCGGCGCCTCCGGGGGGAAGAAGAAGCTGGAGCATGAAGTCCCCCTCACCGGCGCCCAGCGGGCCGCCACCGTGATCATTGCCCTGGGAGTGGAACGGGCATCCGTGCTCTACAAGCACATGGAGCCCGAGGACGTGGAACAGCTCACCCTGGAAGTGGCCAAAATGGGTTTTCTGGGTTCGGAGCAGACCGAGTCCATCCTGAATGAGTTCTATCAGCTATGCCGCACCAACCGGGCGGTCACCGAGGGCGGCCTGGAGTACGCCCGCACCGTGCTGGAAAAGGCGTACGGCGCGCAAGCGGCGGAGGAGCTGCTGGGCAAGGTGACCAAGTCCCTGCAAAACCGCAACTTCTCCTTTATGGAGAAGGCGGACGACAAGTCGCTGTTCTCCGCCTTGCAGAACGAGCGCCCCCAGACGATCTCTCTGGTGCTGTCCTATGTGGATCCGGACAAGGCCGCCGGGGTCATCTCCCAGCTGGACGAGAAGCGGCAGATCCAAGTGGTGGAGAGCATGGCCAAGATCGAGAGCGTGTCCCCCACCGCCGTCAAGATCATCGAGGCCGAGATGCGCAAGAAGTTCTCCAGCATCGTCACCAGCGCCAACGTGAAGGTGGGCGGCATCGACTACGTAGCCAACGTGATGAACAACTTGGATCGCACCAGCGAGAAGAACATCTTCGATGGGCTGTCCGCCTACGACCAGGAGCTGGCTGAGGAGATCCGCAAGCGGATGTTCGTGTTCGAGGACATCATCACCATGGACGACCGTTCCGTGCAGCGCTTCGTCCGGGACTGCGATCCCCGGGATCTGGTGCTGGCCCTCAAGGCCGCCAACGAGGAGGTCTCCAGGAAGCTGCTCAGCAATATGTCCACCCGTATGGCTCAGAACATCCGGGACGACCTGGAGATCACGACCAATGTCCGCATGAAGGACGTGGAGGACGCCCAGCAGCGTATCGTGGATATCATCCGCGACCTGGAGGAGAAGAACGAGATCGTGATCGCGAAGGGCGGAAAGGACGATATCATTGCCTAACATATTCAAAGCGTTCCTGTTTGGGGAGGCCAAGGATAAGTCTGATTCCGAGACAAAGGTGGAGCCCTACCGCTTCCCAGACGCGGCGGAGCTGGTGGTGGAGCCCGAGCCTGCGGAAGAGCCGCCCGCGGCCGAGCTGGATCTGTTTATTGAGACGGATGCCGAGCCGGAGGACGGCGCGGGCCTTCAGGGGGGATTTGACGCGCTCATTGCCGACCCGGAACCCGAGCCGGAGCCTGAGGGTAAGACGAGCCCCATTACCTTCGCCCAGATACAGGCCGAGGAGATTTTGGCCGACGCCCGGCGGGACGCGGAGCGCATCTTGAAGCAGGCCAGGGACGACGCCGACCGGGAGGCGGAGAACGTGTTCGCCAAAGCCCGGGAGGAGGGCTACCAGGAAGGCTATGTCCAGGGCATGGCCCAGGCGGCCGAGGAGTCCAAGCAGCTCCGGGAGGAGCAGGCCCAGCGCATGGAGGAGGAAGTGCACCGCTTCATGGAGCACGCGGGGGTCGCCCTGGACCGGCAGATGGATCAGAGCGTGGACGACCTGCGGGATCTGGCCCTGGCGGTGGCGGAAAAGGTGGTGTGCGTCAGCCTGAAGAGCAGCGCCGACGTCATCAGCCGGATGATCCAGACCGCCATTGACAAGCGCAAGAAAAAAGAATGGGTGCATATCTATATCTCGGAGTGCGACGCCAAGCGGCTCAGTCAGATCCCTGCCTCCCTGTCCGCGGCGCTCAGCGCCCTGTCCGACCGGGTGCGCATCATCCCCATGGCGGACGACGAGTCGGGCACCTGCATCATCGAGATGCCGGACGAGATCGTGGACGCCAGCGCCGCCACCCAGCTGCATAATCTGCGCACCATCCTGACGGACACCGCCAACAGCGCGTCCGGGATTACGATATTTTAGAAATTTGACGGGGCTTCCCATTCTCCCAGGCCGGGAAGGAAGCGCTGAAGCACAGGCCGGTGGAGTGAATCATGCCTTCCATCTTTCAACAAATGACCCGTCAGGTCTACAACGCGGAGCCCTACAGCCTGACGGGGAAAATTGAAAATATCGTGGGTATGTCCATCGAGGCCTCCGGCGGACGTGCCGCCGTGGGCGACATCTGCCGCATCTACAACGGCGACTCCGGCGGACAGGTCACCGCCGAGGTGGTGGGCTTCAAAAACGACCACATCCTGCTCATGCCCTACTCGGACATGAGCGGTATCTCGTCGGGAAACTTCGTGCGCAACACCGGCGCGCAGCTCACCCTTCAGGTGGGCGAGTTTCTCCGGGGGCGCATCATCAACGCCCTGGGCCAGCCCATCGACGGCAAGGGCCCCTTTGAGGGGGGCACCCCTTACTGCGTGGGCGGCGGCTACATCAATCCCCTGGAGCGCCCCCCCATCCGGGAGCGCATCCAGTTCGGCGTGAAGGCCATCGACGGGCTTATCACGATTGGAAAAGGTCAGCGTATCGGCATATTCGCCGGCTCGGGCGTGGGAAAATCCACGCTGATGGGCATGATTGCGAAAAACGTCACCGCAGACATCAACGTCATCGCCCTGGTGGGTGAGCGTGGACGAGAAGTTCTCGAATTTGTGGAGAAGGATCTGGGCCCGGAGGGCATGAAGCGGTCTATCCTGGTGGTGGCCACCTCCGACCAGCCCGCCATGCTGCGGATGCGCTGCCCCAGCGTGGCCACCGGCATCGCGGAGTACTTCCGGGATCAGGGGTACGACGTGCTGCTGATGATGGATTCCCTCACCCGTTTCGCCATGGCCCAGCGGGAGATCGGCCTGGCCATCGGTGAGCCGCCGGTGTCCAGGGGCTACACCCCGTCTATGTACGCGGAAATGCCCAAGCTGCTGGAGCGCAGCGGCAATTTCAGCCGGGGCTCCATCACCGGTGTCTACACCGTGCTGGTGGAGGGCGACGACACCAACGAGCCTATCGCGGACACGGTGCGCGGCATCCTGGATGGGCACATCGTCCTGTCCCGGCAGCTGGCCAACTCCAACCACTATCCGGCCATTGACGTGAGCGCCAGCATCTCCCGTCTGATGGTGGAGATCGTCTCCCCGGAGCACAGGCAGCTGGCCTCCCGTCTCCGGGACATCATGAGCGTGTATGAAAAGAATGCCGATCTGGTGGCCATTGGAGCCTACAAGCCGGGGAGCAACCGCAAGCTGGACTACGCCATGTCCAAGATCGACGCGGTGAACGACTTCCTCACCCAGGACGTGAACCAGGCTTTTTCCTATGACCAGTGTGTGGCCGAAATGGCCCAGCTGCTCAAATAAAACCCCCGCGAGGTGCTGAAGAGAGATGAAGAAGTTCAAATTTGCGCTGGACTCGGTACTGTCCTACAAAGAGCAGGTGCTGGAGTCCCTCCAGGGCGAGCACGCCGCCATCCTGGCCCAGGTTCGGGAGCAGGAGGAAGTGCTGGAGGCCGTCTGGCAGGACTACCGGGACTGCAACGAGGAATACCGCCAGCGCAAGACCGAGGGGCTGTCCATTGTGGACGCCATGTTCTACCAGAACGGCCTGCGGGCGCTGGAGGCGGAGATCCAACAGGAGACCCAGCGGCTGGAGGAGCTGAAAAAGCAGGAAGAGGCCAAGCGCCAAGAGGTGGTGGACGCCAAGATCGACACCTCGTCCATCGAGAAGCTGAAGGACAAAAAGCGGGAGCTTTACAACAAGGAAGTGGCCAAGAACGAGGAGCTGCTCATCGACGAGTTCGTCAGCTCCGCCCGGGCGCGGGCCAGCATCGGAGCATAGATAAGAAGGGGTCCCCACAAAGCCGGTTTTCAGGCTTTGTGGGGAGAGGAGGAGCAAGGGAGCGCAGTGGGAAACACCCGAAGGGTGTTTTCCATGGAGCGGACTTTGCGACGACGATGTCCAAACTCGGCGGATTTCCGCCGTTTGGAAATATATATCCCAATATAAGGAGGTGTAACAGAAATGGATCAGATGAACAGCTTGACCATGTCCATGCTTCAGACCGCGGCCGGCGCCACCGATCTGCCTAAGACCGGAAAGGGCGGCGGGACGGACGAGTTCCAGAAGCTGCTGGAAAAGGTCCAGTCCGGCCAGACTGACAGCCAGGTCGAGGCGCGGCCCCGTGCCAAGACTGAGACCACGGCGAAGAAGGCCAAGACCCCCGCCCAGAAAGAGGATCCGGCGGAGGATTGCAAGCAGCTTCAGGTGTACCTGGTTCCCCTGACCCAGGAGCAGCTGAGCCAGATCCCGGCCGAGTGGCTGCCCGCCAATTTGGAAGAGGGCGAGCCTGTCGTGTGCATCGGTGTACGCACCGGTGAGAACGGCGAGGATATCCCTGTTCTGATGGGTGCAAATGAGGCCGCCCAGCGGTACGGCAAGGAGATCGTCGCTCCCTGGCAGACGTTCGACGTCTCCGACCCGGAGGCTGACGCGATGCTGGAGGCCACCGCCCCCGGCGCGGACAACAGCCCCGCGGCAATGCTGGAGAAGCTGGTGGACGAGGAAGTCGGCCAGGTGGCCCAGACCGCCGTCGAGGAGGTCAAGCCCCAGGAGAAGGACGACGACGACCAGGTGGAGCTCGTCGACGTGGAGCAGGGCTCCCAGCGCATTTTCCACGATGTGGAGGCCGCCCCGGTGAAGGTGGGCGAAGCGGAGGGCGCAGAGCAGACCAATGAGGCCGACGTGGTTCAGCAGGTGAATGACCAGATCGGCCAGTTGATCCAGAGCGGCGAGTCCACTGTGACGGTGAGGCTCAACCCGGAGAATCTGGGAGAGGTGACCGTACAGGTCAGCATGAAGTCCGACGGCGTCCTCAACGTGGCCATCAGCGCCCGCAACGACGACACCAGGGCACTGCTGGAGCGCCACGCCGCCAATCTTCAGGAGATGGTCAGCAGCCGCACCCAGCAGAGCGTGGAAGTGAACGTCCAGCGCCAGCAGGAGAGCCAGCAGAACCAGAACCAGCAGAGCTATGACGGCCACAACGGCCACGCCCAGGACGGGCAGGAGCGCCGCCAGCAGCGCCAGCAGCACACCAGTCCCGAGGACTTTATGCAGCAGCTGCGGCTGGGCCTCATCCCCACGGACGGGGAAATGTAAAAAACAGAAAGGAGTACTTAGCGAATGGGAACCAGTTCGTATTCTATGGCCGACATCGCCAGCCTGACCAAGTCGACCAACATTCCGGTTGCCAAAAACAGCACCAGCCGCACCGGCAACACCGAGCTGAATATGCAGGACTTCCTCCAGCTCATGGTGGTGCAGCTTCAGAACCAGTCCATCGATGACACCATGGACACCAGCGAGATGATGAACCAGATGGTGCAGATGCAGATGGTCACCGCCATCACCAACATGAACGAGATCAGCGTCATGACCTACGCCAGCTCCATGGTGGGCAAGGTCGTCACCATCGGCATCGTGGAGAACAACACCCTGGAGGAGCGGGAGGTCGAGGTCATTGGCACCGGCATTTCCAACGGCCAGCAGGTCATCTTCGGCAGGGACGGCAAAGGCAACGTGGAGACCTACGCGCTGAACCAGATCATGGCCGTCGGCAGACTGCCCGAGATTCAGAAGGGGCAGGGCGTTGTGGACGAGGACGGCAACCTGACCGACAAGACAGAAGGTGCGGACAAGACGGAAGGCACCGAGAACAACGGCAACCAGACTCAGGAGCCCGATGTAGATCAGACCGAGGGCGGCAATCCTGCCTACAACGGCGAGCAGGGAGCACCGACGGATTGACGCACGTGCGAGAAACGAGGTGACATGAAATGATCCAGCGTGTATCAGGACTCCAGCGCACGGACGCGCCACAAGCCCGGGTACAGCAGCAGGGGCAGACAGGCGGCGGATTTGGCGCCATGCTCCAGCAGGAGCTGGTCAAAAGCGAGCAGCCCCAGAGCGTGGCCTTTTCCAAGCACGCGATCTCCCGGGCACAGGAGCGGGGCATTGAGGTAACGCCGGATCTGATGGATCAGCTGGCGGGCAGTGTCATCCGGGCCCAGGCCAAGGGAGCCACCAACATCCTGGCCATGGACGCCGAGAAGGCATTTATCATCAATGTGCCCAATGCCAAGGTGATTACAGCTATCACACAAGAGGAAATGAAACAAAATATCTTTACTAATATTGACGGCGCCGTTTTCCTGTAATATGATAAACAGATGGCAGGACCGGATTCGGATGCCTTCGCTCTGTGCCCGATTGACACGGGGCGGGCGGCGCCAAATCGAAAGGAGTTAATTATCACACTATGACTGGTGCAATGTATGCGGCCATCGCTGGCCTGCGAACCCATATGCAGAACCTGAACGTCATTGGCAATAACGTGGCCAACGTCAACACCCAGAGCTATAAATCCGCCCGTTCGATATTCAAGACGGCGATCTACACCACCATGTCCGGCGGCTCGGACGGCACCCAGGTCGTGGGCGGCGCCAACCCCTCCCAGATCGGCTACGGCTCCAATATGGCCAGCGTGGGCATTGATATGAGCACGGGCAACTACGCCGTCACCGGCAACGCCACCGACATGATGCTGGACGGCGACGGCTTCTTCCTCATGGGCAACAAGGACATTGCCGACACCTTCAACGGCAGTAACGGCGACGTGAGCAAGCTCACCTCCCTGACCCTCACCCGGCTGGGCAACTTCGGCTTCAAGGCCGACGGCTACCTGACCAACGACGACCTGTGCGTCTACGGCTTTATGTGCATCGGTGTGTGGGGCGACGATGCCCACCCGATGGAGATCGCGGGCGAGAACGGAGCGACGACCCCCAACCCCGCCGCCCTGGGCAAGAAAGCGGGCGACCCCATCTTCAGCGACCAGCTGGTGCCCATCCGCTTCCCCGGCGTGCGCATGACCCAGCGCTACTACGATGAGGAAGGTGTGGAGCTCACCGGCCAGGATTTGACGACAGCCCAAGGATTGAACGCCACGCAGCTGGCGGCCAGGGGCTGGACTGTCCAAGAGGTGGGCGAGATCATGTACGCCACCACCGGCGCCGACGGCATCGGCAAGCTCCAGGACGCCTACTATTATGTGGATCCGGCCACCGGCAACGTGGTTGAACCTGGCGCGGATGGAACCCTTCCCGCCGGCGCGGTCAAGACGACTTACAACAAGGCCCAGTTTACCGGTATCACCGTGGATCAAAAGACTGGCCTGATCACCGGCACCAGCAACGAGACCAACGAAGTGGTCACCATCGGCTGCGTGGCGGTGGGCCAGGTGACCAACCCCAACGGCGTGACCCAGATCGGCAACAGCTACTACAACGCGGGCGCCGGCTCCGGCGACCTGACCATCTCCGTCCTGGGCGGCGGCGCCTCGGAGCTGGGCATCAGCTACGTCAACGGCGAGCTTACCCGCGCCCGGGCGCAGGCCGCGGCCGGAGACGGCAACGGCAACGCTGGCGACGCGGCCGCGGAGCCCGACTACGCCGAGGGGATGCGCATCCGCAACGGCGGCAAGACCACCATCCTGTCCAACGGCCTGGAGATGTCCAAGACCGACCTGGCCCAGGAGATCTCCAACATGATTCTGACCCAGCGCGGCTATCAGGCCAACACCCGTATCATCACCGTGACCGACTCCATGCTGGAGGAACTGGTCAACATGAAGCGCTGATTTTAAGTAATTGAAACGCGGCCCGGCCCGGGGGAGGATGAAACCTCCCTCCGGGCCAGCCCCCTGTAGCCCTGTCAGCCAAAAGGAGGTTCGCACCATGATCGTTCTGACCAAGCGGAACCACGAAAAATTCCTTGTCAACCATTTGCAGATCGAGTATATCGAGACTATCCCTGAATCCAAGATCGTCATGATGAACCACGACTTCTACCTCGTCCGCGAGAGCACGGAGGAGATCATTGATAAGATCGCCAAATACAACGCCAAGGTGATGGATATCCAGCGTGAGATCGCCGTGGTGGATAAGCGATAAAGACAGAGACAAAGCGTCCGGGCCTCCGACTCTTACGCCCGGTATTGGAGGTAGTGCTGTAGTATGAATATTACATATATCATCGGCGTTGTCCTGGCCCTGCTGGTGTTCCTGCTGGGCTGCGTGCTGGGCATCAATATCGGGCCCAAGGCGGTGGACGCCACCACGGGGCTGCCGCTGCCCGTCTTCACGTTTACCCCCGGCAACCTGTGGAACTTCTTCGATGCGGCCAGTATCTTCATCGTCATCGGATGTACCCTGGCCATCGTGGTGGCCAGCTTCCCGGCCAGCACCCTGTCGTCCATCCCCAAGCACTTCGGGGTTATGCTCAATGCCGGCAAGTTCAACCCCATGACCTACATCGACCAGCTGGTGGATCTGGCCCAGACCGCCCGTAAGAACGGCCTGCTGGCCCTGGAAGGCAAGGCCAACGAGCAGGAGGACCCCTTCTTTAAGCAGGCCATCATGCTCATCGTGGACGCCAACGACCCGGATAAGGTGCGGGCCATCCTGGAGAACGACATCGACTGTATGTCCGCCCGGCATGAGGACGCGGCGGCACTGTACGATAAAGCCTCATCAGTGGCGCCGGCCTTCGGCATGGTGGGTACGCTGGTGGGCCTGATCAACATGCTGGCCGGCATGGACCCCACCAGCGGCGGCGGCAACCTGGGCAAGGACATGGGCACCGCCTTGATCACCACCCTGTACGGCTGTATCCTGGCCCACGTGCTGTTTGGCCCCATCGCCAACAACCTGCGGATCCGGGACGGCGAGGAAGTGCTGTGCAAGCAGATCATCGTGGAGGGCATTATGTCCATCCAGTCGGGCGAGAACCCCAAGGCCCTGCGGGAGAAGCTGCTGACCTACATTCCCCAGGGACAGCGGACGGCGGCCAGCGATTCCGGCGGTGGCGGAGAATAAGGCAGATGTCATTTTCCCACGACGTGATATAAAGGAGTTGAGAACATGGCGAAAAAGAAATCAAGCGGTGGCGGCGGCGCCAACTGGATGGATACATACGGCGACATGGTAACGCTTCTGCTGTGCTTCTTCGTCCTGCTCTATTCCATGTCCACTATCAGCGAGGACAAGTGGAAGGCCATCGTGCAGTCCTTCAACCCTTCCGGCGTGATCGCCCAATTAGAAGATATTCAGGGCGGCAGCGGCCCCAGCGCCGACGAGAACCAGGGGGGCGGCGTGTTCGACAACCCGGACGCCGCCCAGGAGGAAATTGAAGAGATGCTGGAGCAGATGGCCGAGGAGCTCAAGCAGATGGCCGCCGACGAGGGGCTGGCCAGCGCCATCTCCGTGGAGCTGACCGGCGGCAAGATCTACGTCAAGTTCAGCGACACCGTGTTCTTCGGCGGCAACAGCTCCACGCTGAAGCCGGAGGCCAAGGAGATCCTGCTCAAGGTGTGCGCCGTGCTGGACGCGGGGAAGGACGCCATCGAGGAGATCCGCATCCAGGGCCATACCGCCCAGGCGTCCGATAGCGAGCCGAATGAACCCTACGGCGACCGTCAGCTGGCCAGCAACCGGTCCCTTGAAGTGCTGTACTTCATTCAGACCAACAGCTCTATCCACCCCGGCCGGCTCATCAACGAGGGCTGCGGCCAGTGGCGGCCCATTGATGACAACCAGGGCGAGGAGGGCAAGGCCCCCAACCGCCGGGTTGAAATGATCATCAGCGGTGTGGACCTGGAGAACAACAGCGAGCTGCACGAGGAGCTGTCCCAGTTTATCAGCTTAGACGGCGGGGAGCCGTAACGCCCCGCAAAAATTCAGCAGATCAGGTGAGGTGATTCGATGGCTGAGGTATTGTCGCAGAGCCAAATTGATGCGCTTTTGAACTCGATGCGCAGCGGCGGCGATGCGGATAAGGCGGAGGAAAAGCAGCCGGAGAAGAAGTACCGGAAATATGACTTCACCACCCCCCGCAAATTTACCAAAGACCGGATCAAGATGCTCAACGGCATCTTCGAGAACTATACGAGGGTCATCAGCTCCCGGCTCAACGCCCAGCTGCGCACCAACTGCGAGATCACGGTGGAGAGCATCGAGGAGCAGAAGTTCTACGAGTTTAACAACGCCCTCACAGAGGGGGATGTGCTGGCCATGGTGGACACCACCATCCATCCCATTGCCCGCCCTGGGGATTCAGGGGGAGTGGACAAGGACGTCGTGGTGGAGGATCCAGTGATGGTGTACCTATCTACATCCACCGCGCTGGCGATGATGGATCGGATGATGGGCAGCGAGGACAACTCGGAGAGGGATGCGCCCATGGGGTACGCCTACACAGACCTGGAGCTCCAGCTGTACGAACACCTGATGAGGGACATCATCACCCTGATGGGGAGCAGCTGGGAGAACTACGTGCCCATCACGTTTGAGTACAACCGAACCCAGGTCAACCCCACCTTGGTTCAGCTGCTGAACCTGGACGAGACAGTGGTGCTGGTGGACATGAAGCTGAATTTCGGGGGCAGCGAGGGCCGCATGAGCATCGTGCTTCCGGGCAATATGCTGATGAGCGTATTCGGCGAGGTCAACCGGGAGAGCATGGGCCGCAAGGTGGCCAGCGAGGACAACTCGGACGAGATCTTCGACAAGCTGCGGGACTCCAGCTTGGAGATCATCGCCGAGCTGGGCGAGACCCGACTCTCCCTCAGTGATATTTACCACTTGAACGTGGGCGATGTGGTGGATCTGGGCAGATCGAAGGATTCGCCGGTATTTTTGGAGATCGGCGGATACCAGTGGTTCACCGGGCGCATGGGAACCCACAAGAAAAACATGGCCATCAAGATAGACGAGGTGTGCTATTCGGCCGAACAAAGGAGCGAATAACGGATGGAGAAGGAAATGTTCAGCCCAATGGCGATCGACGCCTTGGGCGAGATGATGAATATCAGCCTGGGCTCCTCGGCCACCGCGGTGTCAAATATGCTGGATCATCGGGTGGATATTACCACACCCACGGTCTCAGTGGTGGACGTGAAGGACTTTACCCTGGGGGAGCTGGAGCCGGCCATCGGCGTGGAAATCAAGTACGTTGAGGGCCTGGAGGGCAGCAACATCATGCTGCTCAAGCGCAGCGACATCAAGATCATTGTGGACATCCTCATGGGGATGGAGACGGCCGAGGAAGACTTCGAGCTCAACGAGCTGACCATCAGCTGCGTGTGCGAGGTCATGAACCAGATGATGGGCTCGGCGGCCACCGCCATGTCCGACTTCCTGGGCTTCCGGGTGGACATCTCCACGCCTGAGTCCTTTGAACTGGACAATCTGGATCAGTTCAAGCAGGATCGTATGCCCCAGGGCGCGGATCAGGTAGTGGTGGTTCGGTTCTTCCTGAAGATCGAGAACGCCCTGGAAAGCGAATTTATGAACGTCATGTCCGTGAGTCTGGCGAAGGAACTGGTAAAGAGCCTGGGGCTGGAGGACGAGGTGTCCAGCAGTGTGCCGGACGGCGCGCCCCTCCCGGAGGCCGCCCCCGAGCCGGAGCTCAGCAACCGGGTGATGAGCCAGGAGGAGATCGAGGCCATGCTCCACGGAGGCGGGGCGGCTTCCGCTCCCGAACCGCCTGCTCCGGAGCCCAGCAACCGGGTGATGAGCCAGGAGGAGATTGAGAAGCTGCTGGCCGGAGGCATCCCGGCCGCCGAGCCGGAGCCCGCTCCCGCTGGCGGCGACAAGAAAATGAGCCAGGAGGACATTGAGAAGATGCTGGCTGGTATGAACAGTGAGCCCGCTCCTGCGGCTCAGACGGCGCCCTCCCAGGCTCCAGCAGCCCAGGCGGCACCCGCTCAGGCTCCGGCGGCGCAGATGCCGCCCCAGGGAATGCCCGGCCCCCAGATGGGCCAGCCGGGGCAGATGCCTCCCTACCCCTATCCGCCTATGCCCGGGCCGGATGGACAGATGCAGGGCGGATACATGGGCTATCCCCCCATGTACTATCCGCCGTACCCCTACCCCTATCCCCCCCAGCCGGAGCAGCCCCAGAAGGCCCCTCCCGAGCCCAAGGTCATCGCCACCAAGCCCGCGCCCATGGAGCAGCTTGATGCGGCGGAGCGCCTGGGCAAAGAGCAGGCGCAGAACCTGGATCTCATCATGGAGGTGCCCCTCCAGGTGACGGTGGAAATCGGCAGGGCGCGCCGGAAGGTGCAGGATATCCTGGAGTTCGCCAAGGGGTCGCTGGTAGTGCTGGATAAGCTGGCCGGCGACCAGGTGGATCTGTTTGTCAACGGCAAGTGCATCGCCCGGGGCGAAGTGGTGGTCATTGAGGACAACTTCGGCGTCCGCATCACCGAGATCGTGCAGACCCCAGGCATTGAAATGCTGGCAACCGGCAGATAAGGCCGAACTTATAAAATCCGCCCCGGAAAACACAAGCCGCGGGCCACAACATCAATGAAAAAGGATGGATTAACCAATGGCTAAGAAAATTCTGTTAGTGGACGATGCCGCGTTTATGCGCAAGATGATTAAAGACACGCTGACCAAGAATGGCTACACCGAGGTGTTCGAGGCTGTGGACGGCGCCGATGCCGTGGAGAAGTTCAGCGAGATCGGCCCCGACCTGGTGGTCATGGACATCACCATGCCCAACATGGACGGCCTGGAGGCCCTGAAGGCCATCCGCGCCAAGGACGGCAGCGCCAACGTGGTCATGTGCTCCGCCATGGGCCAGGAGTCCATGGTTATGGACGCTGTGCGCTCCGGCGCCAAGGACTTCATCGTCAAGCCCTTTAAGCCCGACCGCGTACTTAAGACCGTCACCTCCATTCTGGGCGCGCCCTGACGGAGATGCCGCGGCATAGCAGCCCGATCGCGCTGACCACGGATTCTGTGGGAAAGACAGCGTCCGTGGGGAACAGCCTGCTCTCCCTGGCCTGGGTGCTGGTGTGCGTGGCGGTCATCATTGTGCTGGCCTACCTGTTCACCAAGTACGCGGTGGGCAGGGGCGGCGGCTTTCTGGGCGCGGGCGGAGGCACGGATCGTTTCAAGGTGCTGTGCCGTCTGTCCCTGGGAAGGGATCAGGCCGCGGTGCTGGTTCAGGCGGGGGAGAAGTACCTCCTCCTGGGGGTGGCGCCCTCGGGCATTACAGTGCTGACAGAGCTGACGCGGGAGGAAGCCGAGAGCCTGTACGTGCGCCCTGACCACCAGCCGGCGCCCCCCAGCTTTGGGGAAGCGCTGCGCACCGTACTCAAGCAAAAGAAACCGAGGTGAGGATGGGATGCCGACGGACAGTTTGATCAACATCAACGGGGACAGTGTACAGACCCTGGAGATTCTGTTCCTGACCACGATGATCGCTCTGCTGCCCTCCATGCTGGTGATGATGACCTCTTTCACCCGGTACATCATCTCCCTGTCCTTCCTTCGCAGCGCCATGGGCACCCAGCAGAGTCCGCCCAATGTGGTGCTGGTGGGCATCGCCATGTTCCTCACCCTCATCACCATGAACCCGGTGATTACCCGCATCCAGACGGAGGCGTGGGGGCCCTATACCGAGCAGGAGATCGGCCAGGAGGAATTCTTGGTCCGGGCATCCATTCCGTTGAAGGAGTTCATGCTGGACAATACCGAGCGCAACACCCTGCGGATGTTCTGCAATCTGGCCCATGTGGACGTGCCCGACGACGCCGCCGGACTGGACGGGGTGGCGATGGACCTACCCCTGCGCGTCATCGTACCCGCTTTCATGACCCAGGAGCTGCAAAAGGCGTTCTACATCGGATTGCTGCTGTACATCCCCTTCATGCTCATCGACATCGTGGTATCCTCCACGCTGATGAGCATGGGCATGATCATGCTGCCGCCGGCCATGATCTCCACCCCCTTCAAGCTGCTTTTGTTTGTGTCTGTCAACGGCTGGAGCCTGCTGTTCTCCTCGCTGGTACAGAGCGTCAAATAACCCCCGCCGCCAAGGAAGGAGCACATTATGGATACCTCGCAGGTGATGGATCTTCTTCGGGACGCGGTGGGCGTTGCCATTAAGCTGTGCAGCCCCATGTTGCTGCTGGCTATGCTGGTGGGTGTGGTGGTGGCCATTTTTCAGGCCGTTACCCAGATCCACGAGCAGACCATCGGCTTTGTGCTGAAGCTCATCGTGGTGGTGGCCGTGCTTCTGCTGGGGGGCGCTTGGATGATGGACACCCTTCAAGACTATACCTATCAGATCTTTACCCTGATCGCCAGTTAGGCCGGGAGGGGGCGCTTCCATGATCGACTGGGCGGCACTGACCGCGTTTCTGTTTATCACCGCCCGCGTCAGCGGGTTCATCCTCTTCAACCCCATCCTGGGGCGCAGCAACTTCCCCGCCGCTTTCCGCACGGGTATGACCTTGGTGCTGTCGGTTTTNGTGGCCTCGGCGTCCACCCTTCAGGTTACCGNGCCGNCNGGCATCATNGAGCTGTGNGTCCGGCTGCTGCTGGAGATCGCGGTGGGCTTTTTGCTGGGGATCGCGGTGAACTTTTTCTTCTATATCCCNCAGCTGGCGGGNTCCATGNTCGANACCCAGATGGGCATGACCATGAACCAGATGTATGACCCGGGCTCNTCCNCCAATCTGTCGGTGACCGGGCAGCTGCTGAATANCCTGATGACCCTGCTGTTTTTCGCGGGGGGCGGNCATCTCACNCTGCTGCGGCTGTTCCTNACGTCGNAGGANGTCGTGCCNNTGGGNATGGTNTCCATCGGCCTGCCCGCNTANAATTTGCTNCTGGAGCTGTTNGTNGAGTGNACNGTGCTGGGCGTGAAGCTGTGTATGCCNNTNCTNGTGGCGGAGCTCATNGCCCAGGTGGGNATGGGGGTGCTGATGAAAGTTATCCCCCAGATCAACGTGTTNGCCATCAACATNGAGCTNAAGGTCATCGTGGGACTGGCGCTGCTGCTGGTGCTGNTNATNCCCTTCNGNGANTTCCTCCTCCAGNCGGAGGNGGCCATGCTCAACGCGCTCCACGANATCCTGNCCCTGACCGGNTGATGTNCTGACNGTACACANNCANANNATCCCANCCTCCACCCTTCTGAGGNGCGGGAACGCGCGGCTCAAAGGGGGGACAGACGTTGCCCGAGGGNAATAAAACAGAAAAAGCNACCCCGAAAAAACGACGGGACGAACGAAANAAAGGCAACGTCTTTAAGAGCCAGGACGCGGTGGCGGTGGCCGGCCTGCTGACNACNTTTGCCACNNTGTGGCTGCTCACCGGCGCGTTTACCGACCAATTGGGGGGCTTTATGGCCCTTTGCCTGACCACCGTGGGGGAGGANCCCCGGGAGGTGGCCGGTCTGGCCGGCGAGCTGGAGGTNCAGGGCATCATGGTCATNCTNAAGACCGTGGGCATNGTGGCNGCGGTGGCCATTNTGGCCGCTGTGGCGGCCACNTTCGCCCAGACCAGGTTNNTGGTCAGCNCGGAATCAATGAAGCCAAANTTCAGCCGNCTCAATCCNTTNGAGGGNTTCAAGCGGCTGTTTTCCCTAAAAAGTCTCGTTGAGACNNTGAAGAATCTNATTAAGATCGCCATNCTGATGGTCATCATCTTCCTGAGCATCCGGGATATGTTCCTGGAGAGCTCNCGNTACCTGTACACCGACCTGACCGTTGCCGTGGCCCATCTGGTGCAGATGGCNGGGGGNATGGTNATGCGCATCTGCATCGCCTTCGTGGCNGTGGCNGCTCTGGACTTTTTCTACCAGTGGTGGGACTATGAGCGGCAGATGAAAATGACCAAGCAGGAGGTCAAGGAAGAGNACAAACAGATGGAAGGCGACCCCCAGGTGAAGGGGAAGATCAAGGAGATNCAGCGNCGCCGGGCNCAGCAGCGNATGATGCAGCAGGTGCCCGGGGCGGANGTGGTCNTCCGTAACCCCACCCACTTCGCCGTGGCNCTCCGCTATAAGCCGGANGAGGACGANGCCCCCATNGTGCTGGCCAAGGGCCAGGACAACNTCGCCATGCGCATCGTNGAGATCGCCGNGGAGAACAAAATCGCGGTGGTCGAGAATGTGCCCCTGGCCCGGGCGCTGTANGCCCAGACNGAGCTGAACCAGNTNATCCCGCCGGATCTGTACGGGCCGGTGGCGGAGGTGCTGGTGTACATCTTCANGCTGAACGAAAAGAANCAGATNGTAAANTAAAGGCCCNNAGGGCCCCCGCGAGAACCCAGCAAAGGAGGGTTGACCCGCCATGCTCAAACGCATTCTAAACAATGGCATAGCGCTGTTTGTGGTGGTCGTGGTCATGTTCCTGTTCATCCCGCTGCACCCCGTGNTNCTGGACATCCTGCTCATCATCAACATCGGGCTGTCCATCATGATCCTGATGATCACCATGAACATCTCGGAGGCGCTGGATTTCTCCATTTTCCCGTCCCTGCTGCTGATTACNACNCTGTTCCGGCTGGGCATGAACGTGTCCAGTACCCGGATGATCCTCACCACCGGNTANCCCGGCGAAGTCATNGAAAACTTCGGACGGCTGGTNACCCAGGGCGATATCGTGGTGGGCTTCGTGATCTTCTTCATCATCGTGCTGGTGCAGCTCATCGTNATCACCAAGGGCGCGGAGCGCGTGTCCGANGTGGCCGCCCGNTTCACCCTGGACGCCATGCCCGGCAAGCAGATGGCCATTGACGCCGACCTGTCCTCCGGNCTNATTGACGANCAGNNNGCNCGTATCCGCCGNGANAAGATCCANAAGGAAGCCGANTTCTACGGTGCCATGGACGGCGCTACCAAGATCGTCAAGGGCGACTCCACCATGTCCATCATCATCACCCTCATCAACCTGGTGGGCGGCATCATCATCGGTATGGTGGTCAAGGGCGGCAGCATCGGCGACGTGATGCAGACGTACTGCATCCTCACCATCGGCGACGGCCTGGTGTCCCAGATCCCCTCCCTGATGATCTCCACCGCCACCGGCATGATCGTCACCCGTTCCGTGTCCGACGGCAGCCTGAACGTGGACGTGCTCTCCCAGTTCAAGGCCCAGCCCCGGGCTATCATGACCACCGGCGTCATCCTGCTGCTCCTGGGCGTCATCCCCGGCACGCCCACCATCCCGCTCCTGGTGGGCGGCGCGGCCCTGGTGGGCGGCGGATTCTTCATTACCCGCCAGATGAGCGCCCAGCAGCAGGCGGAGGCCGCCGCGGCCCAGGCCCCCGCCGAACCCACTGAGCTGACCGCGCCCAGCGAGAGCGACTACTACAAGGATATCAACAACGTGTACACGCTGCTGTCGGTGGAGCCGGTGGAGATGGAATTCGGCTACAGCCTCATCCCCCTGGTGGACGAGAGCCACGGCGGCAAGCTCATCAGCCGCATCGTTATTTTCCGGCGGCAGTACGCCCAGGATATGGGCTTTGTCATCCCGTCCATCCGCCTGCACGACGGCTCCGCGCTGGGCACCAACCAGTACTGCATCCGCATCAAGGGAGAAGTGGTGGCCCAGGGCGAGATTTTGGTGGATTACTACTTGGCTCTTGAGCCGCCTAACCCCCTGGGCGAGATCGACGGCATCGAGACCATCGAGCCGGCCTACGGCATCCCCTCCCGGTGGATCCTGCCGGAAAACAAGGAGATGGCGGAGATTTACGGCTACAACGTCATCGACCCGCTGTCCGTCATGCTGACCCACCTAGCGGAGACGGTGAAAAAGCACGCCTACGAGCTGCTCAACCGGGCCGAGACCATCCGCCTGGTGGACAATCTGAAGCAGACCTCCCCGGAGCTGGTGGAGGAGGCGGTTCCCGCCATCATCCCCTACTCCAAGCTGGAAAAGCTGCTGCGCAATCTCCTCCAGGAGGGCGTGCCCATCAAGGATCTGGCCACCATTGTGGAGACCGCCGCCGATGCCTTCTCCCAGGGCCGGGATCTGGACATGGCCACCGAGCAGGTGCGCGGCGCCCTGGCCCGCACCATCACCCGCCGGTTCTGCGAGGATGGGCAGCTCCGGGTCATCACCCTGGACGCCGAGGTGGAGAAGAAGATCATCTCCTCCCTCACCCGCAACGAGCAGGGTGTGTACCTGGCCATGGGCCCCGACCTGATGCAGACCATCATCGCCCAAATGGCGGAGCATCTGAAAAAGTTCGGCGACCTGTCCCAGACACCGGTCATCCTGGTCAGCCAGGTGATCCGGGGCTATTTCAGCAAGATGATCACCCAATTCTACCCCAATGTCTATGTGCTGTCCTTCAATGAGATCACCAACACCGTGCAGATCCAGGCTCTGGGCAATATCACCGACCAGACGCCCGCCCAGGCCCATAGAAGGGCGGTGGGCACATGAGCGCAGGCGTTGTCCAGCGGAGATATACCCCGGACGAGGTCGAGACTATGCCCACCCCCGAGCTGCTCTCCCTCTACAAGCAGACCGGGGATGAGGAGCTGAAGTGGCCCCTGGTGCTGCGGTATGAGGGCCTCATCAAGAGCGCGGCGCTGCAAATACGGGGTGTGTACAGCAGCTTTGCCCAGGTGGACGACATCGTCAGCGAGGGCATCCTCACCCTGCTCAGCTCCATCGACAAATTTGACCCGGACAAGGGCATCAAATTTGAGACTTACGTGGCAAAACGCATCCGCGGCATGGTCATCGACCTGGCCCGGAAGCAGGACTGGCTGCCCCGGAACATCCGCCAGCGGGCCAAGGAGATCGACGCCGCCGTGTCCAATCTGGCAAACGAGCTGGGGCGCTTCCCCACCGACCACGAGGTGGCGGATCACCTGGGTATGCCCACCGACAAGTACCAGAAGGAGGCCGCCCGGGTGGCGCTGAGCAACACCTTGTCCCTGGACGCGCTGATGGACGCCCGGGATCTGGAAGGCCACCGTTTTGAGGTGTCCTCTGAGGATCCCGCCGTCCAGCCGGAGACTGTGCTGGAGGATCAGGAGCTCCAGCAGACCCTGGCCCAGGGCATCGCTGCCCTCCAAGAAAACGAGCAGATCGTCTTGTCCCTCTATTATGAGAAAAACCTCCATATGAAGGAAATCGCCCAGGTGATGGGGGTCAGTGAACCCCGCATCTCCCAGATCCACTCCCGGGCCATCCAGAAGCTGCGGGATCATATGGGCGCGTACATGAACAGCGAAGCCCCACAAAAAACCTCTAAAAAGCGGAAGAAGGTATGATGCAGGATGTTTAAGGGCTTTTACAATCTCACATCGGGGATGCTGACCCAGCAGCGTCACCTGAACGTGGTGGGCAACAACATGGTGAACATCTCCACCGCGGGCTTTAAGGAGAGCCGGTACACCGCCACCACCTTTGACGATGTGATGTACACCCGGGTGGGCAACAGGGAGAAGGTGTACACCGAGATCGGGCGGCAGAGCTATATCCGGGCCAACAGCGAGATCTACGTCACCTATGACCAGGGCATCCCGGAGCCCACCGACATTCCCCTGGATTTCGCCATCATGGGGGACGGCTTCTTCGCCATCCAGCAGGAGGGTGGGGATATCGTCTACACCCGGGCGGGCAGCTTCTCCCTGGACGACGAGGGATACCTGTGCTTCCCCGGCGTGGGCCGGGTGCTGAGCAACGAGGGCCAGCCCATTGTTCTGAGCACCGACAAGCTGGAAGTGGACGCGTTTGGCAACATCTCCCAGAAGGACGGCGGCTATTTGGGCCGCCTGGGCGTGTACAACTTTGAGGATCTGGAGCAGCTGGAGCACAACGACGCGGGCTTCTTCACCGGAGAGGGCGCGGAGGCCATGGAGACGCCCCAGGTCATGTGGAAGTACCTGGAGCGTTCCAACGTGGATATGATCCGCCAGATGACCGATATGCTCACCTGCCAGCGCGCCCTGCAGAGCGCGGCTTCGGTGACAAAGATGTACGATGAGGTCATGGGCCACGCCGCCAGCGACGTGGGCCGGTTAGGATGAGGTGAGAGAGCATGAATCAATCCTTTTACATCGGCGCTGTGGGCGCCCAAATGCAGCAGCGGCGGATGAACATCATCGGCGACAACATCGCAAACCTGAACACGATCGGCTTCAAGGCCGACCGCTCCGACTTCACCGCCCTGATGTATCAGAACCATCGGGGTGCGCTGAACGGTGAGGATAATACGCAGCTGCCCATGGGCGTGGGCACCCGGCTGCTGATGACCTCCACCAACTTCACCCAGGGGCCGGTGGTGGACAACCAGCGCACCCTGGACTACATGATCGAGGGAGACGGATTCTTCGCCCTGGTGGATCTGGCCACCGGCGAGGTCAGCTACACCCGTAACGGCGCTTTCGTCATGTCCGAGCTGGAGCGGGACACCGGCGAGGTGGACGAGAACGGTCAGCCCGTGATGAACAAGGTGTTTTGTCTGGGAGACAACGAGGGCCGTTTTGTGCTCAGCGATGTGGGCGGCCTCATCGAGGTCACCGACCCCTCGGAGAAGCTGCCCATCGGTATCTTTGATTACGCCAACTATAACGGGATGCAGCAGCTGAGCGACACCCGCTATATGCCCATCGACAAGAACGGGGGACTTTGGTACGGCACCGGCAATCTCATCCAGGGGGTGCTGGAGGGCTCCAACGCCGATTTGGCGGAGGAGTACACCAAGGTCATCGAATCCCAGCGGGCGTACGGCATGGCGCTGAAGATGGTGCAGACCTCCGATGAGATTGAAGCCACCATCAATGGCCTGCGCAACTAAGGAGGGGGATTGAATGGCAATTAAAAATTACGACGAGCTGAACTCGCTGGAGCTGGATACGCTCCGGGAGATCGGCAGCATGGGCACCGGCAACGCGGCCACCGCCCTGTCCCAGATGCTGGGACGGGAGGTGCGCATCACGCTGCCCGAGGTGCGCATCATGGGCTACAACGAGGCCATTGAGTGGATCGGTGGCCCGGAGGAGATCACCGCCGGCGTGCTGGTGAAGCTTAGCGGGCAGATGACCGGCATCATGCTGTCGGTGCAGCCGCTGGAATTTGTCAACATCGTGCTGGAGAGCATGATGGAGAAAACGGTGTCCGACTACACCGAGCTCACCGATATGGAGCACTCCGCCCTGGTGGAGGTGGGCAACATCATGATCTCCACCTTCATCAACGCGCTGAGCGGCCTGTCCGGCATAGATGTGAGCCTCACTGTGCCCGCTTTCACCGTGGATATGCAAGGGGCCATTCTGGCCGTGCCCATGGCGGAATACGGCGGACAGTCCGACTATATCATGACCATCGGGGGCAACTTCATCAGCGACAACAAGCAGGTTCCCTGCCGCCTGCTGCTGTCGCCCGACCTCAGGTCGCTGAATGCTTTACTACGGAAGCTGGGCGTAAGTGATGGCTGACAACAAGATCACCATCGGCATCGCGGATATGAAGATGGCCAAAGGGGAGGGCATGTTGGTCACCTACGCGCTGGGGTCCTGCATCGGCATCTGCCTGCATGATCCGCTTCTCAAGCTGGGGGCGTTGATCCATATTATGCTGCCGGTCAATATGGAGGCAGGGCGCAAAAACACGATGAAATATGCCGATACCGGGATCAGGGAGACCTTGAAGCAGATGGAGGCCATGGGCGCCAGCCGCTCCAGGATCACCGCCAAAATCGCCGGCGGGGCCATGATGTTCAAGGACGGCACGGGCTCCTTGGGCAACATTGGACAGAGAAATATCGAGAGCGTGAAGCTCAACCTGAAAAAAGAGGGCATCCATCTGCTGAAGGAGGATGTGGGCGGGTCGGTGGCCCGAACCCTGCTTTTTGATGTGAACAGCGGCCTGGGCTGTGTGCGCTGCTATGGCCGGCCGGAGCTTATCATTTGACAGAGCAGAGCCCGCCTCGTCGGGCTCCAGATTGAAGGGAGAGTTGGAAATGATGGAACAAAGCAAGCAGGGCATTTTGCTGGAGTCCGGCACCAATGAGATCCAGATTATGAAGTTTACCATCGGGGGCAACCTGTACGGCATCAATGTGGCCAAGGTACGCGAGATCATGATCTCCGCCCCGGTGAAGCCCATGCCCCATGCCCACCCGGCGGTGGAGGGTATCTTCAAGCCCCGGGACACGGTGATCACCGTGGTGGATCTGCCCCAGTATCTGGGGGTGGAGAGCGCCAAGGATGATAAGGACATCTTCATCATTACCAATTTCAACAAGATGTTTATTGCCTTCCGTGTGCATACGGTGGATCGTATCAGCCGCATCTCCTGGACGGACATCTCCAAACCGGACAAAACCGTGTCCGGCGGCGAGGAGAGCGTGGCCACCGGCATCGCCCAGTGTGACGGCGAGCTGGTCACCATTCTGGACTTTGAGCGCATCGTGGCGGAGATCGCCCCGGAGACCACGATCCAAATCTCCGAGGTGGAGGGGCTGGGCCCCCGGGAGCGCAACGACAAGCCCGTATGGGTGGCGGAGGACTCCATCCTGCTGGCCAAGATGATTGGGGACTCCCTGCGCAAGGCCAATTACGTCAATCTGCGTATGTTCTCCAACGGCCTGGAGCTGTGGGAGGCCCTGACCGCCCTGCCCCCCGACGGGGATCTGTCCCAGGACGTGGCCCTCATCATCACCGACATTGAGATGCCCCAGATGGACGGCCACCGGCTGACCAAGCTAGTAAAGGACAACAGCCGGTTCAAGGATATCCCCGTCATCATTTTCTCCTCCCTGATCAATGAGGAGATGCGCCGCAAGGGCAGGGAGCTGGGGGCAGACGAACAGCTCACCAAGCCGGAGATCGGTCACCTGGTGGATGTGATGGATCACCTTCTTATGCTCCAGGAAAAGAAGGTCAAGGGATAAGGGATAGGATTAGGAGGCGCTTATGAGCGGCAAATATATCGTGCGGCAGCCCATCCGGGATCAAGCGGGGAGCACCATCGGGTATGAGATTCTCTACCATGGGGCCAATCAGGCCTTTAGCAGCGACAGCTCCACCTCCAGCGCGGAATTTGCCGCCGCTAACACGATCTATAATTTTCTCACCGACAACAGCCCCAAGGTGCTGAAGGGCACGCTGAATTTTATGACCTTCACCACCATGCTGCTGATGAAAAAGACACCCAGGCTTTTTGATAAAAATGACCTGGTCATCCAGATCGACGACGCGGTGATCATCCACCCGTTGTCCATGCACCTGGTGCGTCAGTACGCCAAGGAGGGCTACCGCGTCGCGGTGAACGATTTCCAGTTTACCCCCCGGTATTTGGCCCTGCTGGACGACATCCACTTCATTAAGATCAACGCGAAAAACGCCAGCGAGGTCACCATCCGCAATACGGTGGAGATCGCCCACAGCATGAACATCAAGTGCATTGTCACCCATGTGGACGACCCGCAGCTCTACCAGCGGGCGGTGGCACTGGGGGCGGATGGGCTGGAGGGCTCCTATGTGGCCGACAAGCTCACCACCAGGGCTCACAGCAGCGCCTATATCCAGAGCAACTTCTTCCAACTCATGGTGGCCGTTACCAAGGACGAGCCCAACGTGGAGGAGATCGAGCAGCTGATCGCCGCGGACGCCAGCCTGACCTACGGCCTGCTGAAAATGGTCAACTCCGCTTACTTTGCCCTGCGTCACCGGGCGACCACCATCACCCAGGCCATCATGACTCTGGGCTTGGGCCAGCTGAAGCAGTGGATTTATCTGCTCAGCGCCAGCAACGCGGAGAACGAGGTGGATCCCGGCTCGGAGGAGTTCTTGAAGCGCTCCTTCATGCGGGCCAATTTCTGCAGCGAGCTGATGAACTACGCCAAGGATATGCCCATCTCCAAATCCGAGGGCTATCTGATGGGTATGTTCTCCACCCTGAACTATCTCATCGACGCTCCCCTGGAGGAGATCCTGGCCGAGGTGCCGGTGGCCGACGAGATCAAGTCCGCCCTGCTCCGCCGCGAGGGGCGCTGCGGCAAGCTGTATGAGCTGGTGCTCAGCTATGAGTCCGCAGACTGGGAGCGCATCACCGCCCTGGCCGAGGAGCTGGGCATTCCGGATAACATGATGACCAGCGTCTACTTTATCTGCATGGAAAATGTAAATACCCTTTGGGAACAGCTTACCAATCCCTACCCCCGGCAGGGCGAGCCTGCCGAGACGGAAGCACCCGAGACCTAACGGGGCAAAAGCTGGTTTCAGGACAAAAAATCTCTGGCGGATCGTTCAAATCCGCCAGAGATTTTCCATCGGGTCACGCTCGGCTGTGGTGGGGGCGCTCCATGACCAGCTTGCAGGCCTGGAGCAGCTGGGCCGTGATGTCGCTGCTGAACTTGCTCTCGTACACCGTCAACCGGGGGACCATATCCCCCCGCTCCACCACCACGTACTTGGGGGGTAGGTTGTTCAGGGTGAGGGCCTTTACGTCCTCCATGCAGCGCTCACAGCTGCACAGGCCGAACATCTGCACATATTTGGGAGCTTTTTCCTCCACCAGCACCTGCATGACGTTCATATAGCCGGGGTAGACAGGGAGATGGGACTCATCCCACTTGGCGGCTTCCTCCGCCTCGAGCTGAGCGGCGGGCGCGGGTTCGGGCTCCGGCTGAGGCTGAGCGGCGGGCGCGGGTTCGGGCTCCGGCTGAGGCTGAGCGGCGGGCGCGGGTTCGGGCTCCGACTGAGGCTGAACGGCGGGCACGGGTTCGGGCTCAGGCACAGGGGCCGGCTCGGGCGCAGGCTGCTGCGGGGCTGTCTGCTGCGGAGCCATCTCGCCCTCCAGCGCGTCCTCCAACGCGTTTTTGATCTGCACCGACACGGCGGCGTCTGGAGCCATGGAGGCGGCGATGGGGGTCTGGGCGCTGGGCGCGGCGGCCTCCTCGGGAGAGGCGGCGGGATCGGGCTTTTTGCTGAGCAGGTTCATCACCCGCGCGGTCTTGCTGGTTTTGTCGTTCTTAGATGCCATGATGCTGAACTCCTTACTTAATTGAAGAATTTGGAGATATATTTTTGCTTAAATGACTGCTTGGGCCGTGGGAAGCGGTCTCCGGCCACCGCGTCCACGATCTCCAGGAAGTCCTGGGCGGGACGGGAGTCGGGCTGATAGGTGAGCACGCTCTGCCCGTGGGCGGGAGCCATAGCCACGCCCACGCCCCGGTGGATCTTGGCCTGGAATACCTGGCTGCCCAGCTGTCCGGCCACCTCCTCAGCCAGTTCCAGGATGTCCTTGGACAGGGTGAGCCGGCCGTTGAACTTGTTGACCAGGATGCCCAGCACCTTCAAATGGGGATTGTAGGTGGAGCGTACGGTCTCGATGGTCTCCTGGAGCTGGGTGATACCCACCAGGCTGAGCACCTCCGCCTCCATGGGGACGATCAGCCCGTCGGAAGCCACATAGGCGTTGACGGTGAGGATATTCAGGGCAGGCGGTGTGTCGATGATGATGAAGTCGTACCGGGATCGTATGCCGGACAGCTGGTCGGTGAGCAAAAACTCCCGGCGGGGCATGGTGAACTCCACATCGGCGGCGGACAGCATGATGTCCGAGGGCAGTATGTCGCCGTACTCTGTGGACTGGATGGCCTGCTCAATGGGACAGCTTCCCTGGAGTACGTCGTAGATGGTGCTCCCCGAGCCGATGTCCAGCCCCAGGTTGAAGCCCAGGTTGCCCTGAGGATCCAGGTCGATGCCCAGAACCTTGGCCCCGCGCTGCTGGAGGCCGGATACCAGGGCGGCGGCGGTGGTGGTTTTGCCCACGCCTCCTTTTTGGTTGGTGACGGTAATGATTTGAGTCAAGGAATATTCCCTCCCCTTTACAAAAACATTGGAGAAAAGTCTTAAGTTTAATATACTACAGGTCGATAAAAAAGAACAGAGGTACAGCGAAAAAAAACTAAAAATTTTCAAATTTTTCTTCTGAGAGCGCGCTTGGGGCGGGTGCCCCGCCTACGGCTTTTCGAAAGGAGCGATCCAGTATGGCATCTATTACCAGTTTGAGTAACAGTAGTTACAACACCAGCAGCATCTACGGCAGCCGGAATGTACTCAGCGGCCTGGCCAGCGGCATGGATACCGAGTCCATGATTGAAAACGCGGTCTCTGGCATTAAGAAAAAAATCCAGACGCTGACACAGAAGCGCACAAAGATCGAGTGGAAGCAGGAGGCGTACCGCAGCATCATCGACAAAGCGGCGAACCTCAACACCAAGTATACCTCTTACACCTCCAAGACCAACCTGCTCAGCAGCAGCTTCTTCACCAACGCGGTGAACACCGCTGTTCTGGGTACTTACAAGGACAAGATCACCGCCAGCGGCAAGAGCTCCAGCGACATTAAGATCAACGCGGTGAAGCAGATGGCCACCGCCGCCACTTACACCGTGTCCGGTCTGGCCGGAATCTCCAGCGGGGATATCCAGGGCATCACCGGTAAGGACTTCGACATCAGCGACACCATTCCGGTGAGTACTGTGTCCGGCACGCTGACCTTCCAGTACGGCGGCGCCAACGGCACTACCTTCGATATCAGCTTCGACGAGCTGGAAGACTTGAACGAGATGGAGGGCAACAGCTCCGCGGAGAAGCTGGCCAACGCCATCAACAAGAAGCTGAGCGAGATCACCTACAACTATACCAAGAACGGTTTCCAGGAGACTACCACCGCTGACAAGGCCATCAAGGCGGTTGCCAATGCGGATGGCCGGATCGTTTTTCAGGAAAACGAGCTGAAGAACGGAAATGATATCACCATCAGTTCCGCCACGGGGAAGATCAAGAGTGCCTTTGGTCTCTCCAGCAGCGACAATAAGGTACTTAAGGTGGGCAATACCGCTCTGTCTAAGGATACTGCGGTCTACCGCTATCTGTCCGACAAGGAGCTGGGCATCACCTTCAACGGCACCACCAAGAAGATCAGCATGGCCAACGTAATCAAGAATACCGACGTGGAGGGCGAGAATGCCAACCAGTCCTTTGCGGAGAACCTGCAAAAGGAGCTGGATAAGGCCTTCGGCACAGGCAAGATCACAGCGTCCTATGGGGACGGCAAGCTGTCCCTAACCCCGAATGGCAAGGGCGACGTGATGACCCTGGGCGGCAGCGCCGTGAAGGCTCTGGGCTTTGAGACCGGAGACGCCAACTACGTCAATACCAGCAAGAAGCTCACCGATATCCTGGGCGACAAGGCCAGCGGCATCTTCAGCCAGGCCAACCGGCTGAAGGGCGCCAGTGCCGCCATTCAGAAGACCACCCCCAACGGCAACGTCTATTACGTGGACAGCAAGGGCAACCGGGTGGATAAGGACGGCTATCGGATCGACAGTGATGGCAAGGCTATCTATGACTTCGAGATCAACGGCGCCCACATCAACGTCACCGAGGACACCACCCTGGAGGGCCTGATGAACTCCATTAATTCCAACGCCGACGCGGGGGTGAAGGTGAGCTATTCCAAGCTGACCAACGAGTTTAAGTTTACCACCTCCAATACGGGAGCCAACACCAAGATCGAGTTCGGCGGGATGGCGAAGGCGCTGTTCGATTCTGGGATCGGTGACGATGTTGAGATCAATCATAATTTTGCGGATAACTATGGCTTTTACCTGAGTGACGGTGACAAGAACCGGATCACCATCTCGGCTGATAACGTCGATCTCAGCTTCGACGTTGACAATACAATGACCATGCAGGATTTTGCCGACAAGATAAACAGCGCCAGTGGTGGAACCCTGACCGCCAGCTACAATGAAAAGACGGGCCAGTTTTCGGTGAAAAATTCGTCCGGCAAGGAGCAGGAATTTACCATCAAAGACCAGTATGGCTTTAATTACAAGCGCGAGATTGAGCCTGTCGCCACCAGCACGTACACCGCCGGCCAAGACGCCATCATGGACGTGGAGATCAACGGCATGCGCTTCGAGAATCTGACCCGCAGCAGCAACAGCTTCGATCTCGACGGCCTGACCGTCAACGTGAAGGGCACCTTTGAGGCGGTGGGCAAGGACGGCGAGGACTACGAGCCCATCACCTTCAACACCACTACTGACACCGAGAAGATCATCGACGCCATCCGGCAGTTCGTCAACGACTACAACGAGATGGCCAGCGAGCTTAAGAGCGCCTACTCCACCCTGCCGGCCCAGCAGTCGAACGGCAGCCGGTATGAGCCCCTGACCGCCGATGACGAGTCCAGCATGAGCGAGAGCGAGATCGCTTCCTACAACGAAAAGGCCAAGCAGGGCATTCTCTTCGGCGACAACACCCTGTCCAGTATGTACAGCAAGTTGCTCAGCGCCATCACCCCCGGCGGCGCCGATGGCCAGACCCTGCGGGAAATCGGCCTGAACACCTCCTACAGCAACGGTATGACCACCATCTCCCTGGACGAGGATAAGCTGCGTACCGCTTTGGAGAGCGACCCGGATAAGGTGAAGAACGCCTTTACCAAGACCCGCGAGGGCGGTTCCTCCAGTGACGGCCTGATGCAGACCCTGCAGAATACGCTGAACACCTATGTCAAGACCGTTGGCGAGCCCAAGGGCGTGCTGATTACCAAGGCGGGCTCTGTTAAGGCACCCACCTCCCTGAACAGCAACAGCCTCAAGAGCCAGATCGACAGCATCGACAGCCAGATCACACGCTGGCAGAACAAGATGTCTGATCAGATCGACCGCTACAGCACCAAGTTCAGCCGTCTGGAGCAGTTGATTGCCGAGATGAACTCTCAGTCCTCCGCGTTCGCGGGCCTGATGGGCGGGGACAGCGGATACTAAACCACCACTGACTAAAAAGGAGTCAAGAATGGACAGAAAAGGCTTCCAGGGGTATCAGGGTTACAAGGAGCAGGGCATTAACGAAATGTCCCAGGGGGAGCTGTTGCTGCTGCTGTACGACGAGCTGGTCAAGCGCCTGCTCAGGGCTGGACTGGCCCTGGACAAAGCGGACTACCCCCTGTTTGAGGCAAGTGTGGATCGGAGCTTGGACATTATCCGGTATCTGGACGACACCCTGGATATGCAGTACCCCATCAGCCGGAACTTGAACCGCTTATACGACTATTTCAGCTTTGAACTCAACCGGGTGAAGGCCGGACGAAACAAGACCGAGCTGGATCGGGTCAAGACCATGGTGAGTGAGCTGCGGGACACCTTCCGAGAGGCAAACAGGAACTGTGCCCAGGAGCTGGCTAACGCCGCCGCCTCGGCGGCTGGCGCCGGCGGAGAGGGCTAGGTGATTGCGTGGATGAGAAAGCCGTGATGGACGCTCTGGTTCAGATGAAGCGCACCGGAAACCTGCTCAATGAGATGTGGGATCTGACTCAGCAGCTGGGCCAATCCATGGATCGCGACGATCAGGTGAGTACTCAGATGCTGATTGCCATGCGGGAGGAGCCGCTGGCAAAGCTCCAGGCGGCCGACCAGGCCATCCGGGAGCAGCTGGAGGCGCTGCCCGACCGGGAAATCGCCGCGCAGCTGGCCGCCATGCTCAACGGCGGGCCCGCCGCCGACCCGGCTCAACAGAGCCAGCGGCTCCTGTGTGAACAGGTGGCGTCCAACAAGCGGCGGCTCAAGCAGGTGATGGAGCTGGATCGGGTGCTGAACCAGCGGATGGGCCGGGAAAAGTCGGTCTATCAATAGAAACACAATAAAATATCGGCTCGGTGAATCACCGAGCCGATATTGCACGAACAAAAGAAATATGGTATTATGTATGGGGGATGGATAGTGCCCACAGCGGCGCACCGCTGCTTCGGGCGGAGGACAGTTCATCCAGAATGATCTGGGGATCCCAGAGCTGGAGGCTTCGCTCCAAGCTGTTGGGGTCGGCCACCAGCACTTCTCCGCCGAGCGTTGCCCCGCGGATGAGGATAAAGTGTCCGCCCTCGGTGAAGTGGCCGGGGCCCACATGGGCCACCAGCAGCTTGCCCGCCCAGAGGGCCCGGAGCATCTCGTCCACAGTGCGCTGGGTGAGGCTCTCCACCTCCAGGCCAAAGGCCTGGGCCGTACCTGTGACAATAGAGTCGTAGGAACCGCTCCGGCGGGCCCAGTGGCCATGATCCGCCGCCCAGACGGCCATGACTGCGGGGTCGGTGTCCGTGTCCGTCATGGTAGCGATTGCCATGGCCATGACCGTGGGGCCGCAGCCATAGGGGCCGATTGGGTCGGTGCCGTAGAGCTGCTCTGCCCATTCCTCGTCCGACTGGCAGAAGTAGACGACGTCCATGGAGCCGCCGGTGAGGATCTGGCGGCCATCCTCCTCCAGCACCTCGGTGATGGGCGGAGCGGTGGCCGGTGGCTGAGACTGGGGCTCTTCGGTAGAGGGCGGCGTCCTGTCGGGGGCTCGGACGATTTCCCGCGGGGCGGTGAACTCCGCCCAGGCGTCCGCCGCCCGGCCCGCCTGTTCAGCGATGCCGGCGCCCACCGACTGGCAGAACCGTCCGACCTCCAGGCAGAATTGTCCGGCGGCGTTCAGCGCGGCTTTGCCGGTATCCGCCATGACAGAGGCGACATAGCGGGCAGGGGCTACGATGCGATCGTAAGTCGCCGGGGCAAAATGACGGCAGGCGGCCAGCTCTACCCCGCCGATACATAACAAGGCCAGCAGCGCTGCCAAAGCGATATGCCGCCCCAGGTGCCTTGACCCGTTGTTCTTCTTCATCTGCCCACCCCCTTAAAATGCGACTTGTTTCTGTTTGATATTATAGCAGATATCAGCGTATTTTCAATGGAAAGAAATTTGACCCCGTTCAGGCCGTCCGCAGAACCAGGAGAAGCTTATGCCCACCATTTATCTCGAGCACGTTTCAAAATTCTATAAGCCCAAACGCCGGAAAAAGGGCCCGGTACACCAGGAAATGGGTGTGGAGGACGTGGATCTGACCATCCGCCAGGGAGAGTTTGTCTTTGTGGTGGGGGGCAGCGGCGCGGGAAAAAGTACGCTGCTGCGCCTGATTACTGGGGAGACAAAGCCCAATCAGGGTAAGGTCTACCTGGGCGACCGGGATCTGAGCCGGGCAATGGCGCTCAGCCGGAATCGAATGTCGATCCTATTCGGGAAGATCTGGCAGGATCCAACCCTGATCCGAAAAAAGACCATCGGCGAAAATCTGGCCCTGGCCTCCCGGATCGCTGTGGGGCGGGAGAAACCGCAGCTGGTGGATATCCGCATCAAGAAGGTGCTGGGCCTGGTGGGGATGAAGGGCGTGGAGAGCAAATACCCGGTGGAGCTGTCCATCGGCGAGTGCCGCCGGGTGGAGCTGGCCCGGGCCATGATCGGCAGTCCGCCGATCCTGATTTTAGACGAAATCACGGCCAATTTGGACGACGACTGCATTTGGGACACCCTGCATTTGCTCAACGATGTGAACCGCCGGGGCACCACCGTCATCATGGCCACCCACGACAGCCAATATGTCAACATCCTCCGCCGCCGGGTCATCACCATGTCAAACGGCCGGGTGGTTGGGGACGAGAAAAAGGGAAAATACGGCGATGTGCTGGAGAAAGACCGGAAACCTCTGGTTTTCACCAAGCTCAGAACCGATTTGATATAAATACACCAAACAGCAAGAAATTGAGGAGGAAAACGTAAATGATCAAGAACATGAAGATCAGGAAGAGTTTGATCCTGGGCTACGGTGTCACCATCGTAGTGTCCGTCGTCATCATCATCGCGTCCATTATCCTGATGACCACCCAGAAGAACGCCTATGGCAAGCTGATCGACAAGAACATTAAGGCCACTGAGCTGATCACCGAGTGCCGTTTGGACAGCAACGTGGCTGCCAGGGACCTGCGGGATGTGGTGCTGTCCTACAGCGGTTCTACGGTGGACCAGGCCAGCCTTAACGCCAAGATCAGCGAGGCGGTGGAAAAGGTCAATGAGCTGGACGCCCTGCAGGAGGAACTGAAGAAGGTCAATCCCCTCGATGACACAACGCTGCTGGACAATTACTCCAAGCTGGTGGACGCCTGGGAGGATGAGGCCGAGGAGATTGTCGGCCTGATCCGAGCCGGTCAGATTTCCGAGGCTGCTGCCAATATTGTCAACGACTGCTCCCCCAAGCTGGATGCGATGGCTGAGGCCGCTGTGAAGCTGGAGACTGCCCTGAACAACGACGAGGCCGCGGTGCGCAGCCGTCAGGATCTGCTCTCCAACATCGCCATCGTCGTGATCGTGGTGGCCATGGTCATTGCCACCTTTGTGGTTATCCGCATGGCCCTCATCATCATCAAGAGCATCGTGGTTCCCGTGGAGCAGGTTCGCACCGCCCTGTCCGGCTTCAGCGAGGGCAAGCTGGACATCCCCGTGGAGTATCACAGCGCCAGTGAGCTGGGCGAGATGTGCGACGCCCTGCGCACCAGCCAGAACGTCCTCAGCGAGGTCATCAGCGATACCTGCCGTCTGCTGGAAGAGATGGGCGCCGGCAACTTCGACGTGCGCACCAAGGATGAGAAGATGTATGTGGGCTCCCTGAGCAGCATCCTGTCCTCCGTCCGCGTCATCAACCGCAGCCTCTCCGACGCCCTGGCCCAGATCAACCAGAGCGCCGAGCAGGTGTCCGCCGGCGCCGAGCAGGTGTCCACCGGCGCCCAGTCCCTGGCCCAGGGCGCCACCGAGCAGGCCAGCGCCGTTGAGGAGCTGTCCGCCACCATCGCCGAGATCTCCAACAATTCCCGCAAGAACGCTCAGAACAGCGAAGAGGCCATGGGCCACTCCCAGGATGCCGGCAAGTGCCTCAACGAGAGCGCCGAGTACATGCAGCAGATGGTCACCGCCATGGAGAAGATTTCCGAGTCCTCCTCCGAGATCGGCAAGATCATCGCCACTATCGAGAACATCGCGTTCCAGACCAACATCCTGGCCCTGAACGCCGCCGTCGAGGCCGCCCGCGCGGGCAGCGCCGGCAAGGGCTTCGCCGTGGTTGCCGACGAGGTGCGCAACCTGTCCGCCAAGTCTGACGAGGC
>JAAVHV010000007.1 GCA_014799505.1 Clostridiales bacterium
TCCACCCGGCTGGGCTGTGAATGGCATCCCAGCGCCATCCGAACCATCTTGGAAAATGAGAAATATGCGGGAGACTTACTCCTGCAAAAGACATTTCGCTTAGATCACCTGTCCAAAAAACAGGTAGATAACACCGGGTAGCTCCCCCAGTTCTATGTGGAGGATGACCACGAGGCCATCGTCAGCAAGGCCAATTTCGCGGCGGCACAGGCGGAGCTGGCCCGGCGAAAGTCGGCTTATACGGGAGAGCGGGGAGCGCCCAGCGTGTTTACCGGGCTGATCCACTGCTCTGGCTGCGGCAAGAACTACCGCCGGAAAACCACCGCCAGCGGCGTGGTCTGGTGCTGTTCCACCTACAACACCAGGGGCAAACGGTACTGTCCTGCCTCCAAGGTTATCCCGGAGGGAACGTTGAAAGCTGCCTGCACTCAGGCGCTGGGGCTGCACTCCTTTGAGGAAAGTGCATTTTCCGCCACAATCACAGCCATTGATGCCTGCCCGGACAATCTTCTGCGGTTCCACTTCCAGGACGGCCACACGGCGGAATATTGTTGGCAAGACCGTTCCCGCCGGGAGAGTTGGACGGCAGAGATGCGGGAGACAGCTCGGCAGCGGGCATTGGCTGGAAGGTGAACGGCATGGCAGAAAAGAAGGTACGGAAAATCGAGGCAACTGCCCCTCTTCGGGCGGCACAAGCCTTTACCCCGGTGAAAAAACGCCGGGTGGCGGCTTACGCCCGTGTGTCAACCGATAAGGATGAGCAGCAGAACAGCTATGAGGCCCAAGTGGACTATTACACCACCCACATCCAGGGCAACCCGGAATGGATTTTTGCCGGGGTCTACTCTGACGCAGGCATCACTGGCACCAGCATGAAAAAGCGGGATGGGTTCAATCAGATGGTTGTGGATGCTCTTGCCGGGAAGATCGATTTGATCCTCACTAAATCAGTAAGCCGCTTCGCCCGAAACACAGTGGACAGCCTGACTACCGTCCGAAAGCTGAAAGAAAAGGGCGTGGAGGTCTACTTCGAGAAGGAAAACATTTACACATTAGATTCCAAGGGCGAACTGCTCATCACCATCATGTCCAGCCTTGCCCAGGAGGAGGCTCGGAACATTAGCGACAACACCGCCTGGGGCCAGCGCAAGCGGTTTGCGGACGGCAAAATGAGCCTGGGCTACTCCCACTTCCTCGGCTACAAAAAAGGCGCGGCGGACGGCGAGATGGAGATTGTGGAAGAGGAAGCGGTCATCGTCCGGCGCATCTACACGGAATTTCTGGCGGGGAAATCTACTTATGACATTGCCGCCCGTCTTACGGAGGACGGTATCCCCACCCCGGCGAAAAGGACAACATGGCACGCCAGCACGGTAGGCAGCATCCTCCATAACGAGAAATACAAGGGAGATGCAATTTTACAAAAACGCTTTACTGTAGATTTTTTGTCCAAGAAAACGAAAGGGGCAGTTTCAAAAGGCTGCTGAAATACCCAATCTTACTGGGCCTGGACAAATCAATGACATAGTGCGAGGCCCATCTTATATCTTCGCCATTCTTACAGATCCGCGTATCCGTTAATCGCCCAAATGCCCGTAGGTTCGCCTCTGCCTACGGGCATTTTTTACTTTGCAAACATAGTCACACCTTCGGAATTTCGGCTCTATTCTCAATTTCACATACCCAGGGTTTGATACAATTTTTGCGGCAAAAAAGAAAGTCACATCCGCCGTTTTTGGTGAGTGGGTTATCACACTTTATGCCGTCTCAGCGACAGCACATTTCGCATTTGCAGATTTCTACAGATACTGTTCCACCGCAAAAACGTGGGGAATAGCCCATATTCAGCGGATTTTCGCCCGTTGCACCCTCCCTAAAAAATTTGAACCCCTTCGCACCCTGACCCGAAGGAAAAATTGAATTGTATCGGTGATTGGGTCATAACGCACATGAAAGGTATACGAACACCATTTCCAAAGCGAGTTTGGCGGTGTACGGCACCTGGTTCGCCCTCATAGTCAGAACGGCTGACTATGAGGGTGAATTTTATCCTGAAAAGAAGCAGCCGACCTACAAAATGATTCGGGCATGGATCAAGGAGCGGTATGGCTTCACCGTCAACAGCGCCAGCATATCGCAGACCAAAAGGAAGTACGGGCTTATTACGGATTCCGGGGATGCCGAGAGACGTTATACCCAGAAGGTGCGCCCGGAAAAGGAAGCCGCGATCCGCGAGGCGTTTCTTTGGTTTGGCATCATAAAAAGAAAATGACATCTTACAAGGGCCGCTTCGAACATTGCGTTCAGGAGTGGCCCTTTTGCAAGCTGTCGGGATTTTGGCATCCGGTTTGGATGCCAGATGAGGTGTTGAAGTAAAGCTACAATGTAAATGGAGGAAAAATATGCTGAACCAAGTAAACATCATGGGGCGCATCTGCGCCAAGCCGGAGCTGAAGTACACGCAGAGCGGTCTCCCGGTAATCAATCTCCGGCTGGCGGTGGACCGCAACTATCTGACCGACGGGGAGCGGGGCACCGATTTCCTGACCGTGGTTGCCTGGAGGGGCACGGCCGAGTTCATCGCGAACTACTTCGAGAAGGGCCAGATGATGGCGGTCAACGGGCGGCTTCAGGTGCGGCCCTGGACCGACCGGGAGGGGAACAACCGCGAGTCCGTGGAGATCGTCGCGGACAGCGCCTACTTCTGTGGCAGCAAGATGGCCAGGGCCGACGTCCAGCGTGACCAGGGCCCCATGAACGAGGGCGCGCTGCCCGACATGGCGGCGTGAGGAAAAGGGAGACTTCGGCCTCCCTTTTTCATGTTCAAGATGACCTATGGCCCAGCAGGCCGGAAAGAACGGACGGCAATATGGATTATACCGATTTGAAGCAAGTTTTCCGGGAACTGAAACGAAATTCCCCCAGGGAAGATCTGACGGCACACATCATCTTTACGGAGGACAGCTTTGCCCGCCTGTATCCGCTGTTAAGCCGGACATACAGCGTCAGCAGCGACAACAAGGCGTTCTGGCCCAGCATGGGCGGTTACTCTGTCTTTGCCTACTGCCTGGACAAGGTCTCCGACCAGGGTATCCGGCTGGACTGGTACATGGCCGAGGAAGGGAATGCCGGTGGCTGGAAGGTCGAGGACTGCTACATTCTGGAGCGAATGCGGGATGCGGCGGCTATTCCGAATCTCACCCGGACGGAGCAGGAGGACGAAACGCTCTGCTATTTCTTCGGTGACACCTGCATCCGGGTCCGTGAGACTATGGATAGCGGGAAAGGAGTCCTGACGCCGGAGACGTTTGACTACGGCAAAGCGCAGATCGGAGACTACGTGGACCAAGGTGTCGTGGACGATGCCACGGACTGCGTACCTCCTGTGTGTATGACCAGCGAGTGCGCACAGATGGGGGAGCGGGGGCAACATATGGGAGTTCGCGGCCACTGTTTCTATGCGGAGACTGAGGAGCAGGGGCGTGACCCGGTGTACGTAGGCAGCGGGGATGCCCGGCACTATAATAATTTGCGGCTTTTTTGCCCATCCCTGAATTTTGGCTCTTCAGGCCCGAGTAAAAGCTGAGAGGAGGTGGACGCGCTGAAACGGGTCCTTTGGGTGTCCCGGCACGAAATGACCCCGGAGCAGCTGGCCGACCTGGAGCGGGTCATGGGCGGGCCGGTAGAGTTACTTCCCTGGCGGGACACCGTGAGGGAAGCGGTCCAGCTTGTCCCCGCGCTGAAGGAAGCCGACGCGGCGGCGGTGGTGCTGCCCCTGGGGCTGCTGGGGGAACTGCTTCCTCTGGCGGGGGAAAAACCGGTGCTTCAGGCGGTATCCGGCCGGGAAGCTACCGGGCGGACGGTGACCACGCCGGACGGGCGGCGGGAGCCGGAATTCGCCTTTGTCCACAAGGGCTGGCGGCAAATCCTCCGGCTGGAGGTAGAAACCCGGCTCCTGTGACCGGCGGGCGAGCGCGAAACTTTTTTAAAAAATTTGCGCTCTGCCCTGAATTCCTTCCCCAAGGCGGCGAGTAGAAAGCAGAAGGGACAAACCCCTGAATCCACAAGGAAGGAGGAAGCTGCATGAATCCGAAGACCGTCATCCAGGCCATCAAGGCCACTGCCGCGGTGCTGTCAGCGGTGGTGACCCTGGCCACGACCGCCGCCGAGCTGATCGGCCAGGTCGCCGAGACGATGGACGCCAACGGCTGAACGCCGTTGGCCCATCGCCCGGTCCCGCGGTGCGAACCCCTGAATTCGGTGCTGCAAATCCGGTGTTTATGCGGCGGCTCGCACCGCCGCAGTCAAAAACGGCACGGGAGAAATATCTTTTTTGGGGAACAGGCACTTGATTTCCCAATGCTGTTTTGGTAGAATAAGCACGGCATTGGTAGAATAGACAGAGCAGGCAGGCTTGTGGATTCTGTGTGTTGTGCCGTTTTGCCAAAGCAATCCCCACCCCTCACGGGGACGGAAACAGGGCACCCTTATGGGCGGTCAGGAAATTGCCGGAAGCAATCCCCACCCCACACGGGGACGGAAACTTTGGTTTCCGACCTTTTGTGTAGCTGTACGCCGAAGCAATCCACACCCCACACGGGGACGGAAACAGCCTTGCCTGGATGATGTCAAGTGACACCTCAGAAGCAACCCATACCCTTCACGGGGACGGAAACTCAGTGTCGTAGGCTTTGACCCGGTACATGAAGAAGCAATCCCCACCCCTCATGGGGACGGAAACAGATGGAACTTGCCGTTGGTGGTATAATAACCCAGGAAGCAATCTACCCCCTCACGGGGACGGAAACACGCCGGTGCAGACCAGCCCCGTCAGGCTCTCGAAGCAACCCATACCCCACACGGGGACGGAAACTCCGGCCAGAGGTAACGGTCATCCTCCTTGCCTCGGAAGCAATCCACACCCCATACGGGGACGGAAACGTGCCCGAGATCCAGGGCAAGGCCAAACGCACCAAAGAGAAGCAATCCCCACCCCATACGGGGACGGAAACGGGTCAAACCGGCGGCTCTGGTTGTCCATTTTGATCGAAGCAGTCCACACCCCACACGGGGACGGAAACAGGAACCCTCCCTGTACTGACGTAATGTAGCCGCCAAACGATTCACCCACCCCTCACGGGGACGAAAACGTGAAGACCCAGTTGATGCCATCCTGCAGGAACCGAAACAATCTACACCCCACACGGGGACGGAAACGGATACGTCCACTGGGCCAGCCCGTACCCTGCCCTGGAAGCAATCCACACCCCTCACGGGGACGGAAACCAGCTCGATGCCCTGCCGCTCCTCCAGCATGAGGAAGCAATCCACACCCCTCGCGGGGACGGAAACTCCATTTTAGCACCACAGTTTGGGCAATATGTAGAAGCGATCCATGCCCCTCACGGGGACGGAAACGCAGTCCTGTCCGCTCATAAAAGCTCTCCTTTGGAAGCAATCCACACCCCACACGGGGACGGCACGGGGGCCTCAATGGAGGCCCCCAAATTTTTTTGCAAAAATAATAGTCCAGCCCTGAAATTTCCCTTTTCCCAAACGAGTAGAAGGCGGAAGGGGACGAGCCTCAAACACACGCCCCTCTTTACAGAGGCGGCGAAAGGTGGTAAACTTGTAATAATCTGTCTGAAATTGGGGGAATCAGCTTGGAAAAATTTCTGACCATCCTTGAAGTATCCCAGAAGCAGGCCTATATTTTCGCCAGCAAGCGGCTGAAGGAGAACGCGGCCCGCTCGGGGGACATCGAGCGCGTCACCGGCAGCGCATTCTTCGCCCGGACGGCGGCGGACTGGTACCGGGAGGAGGACAACCTGGTCTACGCCGGCGGCGGGCACACGGTACTCCAGTTTGAAGCGGAGGATCAGGCCAAGGGCTTTGCCAGGGCGGTCACCGAGGCCGTCCTGCGGGAGTACCCCGGCCTGGAGCTGTTCGTAAAGACTATCCCGCATAACTTTGACCCGGCCCGCACCCCGGGGGACAACTTGAAGGAGCTGTCCAAAGAGTTGGAGCGGAAGAAGGCCCGGCGCACCGCCTCCTTCCGGGTGGCGGACTTTGGCTTGGAGGCGGCGGAGGAAGAGGAAGACCGGCCGAAAAGCAGGACAGAGGATGGCCTGCGCCCCCCGGAGGGCTATCAATTCCCCGCCGAGTTTGAGGAACTGCCGAAAGCCATCCCCGCGGACAGGCAGAACCGGGCGGACAACTTCATTGCCGTGATCCATATCGACGGCAACGCCATGGGCGCCCGGGTGGAGGACATCTACCGGTGCTGCGCCGGGGACTGGGAGAGCTGCCGCGCCGCACTCAGAAAGTTCAGTGAAGGCATCCAGCAGGATTTTGAATCCGCCTTTCACGACACGGTGGCCGAGGTGATCCAGGTGTTCCGGCCGGGAAAGAATCTGCCCATCCGCCCGGTGATCCTGGCCGGGGATGACGTGTGCTTTGTCACCGCCGGGAGCATCGGCCTGGAATGTGCCAGAGTGTTTTTGGAAAAACTCTCCCGGCGCGCCAACGCCCAGCAGCCGGATCAGCCCTATGCCGCCTGTGCCGGCGTGGCCCTGGTCCACACGAAATATCCCTTCTACCGGGCTTACGAGCTGGCCGAGGAACTCTGCTCCAACGCAAAGCGCTATGGAGCGTCCCTGGATGCCGCGGGCCGGGTGTCGGCCATGGATTGGCACATCGAATTCGGCCAGTTGAAGGACAGCCTGTCCCTGCTGAGGGAGGACTATCGTACAGAGGACGGCTGCCGCCTGGAGCTGCGGCCTGTGACGGTGATCGTCCCGGAGGACGGACAGCAGCCTCCCCCGGAGCGCACCTATGGCTATTTCCGTGCCCTCTGCGGCGCCATGAAGCGGGAACAGGGGAAGATTGCCCGGAGCAAGGTCAAGGAACTGCGTACCGCCCTCAAACAGGGGGAGGTGGAGGGGGAGTTTTTCCTCCAGGAGAAGGAGATTGGCGATCTGCTCTATCACCCGCTGGAGACCGCCTACGCGCTGGAGGAGTGGTCCCGGGAGCTGGACCGAAAAGGGGCGTTCCGCACCTTCCGGGAGAGGGCTGGGGAGACGAGGCGCTGCCTGTTTTTCGACGCCATCGAGATGCTCGACCACTTTATACCTTTCGAGGAGGTGTCCCAGTGAGCGCGCGAGTCGATCTGCCCGTTGTGATGGAGCTTTGCTCCGACGCCATTTTCGGCTCCGGGCACAGCGTCCCCGGCGGCGAGGACGTGGCGGTCTGCCGGGACGCGGACGGCTTCCCCTATTTGAAGGGAGCCACCTGGAAGGGACTGCTGCGGGAGAGCCTGGAAAACCTCAGCGCCTGGGGCGTGGGGAGCCAGGAAGACACGGACGCCCTGCTGGGTGTGAAGGGCTGGACGGGGCTGGCGGACGGACGCCGCGTGCGGCTGACCGCCCTGCAGCTGCAAGACCCTCCCGCTGACCCGGAGGACTGCTTTGACCAGCGCACCTTCACCGCTCTGGAAGGGGGCGTGGTAAAAGCGGGCACTCTGCACACCGCGGCCTGCGTCCGGGCAGGGCTGACCTTTTCCGGACAGCTGGAGTGCGATCAGGAGGATCTGCCCCTGATCCGTGACGCTCTGGCGGGGATCAAGTGGGCGGGCACCCAGCGAAACCGGGGGTTTGGCCGGGTTCGCTTCTTTGCCGGCGCACCCCGGTGCACGAAAACGAGCATACCTGCTGAAAGCGGAACCTGTCTCCGCTTCCGGCTGCGTACCTGTCTGCCGGTGATTCCCACCGATCCCAACCGGAGCGACGGGAATTCTACTGAAACCTACGGCTATATTCCCGGTTCTGCCCTTCGTGGGGCAGTAATCGAGTCCCTTTCCGCCCAGGATCCAGCGTGGTTTGCCGCCCACAAGTCCGCCCTGCTGGGGGATGGGGTCCGGTTTTTGGACGCTGCGCCCATACCCGATCCGTCCCGTCCCCCGCTACCCTCCATCTGTGGGTTCTACGAGGATAAGGAGGAGACAACGCTGGAGAGCGTTGTGCTGGACGGCGCGTTTACGCCGGGCTTGAAGCGGGCCAAGCTGGGGACCTTCTGCGCTCCAGATGGGGAAACTCTGCGCTATTGGAGCGCAAGATCCAGCGGCGTCACCCGCATTCGACGTGGGAGCAAACAAGAAGAGCAGAAGATCTTCCAGGTTCGGGCTCTGGATGCCGGGCAGGAGTTTGAGGGGTACATTTTGTTGGACGACCCAGCGTTAGCGCCCAGGCTGTCCCAGGCGTTGGGCAAAACGCTCTGGCTGGGGGCGGACCGCTACGCGGGCTACGGCAAATGCGAGATTACCCTGTTGGAGTCCGCGCCCCGTCCGGCGTGGCTGGACGCCTATGGCTTCCGGGGCGGTGAGGAGCCGGGGGAGGATCTCTACCTGCTGGCGGTGTCCCCGCTGACCATGCTGGGCGCCGGCGGAGAACCCTGCGGGCTGGACGAGAAACAGCTTGGCCAAAAGCTGGGCGTGGCAAGGGTTGAAGTTTGGTACTGCGCCACCGCCATGATCCAGTCGGGGGGTTATAATCGAACGTGGCAGTGCCGCGCCCCGTCGGTCCGCTTCTATGACCGGGGCAGTTTGTTCCACTTGAAGTGTACGCCCGCCCCCACACTGGAGGCGCTGCGGCGGATACAGGCCGAGGGCCTTGGCATTCGCCGTGCCGAGGGCTTTGGGCAGGTGATGTTCCTGCCGCCCACCCTCGTTGAGGGGCTGAACAAGAAGCGCGGATTGGAGCCGGAAAACGGCGCGGGCTGTGCGCTCAGTCCGCAGGCGCTGCTGCGCCGGGCCAGGTACACCTGGGTGATGGAGCATACCGGGGCGCTGAACAGCAGCGGCCTGTCCAGCAGCCAGGTGGGAACCATTCAGTCCCTGTGCGAGAAGGCCAAGGCCAGTGGGGGGGATTTTTCCGAACTGGAGGCCCATCTGTCACACAACCTGGAGAACCGGGGCGCAGTGCATGGGGCTCGCTTCAAGCAGGCGGCAGAGCTTCTCCGGGGTGTGTTGAATTGCCCTCTGGGGGAGACGCTGGGGCTGGAAAGCTGCCCAGACAGTCCGGCTGCGCGGCTGGAGCTTTTGTGTCTGCTGTTTGACCACAGCCGTAAGGGAAGGAGGGAGAACTGAAATGAGTTTTTCCTATGCCGCGGTCTATCAGGTGGAGGCGGTCTGCCGTACCCCGCTGCGCACCGGCGGGACGGATGCGGACGCGGAGCGGATCTTGCGCCGCAGGGACGGCACGGCCTTTGTTCAGGGAACCTCCCTGGCCGGGGCTATGCGGGGCTGGCTGGAGGAACAGCCGGAGCGAACTCTGGCGGACGCCCTGTTTGGGAGCCAGCCGCAGTCTGGCCACCTCACCGTCTCCGACGCCCTGTTTGACGGCAAATCGGATCAGTTTACCCGCCCCCGTCTGCGGATCGACCCCATCTCCGCCACGGGGGACGACGGCGGAAAATTTGACACGGCCCATATAGGGGCCGGTTCTGCGCTCCGCTTCACCCTGGTCTGGCGGGGAGAGACAGAGCAGAAGCGGGAACTGGACACCGTGGAGAAGCTGTTAAGTGCAATCAATGCCGGGGATATTTGCCTGGGAGCGCAGAAATCTAACGGCTTTGGCCGCCTTTCTCTTACGGTCCGCCGCCGCCAGTTTGACCTGAAAAACGCAGCGGATCGCGGGGCGTGGCTGGCGGATGAGTGGGATGGAGAAATCTTTGCCCTGCCCAACCCATCGGACTCCGGGCGGGTGAAGTTTACCGTCACGGGCCGCACCGGTAGCATTCTGGTCAAGGCTGCCTCTGTTGTTGTGGACAAAGATGAGATGAACCACAAGACCTATACTCCCAATCTGTCCGAGCGTGGGCAGGCCGTTTTGCCCGGATCCTCTATCAAAGGGGCCGTCCGGGCTCGGGCGGAGCACATCGCAAAAGCACTGGGTCTGGATAAAAGCGTAACGAAGCGGTATTTTGGCCGGGAGGCGGAAGGTGAGGACAACGGGCTGCCCGGGCTGGTGCGTTTTGAGGACGGCGTACTGTCCGGCCATAAACGGAAAATCAGCCGGATCCGCATCGACCGTTTCACCGGCGGGGTGCAGCGGCAGGGGCTGTTTACCGAGGAGCCCATCAGTTCCGCCGTGACGCTGACCATTACCGCGCCGGAGGAGCCGATTCTGTGCGCCCTTCTGGTCTATGCCCTGAGAGATCTGGGACTGGGGCTGTTTCATCTGGGCAGCGGCTGGGCCATTGGCCGGGGCCGGGTTGAAGTGGAAGAAATTCAAATTTCCGCTTTCAGCGGACGGCAGGCGGCACTGCGGTTTGACGGTCAAAACGGCATCGCCTTGGAGGATGCCCAAGGTCTGCTGAAGGAGTGGCTGAACACGCTGGAGGAGGTGCGCGATGTGTGAAGTGTTGGAGGTCGGTCAGGCTCTGAGCCGGGGCAGAGCGCTGCCCTATGCCATGATCCGGGCCCTGAGTCGGGTCACCCTTGGCCCCACGCCGGATGAAATAGATTTGGACGAGCTGATCGAGGCTCGATTTTTCGACTCCGAGCAGGAAGTGCGGATTTTCCATGGGGAGACGGGCCTTCAGGCCGCCCACCTTTGGGAAGGGACAGAGGACACCGTGATTGAGCGCACCTATAAGCTGGCAAATAACGCCATCTTTGGCCGGTCTGTTACGATCCATCAACTGCTGCATTTTGATGAAGACGGTCAGGCCTGTGTTTCCTGTACCCGGCTGGCCGGCTGGAAGGGAGGGGACTGAGATGCCAAACGACACCATTGTCCGCGCGCCGTATAACTTTGTGCCCTTCACCACCAAAATCCTGGAGTATAAGGACAAAATCCCCGCGCACAACGCCGTTGACCCGGCGCTGAAAACTGGGGAGATCCATGTGACCCTCACCGCGGAGACCCCGGTGTTCGTCTCCGATGGAAACAAGGATAACCCCCACTTCTTCCGAGGGCCGGACGGGGCAATACAAATCCCTGGCTCTACCATCCGGGGGATGGTGCGGCAGAATATGCAGATTCTGGGCTTCGGACTGGTGCGGCTTGGGGAGGATATGCAGGATCAGCGCGTTTTCTACCGAAAGATAGCCGATGCCCGCGGCAGCACCGGCGGGAAATTGAAGGAGTATTACCACAATGCTCTGGCGATAGAATCCCTGAAAAGTCCCACCGGCAAGACCTACTCCATTCCACAGAATGTTAAGGCAGGATATCTCCGCCGCTGGGAGGACGGGAGTTATTTTATCCAGCCGGTAACAGGGGACTATCTGCGTGTCTCCAAAAAAGCCCTGGTCTCCGCTGGACTGGAGAACTGCTATGCCCAGACCGTGTCGGTGTGCTACACCGTGAGCGGAGACCGGGCCACCGCCGTGTATCGGGACGAGAGCGGTGCCAACGCTCAGCGGGGTATCCTGCTGTGCCCCGGTGTGGACACCGGGGGGGACGGAACGCGGGGCACAAAACCAAAGCCCCCCTCCCACCGCTATATTTTCCCACCGGCAGATGAGAGCGCCGCTCCCGTTGGAATTTCCAAGGAGGACGAGCTTGACTACGCCGCTGACTGGGAGAGCCGGAAAAACAGTCTCAAGGGCGGCACCAAGATCAACGGTAGACAACTCCCTTATGACCCGGACTTCTGGAAACTGCCGAAGGACGGCGAGGAGAAGCCGGTCTTCTATATCCACCACAACGGCCATGTGTTTTTCGGGATGTCTCCCTATCTGCGCATCGGCTACCGTTTTTCCCTGAAAGACGGACTTCCCAAGAGCCATTGGGAGAAGCAGGAGAACACTGCGTTTTTGGATTGGCCCCGGGCCATTTTGGGTTGGGCAGAGAAGGAGGACTCCCGGCGTTCTCGGGTATCCTTCGGCGGTTTTCCGGCCCAAGGGGATCCAAAAGAGCAGAGCCTGGTTACTACTGTACTGGGCAATCCAAAAATCAGCTACTATCCGGGCTATTTGGCGGAGGGAAAGCATTACAATCAAGAGGATTTCCAGCTTCGCGGCTATAAGCAGTACTGGCTTAAGGACGCCTGTCCCACTCCCACCGACAAAGAGAATGCGGCCTCCCGGCTGCGCCCCCTGCCTGCCGGAACGAGATTTGCCGGGGTTATTCGCTACAAAAACCTCCGGCCCGAGGAGTTGGGGCTGCTGCTGTGGGCCATTCGGCTGGAGGAGGACTGTTATCAGTCCGTGGGCATGGGCAAACCCTACGGTTATGGCCGGATGAAAGCATCCATCGACGAACTGCGGGAGTTTGACCTCTCCGCCATGTATCGTCCTGAGCATCTGTGCGCCGCCCCCGCCGCCGCGTCTGCCGACGCGGTGCAAGGATACATTGATGCCTATGATGCCGCCGCCGCAAAGGCCATGTATCTGAAAAAGCCCAAGAAAAGACCTTCCATCACCAGCACTGATGAAATCCGGGACTTCTTCTTCCTGAAACGTACGATCCGGCCCGGGGATGAGGTCAGCTATATGACCCTCCCGGAGTACCAGAAGGTGGGCCGTCCCCTGCCTGCCACCGCCGATTTCCGTAAGGAGGCGGAGGAGGCCGTCCAGGCGGCCGCGGTTGCCGCTTTCGCTTCGGAGGACAACTCCCTGGAGGCCATGAAGGCCCGGCTGGCTCAGCGGTTCAACAGCAAATAGAAGGGAGAATGTTCCCATGTCGAAAAAAATTATCCTGTTCCTCAGCGATCTGAAAAAGGGCGGGGCCAGGGAATACCGGTGCCCCGGCGGGGGAACCGTCGTGGGAGTGCAGACCTGCGAGGCGCCGCTGCGGTATCTGCTGGGCGCTTACCCCAAAGTGTCTGAAGTGCTGTGCATTGTTACCCCGATAGGAAAAGGGACCCTCCCGGCAGTGAGACAGATTGTGAAGGAGATCGCACCGGCAACCGTTGTGACCCAGATTCCCTTCGAGGATGGAGAGGACTTTTCCGCCGGCCCTCTGGCACAGATTATGGCTGCGGTCAAAAAGAATGACGAGATCCTGCTGGAACTGACCGGCGGACTGCGGGATGCCGTGATGCAGCTTTTGCTTACCAGCCGGGCCCTGTCCTTCAGCAGTGTCCCGACTATAGGGGCGGTGTACAGCAACTACGGAACCGGGGAGATCGTGGACTGCTCCTATCTCATCGGTCTGTTCGACCTGCTGGGCGGGATGCAAGAGCTGGCCAGCTTCGGCAGCGTGGACACCCTGCGGGGCTACTATGCCAAACAAAGTGGGGAAAAATCAGAAATCAAAGCCCTGCTGGATGCGATGGAGAAGCTGCGTGAGGATATCACCCTCTGCCGCACCGGGAAAATCGACCAGCGCATCGCCGCTTTTAACGCGGCGATCGATGGAGTGGAGGGGTGTTCCGATCCTCTGATGGCGGCATTAATCCCCGCCTTTCGTACCAAGTTTGATAAAAAACTGAATGTCCCAAGCCTGATCCGCTGGTGTATCAACAGCGATATGCTTCAGCAGGCGCTGACCCTCTATCGGGAGAGGATCCCCGGCTACCTTTTGAAGCGTTCTATCTTGTTGGTGAAAGAAAATGCCAGCCCGCCCATTGAAAAAGAGCGGTGGGAGACGGAGGAAGACGCGCGCTTTCGGACGCAGCTTCTGACACTGTCGATGCTGAAGGATACCGAACGCTGTTTCCCAAGTTCGGATTATATCACAGGCAAAAATGTCACCTTTTCCAAATTAGGGACCATTTTGCAGGACTATGAGTATATCCGCCAGCTTCGCAACATGGTTAACCACGCCGGTGACGGGAAAGACCAGGAGCAAAACAGCAAGCTGGATTTTCTGTGTGAATCTACCCGGTACAAATCACTGGATCAGGTTCGGGCGGCGGATATTCGCAAGGCCTTGGAACAGGGACTGGATCACCTGAAGAATTGCTGAGAACGCTGAGGGGGAAGGCAAACTGTGCTGACGCGATACGAGTTTCGAATGATCCCAGACAGGCCCTGCCGCACCCGGCCGGAGTGGGGATACCACCTGTATGCCGCGATGCTGGAACGTCTGCCCCGGGAATTCGGACAGAGGGCCCATGAGGACGGGCCCTCCCCGGTGAGCCAGTTTGTCTGTCTGCGGGACGGGGCGCTGTACTGGAGCGTTACCCTGCTGGGGGAGGAGGCGGAGGCGCTGGCGGGGCCGGTGCTGGAGGCGAGCGGGCCGTTTTTCCTCCAGAAGGATAGGGTGGCCCTGACGCCGTCCCTGGAGGTCCGGGAGAGCATTGCCGACGCGGACGAGTTGTTCCGGCGGGGCGGATTGGGTGGCCGCATCCACCGCCTGGACGTGTGTACTGCCGCCGCCTTCAAGAGCCGTGGGCAGTATCTGAGCCTGCCCACGCCCCGGCTGATTTTGCAGAGCCTGATGAAAAAATGGAACGGCTGCTTCCCAGACTGCCCCATCGTGGATGAGGACGGACAGGGGATGGAGGCCATGGCGGAGGGGCTGACCCTCCGGGAGTTTTGCCTGCGGGACGCGGCCTACTCCCTAAAGGGCAGGCCCATCCCCGGGTTTCGGGGGACGCTGACGCTGGAAAACCGTCTGTCCGGGTTCCACCGGGAACTGGCGGACGCGCTGCTGGTGTTCTCCGGCTTCTCCGGTGTGGGCATCAAGACCACCCTTGGCATGGGTGGCGTCCGGCATATAAGCCTATAAGAGCGCGAAAAGACGCGATGTACAGAGTTTCTTCTGTGCGTCGCGTCTTTTTCCGTCCCCGTGAGGGGTGTGAATTACTTTTTTATTCTACTAAAACAGCGGCGGGAAATCAAGCACGTTTGAAAAAAGTTCCCCCAGCCCTGAAAACCCCAGTGGAAACAACGAGTAAGAAGCGTGACCGAAAAAGAAAGGAGATGCTGTAAATGTTTGGTTTGCTCCTCGCTGGCTTGGGCAGCGCCCTGGCCACCGCCACCACCGCGACCGCAGCCACCAGCGCCGGTTCTATCGCCGCCGCTGCCGCTGCCGGTGCTGCCTTCGGCGCTACGGCGGGCAAAGCCCTCGCCTCCGGGAAGGGGGACTGACCCCGGCGGGCGCACCGCGCAGGTTTCCCGTCCCGTGCGGCGCGCCTGCCCGCCCTTTTTCGGGAAAAGGTTGGACGCCGGGGGGAAAATATGGTACACTGTCAGGCAAAGAAAGGTGTGAGTGACTTGAAAAAATTTTTTACCTCCGTTCCCTTGCAGCACAGCGCCGCCGGGTTGGACACCCTGTTGTACCAGGCGGTGGACAATTCCGCGCTGCAAATGGATGCCGAGACCAGCTTTCCCATTTTGACGGCGGTAAACGGCTTTGCCCGACCAGGCGAGGACTTCCGGCTGATCGCCGTCATGCCGGATGCCGAGGCCACCCGCCGCAACCGGGAGGAGCTGTCCGCCCAGCTGACGGCACTGTGCAGCTGCCGGGGGCTGTCCTGCCCCGCCGGGGTGGAGACGGTTTCGGTGGAGAGCTCCCAGACGGTAGCCGCCCAAACGGCCACCTTCCGAAAACTGCTGGACTACGTGGACGACGATGACGAACTGTACTGCTGCATGACCTTCGGCACCAAGCCCCAGTCCCAGGCGCTCCTGCTGGCGGTGCAGTATGCCTACCGGGTGAAGCGCAACGCGTCGATCTCCTGCATCGTCTACGGAGAGGTGGACCGCTCTGGGCCGAAGCCCTGGAAAAAGGGAACGGTCTACGACATGACCGCCCTGACCCGGCTGGACGAGGTTGTCCACCTGCTGGCTCAGCGGGGGGTGGCCGACCCGCGGAGCGCCTTGGATGCCATCCTGTCCCTGTGAGGTAGCGTGCCATGAGACAAGACAAGTCCGCCACACGGACAAAACTGGAACAGCTCTGCGCCCAGTGGGCCGCGCTGGGCCCGGAGGATCAGGGCAGGAAGCTGGACATGGAAAACGAGATTTTTATCCTTGTCTATGAATTGTTCCCCGGCCGCGAAAGCGAGATCGGAGCGGTCTTCCTGAACGACTGGAAACACTTTGACGCCGCAAAAGGCTCGGCATACGGTTTTTTTTCCGCCCGCATCAGCCTGAGGCAAAAGGACGCCTACAGAGATCAGAAGGCTTATGAGGATCATACCGTGGCGGACACGGTACAGATGGATGATGGCCAGAGCGAGAGCCTGCTGGAAAATCTCCCGGCGGGACCAGGGACCGGCCCGGGGGAGCGTCTGGATCTGGACGAGACCGCCTGCGAACTTTTGAGCATCGTTCTGAATCTGCGGGGCCATCTCCAGGGCCGGGCCAACAACCCCGCCCGCCATAACTATTTCAGGATGTTTTTTACTGACAGCGTGGCCACCAGCCTCCATGACGGCACGCCGCCGCCGGTCTTTGTAAAGCGGGAGCGGGATCTGTTTGCCGCCCTTAAGCTGGAATTCCTGGACTTTTTCATGCGGGAGAACTGCCGGAGCGTCGCGGATATCTGCCGCTCGCCGTTGAAGTCCTATGGGGCGCTGGTGGAGGGCAGGGGCATGGAGGAGACAAAGCTGCCCTTGCCGGGGGAGGTGTATGTCAGCTACCTGAGCCGGGTGGAAAACACTACGGTGAAGGCCCCTGCAGTCAGCCAGCAGAGGCAGATGTACCGGGAGGAACTCAATAAATGGCTCAGCATACAAGACTGACGGTGTGTACGTCATGGACATCACGACCGATTCGCGCCAAGGGGAGTGTTGGATAAGATGGGGGCCGAGCATACAGTTTGGGGTTAATGCAGACAATTTTTTAGCCATGGCAGACAGGGCCTTTTATTGTTTACTGCGGCGCAGACTATGAGGAAGGATATCGCGTGTATTTCACGGTCCGCTATGGTAAACTACCCGTGAAAGAGGGGGTGTGGGGAGCTTGATTTGCTTGTGCGGGAGGCTATTTCCGGAGAGAAGGCTCCAGCGATTGCCGATGCGGTATGATCCATTTCGGATGTTGCTTTTGGCAGAAGCCGCTGAAAAACTTAGGCCGGGTTATGAGTGAGGTGAAACCATGGATAAGGAAAAATGGAGTATCTTCAGAGGATAGAAGAACATTCTGCTGAGACTGGCTGGGTGGCCCCGCTGACCCAAGAGGATAAAGATTATTTTGTGCATCTCAGAAGTGTGTGCAAGCGCTACAACATCAACCTTTCCAAGGCGACTCGGCTGGAGTATGATTTTTTGATTCGGGTGGCGGAGAGCGAGTTTTACCTCCAGTGAACTGCCCCACACCGTGACCCACACGTCAAAATGTGCGGAAAGGGTTAGAGAGTGCCGGACAGGAAGTTTGACCTTCCTGCCCGGTGTTTTTGGGTTTGCTGATTTGTGTTTACATCACCTGCGACATGAAGCTGCCCATGATTTCCGCCGCCTGGTCCTGCATCTGGCGGGTGGCGTGGGTGCAGGTGCGCAGGGTGAACCCAGCGTCGTAGTGGCCCAGCATACTGGAGACCGTCTTGATGTCCACGCCGTTCTGCAGGGCCGGCGTGGCAAAGGTATGACGCAGGTCTGCTAGTGTCAAGCCAGAACTAATTTTTATTGATGGCCTATTCAACGGCTTTCGTTTCCCACCCTGCCCCGACTAAAGCGGGCAACTCGTCAGTGAACTTCAACAAAACATCCAGACGGCAATCTGGCCAGACTGTAACATGGTCAAACAGATCAGCTATCGCATCATCCAGTAAAACCTCCATTTTCCGTGGCTACACGCCGCCACACGAAAAACAGCGATGGAATTACTCCCACCGCTGAAATCATAAAATCCATAGCCCATCCCTAACGGATATAAAACCAGAGTTTTGCCTCAAATACGAGTTCAAATATATATTTGCAGATGTTCGTATTGAAAAAGCAATCGAAACAAGTTATAATTTGTCTGCAGACTCAATGTCTGCAAAGAGCGTGTGGCAAGATTTTGTACTTGTGTTTCGCAAGTGTTGACTAAACTGGGTGGTGCTTTAGCGTGTTGCCCTTTCCTGCCATGATGTTACTTATGTTGGCTTATGTTGACGTATCCTTTCGCGCAATGAGTTGCCACACGCTCTTCTTTTTGGGAGGTGCCCATGAAGAAGTTTTGTGATATTCAATCGAGAAGTGAGTTGGCAGACTATTTGAGTATTCCTCGCAGTAAGCTGACGCATATTCTTTATGTAAAAAAACCGGATAGTTATTACACTACTTTTGAGATTCCGAAGCGCAACGGTGAAACTCGTACTATCTGCGCTCCTTCTGGTGATCTGAAGATTCTACAGGTAAAACTCTCAAATATATTATGGCTCTATCAAAAAAGCATTTGGGAAGAGAAAGGCATCAAACCCAATATTTCTCACGCATTTGAGAAAGAAAAAAGTATTATTACTAATGCAAGAATTCATCGCAACAAGCGATTTGTCCTGAATTTGGACTTGAAAAATTTTTTTGACAGCTTCCATTTTGGACGTCTCCAAGGCTATTTTGAAAAGAATAACAACTTTAAATTGCCACACGATGTTGCTGTTATTCTCGCGCAATTGACCTGCTATCAAGGGCGCTTACCACAGGGTGCACCAACTTCTCCAATTATTACAAATTTAATCTGTCAGTCCCTGGACATTTACCTTTTGAGAGTGGCCAAAAAATACAAGCTGGACTATACCAGATATGCTGACGATTTGACCTTCTCTACCAACGACAGACACTTTGTTGAAGATCAGGAGAAATTTTTAGCAGAAGCCGATGCTGCAATAAAAAGGGCTGGATTCTCTATCAACGAAAAGAAAACCAGACTTCAGTTTAAGGATTCGCGCCAAGAAGTCACTGGCCTGATTGTAAATAAGAAGCTTAGTGTTAATCACACCTATGTGCGTAAAACAAGGGCGATGGCACATCAGCTCTACGCTACTGGCGAATATCTTATCAACGGTGCGTCAGGAACTCTTAAGCAACTCGAAGGACGTTTTTCTTTTATTGACCAACTGGATCACTATAACAACATCCTTGATCCACAGGAAATCCGGCACGACGCATTTAATCTCAATGGCCGTGAGCAGCAGTATCAGGCGTTTATTTTTTATAAATACCTATTTGCAAACGATGCCCCCCTCATTGTAACAGAAGGCAAAACTGATATTCGGTATATAAAAGCTGCTCTGAAGAGTCTCTATACTCAGTATCCACGGCTTATACAAAGAGATGCGGAAGGCAATTTTGTCTATAAGTTCTCGTTCTTCAGACGAACAAAAAGGTGGAAATACTTCTTCGGTATCAGTTTGGATGGTGCCGATGCCATGCGAATTCTGTATCGCTACCATGTTGGTAATAAACCGATTCCCGCTTATCTCAACTACTTTCGGAAACTAAGCGGTCTCGAACAACATCAGCCTGTCATTCTTCTGTATGATAACGAGCTTAATAGTGATAGACCATTGAAAAAATTCTTGAGTAAGGATGTTCATGCCACTGAAAATCAGTGGGAAGAGCTCAAATCAAATTTGCAGATGCGCGTGATTCCAGAAAGCAAACTGTTTGTGGTCACACCCCCCCTTGTAGATGATAAAGATGAATGCGAAATAGAAGATTTGTTCCTTGACGAGTTGCAGAACCTTACCTTAGAAGGAAAAACCTTCTGCCATAAAGATAAATTTGACAACAGCAAATACTTTGGCAAAGAAATCTTCTCCCAATATGTTTATGAAAACTACAAAAAAATTGATTTTTCAAGGTTTGTTCCACTGCTCGATGCAATTGATTCTGTAATTGCACAAACAGAATCCCCTGAAAAATAAAAGTGCGCCGGCAGAGTTTTAAGCTCTGCTGGCGTATTCTTATCCTACCATTTCGAACGGTGCCACCTTGTCTTGCTTCCGCTCCAGCGGGTCAGGGAGACTCCGGGGCGAATTCATAAATCCACTGATTTTCTCCGCCGTGCCCCACTGCATGTCATTGGTGACATAGGTGTAGGCATGCAGAGTCAAGCCCGCACTGAAGTGCCCCAGCATACTGGACAGGGTCCTTACATCTACGACGCTGGAGATGACCATGGTGGCAAAGGAATGGTGCAGGCCTGCTAATGTTAAGTCAGAACTAGGCCTTGTTTAAAAAACCAAAGCAGTAGTGCTAAATCAACAGAAGGGCAATAGCGGCCAAATGGACAAAAGCGAGAAAAGAAGCGTCGAGCTTGTCATATCTGGTCGCAATTCTACGAAACCATTTGATTTTCTGGAAGAAGCACTCAACTAAATGACGTTCCTTGTTATAGATGCCAATCCACAAGACAGGGGTCAGAAACATTGCTTTTGGGTGGGATCACATAGCTGGCTCCATGCTCCCCAATATAGGCTCGGATGGACGCAACTCCATAAGCTCGGTTAGCCAAAACGCTGCTATCTCAGATATTGACCTGTTTCAGCAGTTGGATGGCATGAGTAGAATCATGGTCATTTCCTGCTGAAAGGAGAAAGGTCACCGGATTCTCCAGACCGTCTACGATCGTGTGAAGCTTTGTGTTCAGCCTGCCTCTGGTTCGGCCAACCGCTTTATCAGCCGTTTTTTCCCCCGCCGTTGGCACTTTCATACACTTTGATGCAGGTGGAATCCATACTTAAATTTTCCATATCTGCATTAGCCGACAGCGCATGAAATACCCTTTCCAACGTACCGTCATCCCGCCATTTGGCAAAATGGGCATATACGGACTGCCAGGGACCATATGGCTCTGGCAATTCCCGCCATTGTGCGCCGCTTCGGAGAATCCAGGGCATTCCATTCAGCATTGTCCGGTCATCTTTCCGGGGACGGTCTCGCTTTCCGGTCCGCTCTGGCGGCAAAAGCTGTTTTACTCGCGCCCACTGTTCTTTTGTCAGTTCATATCGTTTCATATGTCTATTCTTGCAGATCTGCCCCTTTTGTGCAATCTTTATTTTTCAAACAAGGCCTAATAATCTTTTGAAAATTTTGTAAGGAATTGTACCCCAAGTAAGGAATATGTAGAAATCTGTAGAAGTATGTCGCAAGTCAAGGTTCGAAATATTATCAGACAACGTACAGTGCCAAAATTCGATAAAAGTATCGCAATTTGATATATTTTGAAAAATAGACAGAATAAATTATTAAAAAGATTAAAATACAATTGGCTTTCTGTCTGATGTGATCTATAATTGTTACGTAGACTTGATTGTGGCATAAACATACATCCCGAGTTTTGGTAACATCATTTCAAGGTGATGCCATGTCCATGTGTAAAAAAGCCGCTGACAGTGTCCTGGGCAGTGACAAACGGGATCACCAATGGCACAGGCGGCATCCATTTCAGTCTTGATGAAATCTGCACCCGCAGTCAGATTGTGACCCGTGATATGGCGTAAATTCCCTATCCCAGGCAAGTGTATGCTTTAAAACAAGGAACGGCGGGTCGGACATTTGGCTGGCCGTCCCTTGTTATCTTTCAAAATAACATACTTGGAAAAGTTCCTCAGCTATGGTATACTGTATAAAAAATCGCACTGCGGCGGAAAGAGGTGACAACGTGGGAGCTGCAACAAGATTTGTCCAGAACCCCGGCAATAACGCGATCTGCTACTATCGCTACAGCTCCGATGCGCAGCGGGACGTGAGCATCGTTCAGCAAAGAGACGCCGCGCATGAGTATGCCAAAGCGCACGGCTATCATATCATCAAGGAATATGACGATCCGGCATACAGCGGCACCAGGGACGACAGACCGGCTTTTCAGCTGATGCTGTACGAAGTGGACAAGCTGCGCCCAGCTTATTTGATTCTTTGGAAGACGGACCGCCTTTCACGTGACCGGATCGATGCTGTCATTGCCAAGAAGCGGCTCCGGGAATGCGGCGTCAAAATCGTCTATGTCGCCGAGTCCATTCCGGATGATGACGAAGCGACACAGATTCTGATGGAATCCATCTATGAGGCCATGGCGGCATCTTTCATCGTGTCCCACAGGAAGAATGTCGTGCGCGGGCTGACCTACAATGCCGAGAACGCGCTCTATAATGGGATCAAGATTTTAGGCTACATCGGACAGCCTGACCATAAATATGAGATCGATGATAACACAGCGCCGACAGTGCGCCGCATTTTCAAGGAATACGCTGGGGGCGTCCCCATGCAGAAGATCTGCGACAGTCTGAATGAGTCGGGGCTGAAAACAAACCGGGGGAATAGGTTTACCGTCAATTCGCTCCATCGTATCCTGACGAACCGGGCGTACATCGGGGAGTACAAGTTCGGAAACGTCCTTGTACCGAACGGGATGCCGCGTATCATTGACGATGAAGTATTCCAGAAAGCCCAGTCACGTCTGGAAACCAACAGGCGGGGCGGCAAAGGCGCTATCAAGAAACTGCACCCGGAAATCGAAATCGAGGATTACTGGCTAACGGGAAAAATCTGCTGCGGGCTTTGCGGCGGCACGCTGCAAGGGGTAAGCGGCACCAGCAAGAGGGGCTGTCTGTATTACTACTACTCCTGCAAAAATCACCGAAAGCACGCCTGTAAACTGAAAAACCAGCGGAAAGAACTCATGGAGAAAATCGTTCTTTACACGCTGGATGATTTGATCAATGATCCGTCCCTCCGCATCCTGATTGCCGGACAATGCTATGCGTACCATCAAGCCCAGAACGACGACAGCGGGGCCTATGAAGAGTCTATTAAGGCCCAGCTGAAAGACGTTGAAGGCAAGTTGAATAACCTTGTCAAAGCGATCGAAGCCGGCATTTTCAGCAGCACGACTGCGGAGCGGATGAATGTGCTGGAGAACCAAAAAAGTATGCTGAGTGACGCGCTGCTGGCGGAACAAAACCGGAAGAAATGCGACTTGACGCTGAATGATATTGTCCGATTCCTGGACAGCCTGATCGGAGATATCAACGACCCGGATACGCGCCGAAAACTACTTGACTTTTTTGTTGATAAGATTTATATTTATCCTGACAAGATGGTACTAACGTTCTGCTACTCAGATGACCAGCGCGAGCTGCCCTTTGAAGATACGATAGAATTTATTGACAACCGGCAGCGTCTTCTTGACATGATAGATAATCCGGCTCTCCGCGGTGGCAAGGAGGAAAATCCTGATTTTTTTCCGTAAGGTGTTCGTATACTACTGACTCCTGTCCACCAACGAAGTCGACAAATTTCGACAAGAAATTTGTCGACTCCATTCTTTATAGCGACTAAAATCGGCGCATCTTCTTTTGTCGATTGAGGGGGATCATAATGAATGAATTTCTGGAATGGCTAAAAGAGAACAAAATCGGTATTAACGGTAAATATAAAGGAAAACGGTGGGGTTCGGTCAACAAATCGGAAGATGGTGACTGGCATGTTCGTATATGTGTTCAGTATGACGAATATTTAGAACCAGTTTTATCAAATGAAACTGCTGCAATGCAAGAGTTTGTCAAAACGCGCACAGGACATGAAGGATGTGGAAGGTGTATAGATGGTAAATGTGCTTTTACCGGTTTTGATTTAGTAAATCCGACTGAAGAGCAAATTGAGTTAGCGAAAAGGCTTATAAAATTCAGGATCGATGCTATAAAGGACGGACGAATACCGAAATGCAGTTATGTAAAAATATCGAAGCAAGGTGAAACGATCGAGCCGTGTGCTGTATGTAAAATATGTGATCCAAAATGCAAAGCTATGAAAAAATGCTAGGGTTTCTTTGAGCTGCTATATTGCTGCTTGCACCAATGGAGTCGGCAAATTTCGACAAGAAATTTGCCGACTTCCCTTTTTGCTGGACTTAGGTTCGGCGCATCTCTTTCGCCAACACAGTACAAAAGAAAAGACACCCTTTGGGTATCTTTTCTTTTGGGCTCCGGCGGCTCATGGCCGCCTCCACCCTTCGGTATTTCAATGCTCGGCTTGGCGAAGCCAAGCCTGCGCAATTCTTCGCCGCTGCGCGGCTGGGAATTTACGGCGCATAAGCGCCGCCGGCCAGAAGGCCGGTTTGGTGCAGCAGATAATAGAAGCCATAGGCTGGGACGGGTAGGTTTTCCAGCACATGTTTTTCCCCAGTGAACAGGTCGGTAAACTCTCCCGGGTCATAGGGGAAGGTGACGGACTTCTCCTCCCCGGTAAAATTGAATGCGCCGATGATCTTCTGGCCGTCGAAATACCGCCCGATGGCCAGCACGCCGTCGTCCCCGGTGTCCAGCGTCCACACATCCGCCGCCGCCGAGAAAGCGGGGTTGGCCTTCCGCAGGGCGCCCAGGGCGTTGAGGCCGCAGAACACCCGGCCTTCCGGGGTGGAGGGGTCGTCCGTGTGCCCCGCCAGATCCCAGCGCATTTTCCCACGGTGCAGATAGCGGCTGTCCTCCGCCTTGTTGGGGTCATCCTTGTAGCTGTAGTCGTTTATCTGGGCGATTTCGTCCCCGCTGTACAGCAGGGGGATGCCGGTCTGCATGAACATCATGGCGTGGAGGGTCAAATCAAACCGCACCGCCCGCTCCATGGCCTCCGGATCCTGCTCATAACCGGCCTTTTCGATGCCGCACAGGCTGGCGGTGGTGCCGCACTGGCGAGCGTCGCCGCTGGCGGGGTCGGCGTTGTACAGCTCGCCCCGGCTGACGCTGCCCTCGGCGAAGCCCTGGAACCAGTCGCTGAGGAATTTTTTGTGGGGGACCTGGTCAATGCCCCACAGCTTCAGCGTGTCGTAATCCAGGCCCCAGCCGATGTCGTCGTGGCAGCGCAGGTAGTTGAGGAACACATAGTCCTTGGGCAGGGCGTTCACCGTGTCCAGCTGCTTTCTGAGCAGGCGGACGTCCCTGGTGGCCACGGTGTGCCAGGTGGTACACATGGTGGTCACGTTGTAGAGCAGATGGCACTCCGGCTTTTCCACCGTGCCGAAGTAGGGCACCACTTTGACCGGCTCCATGACCACCTCGCCCAGCAGGATCACGCTGGGGCAGACGATCTCGCCGATTATCCGCATCATGCGCACGATGGTGTGGACCTGGGGCAGGTTGCGGCAGTCGGTGCCAAGCTCCTTCCAGATGTAGGGCACCGCGTCAATGCGGATCATGTCCATGCCCTTGTTGGCCAGGAACAGGAAGTTATACATCATCTCATTGAACACCCGGGGATTGCGGTAGTTCAGATCCCACTGGTAGGGGTAGAAGGAGGTCATGACATAGTGCTGGCAGTCGTCCAGCCAGGTGAAGTTGCCGGGGGCCGTGGTTGGGAACACCTGGGGTACCGTCTTTTCGTACTCCGCCGGGATGGTGGGGTCAGCAAAGAAGAAATAGCGGCTCATGTACTCTCCGTCCCCGGCCCGGGCCTTTTTCGCCCACTCGTGATCCTGACTGGTGTGGTTCATCACGAAATCCATACACACGTTGACGCCCTTTTTGTGGCAGGCGGCGGTGAGCTTTTCCAGATCCTCCATCGTCCCCAGGTCGGGCCGCACCGCCCTAAAGTCTGCCACGGCGTAGCCGCCGTCGCTGTGCCCGGGGACGGTATCCAGGAAGGGCATCAGGTGGATGAGGTTCACGCCGGTTTTTTCGATGTAGGGCAGCTTTTTGCGCACACCGTTCAAATCCCCGGCAAAGTTGTCGATGTAGAGCATCATGCCCACCAGATCGTTGGACTTGTACCACGCCGGGTCGGCTTCCCGCTCCGCGTCCCGCTTCTTCAGCGCTGTGGGCCGCTCATCCGCGAAGCGGTGCATTTCATCGCACAGCTCGGCAAACATGGCGTCATTGCCGTACAGCTCCATGTACAGCCAGCGCAGCTCGTCCGAATGCCGCGACAGCCGTGCCTGGAACAGGGCTTCCTCTTTTTTTGTCATGGATCGCACCTCATTTCCCCATCCGCAATGGGGCTCAATATGGCTATTTGACCTGGATGACCTGGTCCATGGCCTTGCAGGGCCCGGGCTGGATGGTCAGATTTTCGTAATCGTCGGAGTTGGTCACCAGCACCACCACCACGTCAGGATGGCCCGCGGCGGCGATTTTATCCCGGTCAAAGGCGATGAGCTTGTCGCCCGCCTTCACCTGCTGGCCCTCCTGGACGAAGCAGGTAAAGCCGTCGCCCTGCATGGCCACCGTGTCCACGCCTACGTGGATCAGCAGCTCCATGCCGTCGGGGGAGGTGACGCCCACCGCGTGATGGGTGTCGGTGACGGAGGAAATTTCGCCGTCAAAGGGGGCGACCACAACGCCCTCGCTGGGGTTGATGCCCACGCCCTGGCCCAGAACGCCGGCGGCGAAGGTCTCGTCGGGGATCTCCTCGGAGGGGATGGCGGTGCCGGACACGGGGGCGTACACGGTGCCGGGTTGGCAGTCGATGGCGGGGAGAGCGGGTTCAGCTTTAGGGGCGGAAACGGTCTTGGGGGCCTCCTCTTTCCACACGAACCAGGTCAGGGCAAAGGCGATGCCGCCGGAGATGACCAGCAGGATGGCGTAGGGCAGGATCTTGGAGCTGTCTACGATGAGGAAGCCGGGGATGCCGGTGACGCCGTAAGCGTTGGCCCCGATGTCCATGATGGAGCCAAACATGGCGCCGATGGCGCCGCCGATCATGCCGCATACCAGGGGCTTCATGAAGCGGAGGTTGACGCCGAAGATGGCGGGTTCGGTAATGCCCAAAGCGGCGGACAGGGCGGAGGGGATAGCCACGGTCTTGTTCTTCGCGCTCTTGCTCTTGAGGGCCACGGCAAGGCAGGCCCCACACTGGGCGAAGTTGGCGGCGGAGGCAATGGGCATCCAGATGTTCATCCCGCCCTCGCCGGACAGCAGGCCGGCCTCGATGACGTTATACATATGGTGCAGGCCGCACACCACGGTGAGGGGATAGATGGCGCCCATGACCAGGGAGCCCACGCCGTAGCCCACGGTGATGAGCCACTGGGCGAAGTTGAGGACATAGGTCTCGGCGGTGGAGAAAATCGGACCGATGATGGTAAAGGTGAGAAACACGGTGGACAGCACCGTCACCAGCGGGGTGACGAACAGGTCAATGGTCTCGGGAACTACTTTATGCAGGCGCTTTTCGATGAAGCACATCAGCCACACGGCGATGATCACCGGGATGACGTGGCCCTGATAGCCCACCTGCTTGACATTGAAGAACAACAGGTGCCAGGTGGGAATGGTCTCCATCCCGGCCACGGACCAGGCGTTGATGAGGCCGGAGTGGATCATGCACAGGCCGACTACGCCGCCCAGGAAGATGTTGCCGCCGAACACCCGGGCCGCGCTCACCGCGATGAGCACCGGCAGGTAGGCAAAGGCGGTGGCGGACACCAGGTCCAGGAAGCCGTACCAGTCGGAATCCGCAAAGGAGGGAATGGCGTGGCCCAGGGCCTCCACCAGGCCCATCATCAGGCCGGAGGCCACAATGGCGGGGAGTATGGGCACAAACACGTCGCCCAGGGCCTTTACCATCCGCTGGGGCAGGGGCTGCTTGGCGGCGGCCGCGGCCTTCACGTCCTCCTTGCTGGCGGCGGTCAGGCCGGTGATGGCCAGGAACTCGTCATAGACCTTGTTCACCGTGCCGGTGCCCAGGATGATCTGGATCTGGCCGGAGGCGCTGAACACGCCCTTCACGCCGTCCACATCCTCCAGGGCCTTCATGTCGATCTTGCTGTTGTCCACGGTCACCAGCCGCAGCCGGGTGGCGCAGTGGGCGGCACTCACCAGGTTTTCTTTCCCGCCCAGGCGGCTGAAAATGTCCTGTGCGCATTTCCTGTAGTCCAATGCCATTGATATTCCTCCCATTCTTTGTGAAATCGAATTCGAAATGAAATCAATTTCATATTGTAAGAAAATTATAGCAAATGGGAGAAACTGTGTAAATTGATAAGTGCGCCAAATCTTATCAACCTATTTTGTGCACAATACTGAAATTGATTTCACTTCATATCAGGCCGTGGCGCTCAAAAGCCCGGTACAGCCCATCCTCCCCCACCGGAGGGCATACCTCGTCGGCGATTTTTTTTAACGCCTCGCTGCCATTACCCATGCACACGCCCAGACCGGCGGTCTGGATCATTTCCAAATCGTTCATGCTGTCCCCAAAGGCGATGGTGTCATCAATGGGGACGCCCAGATACTCGCACAGCCGCTCCACGGCCAAACCCTTGTTGAACGCTTTGTTGATCAGCTCCCCGTTGATGGCGCCAAATTGGTCCGTGCCCTGGATGCAGAAGTCGAAGCTGTCCCCCAGCACCCGCATGGGCTCCCGGAGATCCGCCGCGTCCCGGGAAACGAATCCCACCTTGTAAACCGGTTCACCCCGGTATTCTGCCATGGGACGGATGCCCAGCTCGTTCTCGATCTGCTCCCGCCAGCGCAGGAGCTCGCTGTTGCCTTCGGCCTGGGCGGCCTCCCGCAGGAAATCCTTGAATGCCTCATCGGTGTAGCTGTTGTCCCTGCCTTCCACGGTGCGGAATACGCCGTTGCGCTGGAAAACGTCCAGAACCAGTCCCTGTTGGGCTGGGGTCATGGGGCAGTCATAGACCACCTCCTCGCCGTACATGATATAGCCTCCCGCGCTGCCCACCAGGCCGTCAAAACCATAGCGCAGCAGCGGGGAGAGCATACCGTAGCTGCGCCCGGAGGCCAGCAGCACCCTGTGGCCGTTGGCCCGGGCACGGCGGACGGCCTCCACGGCGGAGGCGGGAGGCTCGTTTTTCCCCGGCTCGGTGAGCGTCCCGTCAATATCCAGAAAAATCAGTTTGTGTTCCATAGTGTCCTCCTGTCGTCATGGCCTCGGAATGAAATTGATTTCATATAAAATCATATCAGAAAGCCGCTCCCAGCGCAAGAGCCTATATAGCCGTTGGTTTCGACAAATCTCCCAGCGGAAATTTGTCGGATATGTCGGACAGCCCGGAAAGTTTGTGCTGTTCACCACTGGAAATCCACTGCATCCTGTGTTATGATATGAAATAGGTTTCAAGAACAGGGGGGTGCCCTATGAACATCGCGGAAATCGCCAAGCTGGCGGGGGTATCTCCCTCCGCCGTCTCCCGCTATTTGAACCAGGGATACCTGTCCCAAGAGAAAAAAGAAGCGATCCGCAAAGTGATTGAGGAGACGGGCTACCGCCCCTTAGCCCAGGCCCAGGCTCTGCGAACCCGCAAGACAAAAACGATCGGGGTTATTCTGCCCAAGATCGACTCCTTTTCCATCGGCAGCATCATGGCGGGCATTGATTCCGTGCTGGAGCAAAAGGGCTTCCAGATCCTGCTGGCCGACACCCACAACGATCCCGCCAGGGAGCTGGACTACCTGGACAGCTTTGACGACCAGCGGGTGGACGGCGTGATTTTCATTGGCACCGTATTTACCGCCGGGCATATCACTATGCTGAAAAAGAGCCGGGTGCCGGTGGTGGTGGTGGGGCAGCAGTTGGCCGGCGTGTCCTGCGTCTATCACGACGATTACCACGCCTTCTATGACATGACCCGCCTGCTGACGGAGAAGGGCTGCCGCAGGCTGGGCTACATCGGCGCGCTGCCCCAGGATAGGGCCGTGGGTCAGGAGCGCAGCCGGGCTTACTGTGATGCGGTGCGGGACGCCGGACTGGAGGATCAGGCGGGCCACATTGCCGTGGCCGATTTTACGATTTCTTCCGGGCGGGAAAAGGCCCGGGAGCTGCTGGAGGCATATGGGCCCCTGGACGCGTTGATCTGCGCCACCGACAACATGGCGGTGGGGGCGCTCCAATATCTGAAAAGCCAGGGCATCCGGGTGCCGGAGGACATCCGGCTCACCGGCCAGGGGGGCTCCGACCTATGCGAGGTGACCATCCCCACCCTCACCACCATCCGCTATTTTTATGAGGACAGCGGGGCCAACGCGGCGGCCTTATTGTTGGAGCGGCTGGAAAATCTGGAGGCACCAGCCAAAGAGATCAAGCTGGGATATACAATTGTGGAAAATGAGTCCACGCAATAAGTAAACGACCCTATCCAATCTCAGCAAATCGTTGTCAGCTGTTCGGATTTAGGTGGGGCCGCTTTTTGCCTACGACCCTTGTATTTCCATGATGGCAGCTTTTTTCGACTTCAGCTATCATATGTCACTGACCAAGGGCAAACAGTTCAAAATCAGGGAGCAAAACGTGTAAATGGCGGGATTCGAACCCTTATTGACATTGCCTGTATTAGCTGTATATCTTCTAGCGCATAGCTTCTCCTTCGTCTTGATATGACATTGGATTTCTCAATATATTTTGAGCCATTGACTTTTAACGGCTCCGGCTTTATCATTTTCTATAATGTCCGACAGGAGGAGTTTTTATGTTTGATTTCCAATACTTTGCCCCCACCCGCGTGGTCTTTGGCAGGGGAGTGGAGGCTCGCACCGGTCAGCTCATCCGGGAGCTGGGCGTCAGCCGGGTGCTCATCCACTATGGCGGTCAGAGCGCTGTGCGCTCGGGCCTGCTGAATCGGGTGGCTGCCTCCTTAGACGAGGCAGGCATTGCCCACATTGAACTGGGCGGCGTGGTGCCAAACCCCCGGCTGGCCAAAGTCCGGGAAGGCGCGCTGCTGGCCCGCCAGTTCGGCGCGGAGCTGGTTCTGGCGGTAGGCGGCGGTTCGGTGATCGACTCGTCCAAGGCCATCGCATATTCGTTGGCGGAACCGGAGGAGGATGTCTGGGACTTATATGCCCGCAAGCGCAAGCCCCGCGGCTGCCTCCCTGTGGCGTGCGTGCTCACGATTGCCGCCGCGGGCAGTGAGATGAGCAACAGCAGCGTCATTACCAATGAGGAAACCGGGGAGAAACGGGGCTACCGCAGCGACCTGTGCCGTCCCAAGCTGGCCATTATGAACCCTGAGCTCACCGTCACCCTGCCCGCTTATCAGACCGCGGCGGGCTGCACCGACATTCTCATGCATACGCTGGAGCGCTATTTTACCCAAGGCGGCAACATGGAACTGACCGACCAGATCGCTGAGGGCTTGATGCGGACTGTGATGAAGAACGCCCTCATCCTCCGGGATCATCCCTCCGATTACGACGCCCGCGCAGAGGTGATGTGGGCCAGCTCCCTGTCCCACAACGACCTGACCGGCTTGGGGGCCGACGGCATGGACTTTGTATCCCACGGCCTGGAGCATGAACTGGGCGGGATGTTCGATGTAACCCACGGCGCGGGGCTGTCCGCCGTCTGGCCCAGCTGGGCACGGTATGTCTGCCGGGACTGCCTGCCCCGGTTCGTCAAGTTTGCCCGCAATGTGATGGAGGTTGAGCCGGGGAGATCTGACGAGGAGACGGCGCTCAGGGGCATCTCGGCCCTGGAAGATTTCTTCCGCTCCATCCATATGCCTGTCACATTGAAGGAGCTGGGGGTTGAGCCCACCGAGGATCAGATCTTGGCCATGGCGGCCTCCTGTGCCAAAGGGGCCGGGGGCAAGAAGGGAACGGCCAAGCTTTTATACGAGGCGGATATGGCGGAAATTTATCGTTTGGCCCGGTGAGTTCACCCTTTTGCTGATGCCCCTCCAGCGCATCTTTTTCGTCAATATAATACAAAGCTCATGCGGCGGGAATGCTGTTCTGACCTCGGAGCCGGTATTTTCAGCACAGTCAAGGCCCTCGGATGGAAAAATCCGAGGGCCTTGAAATTTTGCTGCTCGTGAGGTGCTCAGTTGTGACCTTGCGGACAGCTTTGGGTGCACACCAAACCGCCGACGCAGGACGGGGAAAGGTCTGACTACCGAAGCTCATGGCAATCGCAGTAAACCGCCTTACTGGTCACAGCCAGGGGAAAAGGCGTTTAAAAGGGCTTTACTGACCTCTTGCGGGCCTCTTTTCAGCGGCGGGTACGTTTTTCCCACAGCCGCACCCGCAATCAGAGCACCGGCAGCCGCAGCTCCTCTTCCCATTTCGTCTGTTTTTTCGGACCATCGCGGCGGCCAGCAAAACCATGATCCCCACCGCGATCGCAACGATCATATCAGCGCCGTTCATCATGCACCTCCTAGATACCAATGGCCAGGCAAACGCCCCGCACGAAAAACGCCACGATCCAGGCCACCGCGCACTGCCAGAGCACGACGCCCACTGCCCACCTGCCCCCGAGCTCCCGGCGGATCGCGGCGATGGAGGCCACGCAGGGGGTGTACAAAAGGGAAAATACCAGCATCGTCGCGGCGTCAACGGTTGTCAAAGCGGCCTGGATCCCGCCGCCGAACAGCAGCTCCATGGTAGAGACCACGCTCTCCTTTGCCATGAAACCGCTGACCAGCGAGGTCGCGATGCGCCAGTCGCCCAGCCCCAGGGGGGCCAGGACCGGGGCCAGCCAACCGACCACCGCCGCCATCAGGCTCTCCGAAGGCGTGGATACGGTGTTCAGATGGTAGTCAAAGCTCTGCAAAAACCACACCACGATGGTGGCCAGCAAAATGATGCTGAACGCCCTGTTCAAAAAATCCTTGGCCTTTTCCCACAAGAGATGCGCCACGTTTTTGACCCCGGGCATCCGGTAATTCGGGAGCTCCATCACAAAGGGGACCGCCTCGCCCTTGAACAGCGTCTCTTTGAACAGCAAGGCTGCCACGATGGCCACGGCGATGCCCAGCAGGTACAGCCCGGTCATGATAAGCCCCCCCTGTCCGGGGAAAAACGCGCCCACAAAAAAGGCGTAGATGGGGAGCTTTGCCGTGCAGCTCATAAACGGCGTGAGCAGGATGGTCATTTTTCGGTCGCGCTTACTGGGCAGGGTCCTGGTGGCCATCACGGCCGGCACCGTGCAGCCGAAGCCGATGAGCATGGGCACGATGCTGCGCCCTGAAAGCCCCAGCTTTCGCAGCAGCTTATCCATAAAAAACGCCACACGGGCGACATACCCGCTGTCCTCCAGGATGGACAGGAAGAAAAACAGCGTGACCACGATGGGCAGGAAGCTGAGGACGCTCCCCACGCCGCCAAAGATCCCGTCGATCACCAGGCTGTGAAGCGCCCCGTTGACATGGGCGGCGGTCATCCAGCCGTCTGCCGCCAAGGAGAGCGCGTCGATCCCCGCTTCCAGAAGCTCCTGGAAGAACGCGCCGATCACATTGAACGTCAGGTAAAAGACCAGCCCCATGATGGCGATGAAGCAGGGGATGGCCGTCCATTTCCCGGTGAGGACCCGGTCGATTTTTTCCGAGCGGATGCGCTCGCGGCTCTCCCGGGGCTTCTGCACCGTGCGTTCACAGACATGCTCAATAAAGTCAAAGCGCATATCGGCGATGGAGGCGCTGCGGTCCATCCCGCCCTCCCGCTCCATCTGCGTGACAATGTGCTCGATGGTCTCTTTCTCATTCTGGTCCAGCTTCAGCTGCTCCAGGATCAGTGTATCCCCCTCGATCACCTTGGTGGCGGAAAACCGCAGCGGCAGGCCGGCCTGCTCCGCGTGGTCCTCGAGGATGGCGCCCACCGCGTGGATCGCCCGGTGGATGGCGCCGCCATGGTCGTCCTTGCTGCAAAAATCCTGCTTTGCGGGCCGCTCCTGGTATTTGGCGACATGGAGGGCATGGTCGATCAGCTCCCGCACACCTTGATTTTTCGCGGCGGAAATGGGGACCACGGGGACGCCCAGCATGGCCTCCATCCCGTTGATGTCGATGGAGCCGTTGTTGCCTGTCACCTCGTCCATCATGTTGAGGGCTACCACCAGAGGGACGTTCATCTCCAGAAGCTGCATGGTCAAGTACAGGTTGCGCTCGATGTTGGTGGCGTCTACGATGTTGATGATGGCGCGGGGCCGCTCTTCCAGGACAAAATTCCGGGAGACGATCTCCTCGCTGCTATAGGGCGACATGGAATAGATCCCCGGCAGGTCGGTGACCCGTGTTTCGGGATGCCCCTTGATGGGCCCGTCCTTCCGGTCCACGGTCACCCCCGGGAAATTGCCCACGTGCTGGTTGGCGCCGGTCAGCTGGTTGAACAGCGTGGTCTTCCCGCAGTTCTGGTTGCCCACCAGGGCGAAGGTGAGCGGCGTCCCCTCGGGCAGCGCCTCGCCATCCCCTCTGGCGTGGTATTTGCCGTCCTCCCCCAGCCCCGGGTGCTCCGTAGGATCGAACCGGTCCACACGGCGGTGCTGGTTCGTCCGCTCCTGAATGGGCCTGACGGCGATTTGATCCGCGTCCGCCAGCCGGAGGGTCAGCTCATAGCCGTGGATCTGCAATTCAACGGGGTCCCCCATGGGCGCGAACTTCACCACCGTGACCTCCGCGCCCGGGATCACCCCCATGTCCAAAAAATGCTGCCGGAGCGCGCCCTCTCCGCCCACCTCTGTAATTACGGCGCTCTCTCCCGCCTTCAGGTTTTTTAAGGTCATATCCATAAACACATCTCTCCTGTCATCGGCTGAATTGTACCATAGCCGGCGGGGAAAATCTACTGCATTCCCGCATTTTTACAGTGTGGCCAAATGCCCGGTCAGAAAAATATTTTAAATGCGCTGCAAAATCCTCTTTTTCTAAAGACCAACCGTACTTTGACTGTGCTTTGGGGCGTTCTTTACCTCTTTACATCCGGCTTTACCTGGTTCCTGATGCGGACCCCTGTTAGCAGCGCTGTGGGGCTGATCAACTCTGTATTGCCCATCTTGATGGGGATTTTTACCGTATGGTTTCAAAAATGGTATCCGGCGAAAGTAGCCAGAGGAGAGTAAGACCGCCGCGGTTTATGGAAAATAGGCCGCATTTATTCCGGGACAGGCTCTAAAAAACAGGAGCGGCATGGTTTTTGACCCTGCCGCTCCTGCTTCATTCGGCCCCCTGGCTTCGTCAGGGAGGCGTTGTTTTTTACACCTTCGGTTGGTAGTTCAGCCCCGCCGGATAGAAGAAATTCATCTTTTTGTCCGACAGCCGGATGTTCAGCTCACGGGAGCGCAGGATCTCGCCGTCCACCGCCGCCACCAGCTCCTTGGGACTGCGGACGGACACCCCGTCCCCCTGGTCGTACTGGATCAGGTCGGGGTACTTGGCGTACCGGCCCTTGCCGTATTCCCCGATCAGGCGGAAGAAGGTGAGTCGGCTCACCTTGCGCACCACCAGGGTCTCCAGCAGGCCGTCGTCGGGCATATTGTCCCCCACGGGCATGAAGCCGCCGCCGTAGTACCGCCCGCTGCACACGCAGATGATGGTGCCCTCCCCCTCGTAGTGGAAGTCCCCCATGTCCACCGTCATGGGCTGGGAGATGCTCTTGAACAGTGCGTTGGCCACGGCGGAGATGGCGTAGGCCCCGATGCCGCTGACCAGGGGGAGGCCGTTGTATTTGTCCTTGTCCGCGGCGATGCGGGCGTCCAAACCGGCGCACACGGTGTTGAGTCCCAGATGGCCGTTGCAGTCGATGAGATCCATGGCGGCCTGGGGACCCTCCGACAGGGCCTTCAAATCGGCGAACCGGGCCCTGTTTTCCTTGCCGAAGAGCTTCAAAAAGTCGTTCCCCGTGCCGATGGGCACGTTGGTGATGGCGGCGTTGTCGTACCCCGCCGCGCCGTTTACCACCTCGTTCAGGGTGCCGTCGCCGCCGCAGGCGTAGATGCGAACCTCATCGCCGCTCTCCGACGCCTCCCGGGCAATGCGGCGGGCGTCGCCGGCCTGCTTGGTGTAAATGATCTCATAGGGCACGTCCAGCTTGCGGATGTTTTCCTCCAGCAGCTTGGCGCCTTTCTTTTTTCCCGCCTTGGGGTTGATGATGAAGATATGCCGCATGGCCCATCCCTCCTTCGTCCTCGCAAACTCCATTCCGTTGCTCGTCCTCTCCAAAGCGGACCCACTTCGCCGTGGGCGGGCCTCGGCCCGCTTAGGCCTGTGGCGGCTTTGCCGCCTAACGGTTGGGCTCCGCTTTGGGGCGCGGCTTCGCCGCGCTGAAAATGCTATACCCCATACATAAAAAAATCACATTTAATCATGCCGTTGTAGAGCTTCCGCTTTTTGTCCGCGCTCCTGCCGAAGGACCGCTCAAACTCGGTGTGGGAGGACAGTACGTTCACCTGCCAGCCCTTTGGCAGCGACCGCGCCGCGCGGCCGAAGGCCCGGTATAGGTCCTCTGCCTCCCGCTTTTCCAGCAGACGTTCTCCATAGGGCGGGTTGGTCACCACCCGCCCCTTCGGTTCGTCCCGGCGGAACTTGGCCGCGTCGGCCACCTCGAAGCGCACCGTGTCCTCTACGCCGGCAAGCTCTGCATTGTGCCGGGACAGCTCCACGGCGGCGGGGTCGATGTCCCCGCCCCAGATGTCATAGGAGCCGTGGAACTCGTGATCCATGGCCTCGTCGGCCGCGTCCATCCATAGTTTGGAGGGCAGCCACCGCCACTTCTGGGCGGCGAAGGAGCGGTTCAGCCCCGGCGCCCGGTTTTTTGCGATGAGCGCCGCCTCGATGGGAATGGTGCCCGAGCCGCAGAAGGGGTCGCAGAAGGGGTCACGGCCTTTGTATCGGGACAGGGCCACCAGCGCCGCCGCCAGAGTCTCCCGCAGGGGGGCGCCCATGTTCTGGGCCCGGTAGCCCCGCTTGTACAGGCTGTCCCCGGAGGTGTCCAACATTAAGGTGACTTGATCCTTCAAAATAGAGAACTGCACCTGGTACAAGGCCCCGGTTTCCGGCAGCTCCGACAAACCATACACCGACCCCAACCTTTTGCACAGCGCCTTTTTCAGGATGGACTGGCAGGCTGGCACCGAGTGGAGCTGGGAGCTGATGGTGTAGCCCTTCACCGGGAAGCGGCCATCCCGGGGGATGTAGTCCTCCCATGGCAGGGCGGCGCAGCCTTCAAACAGTTCCTCAAAGGAGCGGGCCTGAAAAGAACCCAGGCACAGCAGCAGACGGGCTCCGGTGCGCAGATTCAAATTGACGCGGGGAATGTCCGCGGGGGCGCCTTGACACAGCACCCGGCCGTTTTCCGCCGCCACCTGGGACAGCCCCAGCCGTTTCAGCTCCCAGGCCACCGTGGATTCCACCCCCATCAGGGCGGGTATGACAAACTGTAAGGTTTCTCCCATAACAAGCTCCGTTCAAAAAATTTTGCGCAACCCCTTGACCTTGCACCTAGTTCCCGCTACTCCCGCCCGCCGGGCGGGAGTACCGCAAGAAAAGTTTTTTGAAAACCCCCTTGACTTTATACCTGGTGAAAGGTGTAGTATTCTGTCAAGGGCAGGGGAAATATTTCACAAAGCCTAGTATAAAGTAAAATGGAAGCGCTGGCAACAATAATATGAAAATATATGCGAAAAACTTCTTTCCTCCCGGCCCTGTTTGTGGTACACTGGAAGAAGTACTGACGAAAGGAGTTGTGGAGTATGCCGTTCAATCTAGACGCGGAATCCATTCAGAAGATCCTCTGGCTGGCGCTGCTGCTGCTCTTTGCAATCAGTGAGGCCGTCACCGTGGGGCTGACTTCCATCTGGTTCGCCGCCGGGGCGCTGTGCGCCCTCATCGCCGCGCTGCTGGGCGGGCCGCTGTGGATCCAGATCACCCTGTTTTTGGCGGTGAGCCTGCTGTGCCTGGCCGCCGTGCGGCCCCTGGCCAAGCGGCATCTGAACGACCGGGTGGAGCCCACCAACGCCGACCGTGTCATTGGGGCGGAGGCCCAGGTGACGGAGGACATCGACAACATCCACGGCAAGGGGGCCGTCATCATCCGGGGCATGACCTGGTCCGCCCGGAGCGAGGATGACAGTATCATCGCCGCCGGAGCCCGGGTGAGGGTGCTGCGCATCGAGGGGGTCAAGGTGTTCGTGGAGCCCATTGCCGCCTCCATCGCCGCGGGCGAGCCCAAGAGCTGGTAACCAAAGGCATTATTTCATATATTTTAGGAGGTAATCAAATGAAAACACTCGCACTGGCCGGAGCTATCTACATTGGGGATATTGTGGGCCCCGTCATCGTCCTGCTCGTCATCATCGTCCTGTTGGGCATCCTGGCGTCCAACGTGAAGGTGGTCCAGCAGTCCAAGGCCGTGGTCATCGAGCGGCTGGGCGCGTTCCACTCCGTGTGGGGCGTGGGTCTCCACATCAAGGTGCCCTTCATCGAGCGCGTGGCCAAGACCGTGTCCCTGAAGGAGCAGGTGGTGGACTTCGACCCCCAGCCCGTCATCACCAAGGACAACGTCACCATGCAGATCGACACTGTGCTGTACTTCCAGATCACCGACCCCAAGCTGTACACCTACGGCGTGGAGCACCCCATGGCCGCCATTGAGAACCTGACCGCCACCACCCTGCGTAACATCATCGGCGATCTGGAGCTGGACCAGTCCCTGACCAGCCGCGACCACATCAACACCCAGATGCGGGCCATCCTGGACGAGGCCACCGATCCCTGGGGCATCAAGGTCAACCGCGTGGAGCTGAAGAATATCATGCCGCCCCGTGACATCCAGGAGTCCATGGAGAAGCAGATGCGCGCCGAGCGTGAGCGCCGTGAGGCCATCCTCCAGGCCGAGGGCCAGAAGCAGTCCCAGATCCTGGTGGCCGAGGGCGAGAAGCAGTCCGCCATCCTGCGGGCCGACGCCGCCAAGCAGGCCAAGATCATGGAGGCCGAGGCCGACAAGACCGCCAAGATCCTGGCCGCCGAGGCCGAGTCCGAGGCCATCTTGAAGGTACAGCAGGCCACCGCCGACGCCATCAAGCTCATCAACGAGGCTGCCCCCGGCGAGGGCGTGTTGAAGATCAAGGCGCTGGAGGCGTTCACCAAGGCCGCCGACGGCCGGGCCACCAAGATCATCATCCCCAGCGAGCTGCAGGGGCTGGCCGGCCTGTGCGCCAGCGCCAAGAGCGTGTTCGACACCGTGGAGCCCAACCAGCCCAAGAAGTAAGGGACGCACGATGTACGAGTACAAGTACGTTTCCGTAGACCGGGAGGGCTGGATCTTTTCCGGCTTCCAGAGCTACCGGGAGGCCATCGACAAGGAGGCCGCCGACGGCTGGCGGTACACGGGCTGGGTCCCGGTGGACATCACAAACGGCGCGATGACCCGGATCGACCTGGTCTTTGAGCGGGAAGCATAAGCAGCATAAAAGGAGCGGCCCAATCGGGGCCGCTCCTTTTTGTGCTGCTTGCGGTTTTTATTTGTTCACCTTCAACACGTCGTCCCCCACCTGGACAGGGCCGGTCTTGACCTGCTCCACCCCGGCGAAGTCGTCGGAGTTGGTGACGGCGGTGATGATGGTGGTGGGGTGGCCCGCCGCCTTGATGGTCTCCAGATCCATGGTGAGCAGGGGGTCGCCCTTCTTCACCTGCTGGCCCTCCTTCACCAGCATGGTGAAGCCCTGGCCCTTCATCTCCACGGTGTCCACACCGCAGTGGACCAGCAGCTCCATCCCATCCGCCTCCAGACCCACGGCGTGGAGGCTGTCGGGCACCTGGCTGACGGCGCCGTCCACGGGGGAGTAGACCTTGCCGTCCTCCGGCTCGATGCCGCAGCAGAAGCCCACGAAGCCCTGGCTGAAGGCGGCGTCAGGGATGTCCGCCATGGGGATGGCGTTTCCCTTGGCCACGGCGCCTACCAGCAGCTCAGCGGCGGCCTTGGGCGCGGGGGCGGACTCCTCGCCCAGCAGACCCTTTTTCAGCTTGTCAAAAAATCCCATAATGATCCTTCCTTTCAAATAATAATGCAAAAGCGCCGTGGGCGGGCTTATAAGCCCGCCCACGGCAGAGTTTACTCACAAGAGGAACCAGCTCCTGTGCTGTTGAAACACGGAGATCGTGCCTTACAGCATCTTCTTCAGCTCGTCGTACACGAACTGGACCTTCGGGCCAATGATGACCTGGCAGGCGTTCTTGCTGGGACGGATGACACCAGCCGCGCCGGCGGCCTTGACGGCCTTCTCGTTGATGGCGGTGTAATCCTTGATCTCGAAGCGCAGACGGGTGGTGCAGTAGTCCACGGAGGACACATTGCCCTTGCCGCCCACGGCAGCCAGCACGCCGCTGGCAACGGTGGTGTAGTTGTTGTTGGACAGAACGATCTTGGCCTCCTCGGCCTCAGCGTCCTCGTCCTCGTTGCCCGGGGTCTTCAGGTTGAACTTCTTGATGGCAAAGTAGAACACCAGATAGAAGACCACGAACGCCGCGATGCCCAGGGGAATGATCAGCCAGGTTTTGGCGTGGGCAGGCAGGGAGGCGGAGAACAGCAGGTCGGTGGCGCCGGCGGAGAAGCAGAAGCCGGCACGGAAGCCCAGGGCCACGGTGACCATGGCGAAGATGGCGTACAGCAGGGCGTAGACCACGTACAGCGGGAAGGCCAGGAACATGAACGCGAACTCGAAGGGCTCGGTGACGCCGCAGATGAGCGCGCAGACGGCGGCGGAGCTGACGATGCCGATGGCGGCCTGCTTATTCTTGGCGGCGCGGACCATGGCCACGGCGGCGCCCAGGATACCGAACATCATGCAGGGGAAGAAGCCGGACATATACTGGCCGACGGACCAGGAGATCTCGGTGCCCATCAACTCCTTGGTGATGATGCCGCTCTGGCCGCTCCAGTAGGCGGACAGATCGCCCAGGCCGATGGTGTCAAACCAGAACACGTTGTTCACGGCGTGGTGCAGGCCGGTGGGGATGAGCAGACGGTTCAGGAAGGTGTAGAGGCCGACGCCCACGACGTCCAGCTTGGCGATGAAGGAGCCGATGGTGACCAGGACGCTGAAGATCAAAGGCCACGCGAACAGGAGCACCGCGGAGACGACGATGGACACCACGCCGGTGACGATGGCCACGCAGCGCTTGCCGGAGAAGAAGGACAGCCAGTTGGGCAGTTGGGTGCTCTTAAACTTGTTGTAGCACCAGGAGCCGATGACACCGGCCAGAATGCCGATGAAGGGGTTGGCGATCCGGGAGTAGGCCACGCCCCAGGTCTCGTTCTTGACCAGCGCGGGGGCGTAGCTGCCGGCGGCGCTCACCAGGTTGGTCATCATAAGCCAGGAGACCAGAGCGGCTAAGCCGCCGGTGCCGTCGCTGTCCTTAGAAAGGCCGACGCCCACACCGATGGCAAACAGGATGGCCATGTTGTCGATGATGGCGTTGCCGGCGGTGATCAGGAAGTAGCCCACGGAGTAGGCCGGGCCGGAAGTGGCGTAACCCAGCTCAGCGGCCCATCCGCCCATCATGAAGGCGGGACACAGGGCGTAGCCGATGCCCATCAGGATACCGCAGATGGGGAGCACCGCCACCGGCAGCATCAGGGCCTTACCGAGCTTTTGCAAATGCTTATACATAACTCAATTCCTCCCTCTTGAAGATTGGGGTTAATAAGGGGCTCGATCCCCGCTGGTTCCGAGGATCGAACCCTTGTTAACAGTATGTTAACACAGTTTCTGGAAATTGAAAAGAGTTTTTAGCTGAGGTATGCAAAAATCTCATGTATTGCCAAAATTCCTCCAAAAATTCTGTGCACATTCACTAAAAATAAGGGGAGACCGCCGACCAGATGCGTTGGGCCACCTGCTCCTGTGTGCCGGAGCCGTCCACCACCGCCACGCGTTCCACGTCCCTCAGCCGGTCGAACGCCTGGAAGTACAGCTCCCGGGTACGGCGCAGTCGATCCTCCTTTTCAAACAGCTCCTCGTGGTCACGGTTGCGGCGGATGCGCTCCATGGCCTCCTCGGCGGACACGTCCAGGAACACGGTGACGGTGGGCCGGAGCAGCTGGGCGCTGAGGGCGTTGGCCTGGATGACCCAGTCCATGTCCACGTCCACGCTGTGGTAGGCGTAGGAGGAGAAGTAGTAGCGGTCGGACACCACGGTGATCCCCCGGTCAATGGCGGAGCGCAGGCCGTTTTCCTCGTTGACCAGATGATCCAGCCGGTCGGCGGCGTACAGCGCGGCGATGACCCGGGGATCCAGCGGGGTCTGGCCGGTGAGGGCCTGACGGATCAACGCCCCTACGGGGCGCTGCGTGGGCTCCCGGTCGGCGCGGCAGGGCACGCCCAGCCCTTCCAACCGCTTCACCAGCGGGCCGATCTGGCTGCTCTTGCCTGAGCCGTCGATGCCCTCCAGCACGATGAATTTACCGTTTTCCATAGTACTATACTCCATTCTGCCCCCATTGGGCCGGCCCTATTCCTTTATCATATGCACGTTGACGTGGGGATAGGTCATCTCGATCCCTGCTTTGTCAAAGGCGGACTTCATGCCGTCCATCAGGTCAAAGTACACCGTCCAATAGTCGGCGTTGGCACACCACACCCGCATGACGTACCCGATGGCGTTGTCGCCGTAGCTGTCCACGTGAGCCACAGGCCCCGGCTCGGCCAGCGCCAGCGGGTGGTCCGCCGCCATTTGCTTCAGCAGGGCCAGTACCTTGTCCGTGGGCGCGTCGTAGCTGGCGGACACCTTCAGCTCCACCCGGCGGGTGGGCTGGGCGGAGTAGTTGATGATGTTGGCGGACACGATGGTGCTGTTGGGCAGCTGTACCAGCTTGTTGTCCGGGGTGGTGAGCTTGGTGTAGAACATCCCGATCTCCGTCACCGTGCCGGAGCAGCCCCCGGCGTCCACGAAATCCCCCAGCTTGAAGGGATGGGAGGCCAGCAGCTGCATCCCGCCCGCCATGTTGGAGAGGAAGTTTTGCAGCGCCAGGGAGAAGGCCAGGCCCACCACGGACAGCACCGCCACCAGAGAGGTGACCTCGATGTCCAGGCAGCCCAGCACGATGATGACCGTGATAAACCAAAGCACGCCCTTCAGCAGGTTGCGCAGCAGAGTTTGGAGGGGCGTGTCTAGCTTGGAGCGGCCCAAGGCCCGGGCCGTCACCTTGGTGAGTATCTTGATGACAACCAGGCAGACCACCGCTGCGATGACCGCGCCGAATATCTTGTTGGCGGTGAGCTTGCTGATATTTTCCAGCAGCCCTTCCGCGGCCTCCCCTGGAAGCACGCCGGTGAGCATGATAGGGGGCATACGCCCACCTCCGTTTCAATCTCTTATTGTTGCCGCGATCCGGCGTGGGATGCCAGGGCCGTTCCTTCTGTCAGGACGCCGATGAGCGCGTCCCCATCCACGCCGGTGATGTTCACGTCCACCAGCGCGTTGTGAAGGGATTCCCCTTGCGCCCGCACCAGGGCGTAAGTGGGGGCGTGGCCCTGCCACAGGCCGTCCTTTTCCTCCTCAAACAGCACCGGGAGGACGCGGCCCACCTGGCTGTTCAGCCACCGGGCCTCCAGCTCGCCCGCCAGGGCGATGGCCCGGCGGGTCCGAGTCTCTTTCTCTTCCCTGGGCACCTGATCCGGCATGGTGTCGGCGGGGGTGCCGGGGCGGCGGGAGTAGGGGAACACGTGCATGGCGGTGAAGGCGCACCGCCGGACAAATTCCAGCGTCTGGGTGAACTCGTCCTCGGTTTCACCGGGAAAGCCGGTGATGAGGTCGGTGGTGATGCCGGGGTCAGGGAAGTATTCTCTCAGTAATCTGACGCTTTCATAATACCGCGCGGTATCATATTTCCGGTTCATCCGGGCCAGGGTGGCGTCGCACCCGGACTGGAGGGACAGATGGAAGTGGGGGCACAGGTTGGGCAGGGCGGCGGCGCGGCGGCAGAACTCCTCCGTCACCGTTCTGGGCTCTAAAGAACCCAGCCGCACCCGCAGGCCGGGGGCGGCCCCGCACACCGCCTCGATCAGGTCGATGAGGGCCTGTCCGTTTTTGAGGTCGTGCCCCCAGGACGAGATCTCGATGCCGGTGAGCACCACCTCCCGGTAGCCCTCCCGGGCCAGGGCGCGGGCTTGCTCTACGGCCTCATCCAACGGCAGGGAGCGCACCGGCCCCCGGGCGTAGGGGATGATGCAGTAGGAGCAGAAGTTGACGCAGCCGTCCTCCACCTTCAGCATGGCCCTGGTGCGGCCCGCAGCCCCCCCGGCGGAGAGCCGCTCGAAGTCCCTGCGTGCCAGGGCGCTGTCAACGGTGATCACTTGCTCCCCCTTCGCTTGAAGCAGCCCCTCCAGCCTGTCCAGGAAGTCCATCCGCCCCGCCGAGCCGGACACCAGGTCCACCCCCAGCGCCGCCACCGCGTCGGGGTCGGTCTGGGCGTAGCAGCCGCACACCGCCACCACCGACCCCGGCGCGCCTTTCCGGGCCCGGCGGATAATGTTGCGGCACTTTTTGTCGCTGACGGCGGTGACGGTGCAGGTGTTGATGATGTAGGCGTCCGCCGGGCCGTCGAAGTCCGCCAGGGTGTGGCCCCGGCGGAGCAGCTCCCGCTCCATGGCCTGGGTCTCGTACTGGTTCACCTTGCAGCCCAGGGTGTAGATGGCGATGTCCACGGCGGGCCCCCTCCTTAATGAGTAAGTTCCCGCCATTATACCACTTCACGGGCGGAAAGGCAACCGCCATCCGGCCCGGCGCTTGCCGCCTTTGGCCTCGGATGCCCCAAAATGGAATCGGGATTCAATTTTTTACAATCCACTTTTCAGAGCATTTTCAACTGCTTTCTTTATGACGGTGCTGGAATTTGTTGCACCGGATATTGCGTCAACATCAATTCTTTGTTCGTCAACGATTTCGTCAATGATGGCTTCTGCGGCTTTTCCACGCTCATGCTTATGTTCCAAAATACTAATATCTATGATTTTTCCATTTTGCACGGTGACTTCCACTTTAGCATATATAAAATTCACATCATATTCCCCGATATAAATTCCGTCGGAAACATCAGAAACATTTATTTCATCAAAAGTGGTTTCTTTTACAGCCTTTTTATAATCTGCAACATTTTTTAGGTAAACTGTTCCCACAATTAAACCAAAAATAAAAGTGACTATAATAATAGACAAAATGATTCTTTTTCGCGATACGTTCATTTCAGACGCCTCTCAATCTTTCTGACTATCCGCTTTGGCAATTCCTTTTTATTTGCCGCGCCCGCGCATACAACTTTTCCCATTGGCTTCATACCCGCTGTCTTGAAAAATTCATTCATATTGTGGATTGCACCTCTGCTTTGTCCAAATATCCACGAAAAGGGGGCAGGGGTATTGCAAGAAGTCAAAAGCAAATATTTTTTGCCTTGCAGATGTGGTTTAGGAAAGGTACTTGTTTCTTCCATAGCCGTTCCTAATAATCGGTCGAATAAGTTTTTAACCGGGGCAGGAACATTCGCCCAGTAGACAGGAGCGGCAAGAATCACGATTTGACATTTATGGATAAAATCTGTAATTTCCTGTATATCATCTTTTAGAATACAGGTCTGCGTTTTCATACAAGCCCGGCAGCCTTTACAGTAGAAAAGATTTTTTTCGTATAAATTGATTTTGGTCACTGTATAGCCTTTTCTTTCAGCTTCGCAAATTGCGCAATCTAACATAGCTGCGGTCATTCCGTTTACATGGGGACTTCCTAAAATAGCAAGTATATTCGTCTTACTCATAACCATTTCCTCCGCGCGTAATAGAACGATATAACATCTGAAAACCTTGGTTCAAAAATTGGATTTTTGATAATCCTGTTGTCTTTTTGATATATTCCTCTTTACTTGCAGCAAGCAGAATGATCCCGGACAACATACCCCAAAAATGATAGATAGTTGGCATAATTTCCAAATCATTGCGCAGTTCGCCTTTCTCTATGCCGGATCGGATGAACTCTTTTAGCTTCTCGTTGATTTCCTCGCCTATTTGATAAGTTTCTTTTTCTTCCGGCAGATAGGCGTGGCTTTCAAAATCAATATTGATTTTATCCAATACCATTTTGAAGTAAAAAGGGAACTCCTCTTGATACTGAATTAACCCACGGCAAATAGAATCATACCGATCTTTTGTTGTCTCAGACTGTACCAACGCAGAAGCGATGTAGTCGTAAAGCTTTTTCATGCTATTCAGCACCAAAATACCAACAATTTCTTCTTTGTTTTCAAAGTACACATACAAGGTTGCCTTGCTGTATCCGGCTGCTTTGGCAATATCGTCCATAGACGCTGCCGCTATGCCTTTTTCCATAAACAATGTGGACGCGGCTGCGGCAATTTTTTCCCGGTGTACACTTCTAGGCTCTTTTTTCCTTCGTCCCATTTCCGCCTCCATGATTTAATTAAACTTAGAGTTTAATTATAGCGTCTGTAAAAGGTTTTGTCAATTCAGTTCTCGTGATTTTTGCTGTACATTTTCCTTCCGCCGTGGTAGAATACCGGGGCAGATATAGAAAGGCGGCCCCGCATATGAACTACAGTTTCTTTGCCTACATCTTCCGAATGCGCTACATTGCCCGCTGGGCGCTGATGCGCAACACCCGCACCGAGAACGTGGAGGAGCACTCCTACGAGGTGGCGGTGCTGGCCCACGCCCTGGCGGTCATCGGCCGGGACGTGTTCCACAAGGAGATCGACCCGGATAAGGCCGCCGTGGCAGCGCTGTTCCACGACGCGCCGGAGATCATCACTGGCGACATGCCCACCCCCATCAAATACTACAACCCGGACATCAAAACTGCATACCGGCAGGTGGAAGCAGTGGCTCAGGACAAACTGTTGTCCATGCTTCCTTCCGAGCTGGTCCCTGCTTACGCGCCGCTGGTGCGGGAAAGCGACCCCCAGGTGCGGCGGTACGTGAAGGCAGCGGACAAGTTGTCAGCCTATATCAAGTGTGTGGAGGAGCTGAAGGCGGGCAATGCCGAGTTCAAAAAGGCTTCGGAGCAAACCCTGGCGGCTCTTAAAGGCATGGAAATGGAGGAGCTGGATTACTTCATGGAGCGGTTCCTCCCCGCGTTCAGTCTGACGCTGGACGAATTGCAATAATAAGGAGGAGTATGCGTGAGCGAACGCTTCAAAAACGCATCCGCAGTGTTTCCCGTTTTGCTGCGGACAGCGGACGAAACTGAACAGGTGCTGCTCCACCTTCGGGCCGGCACCGGCTACATGGACGGCTGGTGGGACTTTGCCGGCAGCGGCCACGTAGAAGCGGGGGAAACCGCCTCACAGGCGGTGTGCCGGGAGTGCGCGGAGGAGATTGGCGTCGTCGTGCGCCCTGAAAACACCCGCTTTCTCCATGTGACCCACAGACTGGGCAGGCTGACCTATTACGACTTCTATTTTCAGGTCTGCGTCTGGGCGGGAGAGCCGCAGATCAATGAGCCGGACAAATGCGCAGATCTGAAGTGGTTCGCGCTGGACCAGCTGCCTCAAAACATGATCCCCCAACGCCGCTTTGCGCTGGAGCGCTGGCGTTCAGGAGCCCCATACAGTGAAATCATTGAATCAGAGGAGGAAACCCTATGAGAGCCATTGTCACCGTCATCGGCAAGGACCAGGTGGGCATTATCGCCGCCGTGTGCGCCCTGCTCAGCGAGAAGAACGTCAACGTGCTGGACATCAGCCAGACCGTCCTCCAGGAGTATTTCACCATGATTATGCTGGTGGACGCCGGGGAGGCCACGGTGCCCTTCGCCCGCCTGCGGGAGGACCTGGCCGAGGCTGGCAAGGAGCGGAACCTGGACATCCGCATCCAGCGCGAGGACATCTTCAACGCGATGCACCGGATCTGAGCGTCCGAGCCGTCGTGAGCAGCGCGGATGGACTGGAGCGAGGGCGAGCGGAGGGCCGCGCAGCGGCCCGCAGACCAGCCCGAGGCGGAGGGAAGCCGCGCGTCGCGAACAGGCGAGGCGTGACAACATTTGAGGAGCCAAAACCATGATCAACACCAACGACATTTTACAGACCATCCAGATGATCGACCACCAGCATCTGGACGTGCGCACCATCACCATGGGGGTCAATCTGCTGGACTGCTGCGACCCAGACCCCGCCGCCGCCTGCCGGAAGATTTACGACAAGATCACCACCTCTGCCGAGAGGCTGGTGCGCACCGGCGAGGACATCGAGACGGAGTTCGGCATCCCCATCGTCAACAAGCGCATCTCCGTCACCCCCATGGCGCTGGTGGCCGGGGCGTCCCGCACCGCCGATTACGTCCCCTTCGCCGCCGCCATGGATAGGGCGGCGAAAACGGTGGGGGTCAACTTTATCGGCGGCTTCTCCGCCCTGGTGCAGAAGGGCATGACCGAGGGGGATAAGAAGCTCATCGCCGCCATCCCGGAGGCGCTGGCCGTCACCGATGTGGTGTGTTCTTCCGTCAACGTGGGCTCCACCAAGGCGGGCATCAACATGGACGCGGTTGCCCTCATGGGCCGCACCATCAAGGCGCTGGCGGAGCACACCGCCGACCAGGGCGGCTTCGGCTGCGCCAAGCTGGTGGTGTTCTGCAACGCGGTGGAGGACAATCCCTTCATGGCGGGGGCCTTCCACGGTGTGGGGGAGGCCGAGCGGGTCATCAACGTGGGCGTGTCCGGCCCCGGTGTGGTGCACCACGCCTTGCAAAGCGTGAAGGGCCAGCCCTTCGACGTGGTGGCGGAGACCATCAAAAAGACGGCGTTCCAGGTCACCCGCATGGGCCAGCTTGTGGCCCGGGAGGCCAGTTTCCGGCTGGGGGTGCCCTTCGGCATCGTGGATCTGTCCCTGGCCCCCACCCCCGCCATCGGGGACTCGGTGGCCCGCATCCTGGAGGAGATGGGCCTGGAGGTGTGCGGTACCCACGGCACCACCGCCGCCCTGGCGCTCCTCAACGACGCGGTGAAGAAGGGCGGCGTCATGGCGTCCTCGTCGGTGGGCGGGCTGTCCGGGGCCTTTATCCCGGTGAGCGAGGACGAGGGCATGATTGCCGCCGCCCAGGCGGGGGCGCTGACCCTGGACAAGCTGGAGGCCATGACCTGTGTGTGCTCGGTGGGGCTGGACATGATCGCCGTCCCCGGCGACACCTCCGCCGCCACCCTGTCCGCCATCATCGCCGACGAGGCCGCCATCGGCATGGTGAACCAAAAGACCACCGCCGTGCGCGTCATCCCCGCGCCGGGCAAGACGGTGGGGGACGTGGTGGAGTTTGGCGGACTGCTGGGCTCCGCGCCGGTGATGCCCTGCCACACCGGCAGCGCCGAGGACTTTGTGGCAAGGGGCGGGCGGATCCCCGCGCCCATGCACAGCTTGAAAAACTGAAAGGAATGTGAGATCAATGCCGGAAATTACACAAGAACCCATTGTGGGAGGCGGATACCGCTTTGAGGAGGACAGCTTCTCCTGTAAGGACTGCTCCGACCCCATCCGATATGAGGACATCACCAAGGTGACCAACGTGCCGGGGAGCTGCTGCTTCAACATCAGCTTCACCAACCAGAAGGGGAAAGCGCGCAAGGTGGAGGTCATCCTGGACAGCGCCGGCCAGGCGGAGGCGCTCCGGGCGATGCTTCCCCGAAAGATCCCCCGGGCCGCCGCCGATACCCGCCCGGAGACAGTGTGGGAGGCCGTCGACGCTTGGGTGACCCTGGGGCTGTGCCTGGCCGCGTTGGTCGCGCTGATCATCGTGCTCAACACATGGGGCCGGGGGGCCTCCGTCAGCGTGCCCATCTGGCTCCTGCCTTTCTTCATGATCGGCTCGTTCCTGAGCACGGGGGTGCTGATCGCCATCGGCGCCGCCATTTTGCTCCTGTGCGGGATCGGGGCGGCGGTTTCGCTGGCAAAGCGGAAAACGGTTTGGGAGATCACCACAGTCAAATAAACAAAGAGGCCGAAAGCGGATCGCTTTCGGCCTCTTTTCAAATTTCAGGTAACTTCTCTGGGGTCCGGGTCGGCCCAGATGGTGGAGAAATAGTCGTAGTACGGCATGAGGAAGGTGAAGCCCTCCACCAGGCGGTTGGCCAATTCGGGGCTGTAGAGGAACTCCGTCAGCCCCTCCTCATGGCCCACAGTCAGGGATCTCTTGTTGTACCACGACCCAAGCCTGGGCTCGGCGCAGGGCTTTTTTCGGCTGTACTCAGGCCCGTTCAGCACAAACTCATCCTGCTTGGCCAGCTTGTTGTGCAGCTTCAGCAGGGGCTTGGGGTCCCGGTCGATGCGGGCCCGGTGCTTTTCCATCAGCGACGCCTGGGCGCACCAGAAGCCCATGCCGTAGCTCCAGCCGTCGGGGGCCAGTTCGAACCACAGCACCGGGTGGTCGCCCCCCGATTCGTTGCCGAAGCGGAACAGGGACAGCCACAGGTGATCCTTGTACGGCCCCCGGCCGAACAGTCGCCGGGCGTCCCGGTAGATGCGGGAAATCTTCAGGTTCAGCCCGCTCTTGGGGAAGCGCTCCAGCAGGGCGCCCTGCACCTGCCCGCCCAGCTCCCTCATCGGGGCCAGGAAATAGGTCTGGTAATCGGACTTGTGGGCCTCAAACCAGCTCTTTTCGTTGTTGAAGCGGATGCCCCACATGAAGTCTACGGTCTGCTGAGAAAACCCTTCAAACATGGCGTGTCACCCCCATCCGGTCCAGTCGTCCAATGGCATGTCGACATACTGGGTGGGAGTGGGCTCTGGCGTGGGGTTCGTCCAGGGATCGGTGTAGGGGGGCGGCAGGTTGGGGTCATCGGTGGGGGTGACGGAGGGGTCGGTCACAACGGGTGGCTCGGTGACCGGCGGCACCTCAGGGGTGGTCACAACGCCGGGATCCGGGGTGACCACTGTGCTGGGATCCACCGGCAGGCCCCAGTAGGCCGCGTCAGCGGGGTTGTAGAGGACCACCTTGTCCCGCTTGGCGTAGGTGCTGTGGTTCTCAAAGGTGCGGGAGAGGAGGTTGCCGTTGGCGTCGTACACGCAGCGGTATACGTCCACCACATAGCCGGTGTAAGGGGTGGTCTTTACTTTGGTGGTGCGCAGGGGGATCGTCTCGTCCGGCTCGTACACGGTGGTCCAGGGGGTGGAGGACTGGGTGTACCGCTGGGTCTCCACCTTGATGCCGTCGGGGTTGCTGCCGTAGAACTGGACGGTGAGCTTGCCCCAGGCCCCGCCCTCCGTGTAGGCCACGATCTTGATGGGGAAACCGGTATTGTTGCGGAACTTGAAGTCCAGGGAGGGGTAGTAGATAGTGGCGTCCAGCCCGTTGGGGATATAGCCGGTGGCAAAGGCGTGGCAGGCCCGCCGGACGATCTCCAGGTTGGAGTACACCGCGCAGTAGTACAGGGAGGAGGACACCTGGCACACGCCGCCGCCGTCCATGGGGACGGTCTCGCCGTTCTGGTAGCCGGTGCTGGTCCGATAGCCGTTGCGGGTGCTGGGGTCGCCGATGGTGCCGATATAGGAGAACACCTCGCCGGGCTGGATCACCTTGCCGTTGCAGAACTCGGCGGCCCGGTTCACATTGAAGGAGCGGTTGGCCACGCCGTCCAGATTGGTGGTGACGGAGGCCAGCAGGTCCTTATAATACATGGACTCGTCCTCGGAGGTCCCCGGCGGGGTATACTCCAGGGGGATGGTGACGGGCGCGCCGGGTTCGGCGGCGTCCAGCAGGGACTGGGCCTCCTCCGCGTTGACGGACAGGCCGATCACCGCCGGGGTGAGCTTGCCGTCCGCGTCCACGCCGGCGGCCTTGGGCTCCACGTACACCAGCTCATGGAGCACCTGGCCGCTCAGCTCCGCGCTGGGCACGGTCTCGGGCTCCACCGTCAGCTCCGTCTCGCCCTGGGCCAGGGCCTGCTCCGCCGCCTCCAGCAGGGCGTCGGCATCCACCTTCTGCCCGTCGTTTCCGGGGGTGACGGTCACATCCTCCGAGCCCAGCTCATAGGTGAAGTCCACCGGCTCCACATACAGCTCGTCGGCGATGGACTGGATGACCCGTTTTGCCTCGGCCTCCCCCTCGGGGGTGAAGGCGGCGGCGGACAGGGACAGGTCGGTGGGCTCCTTTGCCATGCCCAGCCAGAGCGCGCCCAGCTTCCACAGGGGCTGCTCCTCCTTGGCGCTGAAGCCCACGTCCACCGCGGCCTCGGGGGCGCAGGCCATCAGCTCCCCGGTGAGCTCCACCCGCTTGTCCTCGCCATAGAGGAGGGTGAGGGTGCGGCTGTCCAGGCGCTGGTCCATTTCCTTGGTGACCACGGCCAGAGCGTCCTCCCGGGTGAGCTTGCCCAGGTCGGCCACCGTATCGCCCCGGTCGTCCACGGCCACCGCGCCGGGCAGGAGCCGGTCATTGTCCCGTACCCAGGTGCACAGGCCCAAATAGCCGCTGACAGCGGCAATGACCAGGGCCGCCGCCGTAAGGCCGACGATGAGGCCGACCGGAATTTTCTTTTTCGGAGTAGATTGTTCCATGACGCAGAAGACCTCCTACGAACGCAATCACAAACAGTATACCACGATAGGCCGGATCAAGCAAGAGAAAGTATGCGGGTCAGGTTTTGTGGCTCTCCACAATGGCGCCGCCGCGGAAGGCGGCCACCAGGTCGACCAGCTCGTCGATCTGGCCCTGGAGCCGCTGGCCGATGTCGGTCTGGCGGATCATGGCCCGGCTCTCCAGCCGCTCGAACACCTGGGAGGTAGAGGCGATGTCCCAGTTTTCGTGGATGGCGGCGGCCTTGCCCACGAAGGGTTCGTGGGCCACCAGCCGGAAGTAGTTGGAGCTGTAGATCAGGGTGTACCCGGCGATGCCGGTGGTTTTTTGATAGGCCTTGCAGAAGCCGCCGTCGATGACCACCAGCCTGCCGCCGCCCTTGACGGGACTCTCCCCCTTCTTGGATTTCACGGGGACGTGGCCGTTGATGATGTGGCAGTGGGGGCCCTCCAGGCCGAACTCCCTCAAAATGCCCTCGCACACCGCGGGGTCGTTGTACAGGCGGTAGTAAGCGTTTTTGGTCTCCGCCCAGGTGGATTCGTCGGCGACGAAGCGGCGCTCGAAGGTGGTCATGCGATCCCGGCCGAAGATGGGGCTGTTCCGCCCCGCCCACAGCCACCAAAGGAAATCCATGCCCTGCTGGCGCTCCGGGGAGCCGACCTTGTTGTAGTAGGCCCGGCGGGCCAGCTGGTCGGCGTAATCCAGGAATTTCCGGCCCGATAGGCTGTCGCAGCCCATGATGGAGAAGCGCATGAGGGAGCCGTCCTCATGCATGGGGATGCAGCCGTGGAAGAGCAGGTTGCCGTTGTAGACGCGGTACAGGCTGCCCTTGGAGTAGAGGAAGCGGACGTGGCGCTGGAGCTTCTCGCTGTGGCGGAAGGACCGGGTCAGGGTGTTGATGAGGGTGTCCTCCGACCGGGTGAGGGCGTAGGGATCCGCCGGGTTTACGGTGGGGAAGTCGGTGTCCAGCATGGGGTGGGTCACGCCGTCAATGGTGATGGTTTTGGCGTCGTAGTCGATCTTGTCCAGCAGCAGCCGGTCACCCATGAGGAAGTCGGGGTTGCGCCGGATCTTCTGGCCCTCCAGCTTGAACAGGATCATGGAGATGGCCTTGTGCATCCGGGCGCACAGCAGCCTGTCCCGGTCGGTGGTCTTGTCCTCGTCCTCCTTGGCGATCTTCACCTCAAAGCGGCTGATGTCGCAGTGGCGGTAGAACTCGTCGGCAAAGACGGACAGGGGCCGCAGGGAGATGCCGTAGCCCGTCTCGATGGTCTCCAGGTTGTTGTAGCGCAGGGAGTTGGCCAGCACGGTGGCCACCAGCGTCCGGGAGCCGGAGGCCGCGCCCATCCACAGGATGTCGTGGTTGCCCCACTGGATGTCCACGCTGTGGTACCGCATCAGGCTGTCCATGATGACGTCCGCGCCGGGGCCCCGGTCGAAGATGTCGCCCACCAGGTGGAGGTGGTCCACCGCCAGGCGCTTGATGAGCGCGCACAGCTGGATGAGGAAGTTGGAGGCCCGGTCCAGGTCGATGATGGTGCTGATGATGTTCTCGTAATAGTCCCGCTTGTCCGCCTCGTTCTTCTCGTAGTGGGTGTGGATCAACTCGTCGATGATATAGGCGTATTCGGGGGGCATAGCCTTGCGCACCTTGGAGCGGGTGTACTTGGCGCTGACCAGGCAGCACAGGTCGATGAGCCGGTGGAAGGTGATGCGGTACCACTCCCGCATATCCTCCGTCTCCCGCTCGATCTCCTCCAGCTTCTCCTCGGGGTAGTAGATGAGGGTGGCCAGCTGGTCCCGGTCGGACCGGGGGACGGTGGTGCCCAGCAGCTCGTCGATCTTCACCCGCACCACGCCGGAGGCGGAGTTGAGGATGTGCTGGAACGCCTCGAACTCCCCATGGACGTCGGAGATGAAGTGCTCGGTCCCCTTAGGGAGGTTCTGGATGGCCCGCAGGTTGATGATCTCCGTGCTGGCGGACTGGACGGTGGGGTACCGGCGGGCCAGCAGCTTCAGGTATTCCAGCCGTTCGGGGGAAAAGGTGACGGTGGGCTTCATGGCGCGTCCTCCTTGTCAGATTTCTCGACGCCCCTCCAGCGCCCGCATGAGGGTGGCGTCGTCGGCAAATTCCAAATGGCTGCCCACGGGGATGCCATAGGCCAGACGGGTGGTCTTTACCCCGAAAGGCTTGAGCAGGCGGGACAGGTACATGGCGGTGGTCTCCCCCTCGGTGTCCGGGTTGGTGGCCATGATGACCTCCTCGACGCCTCCCTCCGCCACCCGCTCCACCAGCTGCTGGACGCGCAGGTCGTCCGGGCCCACGTGGTTCATGGGGGAGATGACCCCGTGGAGGACGTGGTACACCCCGGCGTACTCCTTGGAGCGCTCCATGGCCACCACGTCCTTGGGGTCGGCCACCACGCACACCACGCTGTGGTCCCGCTTGGACGAGGCGCAGATGGCGCACTCCCCGTCCCCGTCGGTGAGGTTTTGGCACACCGGGCAGCAGCCGATGGAGGATTTCGCGTCCAGCAGGGCGGCGGCAAAATCTTTTGCCGTCTGCTCCGGCTGATCTAAGATGTAGAAGGCCAGCCGCTGGGCGCTCTTGCGGCCCACGCCGGGCAGCTTGGCGAACTGCTCCACCAGGGTTTCCAGGGCGGCGGGAAAATAGTCCATATCGATGTCTCCTAATCGCTTATTCCCTGCACGATCTCTTGATAGACCTGCTCTGCATCACGCATTGCGCCATTGAATGCAGGCCACGCATCTATCCCATCATCCTTTTTTCTTGGAATGATATGTATATGAAAATGAGGGACTGATTGTCCGGCGCTTTCATCACTTGCGTTCAGCAGATTCACTCCATCATATCCACATTTATCTACCAATTGATTGGAAATATTTTTGACCGTATTCATCAAATGAGTCAATGTATCAGGATCGCAATCCAAAATATTTTTTACATGGACCTTTGGCACTGCCAAAATATGGGCATCAACATCCATAGCAACATCCATGAAAGACAGCGTGTGCTCATCTTCATATATTTTTCGAGATGGGATCTCGCCTCTGATGATTTTACAAAAAACGCAATCATCCATTATTTTTTCTCCTTAATCGGCTAAGATACTGATCTGGCTTGGCGCAGGGCTTCGATGGCCGCCGCCGGGTCGTCCGCGCCGTAGACAGCGCTGCCCGCCACCAGCACCGTGGCCCCGGCGTCAATGACGGCTTTCGCGTTGGCGGGTCCCACGCCGCCGTCCACCTCCAGCTCACAGCCGGGGTTGTATTTATCAATGATGGCCCGAACCTCCCGGATGGTGTCCAGCTGGCTTTCCATAAACTTCTGCCCGCCGAAGCCCGGCTCCACCGTCATCACCAGCACCATGTCAAGCCCCTCGATGTAGGGCAGGATGGCTTTGGCGGAGGTAATGGGCCGCAGGGCGACGGCTTTTTTCACCCCATTGGCCTCCATGGCCCGCAGGGCGTCGGCGATGCGGGTGGGGTGGTCGGCCTCCAGGTGGACGCTGAGCAGGTCGGCCCCCGCCTTGCAGAAATCGTCGATGTACCGCGCGGGCTTGTCGATCATCAGGTGAACGTCCAAAAACATATCCGTGTGTTTCCGGATGGACCGCACCACCGGCGCGCCGATGGTGATATTGGGGACAAACATTCCGTCCATCACGTCCACATGGAGCCAGTCCGCCGAGGACACCCGGCGGATGTCAGCCTCCAAATTGCAAAAATCCGCCGAAAGGATGGAGGGCGCCACTTTGACCATGATTTTTACCCCTTCTTTTGTGGATTTGTTTGACAGTCAGGCCAGACGAAAGCCGCCCGGGCGATACACCCCCGCCCAACCGCCACATAAGATAAAATACGCGGAGGTCGCCGCCAGGGTCGGCTGGGCGGTTCCCCCACGCCCCCGCTCGCGCCCAGTCTGGCGTTTGGACGGCGCGCCGCACCTGAATACCCCCCATCGCCGCCATCGCGGCGGTGGGGGGAGTGTGAATTACTCTCTCACCCCGCCCGTTGGGCGGGGTGACGTCATGTCTGCGGCTTTTTTATCCCGTGATGGTGCCGCTGAGGGGCACCTCTTTGACCTGATAGCCCGCTTGGCGCAGGGCGTCCATGATCTCTGTCTTGTGGCCCAGGCCGAAGGCCTCCAGCGTGACCTTCAGCTCCACCCCCGCCTGGCGGTTGATGTTGACGAACTGGTTGTGGTCCAGCTTGATGATATTGCCGTTGAGCTTGGCCACCAGGTCGGCGATGCGCAGCAGCTCGCCGGGCCGGTCGGGCAGCTGCACCGAGAAGGTGAAGATGCGCCCCCGGTTGATGAGCCCGTGCTGCACGAGGGAGGAAATGGTGATGACGTCCATGTTGCCGCCGGACAGTACGGGGACCACATTCTGCCCCTGGCAGTCCAGGTGCTTTAGGGCGGCGATGGTGAGCAGGCCGGCGTTTTCCACGATCATCTTGTGCTTTTCCATCACGTCCAGGAAGGCGTCCACCAGCTCGTCGTCGTCGATGGTGATGATGCCGTCCAGGTTCTTCTGGATATAGGGGAACACCTGGTCGCCGGGGGTCTTAACGGCCACGCCGTCGGCGATGGTGCTGATGGGGTTCACGGTGACCACATGGCCCGCCTCCAGGCTGGCTTTCATAGACGCCGCCCCGGAGGGCTCCACGCCGATGACCCGCACCGACGGGTTGAGCAGCTTGGCCAGGGTGGCCACCCCCGCCGCCAGACCGCCGCCGCCGATGGGCACCAAAATCACGTCCACGTCGGGCAGGTCTTTGAAGATCTCGTAGGCGATGGTGCCCTGGCCGGTGGAGACGGTCAGATCGTTGAAGGGGTGGACGTAGGTCAGCCCCTCCTCCTCGCTGAGCTGGGCGGCCAACGCCGCCGCGTCGTCGAAGGTCTCGCCGTGGAGGATCACCCTCGCGCCATAGTCCTTGGTGTTGTTCACCTTCACCAGAGGGGTGGTGGTGGGCATGACGATGGTGGCCTGCACACCCGCCGCCTGGGCGGCGTAGGCCACGCCCTGGGCGTGGTTGCCCGCGGAGGCGGTGACCAGCCCCCGGGCCTTCTCCTCGTCGGAGAGGGTGTAGCACTTGAAATAAGCGCCCCGGATCTTATATGCCCCGGTGACCTGCATGTTTTCCGGCTTGATGTACACGTGGTTGCCGGTGGTTTTGGTGAAAAAGGGGCTGTACATCAGATCCGTGCGGTGGAGCACGCCGTCCAGTATTTTCCGCGCCGCCCTGAAATCGTCTAACGTCATCATTTGGAAAGACTCCCTTGTCTTAATTGAAATTCCGAGTCTATTCTACCTCCCGCCCCTGGGGGGCGGGAGTATAATAGTATCCTATTTTACATGAAGAAATTGTTAAAGTCAACCGTCCCGGCCCCCTTCTTCTTGACAGAATGCCTGTTCGGGGAGTAAAATAGAGGCCAGAACTGGGAAAGGGGGCAAACACTTTGTCCTATGTAAAAAAACGCAGCGCGCTGCCCGTCTATTTCATCGGGGGGACCTGGCTTCTGTGGTCGCTGCTTGCCCCCCTGCACCGCCCCACCCACTATATCATGGCGGCGCTGGCCTCCCTGGTGGCCTACTACGTGGGTAAGATGCTCTTCCCGGACAAAGGGTACGAGATTGGGCAGTCCGCCCAGGCGGCCCCCCAGGCCCCGCCCCAGCCTGTTGCCAAGCAGGAGGCGAAGCCCCAAAAGCCGGAATCCACAGGGAATCCCGAGATCGACGCCCTGCTGGACGAGCGGGGAAAGGCCATCTCCGAAATGCGCAGGCTGAATGAGTCCATCAAGGATGTGAAGATCTCCGGCCAGATCACCCAGCTGGAGACTACCACGGGCAAGATCATCGACGCCGTGGTGGAAAAGCCGTCCAAGCTGCCCCAGATCCGCAAGTTCATGAGCTACTACCTGCCCACCACGCTGAAGCTGCTCAACGCCTATGACCGGATGGACGCCACCGGCGTATCCGGCACCAACATCGACGGCACCAAGGGCAAGATCGAGGATATGCTGGACACTGTCTGCACCGCCTTCACCCGCCAGCTGGACGACCTCTACGGCGAGGAGGCCATGGACGTGTCCGCCGAGATCTCCGTCATGGAGCGGATGCTGGCCCAGGAGGGCTTAAGCGGCATGACCCTGGGCGGATCGTGAGGGGCGCCGTGAAAAAGAAAATCAATCGGCAGGGGTATCGGACGCTGGCCATCGTGTGGACGCTGGCCGCCGCCGCCATGGCGGTGGCGTTTGTGCGGCGGCTGGCGGAGTTCAATCTGGCGCTGTTGCTCCTGCTGGCGCTGAGCGTGCTGGTGGCGGCCAACTTCTGGAAGAGCTATCGGCGGACGCCGGAGGAGGGCAGCGGCATAGACCCTTTTGCCACCCCGCCCAAATTCGCGGACGACCCAATTCTATTTGACGATGACCCAAATCAAACTTTGGAGGAGAAAGACCATGAGTGATGAACTGAACATGATGCCCGAGCTGACCCTGGACCCCACCGGCTCCGCCGCCGCGCAGGCGGCTGAGGCCGCCGTCCCCGCTGCCCCCGAGGCCCCCACGCTGACTCTGGAGAGCAGCATCACCCCCGATGATGCCGCCGCCGTCCAGGCCGCCCGGGACGCCCAGGCCATCCAGCTGGACGAGAGCCAGCTCACTGAAGCGGAGCGGAAGGTGGTCAACGACTTCGCTGAGAAGATCGACATCACCGATTCCTCCCAGGTGCTGCAATACGGCGCCTCCGCCCAGAAGAACATCGCCGGGTTCTCGGAGAACGCGCTGAACAACGTGCGCACCAAAGATCTGGGCGAGGTGGGCGAGGCTCTGTCCTCCCTGGTGGTGGAGCTCAAGACCTTTGGCCAGGCGGAGAAGAAGGGCATCGCCGGCTTCTTCCAGAAGAAGAAAAACGAGCTGACCGCCATGAAAGCCAGCTATGACAAGGCGGAGGTCAATGTGGACAAGATCGCCTCCATCCTGGAGGGCCACCAGGTCACCCTGATGAAGGACATCGCCATGCTGGACCAGATGTATGAGCTGAACACCAAGTATTATAAGGAGCTGACCATGTATATCCTGGCGGGTAAAAAAGCGCTGATGAAGGCCAGGAACGAGGAGCTGGAGGAGATGCGCAAGAAGGCCGCCGCTTCCGGCGCCCAGGAGGACGCCCAGAAGTACAACGACTACGCCAACCTGTGCAACCGCTTCGAGAAAAAGCTCCACGACCTGGAGCTGACCCGGATGATCTCCATCCAGATGGGGCCCCAGACCCGGATGATCCAGAACAATGACGCGCTGATGCTGGAGAAGATCCAGTCCTCCCTGGTGAACACCATCCCCCTGTGGAAGAGCCAGATGGTGCTGGCCCTGGGTATGGAGCACTCCCGCCAGGCCACCGCCGCCCAGTCCGCCGTCACCAACATGACCAACGACCTGCTGCGCAAGAATGCGGAGATGCTGAAGATGGGCACCATCGAGACCGCCAAGGAGGCGGAGCGCTCCGTGGTGGACATCGAGACCCTCCAGCACACCAACGAACAGCTCATCTCCACCCTGGACGAGGTCATGCAGATCCAGAAGGAGGGCGCCCAGAAGCGCAAGGAGGCCGAGCTGGAGCTGGGCCGTATCGAGGGCGAGCTGAAGCAGAAGCTGCTTGAACTGAGAGGCTGAGCGCGAGCGTAGGCTGGCAGGCCCGGATGGACTGGAGCGAGGCCGAGCGCAGGGGCGCACAGCGCCCCGGAGACCAGGCCGAGTCGGAAGGAAGCCGGGCCGTCAAGCCAGCCCAATGCGAGCGTGACAATGCCGCATTCGCGTTAGAAAGGATTTCCTAATGATGCCTGTATTTGGAATGAGAGCACTATGGATGCTTGTGGTCCCGGCGGCCCTGCTGGCGGTGATCGTGCTGTTCGTGGCGGGCAGGCGGGGGACCGGCGTATTCAAAAAGCAGGGTGTGGCCTGGTTCCTCACCATTGTGATGATCGTCGCCGCCATCGGCATCGGCTATAACAAGGCCCACGCCTCCAGTACGCCGGAGCCCATTCGCCCCCCCGAGACTGTCCCGCCCAGCTCCGCCGACTATTCCTTCGTGTGGGATGACGCCAATGTGCTGTCCTCCCGGACGGTGCGGGCGCTGGACGAGCGCAACGACCGGCTGTGGAACAACTATGGCGTTACCATCGGCGTGGTCACCTGCAACTACGGCTGGGATGACCTGGACAGCTACGCGCTGGAGTGCGCCGAGGACATGGGCCTGGGCGGCTACGACTTCATCGTGGCGCTGGACATCAGCGGCGACAACTACTGGCTGGTTCAGGGCGCTGATTTGGTCAGGGACTTCAGCGACCAGACCTGCTCTGACTACGCCTACGACTACATGGAGGGGCCCTTCGCCCGAGGCGACTATGACTCCGCCGTGCTCCAGCTTACCGAGATGCTGGAGGCGTGGTATGGGGTATACTACTTCTAGCCGATATTTTTGAGAGGAGGCTGCGCTTATGGATTGGATCGTTATTCTTATACTGGTGGTGCTGCTCCTGCTGGTGATCGAGGGCTCCCACCGGCGGCGCTATCACAGTGGCTACTACGGGCCCACCTATGTCTACCGGCCGTTCTACCTGTTCCCGCCCAGACCGCCCAGACCGCCCCGCCCGCCGCGCCATGCGCCTCCCCCGCCTCCCCGCGGGGGCCCCGGTTTTGGCCCTGGTCCTGGCCACGGTCCTGGCCCTGCGCCTGGCCGCGGTCCTGGTCCCGGCCCAGGTGTTGGCTTTGGCATGGGCGCACGGCCCGGTCCCGGCGCGGCGCCCCGGCCTAACCCCGGCCCCCGGCCCAGCGCGCCCCGTCCCGGCGGCTCTTTCGGCGGCGGACGGCCCAGCGCGCCCCGGCCCTCGGCGGGTTCCTTCGGCGGCAGCGGGCCCAGCAAATTTTCCGGCGGCGGCCGTCCCTCGGCGGGTTCCCGTCCCGGCGGGTCTTTTGGCGGCGGACGCTCCTTCGGCGGGGGCGGACGTCCCTCTGGCGGCGGCCGTCCCGGCGGCGGCTCCTTTGGTGGAGGACGCGGCGGCGGAAGGCGATAGAAAAGATCGGCGCTTGCAAGGAGACAGGCTTTTGCCTGTCTCCTTTTTTGTTATGTCTGGCTCCGCTTCCCATGCCCGGCTATCCCCGCGCTTCTTCTCTGTTTTGTCCAAAATTCGATTTGCGGGGGAAAGAATTTCGACAACTATGGAGAAAATGAAAAAAGATGAAAAAAGGCGAGAAATCCCTATAAAGGTATGGTACAATGTCTTTGTATGTATACTAGGAGTCTGCGATGGGGCGGGCCAGGCCCGCAGGAAGGAATGAGCGCATGGGTATTGCGGACGTTGTATCGCTGCTAGGCGGGCTGGCTTTTTTCCTGTTTGGCATGGCCCTTTTGGGGGACGGCCTGAAGCGGGTGGCGGGCAGCAAGCTGGAGACTATTTTGGGCAAATTGACCTCAAACCCCATCAAAGGAGTGCTGCTGGGCGCGCTGGTGACGGCGGTCATCCAGTCCTCCTCCGCCACCACCGTCATGGTGGTGGGCTTCGTCAACTCGGGCATCATGCAGCTCAGCAACGCTGTCGGCATCATTATGGGCGCGAACGTCGGCACCACCGCCACCGGCTGGGTGCTGACCCTGGCTGGTGTTGAGGGCGAAGGGGGCTTTACCTCCGCCACAGTGTTCGCTTTTATTGCCTTTGTGGGTATCGTCCTGTATTTCTTCTGCCGTAAGCAGACGCAGAAAAACGTGGGGCTGATCCTGCTGGCCTTCTCCGTGCTCATGAGTGGGATGCAGGCCATGAGTTCCGCCATGGATCCGCTGAAGGAGGACGCGGCGTTCCTGCACTTCATCTCTGCCGCCTCTAACCCGGCGGTGTCCCTGTTTATCGGCCTGCTGGTCACGGCGGTGATTCAGTCGTCCTCCGCATCCATCGGTATTCTGCAGGCGCTGTCCATCACCGGGGCCATCAGCTACGAGGTGGCCATCCCCATGGTGCTGGGTATGTGCATCGGCGCGTGCGTGCCCGTGCTGCTGTCCGCCATCGGGGCAAACGCAAACGGCAAGCGTACCGCCATCATCTACCTCTATTTCAATATTGTGGGCTCGGCGCTGTTTATGGTGCCGTTCTATGTGGCCCACCTCTTTATGGACTTTGACTTCATGGCCCTGCCCGCGTCCGCGCTGGGTATCGCCGTGTTCAACACCGTGTTCAAGGTGGCGGCTACGCTGATCCAGCTTCCCTTCACCACGCTGCTGGTGCGGCTGGCCGTACTTACCGTCAAGGAGACGGGCGGCGAGGAGGACGAGGAGTTCGAGGAGAACCTGCTGGACGAGCGTTTCCTGGACTATCCGCCCCTGGCGCTGGAGCAGAGCGGCCGCACCGTGGTGCTGATGGCCTCGGCGGCCATGAAAAACCTGAACCGCTCCATTGAGCTGTTCACCACCTTCAACGGGGAGAAATATGAGAAGATCCTGAGCCGGGAAAACGTGGTGGACCGCTATGAGGACAAGCTGGGCAATTATCTGTTCCACCTGAACAGCCGGGGGCTGAACGAACGGGAGACGCTGGTCAGCTCCCACTATCTCCACTGCCTTACCGACCTGGAACGGATCTCCGACCACGCGGTGAACCTGGCGGATCTAGCCCGCGAGATGGACAGCAAGGGCGTCTCCTTCTCCCCCGACGGGCTGGAGGATATGAACCGCTCCGCCGGGGCGGTGCAGGAGATCGTCGACCTGGCCCAGCAGGCCCTGGTTCAGGAGGACATCGACGTGGCCCTGCGGGTGGAGCCGCTGGAGGAGGTCATCAGCACCATGCTGGAGGGCATGAAGCTGCGCCATATCCGGCGGCTGCAAAACGGCGTGTGCACGCTGGAGATGGGCTTTATCATCAACGACCTGATGAACAACTTCGAGCGCGTGGCCGCGCACTGCTCCAACGTGGCCCTGGCGGTGCTGGAGCTGCGTTACGCCGACCTCCAGTTCCACAACTACGCCCGGGGCGTGCGGCAGGGCGATCAGCCGGAGTTCCGCCGCTGGCTGGCTTTCTATCAGAAGAAGTATCTCCGTGCCACCCCGTCCGAACAATCGTAAGACTGCGCCCGGGCCGTCATGGCCCGGGCGTTTATCATGCGTGAGTTTTGAATTTGCTATTGCATTTTCCCGCAGGGCTATATATAATGGTGCAAAGACCCATGGGTCTTTGTTTGTGCTGAAGAACAGCACAAACAAGAAATACTCCGAACGGAGGGGGATGCGTATGACCGACAGCCCGCCGGGGAAACGGCCCGCCGCGCGACGCGCCTAAGGGTGGCGGGGCAGCAGGCAAGGCGCATTGGCAAACCATGGGAAACTGTGGGACGCAAAGCCAGAGGCTAAGGCGCGGGATTCCGCGTTAAGCCCGTTCGGTTGCATGGCAAAACAGCGGAAACGCTGCGACGCAAAACCAGAGGCTAAGGGGCGCACTAGCCTTCTGACTCCCATAGCGGAGGGAATTGAAGCAACGCCCTAAGCTCGTTCGGTTACCGGATACCTTTGCGTCCGAAATATGCAAAGAAAGGGAGAAAAACATGAAAAAACTAAGCAAGATTTTGTCTGTGGGTCTGTCGCTGGTCATGTGCGCCAGCATGGTTGCCCCCGCGCTCGCCCTGGACATTGATCAGGCGTACATTGATGGTCTTACTGTCAAGAACGGCAACCAGTATAATGGGCGGCCGACATCGTATGTTGAGCTCAAGGCGACAGATGACGACAACGTGTTCAATTTTGTGGGGGACGTTAAGACAGACAACGCTTTGGTATTTACGGGGAAAGATGTCACCGTAAACCTGAACGGCCACACGCTGGAGAACACCGGCAGCACATCCGCCATCTGGACAAAAAACACCAACCTGACCGTGAACGGCGCGGACGAGAACGGCAACAAGGGCACCATCGAGGGCGGCAGCGCGACCGGCAAGGATTACCTGGCTGTAAGTAAGGGCGGCGGCATCCATGCTGATGGCGGAAACCTCACTGTGAGCGATGTCGATTTTACAGGGAACAAAGCGGTCACTGACGGAGCCGCCATCTGGGCCGAGGGGAATAGGACGGAAGGCAGCAACGTTACAATTAAGAACGTGACGGTGACCAATGGTGAAATGGGCGGCGGCGGCGCGATCACCGTGAATGGACATGACAACACCTCGCTGGAGAATGTCACCATTACGGGGAACGTTGCCCAGGGCGCCGGCGGCGGCCTGGCGATCCAGAATGGTGGGAGCGCGTCGCTGACCAACGTGACCGTCTCCGGCAATGAAGCCACGGGCGGCACGCTGCCTACCTCCACCCCCAGACCGATCGGCGGCGGCATCTATCTTGGGTACCTTGACGAGGTTTCCATGAAGAACGTCGAGGTCACCGGCAACAGCGCGGCCCAGGACGGCGGCGGTGTGGCCGCCGAGGTTGTTGAGAAGATCGCCATGGAGGACGTTACCATAACCGGGAACACGGCTGGCGATTACGGCGGCGGCCTGTATATTTACTCCTACAATACCACCGTCAACGCCACCAACACCGTGATCGCCGACAACAAGGGTTATTGGGGCGGCCAAGAGGCCTTCGACAACGATGTGTATGCGTTCGCATACTATGGCAGACTTGAGCTCAGCGTGGGGCCGGTGACCCACAATGAACAGCAGTTCGACGGCTGGGGTGACAGCATGACCCTCGGAGAGTTTGCAAGGGTCGGCGATGAGGCTGGCGAGGATGGGATCTTTAAGAACAGCTTCGGCGGGAATATTGCGTACATGACCTCCCACTGGATCACCCCGCCCGAGGAGCCGGAAACCCCCGACACCCCCGTGACCGACCCCACCGTCGAGATCGACGACGTGGACGTGCCTCTGGCCGGCATCTTCACCCGCGCGGACGCCATTGGCTACCTGTGGGAGCAGAGCGGCAGCCCCGAGTGGGAGCTGTCCGACTTTGAGGATGTGCCCGAGGATCACTATTGGGCGGTCGCCATCGGCTGGGCCCAGGACATGGGCATCGCCCTGCCCGACCAGGACGGCAATTTCCGGCCCGACGACCTGGTGCTGCGCAGCGTGGAGAGCCTTGAGATCAGCCCCGAGGGCGAGCTGCAGGAGTTCCTGAACCGCTACGCGGTGTTTGCCGGCATTGAGCTGGACGAGGGCGAGCTCTTCATCGAGCTGGCCGGCGCGTGGGATGACGTCATCATGGGCGAGGAAGCCCAGGTCATCTTCAATGACTTCTTTGCCAAGCTGGAAGCGGCTCTGGCCAAGGCGGCGTAAAATCCCGCGGACAAAATCAAGCAACGGCAGAGGGCCGGACGCGAAAGCGTCCGGCCCTTTTTAAAGTCCGGTCAAATCAAAGGAGGGGATAAAGCCCTCACCCACGGCGTCCAGCTCCTGAACAAAGCCAGCCAATCCCAGGTTTTCCATGTATGTTTTGGCGGCGCGCAGCTCAGAGGGCCGCAGGGAACGGCGCAGCTCTGGAAAGCCGTTCAGCTCCCCCACCGGGGTATACTGGGCCATCAGCGAGAAGAGCACCGCCCCGGTTGGGAACGTCTCCGCGATCCAGTCCATCACCCGCTTGGCCTCGTTCACCTGACCCGGCAGGATGAGGTGCCGGATGAGTACGCCGCTTTTCAGCAGGCCGTTTTCCAGCCGCGCTGGGCCCCGCTGGCGGTACATCTCTAGAATTGCGGCTTTAGCGGCCTCTGGGTAATCCCCCGCGCCGGAGTACTTGGCGGCGATTTTCGGTGTGACGTACTTTAGGTCGGGCAGGTACACGTCCACCTTGCCCTCCAGTGTGCGCAGAACCTCCGTCCGCTCATACCCGCCGCTGTTCCACACCACCGGCAGGCCGTTGGGAACGGGCCGCTCCAGCACCCGGCTCAGCACATGGGTGAACTGGGTGGGGGTGACCAGCTCGATGCAGGAAGCGCCCTGATCCGCCAAGTGCTGAAAGACGGCGTACAGTTCGTCCTCAGTCAGCGCTTTGCCGAAGTTTTCCCGGCTGATGGAGGCGTTCTGGCAGAACACGCAGCCCAGGGTGCAGCCGGAGAAGAACACTGTCCCGGCTCCGGCTTTGCCGGATAGGCAGGGCTCCTCCCACAGGTGGAGGGCGGCTCGGGCGCACACGGGGAGGGCGGGCATTTGGCAGAAGCCCTCGCCGTGACCAGCGTCCCGCAGGGCCTCGCACTGCCGGGGGCAGAGGGTGCAGATCATGATTTTACAGGGCTGTCCGGGCCGAGATCCCCGGCTTTCCAGTGCTTCCGGCACAGGCCGATGTAGCAGTCGTTGGCCCCCAGCACCACCTGCTCCCCCTCCTTCAGCACCACGCCGTTTTTGTCAAACCGGGCGTTGCAGATGGCCTTTTTGCCGCACCAGCAGATGGTTTTGACCTCCTCGATGATGTCCGCGCAGGCCAGCAGGGCCTCCGAGCCGGGGAACAGCCGCCCGCTGAAATCGGCGCGCAGGCCGTAGCAGATCACCGGCACGTTCATGTCGTCCACGATTTGGGTGAGGTAGTCCACCTGGGCGTGGGAGAGGAACTGGGCCTCGTCCACGATGACGCACTGGTAGGCGCGGATGTCGGCCACGGACATTTTTTCCAGATCCTCGAACCAGACGCAGGCGTAATTCAGCCCGATGCGGGAGTTGACCACGCTTTCCCCCTCCCGCTGGTCGATGGCGGGCTTTACCATCAGCGCCCGCTGGCCCCGCTCCTCGTAGTTGTAGCGCACCATCAGCGCGTTGGCGGATTTGCTGGACCCCATCACGCCGTAGCGGAAATACAGCTTTGCCATGTTCAGTTTCCTCCGTTCAATCTCTCTTTCGCCAGCTTCAGCGCCCGGTCAAAGGCGTTGGGGACGGCGTATTTCTGTTCTAGTTCCGTTCTGTCGGCCCATGCCCAGCCGGGGGGCAGTTCGTCCGAGGCTGCCTCCACCGCCCGCAGGGCCATGTGCCACTCGATGTGGGTGAAGATGTGCTTTGCCTGTCCGGCGTACTCCTGGGCCAGGGCTTCGATGCCCCACGCCCCCGGAAGAGGGCCGTCCCCCGGCTCGTTGGGGAACTCCCACAGCCCTGCCAGCAGTCCCCGCGTTGGGCGGCGGCGCAGGGCCACCCGATTTGCGTGGAAGATGAGCCACACCGTGCGCTCCTCCACCCGCCGGGGCTTCTTTGGGGCCTTTACCGGCAATTCCGCGATACGCCCCTGGGCCAGGGCGGCGCAGAAGCCCTTTGCCGGACAGCGGTCACACAGCGGCGCGCCGTTTGGCAGGCACACCGTGGCCCCCAGCTCCATCAGCGCCTGGTTGAACGCCCCCGCGGCGTGGACGGGGATGACCGCTTCCAGGGCCTGGGTCACCTTTTTCTTCATCTGGGGGGTGGAGATGTCCCCATCGTCCCCCACGATCCGGGCGTATACCCGCAGCACGTTGCCGTCCACGGCGGGGACAGCCTGCCCAAAGGCGATAGAGCAGATGGCCCCGGCGGTGTAGTCCCCTACGCCGGGGAGTGCCCGGATGGCGGCATGATCCGGCGGAAACGCCCCGCCATAGTCCTCTACGATGACCTTTGCCGCTTTTTGCAGGTTCCGGGCCCGGGAGTAGTACCCCAGCCCCTGCCACAGCTTCATCAGCCGCTCTTCCGGGAGGGCGGCCAGCGCCGCTACATCCGGGGCCTCGGCCAGAAACCGTTTGTAGTAGTCCAGCACTGCCGCCACACGGGTCTGCTGGAGCATGATCTCCGACAGCCAGACGTGGTAGGGGGTGGGGTCGTCCCGCCAGGGGAGGGGCCGGGCGTTGTCCCGGAACCACTCCAGCAGGGGGATGGGCAGTCGTTCCAATGCGTCCACGGCGGGCCTCCTGAGTTTGATAAGATAATTCATTTTACCACGGGAAGTGGGATTCATCAAGCCTTGACAGAGATCATTCACTGCCGTAAAATAAGCAAAAATCCAACGAGGTGATCTACTATGGCTGCTTGGACGAACCAGGACATTTTGAATGTCGCCCTGCGGCAGTCCGCCATCGACTCGGGCTGTGAGCCGGGGGACTTCCTCCGTACGGATAATGTAGTGACAGTTTCCCGGACGCACCCCAAGGCCAGAAAATATCTGGAGCTACCGTTTTCCTGCGACCTGGTCTCCTATGGGGGCAATATCGTGGCCTCGGTGGAGGAACAGTACCGGGACATGGTGTCCGACTACATCAACCGGTTTCCGCCGGAGCGCTGCTTTGAGACGCCAAATCTCCATGTTCTGGACGACGCGCTGCAAACGGTGGGCCAGCGGACCTGCTTTATGGCGGAGTACTTTCTCCCGGACCTGGGGGCGCTGAAGCCGCTGGACTGCCCCTGTGAGCTGCGGATCATGGGCCCGTCGGACTTTGGGCCGCTGTACACCGACCAGTGGAGCAACGCCCTGTGCGAGAAGCGCAAGGAACTGGACGTTTTGGGCGTCGGGGCCTATGACGGCGGGACGCTGGTGGGCTTCGCGGCCTGCTCGGCGGACTGCGAGGATATGTGGCAGATCGGCATCGACGTGCTGCCGGGATACCGTAGGCAGGGGATCGCGTCCGCCCTTACCTCCCGGCTGGCGCTGGAGATTTTGGAGCGGGGGAAGGTTCCCTTCTACTGCGCGGCCTGGAGCAACATCAAGTCGGTGCGCAACGCTGTCAAAAGCGGCTTCCGCCCCGCCTGGGTGGAGGTAACGGCGAAGAGTGTGGAATATGTGGAAAAAATGAACGCAAAAGGCTGAAAAGCCCGTCCCGCCGGATGGACAGGGGCTTGCTTTTTTCCGTCGACTGTGGCATACTGGTGGCACGGTGTTCCGACGGTCGAAAACAGGAAAGGGGCGGCTGGATCATTATGCTGGAGGCGCGTAGGCTGTGCAAGAGCTATGGCGGGCGGCAGGTGCTTGAGCCCGTCAGCTTCCTGCTGCCGTCGGGCCAGTGCCTGGGGCTGGCGGGCAGCAACGGCTCGGGGAAGTCCACCCTGCTGCGGCTGCTGGCCCAGATCGAGGGGCCGGACAGCGGCGACATCTTGTTTGAGGGCCGCAGCGTCCTGGGCGACCGACAGTTTTTGCGCCGGCAGATCGGCTACGCCCCCCAGAGCGCCGAGCTGGCCCGGGAGCTGACCGTGAGGCAGCAGCTAACCCTGTGGCAGCGGGCCTGCGGCCTGACCGGCCCTCTGCCGGAGGATATTCTGGAGCTGCTGGGGCTGGAGCCCCTGCTGCGCCGCCCCATCCGCGCCCTGTCCGGCGGAATGGCCCAGCGGGTGAGCATCGCCATGGCGCTGCTGCCCAGGCCGCGGATCCTGCTGATGGACGAGGCCACCGCCGGGCTGGATCGGGACTATGTGCCCCGGCTGCTGGACTGGCTGGAGGAATTCCTGGCCGGAGGCGGAAGCCTGGTGTGGTGCAGCCACCACCAGGCGGAGCTGGACCGGCTGTGCGGCGCGGTGCTGCGGCTGGAGGACGGCCGGCTGCTGTCTCAGGACGGCACGGCCTAAAAATGAGAACGGAGGGATCATGATGGTTTGTGTGCAATGTGGAAAAGAAATCAGTGATGTGGCAAAATTCTGCCCCCACTGCGGCGCGGTGATCGCCGCGTCCGCGCCCAAGGCGGAGACGACGCCGAATCCGGCGCCCGCGCAGGGAAGCGCCGCCGGTACGGGCTCCTATTCCTATGGGGCGTCCCCGTCCTATTCGGCGGGAGTGGGCGGCCGTGCCCCGGCGTCTCCCCCGACGCCCCCGGAAGATACTGAGAAGCACGGGAAAAAGGGATTGTTCATCGGCGGAGCTGTGGCGGCAGTGGCGGTCGTGGTGGCGGTGGTGTTCATGCTTGTTTCCGGCGTGTTCTCTTCCCCCAAGGGGAGGGTGGAGGCCGCCTTCGCCAAGACCATGTCCGCTTTCTCCAAGGCCGGGGAGGGAATGGGCCTCCCCAATATGGCGGAGCTGACCCAGAGCAAGTCCGTCAGCCAGAGCTTCAGCATGGAGCTCAACAGCGTCAACAGCGAGCTGGTGGGCTATGATCTGTCCTCTTTGCAGGGGCTGGGCCTGCGCATGAGCACAGACTACAACCAGAAGGGCCGCACGCTGGGCGGCGAGCTGGCCGCGTTCTGGGGGGACAATGAGATTTTCTCCTTCCTGATGGCGGCGAACGACAATGTGCTCAGCTTTGCCTCTCCCCAGTTCACCGGGGGTGACGCTTACGGCCTGGACACCGAGACCCTGGGCGCCGACCTGGTCCGTCTGGGCGCGGAGGACGATTACATCGACATCGGCAAGATCGGCTTCAACCTCTTCGACCTGGCGGAGGAGACCGCTCCCAGCCAGCAGCCCGAGGAGATGGAGCAGCAGCTCAAGGATGCCGGCAAGAAGCTGGCCGACGCCATCAAAGTGGAAAAGGCCGGCAAAAAGACCATTGAGGTCAATGGAAACAGTGTGAACGCCGCCAAATACCTGGTCACCATTCCTGAGCAGGCCATGGAGGTCTACATCGACGCGCTGTCCGACGCCATGGCGTTGGTGGACAGCCAGGAGCAGTCCCGAAAGTTCCTGCGGGGCATTGGGCTGGACGAGGATACCATCGGGGACATCCTGCCGGATATGAGCGGCATGAATCCCTACGGCGAGATGTTTGACGCGCTGAAGCAGGCGCTTCAGGAGATGGGCGACCTGGAGCTGGAGGTCTATCTCAATGACGGCTATGTGTGCGCGGTGGAGTGCTCCAAGGAGCAGAACGGCAGCAGGCTGGAGATTGGCGTGTACATGGGCGGCGGCGACAACTATGTGGACGATTTCAGTTTCAGGGTCGCCGTGGATGACGAGGAAATTGTGATCGAGTCCACCGGCAACCACGGCGGCAAGGACGGCGTGTTTACCGACGCGACGACCCTCCGCGCGCGCTCCGGCGGGAGCACCCTGTTCCGGATCAGCTCCAACTTCAGCTATGAGCCCAAGGCCAAGGCCGACAACTTCGAGTGGCGGCTCAACCTGAACAACATGGCCTCCGTGAAGATGGCGGGCCAGCTCACCGCTGGGAAGGACTCCCTTGACCTTCAGCTGGACGACGTGTCCCTGATGACTGCCGGGATGGAGATATGCTCGCTGTCGGTGGACTATTCTGTGGGCCCGTTTGACGGTGTGGCAGTGTTCCAGCCCAATCCGACGCTGCTGGGCGACATGGATCTGTATGACCTGGAGAGCCTGTACTACGACATCGAGTACTATGCCATGGAGTGGCAGTACGATATGCTGGCCCTGATCCCGGAGGATCTGTTCTGGGCCTTCTACTGATAAACGGATGGATACGCTCCGCTTTTTCAAAACTTATTTGATCTTGACTTTGGGCAGGCTCCGCCAACAGCTCTGGCTGTTGGCAGGGCTTGCCCTATTATGCCTTCTTCTGCCCATCGGGGCGGGGGCGGCAGCGCAGCAGCTCCTGTCCCAAGGGGTGGGGCTGGAGGGAGTCACCCTGGCCGTCGCCGCGCCCGAAGGGGACGGAACGCCCCGCCAATTGGAGCGGTACATGAACGGAATGGAGGATATCGCCCAATACTGCCATATCGTTGCTATGGGAGAAGAACAGGCCCTGGCGGCGCTGGAGCGAGGGGAGGTCACGGCGGCGCTGCTCCTGCCGGAGGATTTCATCCAAGGGGTGATGTATGGGGAGAACCCGGATCTGCGGCTTGTGGTGGCGGGGGACCGGCCGCTGGAGTCCCTGCTGCTGCTGTGGGTGGGGCAGGGGGCCTCGGATATCCTGTCTGCCTTCCAGAGCGGGGTGTACGCCGTGCTGGAGCTGTATGAAGAGAACCCGCCCATGGGCCTGAGCTGGGATCAGACGATGATCGACATCAACCTGCGCTACATCACCATGGCGCTGGATCGGTCGAATTCCTTCCAGATTCAAATGGTGTCCGCCACCCAGGCGCTGCCCATCCCCCTCCACTATGCCCTGTCCCTGCTGGCCTATTTCGCGCTGTCCGCCGCGCCGCTGTTCATGCCGGTTTACAGCGGCGGCTGGCTGCGGTTCCAGCGGCGGCTGCGGGGGGCGGGCAGAGGGTGCGCCGTGGGCTATGCGGCCGGATGGGCCGCCGGAATGCCCGCCCTGCTGCTCCTGTTGGCCCCCGCGCTGCTGGCAGCGGGGCAGGGACAGCGTCCGCTGGCTCTGCTGGGGACAGCCGTGATAATGGCGGCATTTTGCTCGCTGTTCTGCGCTTTGTGCTGTCTGATCGCGGGGAGTGCCGCGGGGTGCGGGGCGCTGGCCTTTTTGGCGTCCCTGGCGTCGCTGGGCCTGGCGGGAGGGATCGTCCCGCCTGTGCTGCTGCCCCGCACCATCCAGCGGCTGGGCTGGCTGTCCCCGGTGACCTGGCTGCGGCAGCTGGCCGCGTGGCCCATGGGCTATGAGGTGCCGGCCTCCACCTGGGCCTGCCTGGCTCTGTCCGCCATAGGGATGGCAGTGCTGGCCTGGGTTCTGTACCGCCGCGAGGTGGATCGGCAGGAGGTGGAGCGGTGAGCTTTTTATGGACTTCCCTGAAAAACGCCCTGCGGGCCCAGGCCGCCAGCTGGCGGACGTGGCTTTTGCTGCTCCTGCTGCCGGCGCTGACCTTCGGCGCGCGCCTTGCCCTTCCGGCGGAGGAGGTGGCCACCCCCGTCCAGGTGGGAGTGGTGCTGCCTGACCGGGGCGGGGAGGAGTTTTGGAACAGGCTGGACGAGCGCAGCGGGCGGGTGGTGACATTCTGCCGGTCGGACGGGGATCAGGCGGAGCGCCAGGTGGCGGCGGGCCGCTGGGACTGCGCCCTGGTGCTGCCGGAGGACTTTGAGGCGCGGCTGGCCCGGCACGACACCTATGAGCTGTTCACCCTGCTGGTGGGCCCCGGCTCCACCGTCTACCCCATGGTGCGGGAGACGGTGACGGCCTGCGTGGCCGAGCTGACCGCCCCCGGTGTGGCGGAGGACTATCTGGTGGACAGCGGCATCCTGGATCGGGAGGGGGCCGCCCAGGCGCGGCCCAGGCTGGAGGAGACGCTGCTGGAGCAGGAGCGGGTGCTGGTGTCCATGGAGACGGTGGACGGACGCCCGCTGGACCCCATCACGCTGGCGGACAGCGGGGTGGACGGCCTGCTGGCGGGGCTGGTTGCCATTGTGCTGTCCATTTGGGTGCTGTTCGCCGCCATGGACCTGGGCCGGTGGCTGGACAGCCCCTTTGCCCGTCGGCTGCGCCCCCTGCGGGGGACGACGGCGCTGCTCCTGCCCCGGATGGCGGGAGCGGTGCTCCCTGCCCTGTGCTCCGGGGCGCTGGCTCTACTGGCGCTGGAGCGGCCATGGGCCTGCCTTCTGCCGCTGACGGCCTACCTGATGTTCTGGGGGGCGCTGGCGCTGGTGCTGGCCCGGTGCAGGGCGGTGTGGAGCGCCCTGCCGGCGGCGGTGCCCTTTGTGCCGGTGCTGGCGCTGCTGCTGTCCCCGGTGCTGATCGACCTGTCCCTGCTGTTCCCCGCTCTGGCCCCGGCGGTGCGGTGGTCGCCCGTGTCTCTTTTCCTGCGCGCCTGCGGCGGGAGTTGGGGGGACGGTTTGCTCCTGGCCGCTGTGGGGGCTGTGATACCGGCGGTGCTGTGGACGGTAGACCGATGCGCGAAGGACAAAAAAACGGGATAAAGAAAAAGCGCCCGCTTATCCATGTTGGATAAGCGGGCGCTTTGCGTTTTTACTGCTGGATTTCAAACCATTTGATTTCGTTTGCCGCCAAGTCCAGGGAGAAGTTCTCCCCGCCGTCCGTCCAGACGGTGGTGGACTGAGGTTCGTAGGTATTGTTTACCACGCAGAATTTGCCGTTGGCCACGAAGGCGTGAACCTCCACATTCTCGTTGGAGGAGAACCAGCGCAGCAGGTCGCCCTCCCCATGGGCCGCCCATAGGATGGCCCGGTAGAGCAAGCGGCTGTTGGCAAAGCTGTAGGGCAGACCGGACAGGTACACGCCCCGGCCCCGGCCATATTCATTCACCGCCAGCTGAACCTCTTTTTCCCGCTGGATGAGCACCTGAGCGCCCTCCAAAGCGTAGATGTTCCGTCCGCCCTGGCCGAAGTCCACCTCGCCCGGGCAGTCGGCCAGGATGAAGTGATCCGGATGCTCGTCCCAGTTGTATTTGTCGTAGCCCAGGGTGAAGCCGGTCTCCTTCTCCACCCCCAGCACGCCGGAAAGCTGGAGATACCGGCCCTGGTACTGGTGCCCGGCGGGTTCGCCCACGCCGATGAGTCCGCCGCCGCTGTGTACAAACTGCTTGATGGCGGCGGAGACGTCCGGGTCCTCCCAGACCGCGCCGCCGGTGTGGGCGGTGTCGCCGTTGCCGATGTTCAGCACCACGTCCACCCCATCCAGCACGTGGGGGTCGGACTTGACCTCGTCAAAGCTGAGGAAGCGCACGTCAAAGGGCGCGCCGGACAGGGACTCGATCACCCCGGCATAGGAATAGTTCTGCTTGTGGTACAAAGCGTGATGCACCATGTGGCAGCCCCAGGAGCGGGCGCGGCCCCAGCTGTTGAGTACCGCCACGGTCTTGACGCAGTAGGGGGTCGTCCCCTTGATGTTTTCGTACAGCTCCCGGAACTCATTGCACACGCTCTCCACGTAGTCCAGGAAGTCCGGGAACTGGCAGGCCAGCTTCAGGTAGCCGCCGTAGCCGATGCGGTCGATGGGCTTGCGCAAAATGGCCCGGCGGGCGGTGACCCAGTTTTCCTTGGCCTCCCGCACCGGGTCGCCCCCCTCATGGAAAGTGTCCGGGAAGAAGTAGGGCAGAAAGCGGCCCTCGGTGTACCGCACGCCGGATATGTCCGAGATGAGCCGCAGGGTGGAGCCGTTGCCCACGCTGCCCACCACCGCGTCCAGCCCGATGGACTTGAACTCGTCCATATACGGCTCGGTGCCGATCCAGTGGTCGCCCAGGAACATCATGGCCTCTTTGCCCAGTTCGTGGGTGATGTCCACCATTTCCTTGGCCAGGGAGGCCACCTCCCGGCGCTGGAAGGCCATGAAATCCTTGTATTCTTTGCTGGGAACCCGGTACTGGTTGTTGTAATATCCCTGGTCGATGATGAACTCGGGGCGGAATCTGTAACCGGCCTCTTTTTCAAACTTCTCCAGGATATAGGGGGACACCGAGGCGGAGTAGCCGTACCAATCCACGTACTTCTCCCGCTTCAGTTCATCAAAAATGAGGGTGAACTGGTGGAAGAAGGTGGTGTAGCGGATCACGTCCACATAGGGGTGGTCGGCGATGAACTTGCGCAGCCGTTCCATGGTGAAGGCATGGGTCTTGGGCTGGCGCACATCAAAGGTGATCTGGTGCTCGAAGTCCTTCCAGTCGTTGGTAACGGCGTTGTACATATGCACCGGATCCCAGATCAGGTAGGCCAGGAAGCTGACGGTGTAGTCGTGGAACGGCTGGGGGGCGTCGATGACCACGCAGCCCGTTTCCTCGTCATACCGCCAATCGTCCGGGAGGATTGGCTGCCCTGTGGTGCGGTCCATGACCTCCCACCAGCGCTTGATGTCGTCCCGGGTGTTCACCTGCAAAAGCTCCGGGCTGACGCCCCGCATCAGCGGGATGGAAAGTGCGCCCTCGGCCGCGGTGTGAAAACCAGTCATGATATAGCACTGCTGCACCTCGTCCGGGTGGGCCTTGGCCCAGGCGTTGTCTTTCCGGGTAGTGTAGTAGGTGGAGTAGACCTTGGCGTCCACACTCTTCAGCGCTTCCGGGTAGTCAGTGCCGTCGCAGTCGCGGATGGCGTCCGCCCCCCAGCGCTTCAAAAGTTCCAAGGTCTCGGGAACCACGTCCACATCGGTGGGGATGGTGACGCGGCCAAAATGCTGTTTTTCCATGTTTGGGTTCCCTTTCAGCGCGACTTTTTGCCCCGCTCTTCCGCGAAGCGTGTGTTGTAGAAGTACAGCGTCGCCAGCAGGAAGGCCACGCCGACCAGCATGATCCCCAGCCCCTTGAGCTGGCCCGTCATCTTCCAGCCGGCAACCAGCAGGACGATGCCCACCACAAAAGTGACGAGCATCAGGATCATGCGCAGCTCGCTATGCTCTTTCCAAAACTTCATATCTGCACCTTATCCTTTCAGGCCGCCCACGGTCATGCCCTGGGTCAGCTTCTTCTGCACGCACATATAGAGGATCAGGGTGGGCAGCATGACCAGCACCAGGCCGGCGTACTGCCGGCCATATTCCGTCTTGGCCTGGGCCGCCTGCATCAGGTTGAGCAGGCCCACCGGCAGGGTCTTTTGCCCAGTGGCGCTGCTCATCAGCGTCATGGAGATGATGTACTCGTTCCAGAAGGATAGGAAATTGAACAGGATGATGGTGATGATGGAGGGCTGGGCCATGGGGAAGATGACCCGCACCATGGTAGTGCCGTAGCCCGCGCCGTCGATGTAGGCTGCCTCCTCAAAGTCATGGGGCAGGGTGGCAAAGTAGCCGGACAGCAGGTAGATGGTGAAGGGCAGGGCGGTGGAGGCGTACACCAGGGCCAGGGTGAATAGATTGTTCATCAAAAAGCCATGGCCGAGCAGCTTGGTCAGCCAGGCATCGCCGTCCTTGAACATGAGGAAGATGGGTACCACAATGTAGTTCACATTGATGAACAGCCCCGCCATGAAGCAGGTGTTGAGCAGCTTGCTTCCCCGGAATTGGAACCGGGACAGGCAGTAGGCCGCGGGCAGGGCGATCACCAGCAGCAGAGCCAGGGCCAGGGCGGTGACGATCACCGAGTTGAGCATATAGCTGCCCATGGAGGCGGCGTTCCAGGCATCCACGAAATTCTGCCAGTAGAACCCGGCGGGCAGGGCCCAGGGGTTGCCGTAGAACTCGCTGTTCTGCTTGACGCTGGCCAGGAACACCCAGGCCACCGGCACGATGATGAGGATCGTCAGGGTGATCAGCGTCACGTAGATAAATACTTTATAGAGAGTATCGGCGGAGCCGGTTTTTTTCTGCTTTCCCATGTGGACGCCCCCTTTACATTTGCAGCACGTCGCGCTTGGTCACCTGGTTGACCACCGCGGACAGGGTGAAGGAGAACAGGAAGATGATCACGCCGGCGGCCATGGCATAGCCGTAAAGCCCTTCATCCTTCTGGGCGTACATAAAGGTCAGGGCCACGTCGGCCATTCCCTTGGCCACCATGGCCTTGACAAACAGGAAGGCCATGTTGATGGTGGAAATGATGAAGAAGGTCAGGGTGGTGCGGATGTTGGTCCAGATCAGGGGGAGGGTGATCTCGAAGAACTGGCTCAGCCGCCCCGCACCGTCCAGCCCGGCGCTCTCATAGAGATCCACCGGCACGGCGGCCATGGAGGCCATGTACATCACCATGTAGTAGCCGATGGCCTGCCACACCATGGCGATGATGACGCTGACAATGACCATGGGCTGATCCTTCCACAGGATCATGATCTCCCGCCCGGACAGGAAGGACAGGGTGGTGTTGAGGATGCCGTTCTCCGGCCGGTAGACGGCGGAGAAGATGCCGGCGATGACTACCACGGACAGGATATTGGGGATGTAAAACACGATCCGAAAGAAATTCTGCCCCTTGATCTTCTCCCGGGTGAGAATGGCGGCGAACAAGATGGCGAAGAAGAAGGTGACAATGGTAACCACCACGATCAGCAGGATGGTGTTCTGCATGGAGGTGATGAACCGGGCATCCTTAAACAGGGTCTTAAAGTTGCTCAGACCCACAAAGGTTTCCTCTGGGGAGTAGGCCCCCCGCTTGAACAGGGACATACGGAACACGTTCAGCGTGGGCACGATCATGAAGATGAAGAACAGGATGGCTGCTGGGGCGACGCACAGGGCGATGAAGCGGCTTCGGCCTTTGCTGCGCATACGATCTCTCCTTTCCCGTGGGAACCAGGCGGCGGCGGTGAGCAGCTTCCGCTCACCGCCGCCTGCCTTACGGACGTTTCATTGGATTGGGGCCGGGGGATTACTCCTCCGTCACCAGGTTGGCACGCATCTGGTCGCTGGCAGTTTTGATGTTCTCCACCCACTGCTCCTGGGTGACGGTGCCGTTGACCAGGCCGTTCATGGGATCAAAGAAGACCTCGCGCACGCTGCCCAGGCCGGCTACCGCCTCATAGGTAGCGAAGCCGCCCAGGACGGCGGAAGCGCCGTTGTCATAGATGGAATAGAAGATCTTGTTGTCGCCTTCCATGCCGTCCACGATGCCGGTGACAGGCTGGGCGGCGCCGCCCTTGGCGAAGATCTCAGCGGCCTTGTCGCTGTACAGGAAGGCCACGAACTGCTTGGCAGCGTCCAGGTTGGGGGCGCTGGCGGGGATCCAGGCCTGCTCCAACCAGCAGAAGCTGGCGCTGGTGCCGCCGGCGCTGCCCGCGGGCAGGGCGCACATACCCCACTCAAAGCCGTCTACGCGGGGGGAGTCGCCCATCTCGCCCACGATCCAGGTGCCGTTGGGCATGAACAGGGCCTTGTTGTCCAGGATCAGCTGCTGGTTCATCTTGAAGTCGTCGTCGTTGGCCTGGGCGGGGGTGACGGGGTTGGTGTAGCTGGCCAGCTTGGACATTACCTCGAAGCACTGTTTGGCCTCGTCGGTGTCCCAGATGCCCTCGGCGTAGTTCATGGCCTTGTTGAAGAAGTCAGGGCCGCCCACGGAGTAGAGCAGGGTGGGGAAGAAGGTGTCGAAGTAGCCGGTGGTGGGATAGGTGAACAGGGCGATGTCCTCGGCCTTGGCCTTCTCGCCCAGCTCCCACATCTCGTCCCAGGTGGTGGGGACGGTCCATCCCTTTTCAGCGAACAGGTTGGCATTGTAAAACAGGCCGCAGGGGGAGTAGAACATGGGGGCCAGATAGGTCTTGCCGTCGCCATAGGGGTTGGTGATGGTGGTGTCGGTAAAGCCGGGGATGATCTTGTCAGAGACCTTGGCGGACTCGCCGGGGATGGTCATGGACAGCACATCGGTAATCTCGGCGATGTTCCGATCCTTGATGAACTGCTCGGTGAGCTTCTTCTCACGGCCGGTGGCCAGGTGGATGACGTCGGGGAACTCGCCGCCCTGCATGGACGGGCCGATGAGGTCTTCCAGGTTCTTGTCGCAGATGAGCTCGGTCTTGATGCCGGTCTCGGCGGTGAAGGCGTCGCAGACTTCCTGCCACATACCGGGATAGGCCTCCTCATAAGCGGAGCTGAGGGCGGCAACCTTGATGGTCACATCGGTGGCGGGGTCGGGGTCGTTGGCGGGCTCGCTGTTCCCGGCGGGGGGATTGTTGGGGGTCTGGCTTTCCTGACCGCCGGTCTTGCCGCTGCAGCCGGCAAACAGGGCCAGAACCATGGCAGCCGCCAGGATGATGCTGAGAAGCTTTTTCATCTTTTGGTTCCTCCATTCCATATGATGACAGATGTGTGGGGGATAACCCCACGCTTACACCTCTAAAGGTAAACGCTTTTCCGGCGATTAACAATTCGATTGTTGCTTGAGTTTTTATAGATATTGCTTTGTTTTGCATTTTGCCGTAAAAACCGGGTGTCAAATGGAGCAATTTTGGGCAAAATCTATGATTTGCCCCGGCTGTTTTTCCAAGGGACGGAAGAAAATTGGCCGGGAGGGCCAGGGAGGGCAAAATTTTTTTGGAAGGTTGCACAATGAGAGAAAAGCCGCTATAATAAGATTTGACAGAACGGGCCGCATGTTGTGCAATCTTGCGGAAATTGGGGGGACTGCCGTGAGTACACACCAGTATATCCTGGCGGATACGAACCGCTCCGCCCTGGGCGGCGCGGAGCGCGGCCGGCCCCGGCTGCGCTATGTGTCCTGCGCCCACTACAGCAAGGACTGGACCTCCCAGCTCCACTCCCACACCTGCGCGGAGCTGTTTTTCATCACCGGCGGCCACGGTGACTTCCTCATCCGGGAGGAGCGCTTCCCTGTGGCGGTCAGCGATATGATGGTGGTGAACGCGGGCATCCCCCACACCGAAACCAGCCAGAACGGCAGCCCCATGGAATACGTGGTGCTGGGGGTGGAGGGCCTGGAAACCATCACGGACGCCAGCGGCTACACCCTGCTCCACCTGTTTGCGGAGGATGCCATCGACGCCTGCCTGCGCACCCTGACCCAGGAGATCCGGGAGCCCCGGGTGGGGTGCGATGAGATCTGCCAGCGCCTGCTGGAAATCATCCTGCTGCGCCTGCTGCGGCGGGACGACTTTGCCCTGTCTGACGCGGCCCCCGCCGCCTCCGGCTCCAGCCGGGAGTGCAACCAGGTCCGGCGGTACATCGACAACCACTTCAAGGAGAACCTCACCCTGGATCAGTTGGCCGGACTGGCCCATATCAACAAATACTACCTCTCCCACGCCTTCCGCCGGGAGTTCAACATCTCGCCCATCAGCTACCTGATCTCCCGGCGCATCCAGGAGAGCCGATTCCTGCTGGCCGAGACGGATCACTCCCTGTCCCAGATCGCCCAGATTTTGGGCTTTTCCTCCCTGAGCTACTTTTCCCAGAGCTTCCGCCGCCAGGAGGGGATGAGCCCCATGGAGTACCGCAGGCGGAGGCGGGCCGGGAACCACCCGGAGGCATGAGGACAATTATCTTGAAAAAACCAGCAAGAAAGCTCTTCTCATTTTCCGACAGTCCAGTTATAATAAGGAAAAGAGGCCGGAAACTGTCCGCCCTTTGAAAGCCTTACCATTTTATTGAGTAAAGGAGCGCGTTTTTATGTCCATCTTAGTTTGCGGCGGCGCCGGCTATATTGGCAGCCACACCTGTGTAGAGCTTCTCAACGCGGGATACGACGTCGTGGTGGCGGACAATCTGGCCAACTCCAGCGAAGAGGCCCTGCGCCGGGTGGAGAAAATCACCGGAAAGACCGTCCCCTTCATTAAGACGGAGCTGTGCCATGACGACGAGGTTGAGGCGCTGTTCGCCCAGCACCCGGACATCGACACGGTGATCCATTTCGCCGGCCTGAAAGCGGTGGGGGAGAGCGTGGCCAAGCCCCTGGAGTACTACTCCAACAACCTCATCAGCACGCTGTATTTGCTCCAGGCCATGCGCCGCCACGGGGTGAAGAACTTTGTGTTCTCCTCCTCCGCCACGGTGTACGGCGACCCCGCCACTGTCCCCATCCGGGAGGACTTCCCCACTGGCGGCACCACCAACCCTTACGGCACCTCCAAGCTGTTCCAGGAGAAGATGCTGATGGACGTGTGCGCCGCTGACCCTGAGCTGAACGTGGCCCTGCTGCGCTACTTCAACCCTATCGGTGCCCACGAGTCCGGCCTGATGGGGGAGGATCCCAACGGCATCCCCAACAATCTGGTACCCTACATCGCCAAGGTGTCGGTGGGCCAGCTGGAAAAGCTCCACGTTTACGGCAACGACTATCNCACGCCGGACGGCACCGGTGTGCGGGACTATATCCACGTGGTGGATTTGGCGAAGGGACACGTGGCGGCGGTGAAGAAGCTGGAAGGNAAGTGCGGCCTGTTCGTGTGCAATCTGGGCACCGGCAAGGGCTACAGCGTGCTGGATGTGCTCCACGCCTACGAGAANGCCTGCGGAAAGGANCTGCCTTACGTCATTGAGCCCCGCCGCCCCGGCGANATCGCCGTGTGCTACGCCGACCCCGCCAAGGCAAGAGAGGAGCTGGGCTGGGAGGCGCAGCTGGGNATTGAGGAGATGTGCGCTTCCTCTTATAAATGGCAGTCCATGAANCCCAACGGCTACAAAGGCTGACCGTTCCCCCAAAATAGAGACAGGCGGTTCATNCGCCCAGGAGGTAAAGGATATGAGCATGGTACAGGCAGAGCAGACCTTGCAGGAAGTGCTGGCGGCCTANGACTTCGGCGGCAGCGTGGAGAAGATCGACCGCTTTGGAGAGGGNCACATCAACGACACCTTCCGGGCANATGTCCTTCTGGCGGATGGNANCTGCCGGAAAGTGATCGTCCAGCGGGTCAGCNCNGNGGCCTNTANGCAGCCNNAGCAGCTGATGGAGAACGTGGTCAACGTCACCGAGTATCTGGGCNGGGAGATCGNAAAGCTGGGNGGTGACCCCAGCCGGGAGACCCTGACCGTNATCCGNNCNCGGGANGGCNGCNCCTGCGTCACCGACAGCCAGGGCGGCGNATGGCGGGCGGTTCNCTACGTGGAGGGGACGGTGTGCTATCAATCCGCCGAGACGCCGGAGCTGTTCGCCGCCTCCGGCCGGGCCTTCGGCCGCTTCCAGCGGCTGCTGCGGGACTACCCCGCTCACACCCTCCACGANACNATCCCCCGCTTCCATGACACGGAAAACCGGCTNCAGAACCTGAANAACGCCGTGGCCGCCGACCCNCTGGGCCGGGCCANGGAGTGCCAGGCGGACATCGACTTCATGCTGGCCCGGGAGAAGGACTGCTCCGCCGCCCTCCAGGCCCAGCGGGACGNGGTGCTCCCCCTGCGGGTCACCCACAACGACACCAANCTGAANAACGTCCTCATGGANGCNGAGACCGGCGAGGCCCTGTGCGTCATCGACCTGGACACCGTGATGCCCGGNCTGGCCATCAANGACTTCGGCGACTCCATCCGCTTTGGCGCCAACCACAGCGCCGAGGACGAGCCGGATCTCTCCAANGTNAACCTGGANGTGGAGCTGTTNGAGATNTANACCGCCGCCTTNTTGGAGGAGGCGGGGGACGCCCTCACCGAGGCGGAGATCCGCTACCTCCCCTGGGGGGCCAAGCTGATGACGCTGGAGTGCGGCATCCGCTTCCTCACCGANTATNTGGAGGGGGACAGCTACTTCCATATCAGCCGCCCGGGCCAGAANCTGGATCGGGCCCGCACCCAGTGCAAGCTGGTGGCGGACATGGAGGAGCACTGGGACGAGCTCAACGCAATTGTGGCAAAGTATATCCCAAACCAGGCGTAAAAAACGCGAAAAAGGAAGGCCGGCGNCTGCCGGCCTTCCTTTTTGCCGCTTTATCGAACCANGCTGGGCTGCCTGAGGTCGCCTTTCAGCTTGAATTTCTTCGTCTCGTCCTCCAGGAGGTGNACCTGCTCGAACAGCTCNGTGCTGACNGCNGCGGANTCCTCGCTGCTGGCGGAATTGGTCTGCACCACAGAGGAGATCTGGCCAATGGCCTCNGACACCTGAGACAGGGATCCCGCCTCCTCCTTAATGGCCTCGGCNATGGTGGCGATGGCGTCGTTGGACTGCACCACCAGCTCCTGGGTCTTTTTCAGGGAGCCGGANACCTCGTCCACGATCTCGGTGCCCCGCTGGGTGGCCTGNATGGAGTTCCCAATGAGATCCTTGGTGGCCTTGGCCGCCTCGTCNGATTTGGAGGCCAGGTTGCGCACCTCGTCGGCCACCACGGCGAAGCCCTTGCCCGCCGAACCCGCCCGAGCGGCCTCTACCGCCGCGTTCAGCGCCAGAATGTTGGTCTGGAAGGCNATGTTCTCGATGGTGGCGATGATCTTGCCGATCTGCTCGGAGGCNTCGGCGATGTCCGCCATGGCGGCCACCATCTGCTCCATCTGCTGACTGCTCACCTGTACCTGNTCGCCGGTGAGNCGGGCGCTCTGCTGGGCNCCGGCGGCGGTCTGGGCNTTGCGGGCGGCGCTCTTGGACAGGTCGTCCACCGTGGCGTACAGCTCCTGCACCGCGCTGGCCTGCTCGGTGGCNCCCTGGGCCAGGNNNTGGGCNCCGCTGGACAGCTGCTCGGCGTGGCTGCTCACCCGCTGCTCCGCCTGGACAATGTTGCCCAACGCGCCGGACACGGCGGCAGTAAAGCGATCCAGCGCCTCCTCAATGGACTGGAAGTCGCCGATGTAACGGATGGACGCGGCTACGTCGAAGTTGCCCTGCGCCAGTTCGTCCATCACCCGATCGATGTCATCCACATACTCATGGATGCGCTCCATGGACTGCTCCAAAGTCCGGGCCAGCTGCCCAAGCTCGTTTTTGGAGTCATAGTCAAAATTCAGCGTCAGGTTGCCGTCCTGAAGGGGCCGAACCTTCTCGGTGATGAGCAGCATCGGCTTGATGACGTAGTTCATCACATAGATCACCAGGCTGATGAGCGCGATGAGGTTCAGCAGCAGGCACACGACGGTGGAGCCGTGCATGAGGCCGATGATGCTGCTCATTTTATCGGCATACTCATTGCTGAGAGCCTCGCCCCGTTCTACGACCTGATCCAGCAGGCCCACCAGCTTGGTCAGGTTGGCCTGGATGGTTTCCTGATAATACAGCCGGGCCTCATCGGGATCGTTCGCCAGCAGTTCCAGGGCGGTGCCCGCGGAGGCGTGGAGCTCCTTGTGAAGCGGCTCGATTTGAGCGCGCAGGGCGTTGACCTCGCTGTCGTTCAGATCAATGTCGCCGTACAGCCACTTGCCCAGCACGCAGCCGGTGTGATCCATGCTGCCGGTGAACTCCGTCCCGGCATACAGGGCGTTGCTCAGGTTGGAAGCCCACTTGTAGTGGGCCACCTCCGCCCGCTGGACTTGATCCAGCATGGACGTGGCCTGGACGCTGAGCTTCTGGGTGCCCTCGATGCGCAGGATGTTGGCGGTGGTCACGCCGCTGAACAGCAGCACGGCGATGATCGCGCAGATAACCCGGATCATAACGGATCTTCGAATGCTTTTACCCATAGTATTAGATCCTCCTTAAAAATATCTTACCTCTATTATATCGGAGAATTCTCCCAAACACAATAGGAAAGTGGAGCGCGGTTTGTTTTTCCAGAAGTGGGGGAGAAATTTGCGCGTCGCCTATTGACTTTCTCGACTGCTCATGCTATTATCATTGCGACAGCTACTATAAAATTATCAGTAGAGAAAAATATAATAGTGAAGGGAGAGGATTTCCTGATGAAGAAAGATTACATGGCCCGGCTGGAGCGGGCCGCCCGGTGGCGGCTCCCGCCCCAGGAGGCCGAGGACGTGATCGCCGACTACCGGGACATCGTGAGCGACCCGCCCCGGACAGAGGAGGAGCTGCGCCGGGAGGTGGGCGACCCCGAGCAGGTCATCAAGCTGCTGGTGTCCTCGCCCAGGGCGTACCGCATCTGGCAGGCGGCGTTTGCCGTCATGGCCGCCTGCATTCTTATGCTGGGTATCAGCCCCACAGGCATCGGGTACCCGATTTGGCGGTTTTTCTTCGACGTTTGGACTGAGTATCCTCTTGGCCCTGTCTTGGCCGTTCTGGGAGCGGCCACAGCCCTGGTGTGGTTCCGGCGGCAGGACCAAAAGAAGGAACGTCCCCCCAAGGCCATTCGCATCCTGCTGGCGGTGTTCTTGGTTTATATCGGCGGGATACTGCTGTTCTGCTTGGCAAACACCTTGGATTATGAGGGTTTCTGCGCCATGTTGGGAACCATGGAACCCCTGATTGGTCCCAAAAATGCCGTGTCTCGGTCCATGTACCTTTGTGAGCTCACCATGATATACACCTGCCCTTTGATTGCCCTGGTCGGCCTGCTTGGGCTGGTGAAGGCCCGGACGGGCGACCGCCGGTGGGCGGCGGTGTACGTGCTGGCTCTGACTGCCATACTGACGGCCCTGCTGGTCCTGCACCTGGCGACCAGTCCGATTGTGCCCGAAATAGCGGAGGATCGGGCCAAACGGATGCTGGTCCGGTGCTCCGTGACCGTTGTCATTGGCCTTATTGGCTCAGGAGTATCCTTATGCTGAAAAAAGACCTTATCGAGCTGTGCCTGCTCCACCTGCTCTCCCAGGGGGATCAGTACGGCTACGAGCTGCTCCGGCGGCTCCACGATGCTTTCCCAGACACCCAGGAGAGCGCCGTCTACGCCATCCTCCGGGGGCTGTGCCGGGAGGGCTGCTCGGAGCAGTATACGGGCGCGACCTCAGACGGCCCCGCCCGGAAGTACTACCGCCTGACGGACAGCGGGACGGCCCGGTACAACGGACTGCTCCATCAGTGGCGCGCCCTTGTGTCGGCGCTGGCGGAATTGGGGATCAACGGGCCGCTTTGAATGGGTGCAAAAGGGCGCTTCGCCAGATTTGGCGGAGCGCCCTTTTGCAGTGCTATGATAGAAGGGAGGAGAAATTTACTTTACGCCCATCCAGCCGGAGATGACCATCCGCTGGACCTCGGAGGTGCCCTCGTAGATCTCGGTGATCTTGGCGTCGCGCATCATGCGCTCGAAGGGATACTCACGGGTGTAGCCGTAGCCGCCGGTGAGCTGGAGGGTGCGGCGGGTCACGTCGGAAGCGGTCTCGGCGGCCACCAGCTTGGCCATGGCGGCCAGATGGCTGTGGGGCTCGTGATCCTGCTTGGCCTGGGCGGCACGATAGGTCAGCAGACGGGCGGCGTCCACCTTGGCCTGCATATCGGCCAGCTGGAACTGGGTGTTCTGGAACTGGCTGATGCGGCGGCCGAACTGGACGCGCTCCTGGGTGTACTTCACGCACTCGTCGATGGAGGCCTGGGCGATGCCCAGGGCCTGGGCCGCGATGCCGATACGGCCGCCGTCCAGGGTGGTCATGGCGACCTTGAAGCCCTTGTTCAGCTCGCCCAGCAGGTTCTCCTTGGGAACGATGCAGTCCTCAAACACCAGCTCGCAGGTGGAGGAGCCGCGGATGCCCATCTTCTTCTCGTGGGAGCCAACCTTGAAGCCGGGGAAGTCCTTCTCCACGATGAAGGCGGAGATACCCTTGGTGCCCAGGGACTTGTCGGTCATGGCGAACACCACGAACACGTTGGCGTAGCCGGCGTTGGTGATGAAGATCTTGGAGCCGTTGAGCACCCAGTGGTCGCCCTTGTCCTCGGCGATGGTCTTCTGCATGGCGGCGTCAGTGCCGGCGCCGGGCTCGGTCAGGCCGAACGCGCCCAGCCACTCGCCGGTGCACAGCTTGCTGAGGTACTTCTGCTTCTGCTCCTCGGTGCCGTACTGGCTGATGGGCCAGCAGCACAGGGAGGTGTGGGCGGACACCATGACGGAGGTGGTGGCGCAGTGCTTAGCCAGCTCCTCGCAGATGCCGATATAGTTCAGGTAGGTCAGGCCGGCCCCGCCGTACTCCTCGGCGAAGGGGACGCCCATCATGCCCATGTCGGCCAGCTTGTGCCAGGTCTCCTCGGGGAAGCGCTCGTTCTCGTCCACCTCGGCGGCCTTGGGGGCCACCTCCTTCAGGCAGAAGTCATGCAGCATATCAAGAATTTCCTGCTCTTCTTCGTTAAAATGAAAATTCATAACGCATTATCCTTTCTTGAATTTATTTTGTGCCCGCCCATCCGGCGGGTATAGGCGGCGTTAATTAACCGCGGGCCTTCTTGATCTCCTCGGTGAGGACGGGCAGCACCTCAAACAGATTGCCCACCACGCCGTAGTCGGCCACGTCGAAGATGGGGGCGTCGGGATCCTTGTTGATGGCGACCACCACGTCGGAGCTGCTCATGCCGGCGATGTGCTGGATGGCGCCGGAGATGCCGCAGGCGATATACAGCTTGGGGCCGACGGTCTTGCCGGTCTGGCCCACCTGGTGGGCGTGGGCGATCCAGCCCGCGTCAACCGCCGCGCGGGAAGCGCCGACGGTGGCGCCCAGCTCCTGGGCCAGCGCCTTGATGGTGTCGAAGCCCTCGGGGCCGCCCACACCGCGTCCGCCGGACACGATGATCTCAGCGCCCTCCAGATCCACGTTCTCGCTGTCCAGCTCTTTGATGATTTCCAGCACCTGGGTGCGGATCTGGTCGGCGGGCACATGGAGATCCTCTTTCACGATCTCGGCCTTGCCCTCAACGGCGTCGCTCTTCTTGAACACGCCGGGACGGACGGTGCCGATCTGGGGACGGTGGTTGGGGCAGATGATGGTGGCCATCAGGTTGCCGCCGAAGGCGGGACGGGTCCAGGCCACGTTGCCGGTCTCTTCGTCCACGTCCAGCGCGGTGCAGTCGGCGGTCAGGCCGGTGTTCAGGCGGCAGGAGACGCGGGGGCCCAGGTCGCGGCCGTTGTTGGTCGCGCCGATCATCATGCTGGTGGGGCCGTACTTCTCCACCAGGCTCACCAGGGCGATGGCGTAGGCGTCGGTGGTGTAGTGCTTGAACTCGGGGCCGTCCACCACGATGATCTTGTCGGCGCCGTGCTCATTGGCGGCCTTGACGGCCTCATCCACGCCGCTGCCGATGACGACGGCCACCAGCTGGCCGCCCTGCTTGCCCGCCATCATCTTGCCGGGGGTGAGCAGCTCGATGCCCACGTTTTTGGCGGTGCCGTCCTCGTTGGTCTCTACAAATACCCACAAATCTTTGGTCTTGGCTTCCATTGTGCTTCCCCTCCTTAAATAATGCTGGCGCCGCTGAGCAGCTCAAACAGCTTTTGGGCGCTGGCGCGGCCGTCCGACTCCTGGATCTTCACGCCGCCGGTCTTGCGCTGGGGCACGAAGGTCTTTTTCACGTTGGTGGGCGAACCCTTCAGGCCGATGCGGGAGGTGTCGATGTCCGGGAAGGCGTCGTCCCCCAGCACGGGGATCTCCGCCCGGTTGGCGGCCAGCTTGCGCTTGACGGTGGGATAGCGGGGATCCCACGCGGGCTTGGTGAAGGTGACGAGGCACGGGAATTTCACACCGATGATCTCGACGCCCTCTTCCACTTCCTTCTTCACCTTCAGCATATCCCCGTCCAGCTCGGCCTCCAGGCCGTAAGTGACCTGGGGATAGCCCAGATGCTCGGCGATCTCGGGCCCCACCTGAGCGGTGTCGCCGTCGATGGCCTGCTTGCCGCAGAAGATGGCGTCAAACTTGCCCTCCAGCTCCTCGATCTTCTTGACGGCGTTGTACAGGATATAGCTGGTGGCCAGGGTATCGGAGCCGCCGAAGGTTCGGCCGGACACCAGGTACGCCTTGTCGGCGGCGATGGACAAACACTCCTTCAGCGCCGCGGTGGCCTGGGGCGGGCCCATGGACACGACCACGATCTTGGTATCGGGGTTCTTGTCCTTGATGCGGGCGGCAGCCTCCAGGGCGTAGCCGTCGAAGGGGTTGACGATGCTGGGCACACCCTCGCGGATCAGGGTGTTCTTGACCGGATCAATTTTGATCTCGGTGGTGTCCGGCACCTGCTTGACACAGACCAATATGTTCATGTTGCTTCCTCCTATCAGAATTGAGTGCGCTGTGGTATATAAATACAGATTCTATTTTATATAGTTCGGGCTGGGGTGTCAAGTGCTTACTCGTTTATTTTTTGACAAATGAAAAAATGTGCAGAGCGGAGAGGGGGTATAAAAGGAGAAGCCGGCTGGAAAACAAAAAGAAGGACGCGCAAAGCGTGTCCTTCTTTTTGTTTTGTATTGACGTAAAAGATGCGCCGAACTAACGCTCTGTAAAAGGGAACATAAAAGAGATCGTCATTCGGCTTCGCCGAACGACCGATCCCGGCGGTCTGCCGACCGCCTTGGTGTCCCAAAAGAAAAGACACCCTTTGGGTGTCTTTTCTTTTGTATTGTGTTGACGAAAAAGATGCATCAAACGAAAAGCCTGCAAAAAAGGGGAGTCGACAAATTCCTACCGAAATTTGTCGACTCCGTTGGTGGACGATACAGGACTTGAACCTGTGACCTCCCGCACGTCAAGCGGATGCTCATACCAGCTGAGCTAATCGTCCAAATATTTTGTGTTCCGCACCCAACGAGCGGAACAAATACATTATAGCCATGCCAATGCCGCTTGTCAAGAGTTTTTTTCCATGTTATACTGAATCCGTGAAAAATATGAGGGGGGATCGACATGAGATACGCGCTGATCACCGGCGGCTCCCGGGGCATTGGGGCCGCCGCCGCCCGTCTGTTTGCCCAGAAGGGCTGGGGAGTGGCCGTGGGCTATGACAAGAACGAAGCCAGGGCTCAGGAGCTGGCCCAAGAGCTGTCCCGGCTGGGTGTGCCCGCTATGGCCGTCCGGGCGGATGTGGCCGATGAGGGACAAGTGCGCCGGATGGTTGACATTGTGTTAGAAAAGTTTTGTCAACTTGACATTTTGGTTTGCTGTGCCGGTATTTCCCATGGGGGCCTTATCAGTCAAATTGACGGAGAACATTGGCGGCGGTTATTTGCCGTCAACGTGGACGGTGTCCACCACTGCTGCCGCTCAGTGCTGCCCCATATGCTGGATCGCAAGTCCGGCTCAATCGTCACTGTATCCTCCATGTGGGGGCAGGTAGGGGCCTCCTGCGAGGCGGCATATTCTGCCACCAAAGGGGCGGTCATCGCCTACACAAAGGCGCTGGCCAAGGAGCTTGGCCCTTCCAATATCCGGGTAAATTGTGTGGCTCCCGGGGTGATTGACACCGATATGAATGCCCATCTCTCCCCAGAGGATATGGCCGCCCTGGCGGACGAGACACCACTGGGCCGCATCGGCACGCCAGAGGAGGCCGCCGCCGCCATTGCTTTCCTGGCCTCGGATGAGGCGTCCTTCATCACAGGGCAGGTGCTGGCGCCCAACGGTGGATTCGTGATTTAAGAACAAATATCCGTCATAATACAACACAATGGCCGTCTGCCGCAGACGGTCATTGTCATGTTTGACGGTTGACAGACGCGGTCTGCGAGTATATAATTGTCAACAATCTGGGGGGCGCAATCGTGCCCCCTTCGATGTTTAGAGATCTGCGGCATATCAATATAGGAGGAAACCAGAATGAAAAAGAAGAATCTTGCGGCTCTGCTCATGGCGGGCGCCATGTGCTTCAGCCTGCTGGCCGGCTGCTCCGGCAAGGACAGCAATGCCAGCACCCCCGGTACCGATAGTAAGGAAAGCCAGTCCGCCGACAATGAGGGCGGGAACGGCGGCGCGGCCACCATCAAGATCGGCGGCGTGGGCCCCCTGACCGGCGGCGCGGCCATCTACGGCAACGCGGCCAAGGGCGGCGCGGAGATCGCCGCCGAGGAGATCAACGCCCTGGGCGGCATCCAGATCGACCTGCGCTATGAGGACGACGCCCACGACCCCGAGAAGTCCGTCAACGCCTACAATACCCTGAAGGACTGGGGTATGCAGGTGTTCCTGGGCTCCGTCACTTCCGGCCCGGGCGCCGCCACCGCCGCTGAGAGCAACGGCGACCACATCTTCTACCTGACCCCGTCCGCCTCTTCCACCGACGTCATCGGCGGTGTGGCCAACCCCCTGACCGGCTCCGTGGACATCGACCGCCGGGACAACGTGTTCCAGATGTGCTTCGTGGACCCCAACCAGGGCAGCGCTTCCGCTCAGTACATTAAGGACAACGACCTGGGCAGCGCCATCGCCGTCATCTATAAGAACGACGACATCTACTCCACCGGCATCTACAACAGCTTTGCCTCCAAGGCCGCTGAGCTGGGCCTGAACATCGTTTCCACCACCACCTTCACCACGGACAGCCAGACCGACTTCTCCGTGCAGATCAACGACGCCAAGAACAAGGGTGCGGATCTGGTCTATCTGCCCACCTACTATGACGCCAACGCTCTGATCCTGACCCAGGCCAACGCCGCGGGCTATACGCCCAAGTACTTCGGCGTGGACGGCATGGACGGCATCCTGTCCGTGGACGGCTTTGACACCTCCCTGGCTGAGGGCGTCATGCTGCTGACCCCCTTCAATGCCGACTCTGAGGACGAGGCCACCAAGTCCTTTGTCGCCAAGTATCAGGATAAGTACGGCGACGTGCCCAACCAGTTCGCCGCCGACGCCTATGACTGCGTGTACGCCATTTACGAGGCGCTGAAGGACGAGAACGTCACGGCCGAGACCAGCGCCAGCGATATGTGCGACATCCTCATCAACAAGTTCACCTCCATGACCTTCAACGGTCTGACCGGTGAGAACATGACCTGGAGCGCCGAAGGCACCGTCACCAAGAGCCCCAAGGGTATGTACATCCAGGACGGCGCTTACGTCGGAATGGATTGATTCAACCAGATACCGCCCGGGAGGGCTGCCGCATCCCGGCAGCCCTCCCGGCCTTTCCAGAAATAAGAGACGAGGTGAGTACCCTTGCTGATCTTCCTCAACCACTTGATCAACGGCATCAGCCTGGGCAGCGTGTACGCCATCATCGCCCTGGGCTACACCATGGTGTACGGCATCGCCAAGATGCTGAACTTCGCCCACGGCGACGTCATCATGGTGGGTGCGTACATCTGCTTCTTCGCGATTTCCTCCTTCAATCTGCCCCCGGCTGTGGGGATCCTGCTGGCCATACTGGTGTGCACCATGCTGGGCATCGTCATCGAGCGGCTGGCCTATAAGCCCCTGCGGCAGGCCACCTCCCTGGCGGTACTCATCACCGCCATCGGTGTCAGCTACCTGCTGCAAAACGGGGCCCAGCTTTTGTGGACCTCCAACATCAAGATGTTCCCCTCCTTCTTCCCCGGCCAGCCCGTGGAGCTGTTCGGCGGGGAGCTGAAGATCACGGTGGCCTCCATTGTCACGGTGGCGGTGTGCGTGGTCATCATGCTGGCGCTGACCTGGTTCACCGGCCAAACCAAGGTGGGCAAGGCCATGCGGGCCTGCTCCGAGGACAAGGGCGCGGCCCAGCTCATGGGCATTGACGTGAACACCACCATCTCCGTGACCTTTGCCATCGGCTCCGCCCTGGCCGCCGTCGCGGGTGTGCTGTTCTGCTCCGTCTACCCCAATCTGACCCCCACCACCGGCTCCATGCCGGGCATCAAGGCGTTTACCGCCGCCGTGTTCGGCGGCATCGGCTCCATTCCCGGGGCGCTGCTGGGCGGCGTCCTGCTGGGCATGATCGAGATCTTCGCCAGCGCGTACATCTCCACCCAGCTGTCCAACGCCATCGTGTTCGCGGTACTCATCATCGTGCTGCTGGTGCGGCCTACCGGCCTGCTGGGCAAGCAGGTTCGCGAGAAAGTGTAGGGGTGGCCTTATGAAGAAATTTCATCTGAGCAAGACCAATCAGGTCAACTTCGCCACCTACGGCATGGTCATCCTCGCGTTTGTCGTGATGCAGCTCATGGGAAGCGCCGGAATGCTGTCCTCCACCATCCGGGGCCAGCTGGTGCCCATCTGCGCCTATGTGGTCATGGCGCTGAGCCTGAACCTGACCGTCGGCATCCTGGGCGAGCTGTCCCTGGGCCACGCCGGATTTATGAGCGTGGGGGCTTTCGCGGGGGCGGTGGCCGCGGCGGCGCTGCCCATCCCCTCCGACGCCTTGCGGCTGGGGGTGGCTATGCTCATCGGCGCGGTCCTGGCCGGTCTGGTGGGCGTGGTGGTAGGCGTGCCGGTGCTCCGGCTCAACGGCGACTATCTGGCCATTGTCACCCTGGCCTTCGGCCAGATCATCAAATCCATCGTGGAGAACCTCTACATTGGCCTGGACGCCAAAGGGCTCCACGCCAGCTTCCTGGAGAACCGGATCACCTTTACCGACGGCGGGAAGATGATTCTCAACGGCCCCATGGGAGTCAACGGCATCAATAAAATCTCCACCTTCACCGCCGGGTTCGTCCTGACCATGATCGTGCTGATCGTCATCTTCAACCTGGTGAACAGCCGGGCCGGACGGGCCATCATGGCCCTGCGGGACAACCGCATCGCCGCCGAGAGCGTGGGCATCAACGTGACCAAGTACAAGCTGATGGCCTTCGTTACCTCCGCCGCTATGGCGGGGGCGGCGGGCACCCTGTTTGCTCTGGGACAGAACACCATCACCGCGTCCAAGTTTGACTTCAATATGTCCATCCTGATCCTGGTGTTCGTGGTGCTGGGCGGGCAGGGAAAGATGTGGGGCTCCATCCTGGCGGCCACCTTCCTCACTGTCCTCCCCGAGACCCCCATCATGCGGGAGCTGAAGGACTACCGGATGCTGGTGTATGCCCTGGTCATGATCCTGGTCATGCTGGCTACCAACAGCGATAAGCTCAAGGCCCTGATGGGCCGCATTATCCCCAGACGAAAGGGGGCCGCGGACAATGGCTGAGAAAAAGCAGTTTGAAAAGGGCAAAATGGTGCCCGTGCCCAGCGTGTCCATCATCCCGGAGCGGGATCTGGGCAAGGCCCCCATCCTGGAGTGCAGCCACTTAGGCATCGACTTCGGCGGGCTGACCGCCGTCAACGAGTTCAACATCACTGTGGGCCGCACCGAGATCGCGGGGCTCATCGGCCCCAACGGCGCGGGCAAGACCACCGTGTTCAATCTGCTCACCAAGGTGTACCACCCCACCCGGGGTACCATCCTGGTGGATGGGATGGACACCCACGGCAAAACCCCCGCCCAGATCAACCGCATGGGCATCGCCCGCACCTTCCAGAACATCCGGCTGTTCAACAACCTGAGCGTGGAGGACAACGTGAAGATCGGCCTGCACAACCAGGAGAAATACTCCATGTTCTCCGGCGTCCTCCGGCTGCCCAAATACTGGAAGCGGGAGAAGGCCGCCCACGAGCGGGCGCTGGAGCTGCTGTCCATCTTCGATATGCAGGATCTGGCGGACCACCAGGCCGGCTCCCTGCCCTACGGGGCCCAGCGGCGGCTGGAGATCGTCCGGGCGCTGGCCACCAATCCGTCCCTGCTGCTGCTGGACGAGCCGGCGGCGGGCATGAACCCCTCCGAGACCGCCGAGCTGATGGAGAACATCGTCAAGATCCGGGACACCTTCCAGATCGCCATCATGCTCATCGAGCACGATATGAGCCTGGTCATGGGCATTTGCGAGGGCATCTGCGTGCTCAACTTCGGCCAGATCATCGCCAAGGGAACCGCGGAGGAGATCCAGTCCAACCCCACGGTCATCGAGGCCTATCTGGGCAAGCAGCAGTGAGGAGGCGTGGTAAAATGCTGAAAGTCAACGACATCAACGTCTACTACGGCGCCATCCACGCCATCAAAGGTGTATCTTTTGAGGTGAACGACGGCGAGATCGTCACCCTCATCGGCGCCAACGGCGCGGGCAAGTCCACCATTCTGAACACGGTGTGCGGTCTGCTCCACTCCCGCACCGGCTCCATCGAGTTCCTAGACAAAAATCTGGCCGCCGTCCCCGCCCACAAGGTGGTGAAGCTGGGCATGGCCCACGTCCCCGAGGGGCGGCGCATCTTCCAGCAGATGACGGTGGAGGAAAACCTGGAGATGGGGGCGTACACCCAGGCCCGGGCCAGCGTCGATCCCAACCTGGAGCGGGTGTATGAGCAGTTTCCCCGGCTGAAGGAGCGGCGGCGTCAGGTGGCGGGCACCCTGTCCGGCGGAGAACAGCAGATGCTTGCCATGGGCCGGGGGCTCATGTCCAACCCCAAGCTGCTCATGCTGGACGAGCCGTCCATGGGTCTGGCCCCCATCCTGGTGGAGCAGATCTTTGACATCGTCCGCCAGCTCCACAAGGCGGGCACCACCATCCTGCTGGTGGAGCAGAATGCCCGGATGGCCCTGTCGGTGGCCGACCGGGGCTACGTGCTGGAGACGGGCAAGATCGTCGCCACCGGCACGGGAGACGAGCTGCTCCACGACGAGGCGGTCAAGAAGGCATATTTGGGTGGTTAAAAAAGTTTTGAAAGGGCCTGCGGCTGTATGCCGCAGGCCCTTTCTTGTTTTTATGCAAGTCAGGCGGGGCTGAGAGCAGGTCGCGTTCTCACCCCTTGCCAAGTGGGGCGGCATTGTGTATGCTCAAGATGCAGCTGCAAAAGGAGTGAAGCTTATGAAAGTGACCGTGGAGGAGTGCCCCGGCCTGGAACAGACCGAGGTGACTGTCCGCTGTAAGAGGATGGACAGCCAGACGGCCCGGCTGGTGGAGCTGCTTCGGCTGTCCGACGCCCGGCTCACCGGGGAGAAGGACGGCGAAACCTGCATCCTGGACGGGGCGGAGGTGCTCTATATCGACACGGTGGATCGGGGCACCTTCCTCTATACCGAGGATGGGGTGTACCAGACCCGTCTGCGCCTGTACGAGCTGGAGGAACAGCTCATTGGCTGGGATTTCATCCGGGTGAGCAAGTCGGCCATCGTGAATTTTGATCGGGTGAAGTCCCTGCGCCCCGACTTCGGCGGGCGGATGCGGCTCACCATGTCCAATGGCGAGGTGGTGGTGGCAAATCGCCAGTACGTCCCCGCCATCAAGGCAAAGCTAGGCTTATGAAAGGAGTGTGTCCCATGAAAAAGTTTTTGCAGATCGTCATCGCCATCAAAGAGAGGGCGTCATTGAGCTACACCGCCGCTATGTTCATTTATATGGTTTTTCTGTGGGTGTTTAAGCAGGAGGCGGCTCCGCTGTCCATGCTGTTTTCCCTGATGGTCGTGTGCGTGGCGGCGGGAACCATGCAGCTGGTGGCGTTCAGTGACCTGTTGTTCAAAAAGCTGGCCTACGGCTGGCGGCTGGTGGTCTTCGTGATCCCCTTTGGCGCGGTCCTCACCGCCTTTGCCGTGGGTTTTGGCTGGTTCCCCACAGGGGACGTGGGGGCGTGGGTGGAATTCGGTGTGATTTTTATCGTTATTTTCCTGGCGATCACGGCGGGCATTGAGATCTATTACCGCCTGTCCGGACGGAAGTACGACGACAAGCTGGACTGGTATCGCAGAAGCAGGGAAAAGGACTGAGGGGAGATCCCGAATGTCCCGGAATAGAACAGGCAGGCGCCGCTCCATCGCGGCGCCTGCTGTTTTTGTGGGGTATATGGCCTGTCTGCGTTGGGGTATTTTACAGCCCCAGCTTGAACAGGTTCTTGTCGGTGTTGAAGTTGTTGGCCGAATAGAGTACCAGAACCTGGTCGATGCCGTTGTCCGCCACGTACTGCTTCAGCGACATATTGTTATAGCGCAGGTCGAACAGGTGGACTTCCTCAAATTCCTCCGCCAGGAAGGGGGCCAGGGAATCGGAGTAGGAGTCCCGGACGACCAGCAGCTTCCCGCCCTGGGCGTCCGGGTTTTTGATGACGCACAGGGGCTGGTTGCCGCCCAGGAAATAGGCGTATTTGTCCTTGACTTCCAGCTTTTCGGGGTGGTACATGGTGCTCTCGATGGGCTGGCCGTTGGGGTAGCCGGTGACGGTGACGCGGCCCTTTGTCCCGCCCTCGGGGATCATGGTATAGATGCTGTCCGGCTTGATCCAGCCCGCCCCGGAGGCGGAGTAGGTGGTGCCGTAGAACGCGTCGGAGCACAAGGCCAGGGGATAATCGTAAATCCCGCCGCTGTCGCCCATGGCCTGCATCAGCGCCAGATAACCCACGTAGGCGCCCATAGTTGTCCAGTGGTGGTCGGTGCGGTAGAAAGAGCCGTTTTCGCGAGGATCGGAGTTTCCGCAGGTATCCTTCAGCACCCACGTTAAATCAATGAAATTTACATTTTCCCAACACAGCTCTTTGGCCTGCTGGATGGTGGAATTGTCGTCCACATTGGGGGCGTTGGCGGGAAGCAGCCCCGACAACACCCAGCTCTTGTCCGGCACCAGGGAGAAATACACCGGTACGTCCACATTGCCTGCCAGTTTGTTCACAAAGCCCACCCGCTGGGCCAGATCCTCCGGGGAAATGGCGGTGAAGTGGGCGAACAGGGTCTGGCCATCCGTGCCGAAGTAGACGCTGTTGTTTTCCTGCTTGCCCAGGGCCCGCTCGGACAGGGCCTTGAGCTGGATCCATCCATCCCGCAGGGGGAACTGATCGGTGACATAGTCCTCAAAGTCCTCCATGAACTCCCCGGAACGCAGGGTGCTGAGGGTGGGGACCTTGAACTGGGACAGGTAGCGGTTTTCCTGATCGGAGAAGTCCCGGTCGGGCAGGATAAAATGGGCGATGCCGAAACCGAAGGTGAACAGGCAGAACAAAACCGTGATAAAAATGGAATATTTTTTGCTCATACCGACACCTCCTTAAAATCTGAAGTACAGGAACGGGTTGTAGGTGCCGTCCACCAGATAGGCGGTGGTGAACACCAGACCCGCGATCATCAGCACCGGGAAGGCGATCTGACGCGCCCGCTCGGGGAGCTTCTTCCAGGTGTGCGCTGCCAGCGGCGTGGCCGCCACCATGGCGATGACCAGAATGGGCAGATAGTTGCGCAGATAGTAGAGGAACGCGCCGTCCAGCGCCCCCGCCCCAAAGCCGAACATGGCGGCCAGGTACGGCCCCATGGCGGAAAAATCCTCCACGGCGAAGATGGCCCAGCCTACCACGGCGATCACCACGCCGTATACGTGGGTCAGCCAAACCGGGGCTTTGTCCAGCCACTTGCCCAGGAACAGCTTTTCAAGCCCAATCCACACGAACCAGTATAAGCCCCAAATCAGGAAATTCCAGCTGGCCCCGTGCCAGATGCCGGTGGCCGCCCAGACCACCAGCAGGTTGCACACCATCCGGCCGCGGCTTACCCGGCTGCCGCCCAGGGGGAAGTAGAGGTACTCCCGGAACCAGCTGCCCAGGGAGATATGCCACCGCCGCCAGAACTCGCTGGCTGACTTGGAGAGATAGGGGTAGTTGAAGTTTTCCAAAAACTCGAAGCCCAGCATACGGCCCAGGCCGATGGCCATATCGGAGTAGCCGGAGAAGTCGAAGTAGAGCTGGAGGGAGAAGGCAATGATCCCCAGCCACGCGCCCAGGGTGGTGAGCTGTGCACCCGGGGTGGCGAGGTATACGTCCCACAGAGGGCCCAGGGCGTTGGCCAGCAGCACCTTCTTGCACGCGCCGACGGTGAAGCGCTGGACGCCGGAGGCGAACTTCTCAAAGGAGTGATCCCGGTGCTCCAGCTGCTCGTCCAGATCCTTATACTTAATGATGGGCCCGGCGATGAGCTGGGGGAACAGGGTGACAAAGGTGCCGAAGGTGACGATGTTCTTCTGGCACCGGGCGTCCCCCCGGTACACGTCGATGGTGTAGCTCATGGTCTGGAAGGTGTAGAAGGAGATGCCGATGGGCAGGGTGAAGGGGATGGAACCGCCCCCCGGCAGGGGTAGCTTTTCGATGACGGGCAGGAAGCCCGCGCCCAGAGCGGCAAGGCTTCCGGCGATAAAGTTCCAATACTTGAAGAAGCCCAGCAGGAGCAGATTGAATACCACGGACGAGGCCACCGCCGCCCGTGCGCCTTTGTCATTTCCCTTGGCTTTGCAGCGGGTGACGATGCGCCCGTGGCTGTAGTCGATGGCGATGGACAGGAACATGATGAGTACATACACCGGCTCGCCCCAGCCGTAGAAAATCAGGTTGACCACCAGCAGCACCAGGTTGCGCCACTTCAGCGGGGAGATGTAGTACAGCGTCAATACGACAGGGAAGTACAGGAACAGAAAAAACGGACTGGAAAAGATCACGGGCGCTCACCTCACGGGATAAGTTAAGCTGCCCCGGCGCAAGCGCCGGGGCAAGTAAATTTAGAATAAAGCATTGAACAGGGACACAATCTCGTCGCAGTTCTCATGGATGACCATCATAACGTAGTTTCCGTTGGAAACCACCCGGGAATTGTTGTCCCACATCTCGGTGGGGCCGGGATACCAGGCCCCGCCGGGGCCGTTCCCGTCGCCCACCATATAGTCGATCCGGGCCTGGAAGACCGCCTTTACCGCGGCCACATCTTCGCTGTTTTTGACCTGCACCAGACCGAATTCGCCGTTGTTCATAGACATCTGGCAGACATAGACCAGACACTGCTGGGTATCAATTCCGGTCAGGCCGGGATAGAAGCCGTCCAGCAGATCGTCGCTGGCCAGCCCCAGGAAGCCAAACTCATACTGGCTCGTCACGCTCTCATGGAACGCCGCCAGATCTACCTGGTCGGCGGGCTCGGGGGTCGGCTCCGGCGTGGGCTCAGGGGTGGGGGTTGGTTCCGGCGTAGGTGTGGGAGCGGGGGTAGGGGCAGGGGTGGCCGACGGAGCCTCGGAGGGCGCCATGGCGGGCTCCGCAGAGGGTTCTGTGGAGGGCTCCTCGGACGGCTCCGCGCTGGGCTCGGCGGAGGGCTCGGGAATGGGCTCCTGGGAAGGGGTTGGAGCGGGCCGGACGGACTCGGTGACCTCCGCCGGCTCGGAGGGGATCACGGTCTCGTTGGAATTGGTGCTGCTGCAGGCGCACAGCAGGAACAGCGCCATGGCGGCGGACAGGGTCAAAGCAAGGACGCGCTTCATATCTCTCTACACTCCTTAGTTATCATCAAACTCAGGAAAACAGGGCGTTGAACTCATTGACAATGGCGTCCGCATCCTCATGGCACACCAACATGACATAGGTGCCGTGATCCACCAACCTGGAGGAGTTGGTCCAGAGCTCGACGGTTTCCGGGTAATTCATGCCCTCCTCGGTCATGCCGTCGATGCGGGCCTGGAAGATGCCTTTCACCTTGGCGGCATCCTCGGCGCTTTTGGCCCGAACCAGGGCGAACTCGCCGGTGCTGAAGGATACCATGCTCAGATAGATCTCCATCTGCTCCGGATCCAGTTCCTTCAGGCCGGGATAGGAGTTGTCCAGCATAATGCCGCCAAACTCCTCGTCAGTGGGGTCTACCCGCTGCACGAAAGCAGCGAACTCGTGGTTCTCCGTCAGAGTCTGGGCAAAGGCGGCCAAATCGACATTTTTTTCTTCCTTTTGTTTGCCCCCACAGGCGGACAGCAGGGACAGGCAGAGCACTGCGGCCATGGCCGCACACAACATTTTCTTCATCATTTGTTTCCTCCTTAAACTGTCTGGCGGCGTTTCCGCCGCGCTTTGTTCAATGGCTCTCGATGTGGTTCCGGACGCGCTGGGTAATCATATCCAGCGCAACCAGGTTGTGCCCCCCAGCCAGCACCACCAGGTCGGCATACTGTCGGCTGGGCTGGACAAACTGCTCATGCATGGGTTTGACGGTGGTGAGGTACTGATTGATGACCGAGTCCAGTGAGCGCCCCCGCTCCTTCACGTCCCGAAGGATGCGGCGGAGAATGCGGACGTCCGCGTCGGTGTCCACAAAGATTTTGATGTCCATCAGCTCCCGCAGGGCCGGGTCGGCGAAGATCAGGATGCCCTCCACAATGACCACCTTGGTGGGGCGCACCTCCACCGTCTCCTCCGAGCGGTTGTGGATGGAGTAGTCGTACACCGGGCAGTGGATGGTCTCCCCGGCGGCCAGCCGCTTCAGATCCTCCACCATGAGGGCGGTGTCGAAGGCGTCGGGATGGTCGTAGTTCAGCGCCGCCCGCTCCTCGTAGGTCATGTCCACGTGCTTTTTATAATAGTTGTCGTGGTAGACCACGGACACGTCGCCCCCGAATGTGTCCCGAAGACGCTTGGTCAGGGTAGTCTTGCCCGAGCCGGTTCCCCCGGCGATGCCGATGATCATGGTATCCATGTGCCGCCCTCTCCTTTATCTGTTCGTACGACCGCGTTGGGGACATTTTAGCACACGGGAGAAAAAAAGGCAACTCAACTCCGTCTTTTTATGATACCCCGCTCCGGGTCAAAAGGTTGCGCCGGAGGCAAAAAAATCTCCGAGACCGCGAAAAATTCAAAAAAATGAGAAGCCCTCGGCAAAGTGACAGCAAAAATGGGTAAAAATTTGACAGTTTCGCCACATTTTCTCTTGCTATTTTTTTGTCAAGCGTCTATAATGTCCATGGTTAGAGAGGATTTGGGAAATAGTATGGTCAATATCGTGTTAGTTGAGCCGGAAATTCCGCAAAACTGCGGCAACATCGCCCGTACCTGCGCCGCCACCCGCAGCCGCCTCCATCTGGTGGAGCCCCTGGGCTTTGACATCAGCGAGAAGGCCGTGAAGCGCGCCGGGTTGGATTACTGGCCCATGGTGGATCTGACCGTCTACCCCAGCCTGGACGACCTGTTTGCCCGAAACCAGGTGGACGGCCTGTGGCTGGCCACCACCAAGGCTCCCCGGGATTACACCCGGGCGGATTTTCGGAACGACTGCTGGCTGTTTTTCGGCAAGGAGACCGCCGGCCTGCCTTCATTCTTCCGGGCGGCTCACGCGGATCGCTGCATCCGCATCCCCATGCGCGAGGACGCCCGCAGCCTGAACCTGTCCAACTCGGTGGCCATTCTGGCGTATGAGGCCCTGCGTCAGCAGGGGTTTCCGGGACTGAGTGGGGTTGGGGAGATGGCAGGAAGCGCGGAGCCGTTGTGAGCAGGCAAAGCACAACACCACGAAAAACCTAATTCACTTCAAACTGTAAGAAATGAAAGGAGTTAGATTATCATGAACTACAACAAGAAGACCGTCAAGGACATCGATGTGAAGGGCAAGAAGGTTCTCCTTCGCTGCGACTTCAACGTGCCCCAGGCCAAGGACGGCAGCGGTGAGATCACCGACGACAAGCGCATCCGCGCCGCCCTGCCCACCATCCAGTATCTGCTGGACCAGGGCGCGGCGGTCATCGCCTGCTCCCACCTGGGCAAGCCGGAGCCCGACTTTGACAAGTGGGTGAAGAAGCAGACCGAGAAGGGCAAGGACCCCGCCTCCCTCACCCGCGAGAAGTGGGAAAAGTCCCTGGAAGCGCTGTGCATGGAGCCCGTGGCCAAGCGCCTGGGCGAGCTGCTGGGCAAGGACGTCATCCTGGCCGGCGACATCAACGTGGTGAACGACGACGTTCAGGCCAAGGCCGCCGCGCTGAAGCCCGGCGAGATCATGCTGCTCCAGAACACCCGCTACAACAAGGGTGAGACCAAGAACAACCCCGAGTTTGCCAAGAAGCTGGCCGACCTGGCCGATATTTACGTGTCCGACGCCTTCGGCGCGGTGCACCGCGCCCACGCCTCCACCGCCGGCGTGGCCGACTATCTGCCCGCCGTCTCCGGCTTCCTGATCCAGAAGGAGCTGGACTTCATCGGCGGCGCCCTGGCCAATCCCAAGCGTCCCCTGGTGGCCATCCTGGGCGGCTCCAAGGTTTCCTCCAAGATCGGCGTCATTAACAACCTGCTGGAGATCGCCGACACCGTCATCATCGGCGGCGGCATGGCCTACACCTTCTCCGCCGCCCAGGGCGGCAAGGTGGGCGACTCCCTGCTGGAAGAGGACTGGAAGGACTACGCCAACGACATGGTGAAGAAGGCCGCCGACAAGGGTGTGAAGCTCCTGCTGCCTGTGGACACCGTGTGCGCCGACGCTTTTGCCCCCGACGCCAAGAGCCAGGTGGTCAAGGCCGGCGAGATCCCTGACGGCTGGCAGGGCCTGGACATCGGCCCCGAGACCGTGAAGCTGTACTGCGATGCCGTGGCCGACGCGGGTACCGTCATCTGGAACGGCCCCATGGGCGTGTTCGAGTTTGAGAAGTTTGCCGTGGGCACCAAGGCCGTGGCCGAGGCCCTCTCCAAGACTTCTGCCATCACCATCATCGGCGGCGGCGACAGCGCGGCGGCCGTGCAGCAGCTGGGCTATGCCGACAAGATGTCCCACATCTCCACCGGCGGCGGCGCCTCCCTCGAATTCATGGAGGGTAAGGAGCTGCCGGGCGTCGCCTGCCTGCTGGACGCCTGATCCGGCTTAACGTACCAACACACCTTTTTCAAATATAAGAAGGGAGTTCCATTCAAATGAATCTGAAGTACCGCAAGACGATCATCGCCGGTAACTGGAAGATGAACAAGACCATCACCGAGGCCAAGACCTTCGCCGACGCCATCAAACCCCAGCTGGGCCGCCACAAGTGGTGCGAGGTGGTGCTGTGCGTCCCCGGCGTGAACATCCCCGGCATGGTTCGCCTGTTTAAGGACACCCGCGTGGCCATCGGCGGCGAGACCTGCCACTACGAGGCCAGCGGCGCGTTCACCGGCGAGGTCACCGTGGAGATGCTCAAGGACGTGGGCGCCAAGTATGTCATCATCGGCCACTCCGAGCGCCGGCAGTACTATAACGAGACCGACTTCACCGTCAACAAGAAGGTTCACGCCGCCCTGGAGGCCGGCCTGCGGCCCATCGTGTGCGTGGGCGAGAGCCTGGAGCAGCGTGAGCTGGGCGTCACCGAGGAGCTGATCTCCTACCAGGTGAAGGTGGCCCTGGCCGGCCTGAGCGACACCCAGGTTCGCCGCGTGGTCGTTGCCTATGAGCCCATCTGGGCCATCGGCACCGGCAAGACCGCCACCGCCGAGCAGGCGGGCGCGGTGTGTACCCACATCCGCACCATCATCCGCAAGCAGTACGGCGCCCGCGTGGCCCGCGCCGTCACCATCCAGTACGGCGGCTCCATGAACGCCAAGAACGCCGCCGAGCTGCTGGCTCAGCCCGACATCGACGGCGGCCTCATCGGCGGCGCTTCCCTGAAGCCCGACGACTTCATGGCCATCATTAATGCGGCGAATCAGGAGTAATTAAGAAGCGTGGAGAAGCGGACAGTGAGGGAGCTTGGACCGGAGTGAGGGTGAGCGGAGGGCGGCGGCGCCGCCCGCAGACCAACCCGAATCGGAGGGAAAGCGACCGAACGCCCTGGCCGCTTCGCAGCGTGACAATGCGAGGTATGTTAATGAAAACTCCAACTACCCTAATTATCATGGACGGTTTTGGCCTGTCCTCCTCCACCGCGGCGGGGGACAACGCCATCAAGACCGCCAACACCCCCAACCTGGATCGCATTTTCGCCGAGAATCCCTGCTGTAAGCTGTCCGCCTCCGGCATGGACGTGGGTCTGCCCGACGGGCAGATGGGCAACAGCGAGGTGGGCCACACCAACATCGGCGCGGGCCGGGTGGTGTTCCAGGATCTGCCCAAGATCACCAAGGCCATCCAGGACGGCGATTTCTTCGAGAACCCCGCCTACAAAAACGCCATGCTGGCCGCCAAGGACGCGGGCAAGGCTGTCCACATCTACGGCCTGATGTCCAATGGCGGTGTCCACAGCCACATCACCCACATCCAGGCGGCGGTGAAAATGGCCCACGACCTGGGCTGCCCCAAGATTTTCGTCCACTGCTTCATGGACGGCCGCGACGTGCCCCCCACCTCCGGCAAGGGCTTTGTGGCCGAGATGAAGGAGACCTGCGACCAGTACGGGGCCCAGATCGCCACCATCTCCGGGCGTTATTACGCCATGGACCGGGATACCAACTGGGATCGTGTGGAGCGCTCCTATAAGGCCATGGTGTACGGCGAGAGCGACCAGCGCTTCATCGGCGACCCTGTGGGCGCCATGCAGGCCAGCTATGACGCGGGCGTCACCGACGAGTTCGTCATTCCCGTCATCACTGCGGAAAACGCCGAGATCGGCGAGGGTGACTCCATCATCTTCATGAACTTCCGCCCCGACCGGGCCCGTGAGATCACCCGTACTTTCGTGGATCCCGATTTCACCGGGTTTGAGCGCAAAAAGGGCTTCTTCCGGGTAAACTATGTGTGTACCACATCTTACGATGCCTCCATGCCCAACGTGGTCATCGCCTTCCCCAAGGAGAGCCTGGACAACATCTTCGGCGAGTATATCGCACAGCAGGGTATGACCCAGCTTCGCATCGCTGAGACGGAGAAGTATGCCCATGTTACCTTCTTTTTCAACGGCGGCGTGGAGACCGTGTTCCCCGGCGAGGATCGGTGCCTGATTCCCTCTCCCAAGGTGGCCACCTATGACCTCCAGCCCCACATGAGCCAGCCCGAGGTCACCGCCGAGGCCGTCAAGCGCATCGAGAGCGGTGCTTACGACGTGATTATCCTCAACTTCGCCAACTGCGACATGGTGGGCCACACCGGCGTGTTCGACGCCGCCGTCAAGGCCGCTGAGGCGGTGGATGACGGCGTGGCCCAGGTGGTCGCCGCCACCGCCAAGATGGGCGGCGTGTCCATCATCACCGCCGACCACGGAAACGCCGAGCATATGGTGGAGGAGGACGGTTCCCCCTTCACCGCCCACACCACCAACCTGGTGCCCTGCTGCGTGGTGGGCGCGGACGTGAAGCTGCGGGACGGCCGCCTGGCCGATCTGGCTCCCACCATGCTGGATCTGATGGGCCTGAAGCAGCCCAAGGAAATGACCGGCGAGACCCTGATCGTGAAATAATTCTCCTGTGTTCCACGAGGCGGAAGCCTCTGAAGCAATATACCTTTGAAATTTGAAAGGAGCTTGATTCCCATGAAACAGATGCTTGAGATCGTTGACGTCCTTGGCCGTGAAATTATCGACTCCCGCGGCAACCCCACCGTCGAGGTGGAGGTCGTCCTGGAGGACGGCACTGTCGGCCGCGCCGCGGTTCCCTCCGGCGCTTCCACCGGCGTCCACGAGGCCTGTGAGCTGCGCGACGGCGACAAGAGCCGCTATCTGGGCAAGGGCGTGCTGAACGCCGTCAACAACGTGAACACCGAGCTGGCCGAGTGCCTGATCGGCATGAACGCCCTGGATCAGGTCGCCATCGACAAGGCCATGATCGCGCTGGACGGTACCCCCAACAAGGGCCGCCTGGGCGCCAACGCCATCCTGGGCGCCTCCCTGGCCGTGGCCAAGGCCGCCGCTGAGTCCCTGGGCCTGTCCCTGTACAACTATATCGGCGGCGTCAACGCCAAGACCCTGCCCGTCCCCATGATGAACATCCTCAACGGCGGCGCCCATGCCACCAACAACGTTGAGATCCAGGAGTTCATGATCATGCCCGTGGGCGCCCCCACCTGGAAAGAGGCTCTGCGCCGCTGCGCCGAGGTGTTCCATCAGCTGAAGAAGACCCTGAAGGACAACGGCACTCCCGCCGCCGGTGTGGGCGACGAGGGCGGCTACGCCCCCAACCTGAAGAAGGATGAGGACGCCCTGAAGGTCATCGTGCAGGCCATTTCCGACGCCGGCTACAAGCCCGGCGAGGACTTCATGATCGCCATCGACGCCGCCTCCTCCGAGTGGTGGAACGACGAGGAGAAGTGCTACGTCCAGCCCAAGTCCGGCAAGAAGATGACCCAGCAGCAGCTGGTCAATATGTGGAAGAAGTTCGCCGACACCTATCCCATCATCTCCCTGGAGGACGGCATGGCCGAGGACGACTGGGAGGGCTGGGCCATGCTGACCAAGGCTATCGGCTCCAAGGTCCAGCTGGTGGGCGACGACCTGTTCGTCACCAACGTGGCCCGTCTGTCCGACGGCATCGCCAAGGGCGTGGCTAACTCCATCCTCATCAAGGTCAACCAGATCGGCACCCTGACTGAGACCCTGGACGCCATCCAGATGGCCAACCGCGCCGGCTACACCGCCATCGTGTCCCACCGCTCCGGCGAGACCGAGGACGCCACCATTGCCGACATCGCCGTGGCCACCAACGCCGGCCAGATCAAGACCGGCGCTCCCAGCCGCACCGACCGCGTGGCCAAGTACAACCAGCTGCTCCGCATCGAGGAAGAGCTGGACGACGCCGCGATCTACCTGGGCCGCGACGCGTTCTTCAACCTGAAGTAAAAAAGCATTGTGCAGGGCTCCCCATCCGCAGCGCGGATGGGGAGCCTTTTATTTTTTTGTCTTGCATCGGGACGGGCAACAAAACGGGCGTTCGGGAAGGGCGGCGCAAGGAGGTTTGGAATGGGTACACAGGAAAAATCAGAGGAGCAGAAAATCAGGCAGGAGCTGGTGGCCTATCTGCGCAAACTGGCGAAGTGGAAAAATAACGATGTGGTGAAGCTGGGTTTTTTGGAGCCGGAGGACGCGGACCGGGTGGATCAGCTGGATCTCACCGGGGTGGTGGAGCTGAAGCGGAATGCCAACGGCACCTTCGAGGCCAAGTTTGTGGATAAGGTGCGGGTGCTGGCCATGCTGCGGGAGCTGATGGAGGAGCGCCGGGACGGGAAGCTGAAGGACTTTTTAGATGGATTGTCCGGGCCGGGGGACGGCGATGAGGCGTGAGGCGGCTCCAATTTTCAGCCAAGCAGAGAAAAGTGCTGGAGTGGTGGCGGGAGGAGCGCTATGACGCCATTATCTGCGACGGGGCGGTGCGCTCCGGCAAGACCTTTGCGCTGAGCGTCTCCTTCTTCCTGTGGGCCATGACGCGCTTCCAGCGGCAGAGGTTCGGACTGTGCGCCACCTCCATCAACGGGGCGCGGCGGAATCTGCTCACCCAGGTGCGGCCTGTGCTGGAGGGGCTGGGGTTCCGATGGGAGGAGAAGGTCAGCCGGAACGAGATCACCCTCCGGGGCGGTGGGCGGGAGAACGTGTTCTACCTCTACGGAGGAGGGGATGAGGGCAGCGCCGCCTCCATCCAGGGGGTGACGCTGGCAGGTGTGCTGCTGGACGAGGCGGCGCTGATGCCCCGCTCCTTTGTGGAGCAGGCCTGTGCCCGGTGTTCGGTGAAGGGCGGGAGGATCTGGTTCTCCTGCAACCCTGCCGGACCGGAACACTGGTTCTATAAAGAGTGGATCTGCAAGGCGGTAGAGAAAAACGCGCTGTATCTGCGCTTTGCCATGGAGGACAACCCGGCCCTATCCCGGTCGACCCGGGAGCGCTATGAGCGGATGTTCCGGGGCACCTTCTACCGGCGGTATGTGCTGGGGGAATGGGTGGCGGCGGAAGGGCTGGTGTACGACTTCTTTGACGAGGATACCATGCAAACGGCTCCAGAGGGGCCGTTCACCAGGTGGCGGATCTCCTGCGACTATGGGACAAGAAATCCTGCTTCTTTTGGCCTGTGGGGCGAAAAGGACAGAATCTGGTACAGAGTGGCGGAATATTACTACGACGCCCGGGCGGAGGGACGGCAGAAAACCGACGGGGAGTATGTGAGCGATTTAACCCGATTGGCGGGGGGACGGTGCATTGAAACGGTCATCGTGGACCCTTCGGCGGCCAGCTTTATCGAGGCACTGAGAAGAGAGGGCTGGACGGTTCAAAAGGCGGACAACCGGGTGCTGGAGGGGATCCGGCGGACGGCGGAGGCGCTGAAATCCGGCAGGATCGTCATCTGCAAGGGGTGCGAGGCGGCGGCCAGGGAGTTTTCCATGTACTGCTGGGAGGATGACGGAACCAAAGACCGGGTGAGGAAGGAAAACGACCACGCCATGGACGACATCCGCTACTTTGTGATGAGCCTGGACAGCTGCGGCGGAAGCGCGGCCAGGTTTGTGGAGAGAAAGGCGTTTTGAGAGAGAAATACCTCGACAGAGGATTTCTATATACCACATGAATGAGAGGAGAATGAACATGGACATTTGTTTCGAGGGCGTAGGCCAGGTGGCCGCTACCTTTCAGGTGAACGGCGAGGTGCTGCCCGGTATGGCGGTGGCGCTTACCGGCAGCGGCACGGTGGGGCTGGGCGCTGACGGCGGCCTGCCCTGCGGCGTGGTGCTGGGCGGCACGCGCGGCGGCGCGGCGGCGGTGCAGATCGGCGGCGCGGTCAGGGCGGCATATACCGGCACCGCCCCCAAGGCGGGCTGGCAGGGGCTGGCCCTGGACGGCAAGGGCGGCGTCAAGACCGCGGCCACGGGCGGACTGAACTGCCTGGTGCTGGCGGTGGACGAGGACGAGAAGTCCGTCGTCATCAAACTGTAAGGAGGAACTATTTATGGCGCAGAGATTTGACAATTTGAAGCTGGAAAAGGGGATGTACCACGAGGCGGGCAAGTCCTTTACCCAGGTGCTGGAAAAGCTGGATCCCAGCGAGCAGTACCGGGGCACCGCCCTGGAGGGGCTGGACGCCTACCAGCGGCAGCTCAAGCGGTTCGACATCCGGGTGAAGGGCGCGGGCTCCGACCTGGTGGACAAGTTCTTCTCCACCAGCCAGTCGGCGGTGCTGTTCCCCGAGTACATTGCCAGGGCTGTGAAGGTGGGCATGGAGGAGGCCAACATCCTGCCCGACATCACCGCCACCGAGACCCTCATCGAAGGCATGGACTACCGCTCCATCACCTCCGTGCCCGAGGACGAGAAACAGCTCAAGCAGGTGGCCGAGGGCGTGGCTATCCCCCAGACCACTGTGCGCACCCGGGACAGCCTGGTGAAGCTCCACAAGCGAGGCAGGATGCTGGTGGCCTCCTACGAGGCCATCCGGTTCCAGAAGCTGGACCTGTTCTCCGTCACCCTGAGGCAGATCGGCGCGCAGATCGGCCGGATGCATCTGGAGGACGCGATCCAGGTCATTTTGAACGGCGACGGCAACGATAACGCCGCTCAGGTCAGCGCTGTGGAGACGGCGGGTATGCTGACCTATGAGGATCTGCTGGCCTTCTGGAATGAGTTCGAGCCCTATCAGCTCAACACCCTGCTGGTGGGCGCCGACACCATGCCCAAGCTGCTGGGCATGAGCCAGATGCAGGATGCCGCCGCCGGGCTGGACTTCCACGGCACCGGCAAGCTCATCACCCCCATGGGCGCCAAAGTGCTGCGCACCTCCGCCGTGCCCCAGGGCAAGATCATCGGCCTGGACAAGAACTACGCCCTGGAGATGGTCAAGGCCGGCGACGTGATGGTGGAATACGACAAGATCATCGACCGCCAGTTGGAGCGGGCCGCCATCACCACCATCTCCGGCTACGCCAAAATCTTTGAGGACGCCAGCCGGGTGCTGACCGTCTGATGAGCGGGAAAAAACGAAACACGGAGCGGGGGGCGGCGGCTGCCGCCGCCCAACCCGGGGAGATGGCAGCTGCCGCCGCCCAGCTCCGGGACACGGGCCGGCACCCGTTCACGCAGCTGGACGGGTATGTGCCCCTCCATCACGGGGAGATCGCGCTGTACCGGGCTATCCGGGAGGCGGTGCCCGTGGTGGACGCCGCCATCTGTAAGCTGGTGCGGCTGTGCGGCGGGGTGGCGGTGGCCTGCCGGGACAAACGGGCCCAGGAGGGGCTGGATCGGTTTCTGCGCACCGTGCCCGTGGGTCGGGGACAGCGGGGCATTCAAGCTTTTTTGGATCAGTATCTGGACTCTATGATTACCTGCGGCCGGGCGGTGGGTGAAATCGTCCCCAGCCGGGCCGGACGGGATATTGCTGCCCTGCTGTGTGCCGACGTGGGCCGGGTGGAAATCAAAGAGGGGGAAAGCCCTCTGGACTTCGCCCTGTGTGCCCGGGACAGTGATGGGACTGTGCGGGAGCTTCCCCGGCAGGAACTGCTGCTGTTCACCCCCTTCCAGCCGGAGACCTGCGCGCCCTATGGGGTGTCCATGCTGCGCTCCATGCCCTTTTTGGCAGAGATCTTTGTGAAAATCTTTGAGGCCATGGGCAAGAACTGGGAACGGATGGGCAACGTGCGATTTACCGTGGTGTGCAAGGGTGAAAACGGCGCGATGGCCCAGGAGCGGTGCAATGCGGTGGCAAAGGAGTGGGGCGCCGCCATGCAGGCGGGCCGGGACGGCGCGGTGCGGGACTTCGTGTGCGCCGGAGATGTGGAGATCCGCACCATCGGGGCGGACAACCAGGTGCTGGACAGCGAGGTGCCCGTGCGGCAGATTTTGGAGCAGTTGGTGGCCAAAACGGGTATCCCGCCCTTCCTGCTGGGGCTGAGCTGGTCGTCCACCGAGCGGATGAGTTCACAGCAGGCCGACATCATGACCAGCGAGATCGCCGCCATCCGGCGGGGACTGGAACCGGTGGTGGAGCGGATTTGCGAGTTCTGGCTGCGGCTGCGGGGGTTTGACGACCATGTGGACATCAACTGGACGGACGTGAATCTTCAGGACGAGGAGTCGGAGGCCAGAGCGGCGCTGTACCGGGCCCAGGCCAGGGCCATGGAGGAGGAGAATGGAAATGCAGATCAGTAAAGACGCGGCGGTGAAGGCCATCGGCGTCCCCGAGGAGGGGGAGCTGGCACTCATTAACCGCCTCACCCGGCGGGAACTGATGGCGGACGAGGTATATACCTTTGCTCTGCGGCTGTGCGACAACGACATCGACCGGGACTTTGAGCGGTTTGACGACAGCACGCTGGATCAGCTGGCCCCCATGTTCGTGGGGGTGTCCGGGGTGTTCGACCACCAATGGAGCGCCAAAGGGCAGACCGCCCGCATTTACCGCGCCGAGGTGGTGGGCGGGGACGGCACCGTCACCACGGACGGGCGGCCCTACCGCTATCTCAAGGGATGGGCCTACCTGATGCGCACCGACGAGAATGCCGCCCTCATCGCCGAGATCGACGGCGGCATCAAGCGGGAGGTCAGCGTGGGCTGCGCGGTGGAGAAGGTTTTGTGCTCTGTTTGCGGCGGCGAGCTGGGCGACTGCCCCCATGAGAAGGGGGAGGAGTACGACGGACAGGTATGCCACGGCGTGCTCACCGGGGCCACAGACGCCTACGAGTGGTCTTTCGTGGCGGTGCCCGCCCAGCGGAAGGCCGGGGTCATCAAAAGCGCGGGCCGGCGCATGGAGGACGAGGCCCGGCTGGGGCGGAAGTACCTCAAGGGCCTGCGCCGCGAGATGGTGCGGCTGGCGGGCATCGCCGAGCCGGACGCGGAACACCGGCTGCTGGAAAAGGTGGCGGACCGGCTGGACGAGGAGGAGCTGCTGGGGCTCATCAAGCTGTACCGGGGAAAGGCGGACAAGCTGCTGGTCGGCGGCGTGCAGCTGAGCTACGGCGAGCAGGCCGTTCCGCCTGAGATCGCCGATGGGGCCTTCCTCATTTAGGGGGGCGGACGATGATAGAACAGGTGATGGAGCTGGCGCAGGCGCTGGGAGGCGCGGGGCAGGGCGAGGACGTGCTGCGGACGCTGTGCGTCAACGCCTGCCAAATGCTGGACCGGCGGCTGAAAGACGGCCTGACGCCGGAGGACTGCGAGGGGGCCTACCCCCTGGCGGCGGCGTGGCTGGCCATGGACTGGCTGCGGGGCGGGCAGGGACTGGAAGGGATCACGTCCCTGTCCGCCGGGGACATCTCCGTACGGCGGGACGGGGCGTCGGACGGCGGAAAACTGTCTGAGCGGGCCATGGAGCTGATGGCCCCGTTTCTCAGAGACGACGGGTTTGTGTTTCAGGGGGTGAGAGGTTGATCGAGGCGTTTGAGTGGGTCATCAAGACCTATGGGCAGGAGATGGTGTGCCGCCGCGAGGACGGCACGGAGGCAGGCCGGGGCATGGCCATCGTCCAGCCCATGACGAAGGCGGATTGGCAGTACACCGCCGGGGCGCTGGGCAGCTACTCCCAGGACAAATTCCTGGGATTGGCGGAGCCGGAAATGCCCCTGGACAAAGTGGGGCCCGGCGGCTGGCTGGAGTGGGGCGGCGGACGCTATGAGGTGATGACCATCCGGCCCATCTGGGTGGGCGGACAGGTCACCCACCTGTGGCTGGCCCTGCGGCCCTGCCCGGAGAACGCGCCATGAACGGGGCGCTGAACGCCCTGCGGGAGGCGGTGGCCCAGCAGCTGCGCCAGGCGGGGGTGAACGCCGTCACCGCCATGGAAAGCCAGCGGGCCAGCCGGTGGAGAGAGGCTGTGGCAGCGGTGTCGCTGATGAGGGTGGTGTGCGCCCCCGGCGGGTTCAAGGACTACCTGGGGATGCGCCAAGAGCCTAACGGAGCCGAGCGGGAGCTCTATGGCCGGGAAGTGGAGCTGACTTTGGCGCTGGACATCTACGCCCCCAGGGACGGAGGCGAGGGCGCCTGCCAGCAGGCGGCGGAGACGGCAACCGAGACGCTGGTGTGCCAGGGGGCGGCGGGGCTGAATGCCCTGGAGATCCAGACGGGCCGGGTGGAGTTCCTGGAGAGTACGGGGCTGTACCGCTTGCAGGTCAGCTGCCGGTGCAAGGCGTGGCTGGTGGCCGCGGCGGAAAGCGGCGGCGTGGCCTTTGTGGACTTTGAGGTGAAAGGAAAGATGAAATGAGCATAGCGACCAATCATGAGCGGCCGGGAGTGTATTCCTCCTATGAGACATCCAGCCTGACCGCCGCCTCGGTGGGGGGCAGCAAGGTGGCGGTGGTGGCCGCCGCGCAGGGAGAAAGTGAACAGAGCGTCTATCAGTGGACCAGCTACAGCAAGGCGGAGGGGGACGTGGGCGACTGCGCGCTGAGCCGTCTGGCCCAGCTGGCCATCCGCAACGGCGCGGGCGTAGTATACGGCGTGCCCGCTGGGGAGGACTATGCCGCCGCCTTTGCCACGGTGGCCGCCATTGAGGACGCGGCGGTGGTGGTGTGCGACAGCACAGACCTGGCCGTGCAGCAGGCGCTGAAAACCATGGTGCAGGAGTGTTCCGCTGCCCGGAAGGAGCGCATCGCCGTGGTGGGCGGCGCGGCCGGCGAGACGGCGGCGCAGCTGGTGAAGCGGGCCGAGGGGCTCAACTGCGAGCGGATGGTGCTGGTGGCCCCCGGCGCGGGGGACGGCTCCGGCGGCGTCTCCTGCGCCGCGGCAGTGGCGGGAGCCATCGCGGGGAACACCGATCCGGCGCTGCCCCTGGGCGGCGCACAGCTCTATGGGCTGGACGGGCTGGAGTGCAGCTACGACGACAACGACATTGACCTGCTGATTCGGGGCGGCGTGACGCCGCTGGAGATGCTGGCGGGATCGTACTACGTGGTGCGGGGCGTCACCACCAGGACCACCACCGGCGGCGCGGAGGACGCCACATGGCGGGAGCTGACCACCATTCTGGTGGTGGACGAGGTGATCCCCGGTCTGCGCAATGCCCTGCGCTCCAAGTTCAGCCGCGCGAAAAACACCACCCAGACCCGGGGGGCTATCCGCTCCCAGACGGTGATGGAGCTGGAAAAGCGGGTGAGCCGGGAGATCATCGACAGCTACGAGGACGTGACGGTGTCCGCCCTGGAGGACGACCCCACGGTATGCCTGGTGGAGTTCGCCTTCACCGTGGCCCACGGGCTGAACCAGATCTGGCTGTCGGCCCATATTACGGTATAGCGCCCGAGCCGTCGTGAGCAGCGCGGATGGACTGGAGCCGTGGGCGGGCCGTAGGCCCGCTTAGGCCTGGGGCGGCAAAGCCGCCTAACGGCGAGGGCGAGAGCCCAAGACCCACGCAGTGGGACTGGGTCTTGCCCGAGTCGGAGGGAAGCCGCGCGTCGCGAACAGGCGAGGCGTGAATAGAAGGAGGCAATGAAATGAGTACAAGTATCAACGCGGGGCTGAGCGCCGCGGGGTTCCCCACCAGCTCGGACATCTGGCTGGAGCTGGACGGGCAGAAGGTGGCGGTGGTGCAGAGCTACAGCTGTAAGGCCACCCGCAGCTCCTACTCGGTGGAGGCCTTCGGCGAGGAGGAGCCGGTGGCCACGGTGCAGGGACCCCAGAGTTATGTGATCCAGCTCACCAGGCTGTACGCCACCGACCAGGCCATCGCTGACGGGCTGGACTTTTACAGCCTGAAAAACTTCTCCCTGGTCATCTGCAAGCCGGATCGCAAGGTGATCTACTCCGACTGCCAGTGGAGCGAGATTCAGGAGGACGCCAAGCTGGGCCAGACGGTGGCGGAAAAGCTCACCCTTGTGGCCAAGAGCCGGATGGAGATGGCGGCGTAAATGGACAGGGCATTTTGGGCCGGACCGGATCGAGTAAAGGTGAAGGAAGGGACGCTGCGGCTGCTGTCCGCCCGGGAGGTGCTGGAGGCCCGCCGGGAGGGCGACGCTCTGGCCCAGGATGGCAAGGAGCGGGCGCTGTGCCGCAACGCCTGCCTCATCGCCCGGGCGCTGGAACGCGGTGGAAAGCCGGTATTTGAGAGCGGCCAGGCGGCGCTGGACGGCCTGCGGGTGGAGGACGTCGCACGGCTGGCTGACGCCTGGGCGGCGTTTAACCGGGAATACAACCCCTCTCCTTTGGACGGGGAAGAGGAGATCTCGGCGCGAAAAAAAGCCTGGAGCACGCGCGTTATGAGCGCCTTCAGTGGCGCGTGCTCCGTCTGTTTGGCGCTCTGCCCAGCGAAGATCGGGCGAAACAGATGACCGACCGGGATTACCTGTGGTGCGCCCTCAACCTGGCGCTGGATCAGGAGGAGGAGCTGGCAAGGCTGTGTCCCGACTGCCGGGAGCGGGCGGAGGCGGAACCCTGCCCGGTGTGCGGTGCGCCCAGGGAGAGCTGGTCGGTGAACAGAGGGTTCGACTGGGCCCGGTATCAGGAGCTGAAGGGGGGCGGGGACGGTGGTCGATAGGCTGGAGGAGTTGCTGGCACAGATGACGGATGAGGATGACGAGGAGCAGGAGGACGCGCTGGCGCTGGCGGCGGAACAGGTGCTTCCCACTGCCCCCGCGCCCGGAAGTGACAGCCGGACGGAGGGTTCAGAGGATTTGGGGAACCCGCAAGAGCTGGAGCAGGGGGAGCGTAAGGCGGCTTCGATTCCAATGGAGACTGGGGAGCTGTGGGAGAGAATCCCCCGTATCGGTGGGGAGCAGACGCCGGAGGATGACAGGCTGGCGTCAATGTATGAAAACCAGCCGACGGCATTGCGCGCCCCGAGGGCCGGGAATGGTCAGACAGCAGGAGGACTGGGGCCGGCCGCGGTGACGGCGGATGCGGCGGCTGCTCCAGCCCCCGGCGCGGCGGCGGATCGGGGGCTGGAGGAGCTGTACCGCCGGACCGCCCAGGCCAGCCGCCCGGCGGCCCAGAGCCTGCCTGTGGAGCAGGCGGGACGGACGCGATCCGCCGAAGAGCCGGGACGCACCGCCGCCCTCACCGTGGACGAGCTGGATCGGGCGGTGCGCCGGGACAGCCGGCGGTATGACGGGGGCATTACTATTTTCTGAGAAGAGGAGGGAAGCGCATGATCCTTTCCCCCATGCGGTTTAAAAATTTTGTGTGGCCCCACAACCCCAGGGTGTATTCCATTACCTTTGAGCGGAAGCTGGCGGCGCATAAGATCCCGTTCGGCAGGCACCGGATCCAGAGCCTGGGCCAGACGCGCCGGGTACTGAAGGGAGAGGGGGAGTTCGTGGGTGAAGGGGCCTACGACACCTTCAAGGCGCTGGCCAGCGTGTTCTATGAGGAGACGCCGGGGGTGCTGGTTCACCCGGTATGGATGACCACCACGGCGTGGTTCGCTGGACTGGAGCTGCGTCAGGCACCCCGGCGGGACTATGTGGCCTACTCCTTCGAATTCTGGGAGGTTATTGACGGCACCGGGGACACAAAGCTGACCGTCCGGGCCGTGGAGACTTCCGATCAGAACGCCGGGGACGAACAGGCGGGCGAATGGTACACCGTGGTCAGGGGCGATACCCTGTGGGCACTGGCCCGACGGTATGGAGTGGCGCTGAACCGGATCATCGAGCTGAACCCGGGCATACGCAACCCCAATCTCATCTATCCGGGACAGAAGGTGAGGATAAAATGATCCAGTGCTGGGTGAGGCTGGGCAACGGCGGAGAGCTGGAGCTGCCCACCGCCGTCAGCTGGAAATTCTGCTACGGCACCGACACCCCCTGCGACAGCTTTTTCCTGCGGTGCCTGTGGGAGCGGGGGCAGGAAAAGCAGCTGTCCGCCGCCTGCCGCTTTTTTGCCGAATGGGAGGGCCAGCGGGTGTTCACCGGGGTGGTGGATGAATTCGCGGTCATCTGCGGCAGGGACGGGCTCTATCTGGAGCTGTCCGGCCGGGGGATGGCGGCTCTGCTGCTGGACAACGAGGCCATGCCCGCCGAGTACCAGCGGTGCACCCGGGCGGACATCCTCGCGGATCACGTGGATCCCTACGGCGTGGAGACGGTGGGGGGCGCGGGCCTGCCCGCCGTCAACGGTTTCACCGTAGCCAGCGGGGAGAGCGAGTGGAGCGTTGTTCGGCGGTTCGCCTGCTACTACGGCGGGATCGTGCCCCGGTTTGACCGGTACGGGCGGCTGGTGCTGGACGCCCCGGCCGATGGAGAGGAGCTGCGCGTTCGGGAGGGCGACGCGGTGACCGGCTGGGAATACCGGGAGGAGCGCCACGGAGTGCTCAGCCAGGTGGCGGTGCGGCGGCGGACCACCTGGGGCACCCAGTGGGTGTCCGACCCCGAATTTCTGGCCGAGGGCGGGCGCGCCCGGAAGATCATCACGGTGCCCAACACCACCGGCACCGCCGCCATGCGGTACAGCGCGGACTATCAGCTCAGAGCCGCCCGCCGGGAGCGGGTGCGGATGAAGATCACCGTGGCCGGAGCGTTTTTGGCCTGGCCCGGGGAGCTGGTGTCGGTGGAGCTGGACGGCTTTGGTGCCAACGGACAGTACCGGGCGGCCCAGACCGAGGTGTCCTGCGGCAGCGAGGGGCTGACCACCACCCTGGTGCTGGGTGAAGTGGATGCCCTTATTTAGGAGAGTGGAGGATTGATTTATGTGGCTGAGCGGACAGCAGAAGCGGCCCGCCGATGAGGGCGAGGGCCAGACCGGCATCGTCACCATGAGCGGCGGCGAGACGGCGGTGCTGCTGGACAGGGAGCGGCGGGGGCTGGACATCTATTCCCCGGGGGGCTATACCTGGACGCCCAGGGTGGGCCAGCGGGTGCTGGTCATCCAGGGCAGAGGGGAGATCCCCTGCGTGGTGGGAGCCCTGCAGGGCGGCGTGCCCGACCGGGTGGGCATACAGGCGAAGAGCCTTGCCCTGAGCGGGCAGGCGGTGAGTGTTGCCGCCCAGAGGGGCGCTACGGTCAGTGGAAGTCAGGTGAATTTGAATGGCCAGGTGTACGTCAACGGCGAGAAGCTGGAGGATCTGATCCGGCGGATCGTGGCCAGTATGCTGGGGGGTTGAGGATGAGCCTGCTGCTGAAAAACAGGGATTACACCGCCGACGGGAACGGCGGGGTGACCGTTGTCAAGGACGGGGATGAACTGATCTGCGAGGTGCTGTTCCGGCTCACCGCCCGGCGGGGGAGCTTTCCCTTCCTGCCCGAGCTGGGCAGCCGGATGCACCGGCTGCGCAGAGAGAAGCCCTCCGCCTGGGACAGCCTGGCCAAACAGTACGCCGTGGAGGCGCTGGCCGATCTCCCGGACGCGGTGGTGACCGGAGCCCAGGTGAGTCAGGAGGGGGACCGGCTGGCGGTGGCTGTGGAGCTGCTGTGGCAGGGCGACAGCCTGTGGGTGACGGCGCAGTTGGAGGAGTGAGACATTGATCACATTAGAAGAAATCTATCAGGCTCTGGCCGCGGAGTTCCAGGCCCGGACGAGCCAGACCGCCGGGGCCAGCAGCGAGCTGGCGGTGCGGTTTTACGCCGTGGCCGCCCAGATATACAGCCTGTATGTCCAGGCGGAGTGGACCCGTCGGCAGTGCTTCCCACAGACCGCGGAGGGGGAGGAGCTGGATAAGCACGCCCGGCTTCGGGGCGTGACCCGGCGGGCGGCCACCCGGTCAGTGGGGACGGTGCGGTTCTACGTAGACCAGGAACGGGAGACGGACACCGAGGTTCCGGCGGGCACCGTGTGCATGACCGCGGGCGGGGTGCGCTTTACCACCGACATAGACGGGGTAGTGCCCGCCGGGGAGCTGTACTGTGAAGTGCCTGTGACAGCGGTGGATGCCGGAGCGGCGGGCAATGTGGGACAGGGCGCCATCATATATATGGCCCTTCCTCCCACGGGCATCGCGGCCTGCGCCAATCCCTCCTTCCTGTCCAGCGGACAGGACCAGGAGGGGGATCAGGAGCTGCGGGAGCGGGTGCTGGCAACCTTCCAGCGGCTGGCCAACGGTGCCAACAACGCCTTCTACGAGCAGGCGGCCATGTCCTTTGACGGGGTGGCGGCGGTGACGGTGCTGCCCCGGAACCGGGGAGTGGGCACTGTGGATCTGGTGCCCGCCGCCTTGGAGGGGGTGCCGGATCAGGAACTGCTGGATATCTTGCAGGAGCATTTTGACCGGGTGCGGGAGATCGCCTGCGACGTGAAGGTGATCCCCCCCACGGTGGAGACAGTGGATGTATCCGTCAGGTTGTGGGCCAAGGAGGATCGAAGCTTTGACGCCGTGGCCGAGGCGGTGCGGCAGCGGCTGGAGGGCTGGTTCAACGGAGAGCGGCTGGGCAAAGCCCTGCCCCGCGCCCAGCTCATCTCCCTCATCTACGGCGTGGACGGGGTGGCCAACTGCCAGCTCGAAAAACCGACGGTGGATATTCCGCAGAGCAAGACCGTTTTGCCGGTGTTGGGGGAGCTGACCATCACCGACGGCGCGGGCGGAGGTGGCGGCGCGTGACACTGAGGTTTGAGGACTATTTGGTATCGCTGCTCCGGCCCCTGGGCGTGTACGATCTGCGCACAGGCACCATCAACCGGGGCGAGCTGGCCGCCTACGGCGCGCGGTTGGACGGGGCGGAAGCGGAGCTGGACCACACCGCCCGGGAGATGAACCTGACCACGGCGGAGGACTTCGGCCTGGAGCGGATCGAGGCGCTGCTACCCTACCGTCCGGTGTGTGTGACGGCACAGCAGCGGCGGGAGGCCTTGGCCGCCCTGCTGCGCATCAGCGGCGACAGCTTTACGCCGGAGGCCATCAACGATACTCTGCGGGGCTGCGGCCTCAACGCCAGGGCGGAGGAGACGGGCAGGCCGGGCTATGTGGACGTGTATTTTCCCGATGTGGCGGGAATACCGGAGGGGTTTGACCAACTGCGGGCCATCATCGAGGAGATCCTGCCCAGCCACCTGGGGATCACCTACGTGTTCTGGTACAACACCTGGGCCATGGTGGCCGAGTGGCACCCCACCTTTGGGGACGCGGCCGCGTCCGGCCTGAGCTGGTATGGGCTGGCCATTGAGAACGACGGCTTTGGAAAAGATGAGGAGTGAGCCTTACCGGCCCCACAGGTGTGGGGCCGGTAAATTTTTTTGAAAAACTCACAAAAAACTGTTGACAAACACCGGGCAGTATAGTACAATACAAACAGAAAGGAAAAGGTGAGTCCAATGTACTAACGTCGAACGCACCAAGCTCTTTTCGCGATTGGGAGACGCAAAGTGAAGCGAAGTCTCGACTCGTTCCAAACACGCTTGAGTAAGCGACGGAAGCCAGATTCAGTCTGAAGCCCACCATTGTTTGAGAAAACAGGAGCAAGTAGTTTCAGGCGGAACCCCAACGCAAGAAATCTGAAGAAAGCGTAGGTATAGGCCCTTGGACAACCAAAACCAGAAGTAAGCCCCCAGCCGCGAGATAGGACGGCTGGGGGCTTACTGTTTGTCCAGAAAGAAGCGCGGAGCGTGAGAACATAGGTTGTGCGGAGTGTCCAAAAACAGGATTTTCCTTCACGAAAAATTAAAGAGCCCAGTACGGTAAAAAGGCTTGCAAAATCAGGAATTGTCTAGTATGATTAACAGGTATACCCAGAGTGGGTCTACTTGACCGTGATTATCCAAAGCGCTTTCGGGGCAGACTTCCAAAAGCGCGGTATATATTACAGGAGTGAAAACTATGTTTGCAAGAGATATCGGCATCGACCTGGGCACCGCCAGCGTGCTGGTCTATATCAAGGACAAGGGGATCGTTCTGCGCGAGCCGTCGGTGGTGGCGCTGGACAAGAACACCGGCAAGCTGCTGAAGGTGGGCACCGAGGCCCAGCAGATGCTGGGCAAGACTCCTGGCAACATCGTGGCCATCCGCCCCCTGCGGGAGGGCGTGATCTCCGACTACGACATGACTGAGCGGATGCTCCGGGAGTTTATCCGCAAGGTGGCCCCCGTGCGGGTGTTCAAGCCCCGGGTGGTCATCTGCGTACCCTCCGGCATCACCGAGGTGGAGGAGCGCGCCGTCATCGACGCGGGCATCCAGGCGGGCGCCCGGCGGGTGTACCTCATCGAGGAGCCCCTGGCCGCCGCCATCGGCGCGGGCGTCGATATTACCCAGCCCGACGGCCACATGGTGGTGGACATCGGCGGCGGCACCGCCGACATCGCTGTCATCTCCCTGTCCGGCATCGTGGAGTCCGCGTCCATCAAGGTGGTGGGCGACGCGTTCAGCGAGGCGGTGGTCAAGTACATCCGCAAGCGGCACAACGTCCTCATCGGCGACCGCACGGCGGAGGAACTGAAAATGACCATCGGCTGCGTGTTCCCCCGGCCGGAGGAGATCTCTATGGAGGTCAAGGGCCGCTGCCTGATGACCGGCCTGCCCCGGGTGTTTTCCGTCACTTCCAGCGAGATGATCGAGGCGTTCGAGGAGCCCTGCTCCCGCATCCTGGAGGCCATCCACGGCGTGCTGGAGCGCACTCCCCCCGAGCTGGTGGCCGATATTTCCAGCAACGGCATCATCATGACCGGCGGCGGGTCGCTGGTCTGGGGCTTCGACAAGCTGATCGAGTCCCACACGGGCATTGAGACCTATGTGGCGGACGAGGCCATCTCCTGCGTGGCCAACGGCACCGGGCGCAGCCTGGACTGGGTGAACGAGATGCAGGATGGCACCATGAATATCTCCCGGAGCCGGCAGATGTCATAAGAAGCGTGACAATAAAGAAGCGCGAGGAGCGCCCCCACCGGGGGCGCTTTTTCTGCCCCCGGATGAATGGGGCCCCCGCAAAGCCGGTCTTTGGCTTTGTGGGGAGAGGAGGAGCAGCGGAATGAGCGAGCTTTGGCCGCAGGGCAAAGCGAGGGATATGAAGCTTGTGACGACGAGGGGCGCTCCGTTTTTTAAGAATTTTTAAAAGTGCCCATGTTGTATTGACAAGGCAATATTATATGAACTATAATATGGGACGAAAGGAGGGGGTGACATGGCTTTCGCAATCAGCCCCCAGCTGCTGGACGGGTGTGTGTTGGCGGTGCTGTCCCATGGGGACGCGTACGGGTATATCCTCACCCAGCAGGTAAAGACCCGGCTGGATATTTCGGAGTCCACCCTCTACCCGGTGCTCCGGCGGCTCCAGCGGGACGGCCTGCTGACGGTGTATGACCGGCCCTACCAGGGCCGCAACCGCCGCTACTACGCCATTACCCCCGTGGGCCACACCCAGCTGGAACGGCGGCGGGAGGAGTGGCGGCAGTTCCGGGACGGTGTGGAGGAGCTTCTGAAGGAGGATGAGCCAAATGGATAAACTTACTTATCTTGCCGAGTTGGCCGAGGGACTGGCCCGCTGGGTGCCCGAGCGGGAGCGGCAGGACATCCTGCGCTACTACGCGGAATATTTCGAGGAGGCCGGCCCGGAGCGGGAGGCCGAGGTGGTGGCTGAGCTGGGCGACCCCTGGGCACTGTCCAGCCGGCTGGCGGTGGAGGGCGGCTACGTCACCCAGGAGCAGACCGAGAGCTGGACGCCCCCCAAGAAGAAAAAATGGCCCTGGGTGCTGGCAATCTGCGCGGTGGTCGTGGTGGCGCTGATCGGCAGCCTCGTGACCGCGCTGGTGGGGCTGGGCCGCTATCTCACGCGGGACAATGTGGCGCAGACACCGTACCTGGCCCAGGGGACAGGTACTATGATTGTAGAGGAAGATAAGGAGTATTCCGGGAACTTCTGGTCCAACGCGGACGGTGACCTGGACGCGTTTGAGAGCATTGACGTGGACATCAGCTTCGGCGACATCTTCGTGTACGAGGGCGATGACTACTCCCTGTCGATCTGGCAGGAGGGTGACCTGGGCGGCTATGAGCTGAAGTGGGAGATCAAGGGCGGCGTTTTGAAGATCTGGGACGCGAAATCCGGCGGCTTTCATATGGACTTTGGCAGCCTGACCGGCAAGCACTCCCTAGATGTGACCATTACCGTGCCGAATGGTATGGTCATGGAGAAGGTCAACGCCAAGACTGAGCTGGGGGACGTGTTTCTGAGCGACGTGTACGTGGCGGAAAAGCTGGAGGCCAAGACGGCCCTGGGCGATGTGGAATGCTATGATGTGCACGCGCCGGAAAAGCTGACCCTGAAGAGCAACCTGGGAGACGTGATCCTGTGCATGGAAGAGCTTTACAGCGGTGTGGACATCGACCTGGAAACCGATCTGGGCCAGGTGGAGGCCACCTTGGGCTGCTCTGAGCTGGACTGCGAGTACGAGCTGGAGTGCAGCCTGGGCACCGTGACGGTGAACGGACGGAATCAGGGCGACAAGGCGGAGCGCAAGGGCAGCTATTCCTACAAGCTGGACGCCGAGAGCGACCTGGGCGATGTGAATGTGTATTTTACAGAGGACTGACACGGTATTTTGCGCTTTGAAAAGGGAAACGGCCCGGCGGGGTGACCGCCGGGCTGTTTTTTTGTCCGGCACGTCTAAACCGGCGGCGGGCTGATTATAATTTTAGAGGTTGCAATTTCCTGTGGCACATTATATAATAAAGTGCTTTAAAATTTGTAAACGCGCAGGCCGCGTTGGCTATATGAGGGAATGAGTATGGAAGGCAAGAATATCCGCGACTATTTACAGCCTGGGAAACGGGCCCATCTGGTGGGCATCGGCGGGGTGTCCATGGCGTCGCTGGCGGAGGTGCTGCATGGTGCCGGGGTGAAGGTCACCGGCTCCGACCAGCGGGAGAGCGCCACCGTCCTCCATCTGCGCTCGCTGGGCATCCCGGTGGTGATCGGCCATCTGCCTGAGAGCGTGGAGGGCGCGGACTGCGTGGTGCGCACCGCCGCCGTCCACGACGAAAACCCGGAAATTGCCGCTGCGCTGGGGGCGGGCATCCCTGTCTTCGAACGGGCCGAGGCATGGGGGGCCATTATGCGGGACTACAAAAACGCCCTGTGCATCTCGGGCACCCACGGGAAAACCACCACCACCTCCATGTGTACCCACATCTTTATGGCGGCCCAGGCCGACCCCACGGTGATGATTGGCGGCACCCTGCCGCTTTTGGAGGCGGGCCACCGGGTGGGCCACGGGGACACCATCATTTTGGAGTCCTGCGAGTACTGCAACTCGTTTTTGGCCTTCTACCCCACGGTGGCGGTGATTTTGAATGTGGAGGCCGACCACCTGGACTTTTTCAAGGATCTGGCCGATGTGGAGCATTCCTTCCGGGAATTTGCCGACCGGGTGCCGGAAAACGGCCTCATCGTGGCCAACTGCGAGGACGAGAACACCATGTTCACGCTGAAGGGCGAGACAAGGCCCATCATGACCTTCGGCATTGACAAGGGGGACGTCCACGCCGCCAACCTGTCCATGGCCCACGGCTTCGGCTTTTTCGACGTGATGTACAAGGGGGAGAAGTACGCCCACCTGGAGCTGTCCGTGCCCGGGATGCACAATGTGAAAAACGCGCTGGCCGCCGCCGCCGCCGCCATTGCTCTGCACCTGCCTGGAAAGGCGGTGGAGGACGGGATGCGGGACTTCCGCCTGCCGGGACGGCGGTTTGAGTATAAGGGGATGTACAACGGCGCGGAGGTGTGCGACGACTACGCCCACCACCCCGGCGAGCTGGCGGTGCTGTTCGACACCGCCCAGGCGCTGGGCCACAAGCGGGTGATCTGCGCTTTCCAGCCCCACACCTACTCCCGTACCCGCGAGCTGTTTGACGACTTTGTGGAGGTGCTCAAGCGGCCAGAGGTCACCATCCTGGCGGAGATCTTCGCCGCCCGGGAGGACAACGACATCGGGATCTCCTCCGCCGACTTGGCGGCGAAAATCCCGGGCAGCGTGTTCTGCCCCGATTTGAAGGACGTGACGGAAAAGCTCAAGCGTCTGGCCCAGCCGGGGGATCTGATCCTCACCGTCGGCGCCGGAGACATTTATTTGGCTGGAGAAGCCCTGGTCAAAGAGAAATAAAAAACTGCCCGTCTCATGCTGAGACGGGCAGTTTTTAACCGTTTTGGAGGAACAATGAGTCCAGAAACCGCTTGAAAATGCCGCCAAGGCTCAGCCTGGGCACCTCCTGGGCGGCCACCAGGTCGATGACGTCCACCTGCTCGCCGTCCACCAGGACCTTCAGCTCGCCCAGCTTCTGGCCTGCCTCCACCGGGGCCTCCACGGTTTCACACAGCTCCATCTGGGTGGTGACAGCCCCGGTCTTGCTCTTCTCCAACAGGATGGAGCATTCGCGGGCCGTGACGGGCTGGACGGTGTCCTGGGTGCCCAGGGACACCGCCACCGGCGGAATGGCCTGGTCGGGGTAGACGGGGGTGATGGCGTAGTTGGCAAAGCCGTAGTTCAGCAGGGTTTTGCAGCTCTCAAACCGGTCGTTGGAGGTGGGGGCGTGCATCACCACGGCGATGAGTTCCATACCGTCCCGCTCCGCCGTGGCGGACAGGCAGTACAGCGCCGTGTCGGTGAAGCCGGTTTTGAGCCCGGTGGCCCCCTCATAGTAGAAGATCAGCTTGTTTGTGTTGGACAGCTGGAAGGTGCCGTCCCGCAGGGTGTCCATCCAGATGGTGGTGAACTCCCGGATGGACGGGTGGTTCAGGATCAGCTCCCGGCTCATCAGCGCGATGTCATAGGCGCAGGTCAGGTGGCCCTCGGCGGGCAGGCCGGTGCAGTTTTTGAAGGTGGTGTTTTCCATGCCCAGCTCGGCGGCGCGCTGGTTCATCCGCTCCACAAAGGCGGTCTCGCTGCCCGCCACGTGCTCGGCCAGGGCCACGGCGCAGTCGTTGGCGGACACCACCGTCACCGCCTTCACCATATCCCGGACGGTGAGCTGCTCGTTCTCCTTCAGCCAAATCTGGCTGCCGCCCATGGAGCAGGCGTAGGCGGAGGCGGTGACCATATCGTCCCAGCCCAGACTGCCGCCGTCAATGGCCTCCATGACCAGCAGCAGGGTCATGATTTTGGTGACGGAGGCGGGCTCATATTGGGTTTTGGAGTCCTGCTCGGAAAGGACTGTGCCGGTGGTCTTTTCCATCAGGACGGCGGAGGGGGCGGTGACGCCCGCGGGGGCGGCGTAAGCCGGGACGCTGAGCAGGCATAGCAGCGTCAGCGCCAGGGCGGTCATTCGTTTCATGGCGTGAACCTCTTTTCCATTTGACTTCTGTGTGCAGGATGTGCAAAAATGGGCAAAATGATACGTGGAAAAACAAGGGCGGCGTTTTCGGCAGTTTGACAGGCCGGACGGGCCATGATAAAATGATTGACACTTTGCGGAAGCCTGACGTGGCTTTGAGAGCGCGGCTTGTGCCAAAGAAGGGAGGGGAGCGCGACGGGCAAGACGAAACGGTTGGGGGCGGCGGTGTGCGCCCTGGCTTTTGCCATTCCAGCGGCGGTGATGCTGTGGGTCTGTGCGTCCCTGGGCATGGCCCCCTGGGGGGACAAGACGATCCTCATCTCCGATATGTCCACCCAGTATGTGGAATTTTTCTGCGCGCTGAAAAACGGCGAGCTGTTCTTCTCCTGGTCAAAGGCGCTGGGCACGTCTTATATCGGGGTGTTTTCCTATTATGTGTCCAGCCCGCTGTCCCTATTGACCCTGTTTGTGCCAAATGAGGCCATGCCCATCGGGCTGATGTTCCTCATGGTGCTGAAAATCGGCCTGGCGGGGGTGAGCTTTGCCGTTTTCGCGCAGAAGCGCTTCCCCGGCCATGACGGGGCGGCGCTGATCTGCGCGGTGTGCTATGCCCTGATGTCCTATAACGCCGTCTATTCCATCTGCGTCATGTGGCTGGACGGGGTGATCTGGCTGCCATTGATCCTGCTGGCGGTGGAGCGGATTTTGGCGGGGCGGAGCGCGGGGCCGCTGATCGCCGCGCTGACGGTGTGCTTTATCTCCACCTGGTATATCTCCTACATGGTGGGCATTTTCTGTGCCCTGTACCTGTGCGCCCGGTTGGTTTTCCTCTGGCCCCGTTGGGCGGAGCTGAAAACGATCCTGTTCCGGTTCTTTGGCGCCGCGGCCTGCGCCCTGGGGCTGACGGCGTGGCTGTGGCTGCCCACCTTCCTGTCCATGTTCACTGGCAAATTCAGCGGCGGAAACGTGGACTACGACGGACTGCTGGCCTGCGATCCGTTGAAGCTGCTGGGCCAGCTTCAACCGGGACAGTACCAGTCCATCACCTACGGGGCACCGCCCTATGTGTTCTGTGGAACGGCGGCGCTGGTGCTGGCGGTCGTGTACTTCTTTCTGCAAAAAATTTCGCCGCGGGAAAAGCTGGCCAACGGCGCTTTGCTGGCGGTGTCCGCCGCGTCCCTGCTGCTGTCCCCGCTGGACAAGGTGTGGCACCTGTTCCAGCGGCCCAACTGGTTCCCCGCCCGGTACTCCTTTGTGGTCTCGTTCTGCCTGCTGTATTTGGCGGTCCAGGCCCTGGGGGCGCTGCTGGACTGGCTGGGGAAGTACGGCCCCTGGCTGGAGCGGGGCGGGGCGCTGGCGCTGGCAGTCCTTACGGTGCTGGAGCTGGGCTTCAACACGAAAACCATCCTGGGCGGGCTGGAGGGGCAGTTCGGCTCCGACTCGTACCAGGTATACCGGGATTACTACACCGCCAACGCCCAGCTGGTGGAGACGGCAAAGGAGGACGCCGGGTACGAATTTTTCCGCATGGGAGCCGGGTCAGACCGGGGGTTCAACAGCCCGCTGTCTTTTGGTTACCCCGGCATCACCCACTACAGCAGCCTGTATAACTATGGCGTGAACCAACTGACAAAAAAGCTGGGCTTTGCCCAGACGTGGATGTGGTGCGCTTACTACGGCTCCACCCCGGTGACCGACGCGCTGTTTGGCGTGAAATACGTCATCAGCGAGGATGATATGCCGCCGGGGTATGAGCCCATCGCCCAAGCGGGGGAGCTGACGCTGTGGAAGGACCCGGACGTGCTGCCGCTGGCCTTTGTGGCGGCGGGAGGGGTGCCGGAGCTGGCGGATCACAACTGCTTTGTGCGGCAAAATGCGCTGATCTCCGGGCTGACGCAGGCCAATACGTCGGTATTTATCCCGGTGGAAACGGTGACGGAGTCGGAGGGTGCGGGGGACACTGTGTTCACTTTTACCGGCACAGGAAAGCCCATCTACGCCGACCTGTCCGCCTCTGGATTGACGGAGGTGCTGGTGAACGAGGAGCATCTGCTGTGGCTGGGTTCCAGTGAGGCGGCCAGTGTCCACTACCTGGGCACGCCTGCGGACGGTGAGGAGTGGACGGTCACCGTGCGGCACTCCGGGAGCTGGGCCGGCCGGCTGTGGGAGCTGGACCAGAGCGCGCTTTACGCCGTTATGGAGCGGCTGGACAATACGGAGATTCTGTCGGTGGAGAAAAACGGCCAGGTGCGGCTCACCGCCCGAAGCGAGGCGGGGGGCGAGCTGGTCACCACCATCCCCGCCGAAAAGGGCTGGACGGCCTATGTGGACGGTAAAAAGGCGGACACGGGCGTTTGGCTGGAGACGTTCTTGACCGTCCCCCTGCCCGCCGGGGAGCATGGGGTGGAGCTGCGCTACACCGCCCCGGGGCTGGTCCCCGGCATAGCGCTGGGGGCGCTGTCCCTGGCGGGGCTGGCGCTGGCCTGCTGGAAAAAACGAAAAGCGGGATAAAAAACGGCCCCCAGCTGTCAGCCGGGGGCCGAAACGCGTTTATTCCTCTTTGTCCTCGGGATCGGGCAGAACTACCACTTTGATCTCCAGCACCCGGTGGTGCTCGGCGCGGGTGACCGTCACGTCCAGGTTTTCCCACACAAAGTGATCCCCAACTTCCGGCACCCGGCCCAGCTGCTCCAGCACCCAGCCGGACACCGTGGCCGCGTCGCACTCGCCGGTGAGCTGGAACAGATCGTACAGATCGTCCAGATCGGCGGAGCAGGAGATGAGATAGCTGCCGTCGGGCTGTTTGCGGAACTGCTCCACCACCTCGTCGTGCTCGTCCCAGATCTCGCCCACCAGCTCCTCCACGATGTCCTCCATGGTGAGGATACCCTCGGTGCCGCCGTACTCGTCCACCACCACCGCCATCTGGGTCTTGGTGCGCTGGAACTGGCGCATCAGGTCGTCGATTTTCGTGCCGGAGGTGATGTGCAGCACCGGGCGGATCAGCGGGGACAGCTGGTCCCGGCCGTGATAGCGGGCGGAGAACAGATCCTTCTGGTGGATCACGCCCACGATGTCGTCGATGCTCTCATGGTACACAGGCAGGCGGGAGTAGCCCTCGGCGGCAAACACCGCCGCCACATCGGCCAGGGAGAAGTTGTCCTCCACCGCCACCACGTCCACACGGGGGGTGAGGATGTCACCGGCCTCCAGGTCGTCAAAACGGATGGCGGAGCGGATGAGCTGGCTCTCCTCCCGGTCCAGGCCGCCCTGGTCCTCCGCCTCCTCCACCATGGTGACAAGCTCCTCGTCGGTAATGCCCTCGTCCTGCTCCTTGTGGAACAGGAGGGTGAGCAGCTTCTTCCACAGGCCGAAGATGAAGTTCAGCGGGGTGAGAAGGGCCATCAGGAACCGCAGGAAGGGGGCGCAGAACATGGCGAAGGCCTCCGGGGATTCCTTGGCCAGGCTTTTGGGGGAGATCTCGCCGAAGATCAGCACCACCACGGTGAGCACGATGGTGGACACCGCAGGGCCGTTCTCCTGTCCCAACAGCTTAATGAACAGCAGGGTGGACAGAGTGGCCGCCACGTTGTTGACGATGTTGTTGCCGATGAGGATGGTGGACAGCAGCTTGTCGTAGTCCTCTGCCAGGGCCAGGGTCTTTTCCGCCTTTTTGTCGCCGTTGTCGGCGCGGCTTTTCAGGCGGATGCGGTTGAGGGAGGTGAACGCCGTCTCGGTGGCGGAAAAGTAGCCGGACATGACCACCATGACCACCAGCACGGCCAGCAGTATCATACTATCTGGGTCCATATGGACAAATCAACTCCTAAAATAAGTAAAGATTTACCCCGTGAGAGGTATTGCAAAAATATATACCATACTTTTCGGGAAAAAGCAAGAGGGGATGGCTTTATGCCGGACGATTTCGGCTAAAAGAAGCGCCGCCGGAGATTTTCCGGCGGCGCTTTGGCGGTTTTGACTTATTTGATGGCGCGGCTTGTGACCTCTTCACCCAACAGAGCGGCGAAAGCGTCCAGTTCCATGGCGCCCAGATCCTCGCCGGAGCGGTGGCGCGGGGAGACAGTGCCGTTCTCCATGTCCCGGTCGCCCACCACCAGCATATAGGGCACCTTCTCCAGGGTGGCCTCCCGGATCTTCTTGCCGATCTTCTCGCTGCGGCCGTCCACCTCACAGCGGAAGCCCTGCGCGTCCAGCTTGGCGGCTACTTCGCGGGCGTACTCCTCCGCCCGGTCGGTGACGGGCAGCACCTTCACCTGCACGGGAGCCAGCCACGCCGGGAACGCCCCGGCGAAGTGCTCGGTGATGACGCCGATGAACCGCTCGATGGAGCCCAGCACCACCCGGTGGATCATGACGGGGCGGTGCTTCTGGCCGTCCTCGCCGGTGTACTCCAGCTCAAAGCGCTCGGGGAGCTGGCTGTCCAACTGGATGGTGCCGCACTGCCAGGTGCGGCCCAGGGAGTCAGCCAGATGGAAGTCCAGCTTGGGGCCGTAGAACGCGCCGTCACCCTCGTTGATGACGAACTCCTTACCCATGTCGGTGATGGCGGCTTTCAGAATGTCCTGGTTGCGTTCCCATTCCTCCACGGTGCCGATGTGATCCTCGGGCATGGTGGNCAGCTCGATGGTNTAGCTCAGGCCAAAGNNGGAGTAAACCTCGTCGAACAGGCGCACCGTCTCCTGNATNACNTCCTGCATCTGNTCNCGGGTCATGAANACGTGGGCGTCGTCCTGGCTGAANCAGCGCACCCNGAACAGGCCGTGGAGCGCCCCGGACAGCTCGTGGCGGTGAACCAGGCCGATTTCNCCCACNCNCAGGGGCAGNTCNNNGTAGGAGTGGGGCTCGCTGGCGTANACCAGCATCCCGCCGGGGCAGTTCATGGGCTTGACGGCGAAATCCACGTCGTCAATGACGGTGGTGTACATGTTATTCTTGTAGTGATCCCAGTGGCCGGAGCGCTCCCACAGCTGGCGGTTGAGCATGATGGGGGTGGAGATCTCCACGTAGCCGTACTTCTTGTGAACCTGCCGCCAGTAGTCCAGCAGGGTGTTTTTCAGCGTCATGCCCTTGGGCAGGAAGAAGGGGAAGCCGGGGCCCTCGTCCCGGAGCATGAACAGGCCCAGTTCTTTGCCCAGACGGCGGTGGTCACGCTTCTTGGCCTCCTCGATTTTGGCCAGGTACTCGTCCAGCTCGTCCTTCTTGGGGAAGGCCACGCCGTAGATGCGCTGGAGGGTCTGGCGGCTGGAGTCGCCCCGCCAATAGGCGGCGTTGCAGGCGGTGAGCTTGATGGCGTTGCCCTTGATGCGCCCGGTGGAGTCCAGATGGGGGCCGGCGCACAGGTCGGTGAACTCGCCCTGCTTGTAGAAGGAGATCACCGCGTCCTCGGGGAGATCGTGGATCAGTTCCACCTTGTAGGGCTCCTCCTTTTCCTCCATGAACTTGACCGCTTCCTCACGGGGCAGCTCGAACCGTTCCAGCTTCAGCTTCTCCTTGCAGATCTTGCGCATCTCCGCTTCCAGCTCGGCAAGCTGGCTCTCGGTGAAGGGCTCGGGGGTGTCGAAGTCGTAGTAGAAGCCGTTGTCGATGGACGGGCCGATGGCCAGCTTCACCTCGGGGTGGAGCCGCTTCATGGCCTGGGCCAGCACATGGGAGCAGGTGTGCCAGTAGGTGCGGCGGTACTGCTCGTTTTCAAAGGTATACTGGTTGTTTTCTTCGCTCATGATAATTCCTCCTTGTTTTTGGGGAGAAACAAAAAATGCCTCACCCCTGATAATGTTCAGGGGTGAGGCAGATAGCCCCATGGTTCCACCCTGCTTCGCCGGTTGGCGCGCTCGTGTCCTCCTGTAACGGGAAGGCCCCGTCCCATTCCTCATGGGCGGCTTGGGAGCGGTACAGCCGCCGCTGTGCGCGGGGCGCTTCCACCAAAACGCGTCCCTCTCTGTGCGCCGCTCTGCGGTTTCTTCTCCGTCATTGCCGGTTTGACAGCACTATATCACCGAAATGGGAGCTTGTCAAGGGTAAATCGGCCCAGGAACCTGTTTGATCCGCCCCGCATAGAATGACCCGATGGTAAAAGGGGGTATTCTTGTGTGCGCGATTGCGGGGATCATCGACTTTGATGGGCGGGACGTACCGATCGATGGGGAAAAACTGCTGGCCACCATGGCCCGACGGGGGCCGGATCAGCGGGGGACTTACCGCCGGGGGCCCGCCCGGCTGCTCCACACCCGGCTGGCGGTGGTGGACCCAGAGGGCGGGCGGCAGCCATTCCTTCTGTCCGCCCGGGGCGGGCTGGCACTGGTATACAACGGGGAGTTATATAATACCGCGGAATTACGCAATGAACTGACCGGCCTGGGCCACCGCTTCCAGGGGCACTCGGACACGGAGGTGGCGGCCCACGCCTACGCCGAGTGGGGGGCGGACTGCGTGAAGCGGTTCAACGGCATCTTCGCCTTCGCCCTGTGGGAGGAGGAGGGACAGCGGCTGTTTTTGGCCCGGGACCGCATGGGGGTCAAGCCGCTGTTCTTCTCGCTGGCGGGGGAGCGGCTGTCCTTTGCGTCGGAGATCAAGACCCTGCTGGAGTGCCCCGGGGTGTCCCGGAAGGTGGGCCGTGAGGGGCTGCTGGAGGTCATGCTGCTGGGGCCGGGTCGGACGCCGGGGTGTGGGGTGTTCCGGGACGTCCGGGAGCTGGAGAGCGCCTGCTGCGCCTATTATTCCAGGACGGGCTGGCGGGTCTGGCGGTACTGGACGCCGGAGGATCTGGACACCGCCGAACCCTTTGAGGACGCCGCCGCCCACGTCCGGAAGCTGGTCACCGATGCGGTGGAGCGGCAGCTGGTCAGCGATGTGCCGGTGTGTACCTTCCTGTCCGGCGGGCTGGATTCCAGCATCATCTCCGCCATTGCCGACAAGGTGTTTCGCTTGCGTGGGGAAAAGCTGCACACCTTTTCCGTCACCTACCGGGACAACGCCAAATACTTTACAGCCGGGAAGTTTCAGCCCAGCAGCGATGATGATTACATTGATCTCATGGCAAGCTCCCTCCACGGGGAGCACCACCGGGTGGTGCTGGACAGCGCTGACGTGGCGGCGGCGCTGTACGAGGCGGCGGAGGCCAGGGATCTGCCGGGGATGGCGGACGTGGATTCCTCCCTGCTGCTGTTTTGCCGGGAGGTGAAAAACCACGCCACCGTGGCCCTGTCCGGGGAGTGCGCCGATGAGATTTTCGGCGGCTACCCCTGGTATCGCGACCCGTCTCTCCGGGAGCGGGAGGGCTTCCCCTGGGCCCAGTCCACCGCTTACCGCGCCTCTTTCCTCCGCCCCGAGGTGCTGGCGGGCACCGACCCCTTCGAGTACGTAGATGCCCGTTACCGGGCTACGGTGGCCGAGACCCCGGCCCTGCCGGGGCGGGCGGGGCTGGAGCGGCGGATGCGGGAGCTGATGTGGCTCAACCTACGGTGGTTTATGCAGACCCTGTTGGATCGGAAGGACCGTATGTCCATGTGGTCGGGGCTGGAGGTGCGGGTGCCCTTCTGCGACTGGCGCCTCGTGCAGTACCTGTACACCGTGCCCTGGGCCTACAAGGACTGGCAGGGGCGGGAAAAGGGCCTGCTCCGGCAGGCCATGGCGGGGCTGCTGCCGGAGGAGATCCTGTGGCGGAAAAAGAGCCCCTACCCCAAGACCCACCACCCGGCCTATCTGGCGGCGGTGAGCGGGATGCTCCGGGAGGTGCTGGACAAACCAAACGCGCCCCTGCTGGACGTGGTGCGCCGGGAGGCGGCAGAGGTGCTGCTGGCCGGGACGGGGGACGCTCTGGACGCGCCCTGGTACGGGCAGCTCATGACCCGGCCCCAGACCATCGCCTATCTGGCGCAGGTGAACCACTGGCTGGAACACTATCACATCGAGCTGGTATGAAAGACCGCCCTGTTCCTTCGGGAACAGGGCGGTTTTTTGCTCAAAACAGAGAGACCAGGGAGGCACAGCCCGGGCCGGACAGGGCCCAGATCACCTCGTCCAAGTTGTTTTCGTCGTGTTCCACCTCCCGGCTGAACCGGCTCCATAGAGTGATTTCCTCCCCGGACTGGAACAGGGCCAGGTGGTACAGGGCAGCGACAGCAGCGCACACAAAGGCGGCGCGGCCATAGAGCATATCGTCGTTCACCGCCTTGTGCCAGTGGCGGAACACGAAATAACAGGCCAGGTTGGTGAACTGGCGCTCGCACTCGGGGTTGGCCCGGGCGTAGTCCACACATAAGGCGGTGTACTTTGCGTGGGACAGGAGGGACAGCTGCTGGGCCCGGTCCTTCAGCAGCTCGGGCCAGCCGGGGCGGAGGGGGTCGAGATTTGCCAGGGCGTTCAGCAGCCAGACAGCGGAGGCTTGGCGCTGAGTGTTGTCTTCCGGGAAGGCGGGGGTGAGGGGGAAGTTGCCCATCTTGCCGTACTCGCCCCTGTCGATGCAGTCTTGGAGGGCTTCGGCATAGGTCAGGATGGAGCGGAATTTTGTCCAAAGCCCGCCCACGCCGTCCAGCAGGGCCAAGACCTGGGCGCGTCCATGCTCCAGCCCCGCCAGGAGTTCCGGGTCTACGCCGTCAAAAGGCGGGTCGTTTTTGCCGTCGTCAGTCTCGACGAGGGCGAAGCGGGGGGCCGACCGCAGCAGCCGCGCCGCCTCGGGGCAGGAGACGGCAAGGGAGGATTCCGTCAGACAGCCGTACTCCTCAATGAACCGGGGGTAGGCGGCGCAATGGGCGCAGAGATGCTCCTCCCCCCAGTCCCGCTGGATGGGGCACAGGCCGTCGGGGGTGAGGAGGGCGCACATCCCGTCCCCGTCCAGGCGGAAGCACACGTCGCCGTCCTCGTCGGTGACCAGGTTTTGGGCGATGCGCTCCCGCAGGGGGGAGGGGGCGGAGGCATAGTCCGCCAGGGCGGCTTCGTCGGGCACCACCGACCAGTCCCGGCAGCAGGTGTCTGGGCAGGCGCCGCCCAGGCAGTGGAATCGTGTGTAGTAGTCCGGGCGGCGCTCTATCATGGGGAACGCTCCTTTACGGTTCGTCGTCTTTTTTGACCAGGATGGTGACCGCCACACACAGCAGGGCGGCCACCGTGTAGATGACCGCGGCGGCCTGCTTCCACAGATCCAGCCCCAGGCCGAGACCTACGTACAGCGCGGTGGCGGCAACCATGCCAAAGCCCCAGACGCGGCCCACACGGCGTTCCGCCGGGGTCGCTTTTTCCTCCGGGAAGCCGTATTTGGAGTGTTGGATGCCCGCCCAGGTGAGGGCGGAGGCGGCAATGGTGACGCACAGCAGGAATACAGAGGTGCACAGGGCCTCCCACTGGTCCTGATTCAGCCGGACGGGGCTGTGCATAGCCATGGGGATCATGACCACCAGGCCCAGCAGGATGAGGGCAACCGGGACGGCGATGAGGAAGGGGAAGCGGCGCTCGAAGCGATCCATTTCCTCTTTTGTGTAGCAGGGGACAAAGCCGGGATGCTGGCGCATAAAGGTGTCGTGGTTCATGCCGGAGACGATAAAGATGGTGACGGCAAAAATGAGGAACAGGAAAAAGACCATCCCTCCTGCCGTTTCGCTGGCAAAAAAGCAGACCAGGAGCATAGAGGAAATCACACCCAGCAGAACCAGGGCCACCCCTGCCGCAATGGCGGCGGAAAAGCGGTTCATGTGCTGGTCGTAGGCGGCGGCGTCCTCCCCAAAGCGGCGGGACACATCTCCCCGCAGGAGCGTGTCCATATCGCAGGAGAACAGATCGCACAGGCGAAGAATGGCGTCCATTTCCGGATAGGCGGAGTTGGATTCCCATTTGCTCACCGACTGGCGGGAGACTTCCATTTTTTCCGCCAGCTCCTCCTGGGTAAGCCCGGAGCGTTTGCGGAGGAATTGCAGGTTTTCACCGAATGTCATAAAGATGACCTCCTTTCAAGGTGCCCACAGGATAGGGCAAAACCGTGGGAAAGGCCACCAATTTGATGTTGCGTTTGGGGTGCGGGGCGTAAATTTGCGGTTGCGGAAGGTGTTTTACCCCGAAATGATGGCTTCCGCCACCTTGATCCCGTCCACGGCGGCGGAGGTGATGCCGCCCGCGTAGCCTGCTCCCTCGCCGCAGGGGTAGAGGCCGGGGAGGGCGGGGGACTGGAACGAGTCGTCCCGCAGGACGCGCACCGGGGAGGACGAGCGGGTCTCCACGCCGGTGAGAACCGCGTCCGGGTGGGCAAAGCCGTGGAGCTTGCGGTCAAAGATGGGGAGGGCCTCTTTTAATGTGCTAAGGACGTAATCGGGAAGTGTGCCGTCCAGGGTTGTCCAGGTGACGCCGGGGCGGTAGGTGGGCAGAACCGAGCGGGGGCCTGTAGAGGGCCGGCCCGCTAAGAAGTCCCCCGCCAGCTGGGCGGGGGCGTGGAAGATGGAGCGGCTGGAGTGATTGTGGGGCGGGGCGTTCCCCGTTCCACGATCCCAGGCGGCCCGCTCCCACTTTTCCTGAAAGCGCACTCCGGCCAGGGGATCGTCCCCGCCGAAGTCGTCCGGGTTGACACCCACCAGGAAGCCGCCGTTGATGTTGGCCCCATCCCGGGCCCGGAGGCTCATGCCGTTGGTGACCACCTGGCCGTAATCGCTGGCGGCGGCCACCACCTGCCCGCCGGGGCAGACACAGAAGGTGAAGGCTGACCGGCCCGAGGGCAGGTGACAGGCCAGCTTGTAGTCGGCGGCGGGAAGCCTGTCCCAGAACTCGCCGAACTGGGTGCGGCTCACCGCCTCCTGGCTGTGCTCGATGCGCACGCCGATGGCAAAGCTCTTGCGCTCCATGGGCAGGCGGGCATCATACAGCATTTGGAAGGTGTCCCGGGCGGAGTGGCCGGGGGCCAGCACCAGCGTGTCGCATGGGATATCGTATGGGCCGGTTTCGGTCATGACGGTGATGCCAGACAGCCGCCCGCCCTGCGAATGCAGCGCCCAAAGCTGGTGCTCGAAGCGGATGTCCGCGCCCAGGCTCAACAATTCTTCCCGGATGGACTTCACCACGCCCCGGAGCACGTCGGTGCCGATGTGGGGCTTGTGGGAGTATTTGATGTCGGCGGGCGCGCCGTGGGACACGAAAATGTCGAATACGTGGGAGACGCGGGGGTCGTTCACCCCGGTGGTCAGCTTGCCGTCGGAAAACGTCCCGGCGCCGCCCTCACCGAACTGGACATTAGAGGTGCGGGACAGCGACCCGGTGGCCCAGAAATGCTCCACGTCCATGGTGCGCTCGTCCACGTCCCGCCCCCGCTCCAGCACGATGGGGCGCAGCCCCGCCCGGGCCAGTGTCAGCGCGGCGAACAGGCCCGCCGGGCCCATCCCCACCACCACAGGGGGCAGGGGGGAGACGCGGCCTATAGGGGGTAATATATAAGGTGTGTCCGCCACCCGCGTCACGCCCTTGAGGGCGGGTTGAAGGATGGCATCCTCGTCTTTCAAGGCGACCCGGACGGTGCAGACCAGGTGAACGTCATTCTTCTTCCGCGCGTCGATGGACTGGCGGTGGAGGGACAGCTCCAAAATATCGACCGGGCGGACGCCCAGGGCTTTCGCCGCCCGGAGGCGGAGCAGGGCTTCATCCCCGTCCACCGGGAGTTTGAGATTGGATACCTGAAGCATGGCTCAGATCTCGTATTCCAGCGAGATCTTGCCGGGGTCATAGGGGGTGGTCTGGTAGACGTAGTAGTTCAGCCAGTTGGTGTACAGCAGCTGCCCCGCGCTGCGCCAGTTGACGATGGGGGACAGGCTGGGATTATTGCCGGGAAAGTAGTGGGCGGGAACGTCGGGATTAAGCCCTCGCTTTACGTCCCGGAAGTACTCCTGGGCCAGGGTGTCGTCGTCATACTCGGTATGGGCGAAAATGAAGAAGCGGCGATTGTCCGAGCTCTTCGCGCCAAACACGCCCGCCTCATCGGACAGGGCCAGCAACTCCAGCTCCGGCTTGGTCAGCAGCTGCTCCATGGTGACCTCGGTGTACCGGGAGTGGGGGGCGTAAAACCGGTCGTCAAAGCCCCGGAACAGGGGGGAGCGCTTGCGGATGATGGTGTGCTCATAGATGCCGGACAGCTTGCGGGGCAGGGTGCGCTTCTCAATGCCATAGTGGTGATACAGTCCCGCCTGGGCGCCCCAGCAGATATGGAGGGTGGAGTGGACATGGGAGCGGGTCCAGTCCATGATCTGGCACAGCTCGTCCCAGTAGTCCACCTCCTCAAACTCCAGGTTCTCCACTGGCGCACCGGTGATGATCATGCCGTCAAACTGCTGCTCCTTCACCTGGTCGAAGGTGGTGTAAAAGGATTGCAGATGGGCCTGATCGGTGTTCTGGGGAGTGTGGCTCTTGGTCTGGAGCAGCTGGACGTTGACCTGGAGGGGGGTGTTGGACAGCTTGCGCAGCAGCTGGGTCTCGGTGACGATCTTGGTGGGCATCAGGTTGAGGATGAGCAGATTCAAAGGCCGTATGTCCTGGTGCAGGGCACGGTGCTCCGTCATGACAAAGATGTTTTCGCCCTCCAGCACGCTGGCGGCGGGCAATGAGTCGGGAACACGGATCGGCATAAAGACGCCTCCTTTAATGTAATATAATGTAATAGAGATTTGAAGATAGCGTATCACAGCCGGGACGGTTTCGCAAGAGGAAATGTAACGGGGAGGCACCGCGCTTCTTGTCACGCTGCAAAGCGGCCAGGGCGCTCGTTCGCTTTCCCTCCGCCTCGGCCTGGTCTGGGGCGGCTGTACCACCCTGCGCTCGGCCTCGCCGTTAGGCGGCGGTGCCGCCCCAGGCCTAAGCGGGCCTATGGCCCGCCCACGGCTACGGTCCAAGCTCACTCGCTGTCCGCTTTTCCGCGCTCCCTCGAAAAAAGATGAAAAAAGGGGTTGACAAAGCGGGAGAGATTTGCTAATATAATCGAGCGCCAAACGAGAGCGCCGTGAAAACGGCAATTTGCCCGAGAAAATTTCAAAAAGTTGAAAATTTCTCTTGACAAATCTCTTGAGAGGTGGTAAAATAACAAAGTTCGCGAGAGCGAGGCTTGGATGAGGGTTCCAGCGCTGGAAGCAAAAAGTTTGCGGAAAGCGAAAAAAGGGCTTGACAAGCAAGGGGCTGAGTGATATAATGAAGCTCCGCTCAATGCGGGCGAGCTTGTACCTTGTAAATTAAACAACGAAGAAACACGAAGCACCAGAAGG